>JAVEVC010000004.1:0-117516 GCA_034005245.1 Bacteroidales bacterium
ATTAATTATATTAATATTTAATATATCTGTTAAGAAGGGCTCTTGGAATATGTTTCAATTCTGGCTTGATCCTGGTGTTAGCCTTGGCTTCGTAAGGTTGATAATCAGGCAGTTCTCCGCTTGCTATGGAATAAGCCGGCTTTATAACAAAATATCAGAATCAGAAATAGCGGATATCAGACAGATTGCTGCGAGCATATGCGATTTATATAAATCCAACCTTTGCACTTATATACGTTAAATCCTTAAGGTTGTGATCAGATACCTTCGCTGTTTTCGCTTCAGAAGCTATAACAAATCTTTAAGAACTGTGTTAAAAAACCTTAATTGCAGTGCTAAACACGTTGCTGTTATCACATGCTCAGGATTTTTTGTTATGCTTTATTTATATTGCGCATTCTATAAATTTCAAAAGATATTGTATATGAAAAAAGGAACAATTTTCACATTGATTTGCTTGATTTTGTGTATTGTTTCAGCAAATGATGTTTCCGCACAGAATGAATGGAGAGGACCAGGCAGAACCGGCATATACAAGGATGCAGGGCTGCTTAAAAGCTGGCCTGCGGCCGGTCCTTCGCTGATATGGGAAAACAATGAAGCGGGTACCGGATATTCAAGTGCTGCGGTAACAGATGATGCAATTTATATCACCGGAAGAAAAGGCAATAATGACGTACTGACTTCATTTACTCAGGATGGCAGGAAAAAATGGGAAACAGTTTACGGCAAGGCTTCCGATTCCAATTATCCTGATTCGCGATGCACACCTACTGTTGCCAATGGTAAGATCTATGTAGTAAGCGGTTCAGGCGACATGGTATGTATCGGGAAAGACGGCAAAATAATCTGGAGTGTAAATTATTTCAGTAAGTATGGTTCTCCTGCTCCGCGTTTTGGCATATCGGAGTCACCCTTGGTTGTTGACAACAAGGTGATAGGCACGCCGGGGGGGAGCAAAGCGGCAATGGTTGCTTTAAATGCTGAAAACGGCAAGGTTGTATGGGAGACTCAGCCAGTTAATGAAGGAACCCAATATGTTAATCCCCTGTTAATTGATGATAATGGGAAGAGGATGATAGTAACAATTTCTACTCAATCAATAATCGGCATTAATCCTTCAGACGGAAAACTTCTATGGAAATTTAATTACGAAGCTCAGAATTCTGTCAGCAGGGGAAGAAACCATATTAACACACCTGTATACCGGGACGGACATCTTCTGGCAGCAAATGGATACGGGCAGGTTGCTGTCAAGATCAGGATCAACTGGAATGGCGGGCCGCCGACACTTGTCTGGAAAAATTCCGATCTTAATCCACATGTTGGTGGAATGGTGCTTATCGGCAATCACGTCTACAGTTCCACTCATGATACCAACTCAAGGGGAAGGTGGATATGTGTTGACTGGACCACGGGCAAGACTCTGTGGATAAAAGAATGGTACAACAAGGGTTCGGTGATATATGCCGACGGGATGCTTTATATTTACGAAGAAAAATCAGGGCATGTCGGACTGGTAAAGCCGTCGCCGGAAAAACTTGATGTCGTCAGCAAGTTTCAGATAACAAAGGGAAGCGGACCCTACTGGGCTCATCCCGTAATTGATAAGGGAAAACTTTACATAAGGCATGGCGAATACCTGGCTGTGTATTCTTTAAAGGTTAAATAATGCATTTTCAGAATTCAGATTCTACTTCCGTAACTTCACAGGCGGAATTCTGATTGCTTGTTATCGTTTTTGCAAATGATACTTGAAAGGATAAAAAGAGATTGGATCTTTGGGTTAATAGCGGCCGTGCTTGCGGCAGTTCTTTTGCTATGGCTTTTTACAGATAAATACAGCTTTCTTTCGGAGCGGTTACCTGGTATGGACAACAGGCCTGAAATAAAGCCCCGGGATGAAGCAGTTGTAATCGGTGAGTTTTTTGATTCCCTGGGGATTCTTGAAGAGCACATTTCCGGAAGCTGGCCCAGATTCAGGGGTACCTATTACGATAACATAAGCAGGGATACAACTCCCCTGGCAGATTCCTGGGATTCAACTGGCCCGCCGGTCGTGTGGAGAGCCATTCTTGGAGAAGGCTATGCCGGTGCAGCTGTCAATAATGGAAGGGTTTACATCCTGGATTACGATGAACGAAGAAAAGCAGACATGCTGAGATGTTTCTCGCTAAATTCAGGAACAGAATTGTGGAGAAGGTGGTACTATGTTGACATCAAGAGAAATCATGGTTACTCTAGAACTATACCGGCAATAGCCGGCAATTATCTTGTAACACTGGGTCCCAGGTCGCACGTAATGTGTCTTGATCCCGTAAGCGGGGAATTGCGCTGGTCGCTTGATCTTGAGAAAAAATATGCTCTTACCGGCAAGAACAAGGGCGCGATAACACCTGATTTCTATTCAGGTCAGTGTCCGTTGATAGATGATGGTGTTGCTGTGTTCGCTCCCGGCTCTAAAGCACTGATGATCGGAGTAGATTGCGAAACAGGAAAGATCTTATGGGAAACACCAAATCCTGATACAGTTCTTATGTCACATTGTTCAATAATGCCCATGGAATTACATGGTAAAAGGATGTATGTCTATCATGGCGTGGGAGGTGTTTGCGGCGTATCTGCCGAACGCGATGATACGGGAGAACTGCTATGGAGAACCGATGAATGGAGTCCCGCAATTGTTGCTGCTTCTCCCCTGTATCTGGGAAATAATGAGATAGCAGTATTCGGAGCTTACGGCACTGGAGGAGCACGGATAAAAATTCATTTTGAGAATGGAATATACACTGCCGAAGTACTGGAAAAACACAAGTCAATAAATGGCCTTTCGAGTGATCAGCAGACACCTGTACTCTTAGACGAGCATATATGGTGCCTTATGCCTGAAAACGGAGGAGAACTCAAGAGGCAGCTCACATGCTGGCACCGATCCAACCTGCTGACACCTGTCTGGTCAAGCGGCAAAGAAAACAGGTATGGCAGAGGACTTGGGCCGTATATAGTCAGCGGAGACAAAATGTACCTTCTTGATGACGACGGCAACCTTTTTATGTTCAGAATTGAAGGCACTCAGGCAAAAATGCTCGCGAGCCACAAAATGCTTGACGGGATTGAAGCCTGGGGGCCAATGGCTATTGCCGGAGGATTGTTGCTGATGCGCGATGCTCGTAATCTATTATGCATTGATATTTCGGAGAAAAGCCTAATGAAATGAAAAGGAAACTAATGGCGTATTTTTCCGTATTCGTAATACTTGTTTTTGTTGCTTATATGATATGGGATACTGCAACATTCAGGGATAACAGGCCTTCTGAAGTTCTGATAAGTCATGCAGAAGAGGAAGACCAGCCAAAAGATCAATGGAGTTTGATGGCCACAATTCCAATAGATGCCGGCAAGCTGAGAAGCGTGGCAGCAACACTCTCAGGTGAGATAATTGTTGGAGGCGATTCATATGCAGTCTGTTATGGCAAGGATTTGAACCGCAAATGGCATGTTGAAACATCCGCTCCAATAACTGCTCTTGCTGATGGTGGAAATGTGATATATGCCGCAGCAGGGGAAATTATTATCATTCTAAGTCCCGATGGCAGGATAATTGAAGAATGGGGACCCTATGAAGCCAATAGTCTGATTACTTCGGTTTTTTCGGGTAAGGATCGTATTGCTTTTGCTGATGCCGTGAACAAAAGGATTTTTATTCTGGACACGAACGGTGGTTTAATAGGCATGATAGGGCAATCAGGGAATCATTTTGTAATACCCAGCCCTTACTTTGACGTAGTCCTGGCTGATGATAACACTCTTGTAGCTGCCAATACAGGAAAGCATACTCTAGAGATATGGAACAGCAGCGGGACAATGATATCTTCCTTTGGTACACCCGGCACAGCACCAGGATCATTTTGCGGCTGCTGCAATCCTGCTCATTTTACGAAATACGGGAAGAATCTGGTGACTGCGGAGAAAGGCATTAACAGAATAAAGGTTATTGACATGAATGGAGAGTTCATTGAATATGTATCGTCAGTGAATGATTTTACTGCTTCAGTGCCGCTTGACCTTGCGGTAAGTGACCAGATAATATACGCAGCCAATCCTGCTGATTCGAAATTATATGTTTTTGAAAGAAAGGAAAGGCAGTGACTAGTGATGTAATTATGGAAATCTTTATATACATACCTGGATTATGAAAACAGACAGGAAAAAGTTTCTGGTGAATGCAGGACGGATATCTCTGGCAGCAATTCTTTTCCTTATTGCTGCTTCGTTATCACGGAAAACAGTTACAGGGAGAGACTGCTCAGGATGCCCTGATTTTGGTAAATGCAACGGTGAATCATTTTGCAGCCCCCGGAAAAAGTAAGTTATGAAAGAGGCCAGAAACAAATATCAGAACAGGAGGGATTTTGTAAGAAAAGCGGGAAAGGTTATTATTGCAGCACCGGTTGTTCTTATTCCTGCAGCTCTTGCAACCAGGGTATCTGCAAAGAACTACGTGTGGCAGATCGATCCCCTGAAGTGTACCCAGTGTGGCCAGTGCAAGACCAACTGTGTTCTTACTCCTTCGGCTGTAAAGTGCTTTCATGCATTTGAGATGTGCGGCTATTGTGATCTTTGCGGGGGATACCTGAGGCAGGGTACAAAGGTTATCAGCACGGGCGCTGAAAATCAGCTATGCCCCACTGGAGCAATAACTCGCAGGTTTGTTGAAGAACCCTACTTTGAATATACCATCGACGAGGATCTTTGCGATGGCTGTGCAAAATGTGTAAAAGGATGCGCTGATTACGGCAACGGTTCATTATATATGCAGATCCGTCAGGATCTCTGCGTTGGCTGCAATGAATGCTCTATCGCCCGAAGCTGTCCTTCAAATGCGATATCAAGAATTGCGGCAGACCATCCTTATCTCGAGAAAGACAAACTTAAAAAACAGAGTTAACAAAAGCATTTGAAAAAATATCTTCCATATATATTGTTATTTCTTATGCTGGCATGGCATGCCATAGCCTATACGCAGGAAAGGTTTCCAAGGCCGGAATTTGAATCAGGATATACTTACCACACCAATCAGTTTCCCGTGCAGCGAGATCCGGCGTGGGATTATTTCGACGCTGCAATTCTGGTTGTGGTACTTTTTGTTACAACATGGTTTGCAGTTAAAAAGCGTTCAAGGCAGGGACTTGTCTGGGTTTCGTTATTCTCACTAGCATATTTTGGTTTTTACAGGGAGGGATGCATATGTTCAGTGGGATCAGTACAAAATATTGCACTGGCACTCTTCAATGAGGGATACTCAATTCCTCTGGCAGCCTTGTTGTTTTTTCTGATTCCGCTTGTTTTTGCGTTGTTTTTCGGAAGGGTTTTCTGTGCAGGAGCATGCCCTTTAGGCGCGATACAGGAGTTGACGGGGATCAGGCCAATAAAACTTCCTGGGAAAGCCGATATTTTTCTCAGTGTTATCCCTTTCGTTTATCTTGCGCTGGCTGTACTTTACGCTTCCACTGACAGCCAGTTCATTATTTGCAGATATGATCCCTTTGTTGGGATCTTCAGGCTTGATGCCCCCTATACCATGATCATTTTCGGATCATTATTGCTGGTCAGCGGCATTTTTGTTAACAGACCCTATTGCAGATTCCTTTGCCCCTATGGTGTCTTGCTGGGTATTTTTTCAAGATTTGCAGGGAGGCATCTCACGATAACACCTGCTGAATGCACTAACTGCAGGCTTTGTGAGGAGGCATGCCCCTATAACGCTATCATCCCGTCGGATTCTCTTCAGAATGCGGAAAAAAGTAAAAGATCAAGGAGGAAATTTGTAATATATTTCCTCCTGATACCAGTATTTGCAGCTTCTGGCGCTCTTCTTCTCAACAAAATATCGCCTCTCCTGGCCAGAGCTAATGGTGATGTACGGCTTGCCAGGGAGATAAGAGCTGAACAGGAAACAGGCACAGTGGCGATATCAAATGCTGCTGTTGCCTTCAAGGAGTCGGGAACGACCATAGAGCAGCTCTTCAATCAGGAGAATTCAGTGCTGCAACGTTTCAGCAAAGCATCTGTATGGGCAGGCCTGTTTCTGGGATTATCTCTGGGCATAGGTCTTTTCTCCCTGACGTTTAGAAGGAAAAGAATTGGTTATGAACCAGATCAGGGAAAATGCTTCAGCTGTGGAAGATGTTTCAAATATTGTCCGGTGGTACCTAAAGCTTTGACAAAGGATGAGATTAGATGAGAAAGATATAAGAATGCTGAGTAACATAAGCAATGTGGCGGTTACCTTCACTTTGATAGTTGCTATGATGATGATATTCAGCTTAATACAGCTCAAGAGAATTGATCCGCTCGAAAATCCTGCACTGCTTGCAGCAAAGGAGCAGTATGACAGGGATCCCTCAAATGCTCAATATGCCCAACAGGTCAGAGCCATTGACCTGATGGCCCGAAAAGCATATTTCTCTTCGCGCTGGCAGATAGAGACTGGATCATACCTTTTGCTTGCAGGCGCAATAGTATTTATTATTTGCCAGAGACTGATATCAGGAAATGAGAAAACTATTCCTGGTGAGCCTGGACTTGTTCCGGATTTTTCACAGCGGAGTAGAGTCGCAAGAAATTCCCTTATTGCTGCAGCTGCTGTTATTTTCTTAACAGCAGTGTTTGCGTCCTTCGCTCTCAGAAAAAATATCAGTTCGCTGGCCTTCGGAGAAAAGGAAAAGATTGCCGGGGTGAAAAGCGGGACAAAGGCCGCTGCCTTTCAGCCTGACAAAACCAACTTCCCCTTTTTCCGGGGGCAGGATAGCCGTGGCATTGCGGGTGGAGGCAATTATCCGGTTGAATGGAACGGATCTGAAGGGAAGAATATCAAATGGAAGACTGCCATTCCCAAACAAGGCAAAAGCTCACCGGTTATTTGGGGCGATAAAATATTTCTGACCGGGGCAGAGGGCCTTCAATGTGAGGTTTATTGCATTGACAGGAATTCAGGAAGCATAATATGGACTGCTTCTGCATCTGACATTCCCGGAGAGCCTGCGGAATTGCCGAAAATGGATATGGAATCAGGTATGGCGGTCTCAACCGTGGCAACCAACGGGGAAGTTGTATGTGCAGTTTTTGCAAATGGCAACCTCCTGACCACTGATTTGGACGGCAGGATAAAATGGTCAAAGAACATTGGTATTCCGCAGAACATTTACGGATATTCTTCATCACTCATAATCTATGAACGCACCCTTCATCTAAAGTATGACGATGATGCAAAAATTGCTCTTATGGGTTTTGATACAGAAACAGGAGAGCTTAAATGGGAAACATCAAGAAAAGGGCGACCTACATGGTCAAGCCCGGTAATAGGATATTTCAATAACAAGCCGCAGGTCATTATAAGTGGGAATCCTGATGTTACGGGCTATGATGCCGAAACAGGCACTGAACTGTGGTCAGTAGATTGTCTTTCGGGAGATGTTGCACCATCAGTGGCGGTAAACAGTACAATGATTTATGCAGTGACGGATTATTCAAGGCTTGCTGCCATAAAACCCGGACCGGGGGCTTCCATTATATGGGAAGATAACTATTTTACGCCGGATGTTTCAAGCCCCGTGGCAAATGATGAACTGCTTTTCATTTCAACAGGCAACGGAGATGTTGCCTGCTACTATTCAGAGAGAGCGGACACAGCCTGGACTCACTGGTTCAGAGATCAGTTCTATGCTTCCCCTATTTTGGCTGAAGATAAGGTATACCTTCTTGACAGAAGCGGAGTGATGCACATAGTCAACGCTTCCTCTGAATATGAGCTTATTGAGGAATCTCCGTTAGGTGAAGCAACAGATTGTACACCTGCTTTTTCCGATGGCGAAATATTCATAAGATCAATGACTAACCTTTATTGCATTTCAAAAAATTGAACAGGCGTTCCAGCGATATTGATAATTCGGGTTGCGGGTGCAATCACATCCAGAATCTTGAGGTGAAACAGGTTGTAGAAAGCATTATTGCGTTCACGGGAACCGGAAAAGAAAAAGTAATACCCATTCTGCAGGAGATACAGAAGAAGTTCAATTATCTTCCCGAAGAAGCTCTCCGTCATGTCTGCAGGATAACCGACATCACTCCGGGACAACTTTCGGGAGTTGCCACTTTCTATTCTCAGTTCAGGCATGAACCCTCCGGGAGCCATACAATAAGGGTCTGCACTGGCACTGCCTGTCATGTGAAGGGATCATCGCTAATTATCGATGCCTTCAGACGCTTCCTGAAAATAAAGGATTCTGAACATACTTCACCAGATAAGCTTTTTACCATAGAAGAAGTAGCGTGCCTCGGCTGCTGTACACTTGCCCCCGTAGTTCAGATCGACGGTAAAACCTATGGCCATGTAAATTCTACTCAGCCGGAGAAAATAATCAAGGATTTTCTTGAAAGGCGGAATGATAGTACCTCAGATTATGAAACTGGTGCTATTAAAGAGGCAGATGCTGAAGTAAGAATAGGAGTTGGTTCATGCTGTGTTGCAGGTGGAAGCAAGGAAATACTTTCAGAACTGATTTCGGTAAAAGAGGATTATGACCTGAATATTACAATCAAACCAGTAGGGTGTGTTGGTGTGTGCAACCAGACTCCTCTTCTGGAGATTGTTGGGAAGGACAACCAAAGTTCCAGATACACCAGGGTACATAAAGAAGAAGTTGAGGAAATACTTCTTAAACATTTAATGCCCAGGAATATAAATAAAATAATCCGATTTAAATTTGGAGATATTATTGATACTTTCCAGTCTGATCGGAAATTAACCAGTCCCGTTAATCTTCCTTTGAACCAAAGAGAACAATATCTTGAATCCTTCCTTAGCAACCAGGTGCATATTGCAACTGCCTGCAGCGGCATAATGGAGCCTGATTCATTTGATGAATATTCAGGCTCCGGCGGTTTTATCGCACTCAGAAAATGCCTGAAGGAACTCGGTCCGGATGATTCATTATCCATAATACGGGTAAGCGGACTCAGAGGCAGAGGAGGAGGAGGCTTTCCCGCCGGCAAGAAGTGGGAAGTTGTAAAACTAAGTGAAAGTGATACGAAGTATGTCATCTGTAACGGGGATGAAGGAGATCCCGGCGCATTTATGGACAGGATGCTTCTTGAGTCATTTCCTTACCGGATCATTGAGGGGATGGTAATAGCAGGATATGCAACCGGAGCAGCTCATGGAATCTTTTACATAAGGGCAGAATATCCGCTTGCCGTGTCACGGGTAAGGAATGCTATTAACAGATGCTATGAGAAAGGAATATTGGGAAACAGCATTTTCGGTTCCGGTTTTTCTTTTAACGCAGAGATCTTTGAAGGAGCTGGAGCATTTGTTTGCGGTGAAGAAACTGCCCTGATAGCATCACTTGAGGGAGGGCGTGGCACTCCTCATTTGCGGCCTCCTTATCCTGCTGTAAACGGATATTATGGATGCCCTACACTTGTGAACAATGTTGAAACACTCGCCGCTGTCCCGTGGATAATTAATAACGGTCCTGAGGCTTTCAGCACGATCGGCACGGATTCAAGCAAGGGGACGAAAGTATTCGCTTTGGCCGGAAAAGTTGCAAGAGGCGGGCTCATAGAAGTCCCTATGGGGATAACTATAAGGGAGATTGTCGAAAACATAGGGGGTGGAGTAGCCGGCAACAGGAAGTTCAAGGCAGTGCAGGTCGGCGGTCCCTCAGGAGGATGCATACCTGAAAGCATGGCAGACTCGCCTATTGATTATGAGGAGCTTAACAAACTTGGTGCAATGATGGGCTCAGGTGGTCTTGTCGTTCTTGACGATTCGGATTGCATGGTTGATATTGCCAGGTATTTCCTTCAGTTTACTCACAGGCAATCCTGTGGAAAGTGTACTTTTTGCCGGGCCGGAACAAGGCAAATGCTTACAATTGTTGACAAACTAACAAAAGGTGAAGCTTCCCTGTCAGATCTCGATGAACTTGAAAACCTTGCTGTAGCCGTTAAGAACGGAAGCTTATGCGGACTGGGAAGGACAGCCCCCAATCCCGTCCTTACAGGACTGAAATATTTCAGGGATGAATATGAAGCTCACACAAGGGGCGTATGCCCTGCAGGTAAATGCAGCGCACTGATAAGGTATTCCATAAATGATAAATGCACCGGCTGTACAAAATGTGCCCAGGAGTGTCCTGTAAAAGCAATTCCTTTCACTCCCTATGAGAAGCATGTGATCAACGATGATCTTTGCACAAAATGCGACAGCTGCAGAATCGTCTGTCCGGAAAATGCTATAGAAATTCTGAATATTAATGGTAAAAATTAGAATAAATAATTCAGACATTGAGGTGCCGGAAGATATTACTGTACTCCAGGCAGCTGAACTGACCGGTGTGAAAATTCCGACCCTTTGTCATAAAGAGGGCCTCCCCCATTATACTTCATGTTTTGTTTGCATAGTAAAGGATAATTTCTCAGGAAGATACATTCCCTCATGTTCAGCGCTGGTTCAAGATGGAATGGATATTGATACTGCCGGGGAAGAGGTTGTCAGGATGCGAAAACATGCAATTGAGCTTCTTCTTTCCGAGCATCGTGCGGAGTGCGAGGCGCCATGCAGAATAGTTTGCCCTGCAGGATTGAATATTCCCTTGATGAACAGGATTATAGCTTCCGGTGACTTCGGCAGGGCAACTGAGTTGTTTAAGTCTGAGCTTACCGCAGCAGGGACTATTTGTGAAACATGCCCCGGATATTGTGAAAATGCCTGCCGCAGAAAAAAAATTGACTCGCCTGTTTCCATAAGGAATCTTCAGCTTTATATTTCAAAGCAGGTGAACAATGAAGCACTGATTAATAATGAGAATAGCAGTGAAAATTCACATAAGCCTGACATTGCATCCAGGAAGAATCTCATGAAACAGAGATTTTCCTCACGCATCGGTAAAATAGAACCGGCAGAACTGAAGGAATGGATGAAGGAATGTGAAGGTCAGGGTATCCGGTGCACAGAGATAAACAGTCCTGAGGACGCGGTTAATGAATCAATGAATTGCATGCATTGCGACTGCCGGGCTGCTGACAATTGCAGATTAAGAGATCTTGCAGATGAATACAGAGTGAAAGATCCACGCGGTAAAATAATATCTACACCGCTTGAAAAAAAGATAAACAAGCAGACTGGCCTGATATTTGAACATTCAAAATGCATAAAATGCGGTTTATGTGTCAGAGTCTGCGGAGATAACAGGGATGATCAGGCTTTATGCTTTATCAACAGGGGATTTTTAACAGTTCTTTCTGAACCGCTTACTGAAGAGTTTGATAGTACTTTGAAAACCATGAGCGACAAATGCATTGAAATATGCCCGACAGGAGCACTTAGCCGCTACCGAGAAAAATAATGATGAAAACATTACTTACTATCCTATTTATTCTTTTAGAATATGGTGCTGGTTTTGCTCAGACAGTCAAAACCGAATGGCCTGTTTTTCGCGGGAGCTACGATCTTTCAGGAAGGTCAGATAATGTACTGCCTGAGCATCCATCGCTGAGATGGAGTGTCTCGACAGGCGTTCGAACGAAATCATCACCCGTTTTAAGTGAAGGAACCATTTTCTTCGGTAATGACAAAGGCACACTTACAGCAGTCACAACAGGAGGAGTTATTAAATGGAGGTTTGAGTCGGGCAGTTCAATTGAAGCCCCGCCTATGGTATACAGGGGAAAGGTCATTTTTGGGGCAACAGACGGCATTCTCAGGGCAGTCGATGCTTCTTCAGGCAGGCTCCTGTGGACTTATCACACAGACAATCAGATAATGGGATCTGCAAATTTATGGACCTCCGGACAGCGCACAGGAATCCTGGCTGGCAGCTATGACTATTTTCTTCACTGTGTGAACCCTGAAACCGGCTTACCTCTGTGGAAGGTAGAGTCAGACAATTACATAAACGGAGCTCCCAGTTTTTCAGGCAACAGGATCGTATTCGGAGGATGCGATGGGATAATAAGAGTTATTGATCCGCTTTCAGGAAAAGAAAGGGATACCATAAATATCGGGATTTACATGGCGTCGTCCCCGTCAATGTCAGGCGATATGGCATATTTCGGAGATTATGACGGATCAGTGTATTCAGTCGACCTCGCAACAGGAAAGATTAAATGGAAGACCTTTGCCGGGCCGGAACCGGGTTCGGTAATGTCAATTCCTGCTATAAGCACTGGCCGTGTCGTTACAGGAAGTGAAAATAAGTATCTGTATTGCTTTAGCGCAGACCGGGGGAACATTTTGTGGAGATTCAGGACAAATGGCAGAGTGACAGGATCAGCAGTAGTTACTCCTTCAAAAGTATTGTTTGGCAGTACTGACGGCAGCATTTATATTCTCAGGCTGGAGGACGGCAGGAAATTATGGAGTTTCGACACCGGAGCGCCTGTGTCAAGTTCTCCGGTTGTGACAGCCGACGTCTTTTATATTCTTTCCGAAGATGGCCGGCTGCTCGCCTTTGGCGAAAAGAAGAAAGGTTAGTGATATGAAAATAATTTATCTGATAACAGGCTCGGGAGGATCATTTTATTGTGGCAACTGTTATCGCGACATGTTGTATGTTAAAGCCATCAGGCGGGTTAACGGCATAAGGGCAAATGCTGTTCCGCTCTACCTCCCTCCAGACAGTCAGACAACTGACAATGAATTCGACAGGAATATATTCTTTGGGGCAATTTCAATGTACCTGAGAGAGAAAGTCCCTTTTCTTAAGAATATGCCTGATTTCCTGGAGAAATTATTTGACTCAGGCCCGATGCTCAAGCTTGCCTCAAAAATGGCTGGGACCACGCGTACAGAAGGACTGGAAGAACTGACACTGAACATGATAAAAGGAGATAATGCTTTCCGTAAAAAGGAAATAGACAGGCTAGTGGAGTATCTTTCAAAGGACGGCAAACCTGAAGTCATTCATCTTTCAAATGCCCTTATACTTGGTTTAGCCCGACAGCTTAAAAAAAGAATCCCTGTCAGGGTAGTTTGTTCCCTCCTGAATGAGGATGACTGGATTGACGAAATGACCGAACCTTATCGCAGCAAAGCCTGGAAATTGATTGCTGATGAAGCTGAATATGTTGATGTCTTCATAACACCAAGCCATTATTATCGGAATCTTTTCATTAAAATGACAGGTGTTAATGAGAGAAACATCACTGTTGTACCTTTGGGAATTGATGCAGAGCCTAATGTCCAAAGAAGCGGAAATAGTCATGCCCCTTCAATAGGATATTTTTCAAGGGTCAGTCATATGAACGGTTTTGATAAAATTGTTGACGCGTTCATTAAATTGAAATCGGAGAATTCAGTACCTGAACTTTCACTTCATATATGCGGTGGTTATACGAGTGATGACAAGCCTTTTATAAAAGAGCAGATCCGCAAGATCAGAAATCATGGTTATGGCAGTTACGTGAAATTATACCATGAATTCCAGGGCAAGGAGAAGCAGGAGTTTTTTAAAAACATAGACCTTATGAGTGTTCCTGTGAGGAAGCATGACGGATACGGACTTTACATTCTGGAAGCCAATGCTGCAGGCATTCCCGTTGTACAGCCAGAAACAGGGGCATTCAGCGAGATTATTGAGAAAACCAGGGGTGGCATTACATATTCACCCGATACAGTGGAAGCACTATCCGTGTCAATAAACGGTTTTCTGAAAGATAAAGAAAGCATGCTGAGGTCTGGCAGGGATGGAGCATCTGCCGTCAGAGAAATTTACTCTGTTGAAAAAATGTCTAAAGCGCTGTCAGATATTTACTTCTCATTGAAATAACAGATTATCAGAAATTAAAAATTTATAACCGGATATGCTTGAAGCCATAGGTATTAAGAAAGCTTTTTTGCAGAGAGGGATTGTTCTCGATAACCTTAATCTCAGTGTTAAGGAGGGTGATTCGATTTCAGTCATGGGGCCCTCGGGATCAGGGAAAACGACTCTGCTGAACATTCTTGGTCTGCTCGACAAGCCAGACAGTGGTGATATAATTTTCCGGGGGCGTTCCCTGCTTGGTTATACCAGCGATGAATCTGCACAATACAGGAATAAAAACATCGGATTCATTTTTCAGGATCATCTGCTTCTTCCCTATCTCACTATCAGGGAAAACATTCTATTGCCACTGCTTGCCTCAAACCTCTCGGACATGGACTTCAAAGAAAGAACCAAAAAGGCAGATTCATTAATGGAAAAAACAGGTATTCAGGATATTGCGAAGAAGTATCCCTTCCAGGTTTCAGGAGGAGAAGCTCAGCGTGCAACATTGGTCAGGTCGCTGGTGAATAATCCTTCGCTGATTCTTGCTGATGAACCTACCGGATCGCTTGATAAAATGAATTCCGGAATGCTTGCAGATCTTCTTGTGGAAATCAATAATGAATCGGGTGTGACGCTTATTGTCGCAACACACTCAAATGAGCTGTCCGCAAAAATGAAGTATCAATTTGAACTTGTTAATGGAAGACTTGCGGCTACACATTGACAAATTAATGTATTTCATCAGATCCGAAAACTGATATGAGAAAAAGTCCCGGATATCTTGCCCTGAAATCGCTGTCATTCCAGAAACATTCCACAATTTACCAGGTATTGATCATCATGCTTTTATCTGCAGTGATAACCGGATCCCTCCTGACTGGTAAATCAGTGCGTATGAGTCTCAGGAAGACATCAGCCGAGAAACTTGGCAATACCGGGTTGGTTATCAGCACCGGACCAAGATATTTCAATCACAGCCTGGCTGACAGAATACAGAAAAATGCTGGAATAAAGACGGCCTCTATCCTTGAAATAAACGGATATTGCCAGAGGTTTGGGGAAGGCCCGGGTGCAAGCGGAGTCAATATCATAGCTGTTGATTCAGTTTTTTTTGCATTTCATGGAAAAGAAAATGCAGAATTGAATCAAGGAATGGTCCTTATCAACTGGAAACTTGCAGAATTACTTGGAGTTAAGGAGGGAGATGAAATCATTGTGAGATACCCTGCGATTTCAGAAATACCTTCAGATGCACCATTTTCGCCTGGCAGAAAAAATTCCGAATCTGCAGTGATGACTGTAAAAGGAGTACTGTCTACTGAGGATCTGGGTGATTTTTCTCTTTCTATAAGTCAGATAAAACCGTTGAATCTGTTTATAAACAGAAGTGATATTGCTGATATTGATGGTAGTGTACCTGAGTCAAACCGGATGTTGATTGAAAGGAAGAGTTCAATAACTGCAAGTCAGGTACTATCGGTGCTTGGAGAGAGCCTGACGCCAGGCGATATCGGGCTGAAGATCAGACACTCAGAAAGAGACGGTACAAGCGAAATAATATCAGGCAGGGTCTTCATAGACCAGAACATTGTTGACGGTATAACAAAAGTTATCCCTTCAGCTTCCCCGGTTTTAACATACCTGGGAAACATGTTCATCAAAGGTACCGCAATGACTCCCTATTCATTTGTTTCGGGATTGCCAAATTCACTTTATAAGGACATGCCTGCCGGAGACAGTATATTAATCAATCAATGGCTTGCAGCAGATCTTGGTGCAAAAACAGGCGATACAATCGAAATAAGATGGTATTCACCCGACATCGCCAACAGAATGACAATCAGATCGGGGCAATTCATTGTAAGCGGGATTGCCGGAATGGGAAGCAGATTGTCCGATCCGTCTCTAATGCCAGAATTTGCAGGTATTTCGGGAAAGGAGTCCTGTTCTGAGTGGGATGCTGGAGTTCCTGTTGACCTTAACCTGATAAGAGAAAAGGATGAAGACTACTGGAATACTTATAAAGGGACACCCAAGGCATTCATAAGTTATAAGAAGGCGTCCGAACTATGGGGCAGTAATTACGGTCCTGTAACCTCACTCAGGTTTCCAGCCGGAATCAGTGAAGAAGATATTATTTCAAAACTAACTGGTTCATTGGATCCTGAGAAGACGGGATTTACAGTAACAGATGTTTCAGGAGAATCAATACGGGCTGCCGTCAAAGGAACTGATTTCAGCACTCTCTTTTTAAGTCTGGGGTTTTTCATCATACTCTCAGCAGTCATACTTCTGGTTCTTGTGGTTTCTGCGTTCCTTGAAACAAGGAAAGATCATGTCAGGACGCTTTCCTCACTGGGATTTACTGACAGCTGGATTGGCAGGATGCTGTTTACTGAATCAGTATTTGTAGCATCGGCAGGCGCCGCTGCAGGTATTTTTGCAGGGATAGCCTTTAATAAGATAATTATTCAAGCCCTTAATACGGTATGGCATGACACTGTTCAGACTGATACTATAATTACCGCAATGGGATTCTGGCCATTAGCTGTTGGATTTATTACAACCATCATTACTTCACTGGTTATTCTTAATCTAAAAAGAAGACGTTTTCTCAGGGATCTGAGAAAACCAAAAACGGGTTCTTTCAGGCTTCCTTCAGGGAAAAAGCATCTTATTTTTTCTTCTTTGGCACTGATGCTTTCAATAATGCTGGCTATCATGTCGTCATTCTTTCCGGGCAAGGCAATGTTGCTATCTTTCGCAGGCGGAGCATTGATGCTGATTTCAATTGTCATGTTGTCAGGATATATAAATTTCAGACGGTCTGATTTTAATACCTTTAGGAATCCGCCTTTGCGTGCGCTCTCAGGTTTCTATTACTCCTTCTTCCCGTCAAATGCCATTATACCAGTAGTGTTCATTGCTGCAGGCATATTTGCAATAATGGTAACAGGATTAAACAGGCTTGCCATTACCGGGCAGTCGCTGGAAGAGTCGGGAGGTACCGGAGGTTATTTGCTCTGGAACACTGTAACTGTGCCGGTAATGGATGATCTTAACAGCGATGCCGGCAGGAGTGAATTTGCGTTGAATGAAAGCGGCCTGGAAGAACTCGAATTTGTTCATGTAAAACTTTTGCCAGGCGACGATGCCAGTTGCCTGAACCTTAATAATGTAACTTCTCCCCCGTTGCTTGGCATCAATCCTGATAAATTCATTGAAAGGGGCTCATTCTCATTCGCCTCCGTAATGAGAAACCTGAAACCAGACAACCCCTGGGCATCACTTAATTTACCTGGCAATAATAACACAATCTTTGGTATAGCTGATCAGACAGTTCTACAGTGGGGTCTGAAAATCAAAACAGGCGACACACTGATTGTCCGGTCGGAAAATGGCGAGCCACTGAGAATTGTTATTGCTGCCGGTTTGAAATCATCCATATTCCAGGGAAACATAATTATAGGATTTGAAAACTTCAACCGGTACTTTCCTTCAATATCGGGAAGTCATATTTTTCTTGCAGATGGTAATCCCGAAATGATTGATCTTTACAGGGAGGTAATGATCGACAGGTTTTCAGGCCACGGTATTCAGACCGAGGAAACAGCTGTAAGAATGGCATCCTTTTTCAAGGTTACAAACACATATTTAACTGTATTTTCAATTCTGGGAGGAATTGGCTTAATAATGGGGGTAGCAGGGCTTGGTTTCGTACTGCTTCGGAACTATAACCAGAGGAAACGGGATTTTGCCTTTATGCTGGCCTCCGGCTTCAACATTTACAGTATCAGAAAATTAATTTCAGGCGAGCAGGTCAGGATTCTGATCTCAGGAATTGCCGCAGGAGTACCTGCAGCTTTTATCGCTACTCTGCCTTCTCTTGGGTCAGCTTCCGGAGTGCCATGGAAAGTGCTAATAATTAATGTAATACTTGTTTTTATAACAGGATTGTTATCGCTTTCAATAGCAGTCAGGAGCATAAGACAGAAATCACTTATAAAAGACCTTAGACGAGAATAGGAACAACATGTGTTCCGTGAAATGCAGTCTTGTTTTAACTACATTTTCGTTCCGGTTATGAAGATCCCGGTGTTATAGTTTAGTAAAAGATTGATTTCCTTCCCGATTCTTCTTCGTTTCAGGCTGATTTGGCATGATTGCGCACGGCAGCCTGAATGCTTAGAATTCAAAAAGGTAGGTTAGCCCAATTATATCGTCATCTGCAAAAACAGGCCTGTAATCCCGCTGTCGCATATATTCAACTTCGATGAAGTGATGTCGTGAAATCTTGTATTCCATCCCGGCGATAAATCGCTTTTTCTCAACGTCTCTTTCGTATTCCTTGTTAAGAGGATAGTAGAATTCCAGGGAGGTGTAGGGATTAATTGGAAAATCCGGAGTTTTCCATACAGCTTTCAGACGGAACCGGGCATGCACATCGGGAATCTTATCTTCCTTGTCCTCGAAATATGTTTTATTTCGCTGCTGAAGCCTGAATCTTCCCGACAGGTCAAACCGGCCAATATCGTGTGAAACGTTGAAATCAGCAGCCCATCTGTGCCTCGGATAGTATTTGTCATTATCTTCGATGTTCTTATTAAATCTGTAATTACCTGCCAATGAGAGGTGCTTGTTGATTTTGTAATCCAATTCGCACTCAATGAAATACTCTTCGGTTTTGGAAGCATTGCTGAAAGTGCGTAAAGCCCCGGCCAGGGAGAATTTAAGATCATTTACAATCTCTTTTTCCGCCTCAATATTATACCAGATCCCAAAGTCTTTTTCCTGTGGAAACACATTAATGGCAGAAACTGACAGGTAAAATATGAAAACTATTTTTTTTATCATATACGAACAATGATAATTTAATCATCATTACTATTGAAGGTATCAAAAGCCTGACCCGATTCGGGATTAAGAACGTCATAAAATACTGTTATTTCGCAGGTATCACGTAATAAGTTTACTTTACCTATCTCAATCCTGTTTATCTTCTTTATGCCCGTCCTTTTTTGCAGGTCGTCAATAAGCTCTTCCCTGTGTTCAGGTGCAATCAGGCTGATCTTTTCATAAAGTACCAGTTTTGATGACTCATTCTTCAGTAGCCAGATCTTTTCCAGAGCGATAGTAATAATGATTATCAGCATATTAGCCGTAATAACTGTTCCGATGTCCTTGTTGCCTGCTGTAAGGGAATTTATGACCGATATTCCAATAATAACGAACAGGTATGTCATTTCTTTAATTGGTATTGTATCGGTTCTGTATCTCAATATTCCGAAAATTGCAAACAGGCCGAGCGCAAATCCCAGCTGTAAGGTTACACTTTCAAGCATGTAGCACAGCAGAAAGACGATACTGGAAACCATTATATAAGTAAACAGGAAGTCTTTGCGTTTGGCTGATGTATAATAAAGCCACCGTGCAAGGATCATTACTACTATAAAATTGAGTACAAATCGCGAAAACAGGCTGATGAATCCCTGCTGAAATGCAGTTGATAGACCTGATGTCATCAAGAGATCAGATGTTGTAAGATCTGTTATATTCATTACTGATTTTATTGATAAGTAATAATTTAGGTTTAAGAAGATTCTGTCTTGGGGCATTGTGCAATATCGCTTGTCCGACACAATATTTACTGAATCCGGCAGGTCTTATGCCGATTCTTTTCATAAGACAGCAAAAGCGGGACTGCATTGAATAGCTTTCTTTTTTTAATTCTGCTATTGTAAGTGAGGGTATTTCAACTTTTTTGTTGTCAAAATCAGAAAAGGACAGGTTATAGTCAAATGTGATTCGTTCATTTTCAGGCAGGTTTACAAGGGTGATCCTGCTGAAACCTGTTATGAGACTTGGTTCGAGACCAGACAGGTCGTATGGTGTGTATTTCCTTACGAATGAATACGCTGAATCGTCAAATGAAGCAGGATCATAAATATTGGCTATCCTGTTTTTTATGGTTCTTCCCTTATTGCTTTTCTTTTTGATCTCAAGGTATGAGACACCCGAAAGCATATATTCCCTGAATCTGATTTTGTACCTGTCGTATTTGCCTGTTAAATGCTGGCGGTAAAAACTTTTGTCGGAGGAATCGAGGTAAATGGTCTTATATGGAAAAAACCTCTGATCATCTATATCCATTATCTGATACATATTGGAAAGTGATCTCATAATAGAAGGCAGTTTTCCTGATGGAAATACATACTTGATATCCACTCTGTTCATCAATCCGACCTTGCTCATTTTGTACAACGGTATAGGAGAATAGGTATTCAGGGCGGAGATAATATCAGGGGTCAGGCTATCCGGGTTATGTTCGGAGATCATTCCAACTATTTAGCTTAGGTTCCAGATATGAAAATCAGCACTCGGTGAGTCCCAGATCCGGTGAAAGCCGGATTTGATTGATGGAATACAGTGTGACAAGAGCGGCACCAAGAGCTGTACCGTTATTGATCACTGAGGTGTAAACCCTTTTCGTCGGGAATGCGGCCGAAACTAACTTCCTGAAAATTGAGTTTTTGGAGAATCCGCCGGTTATATAAATATTTTCAATGTCATCGTTTTCAGGAATTACAAGTTTAATAGCCTCAATTGCCAGATCTCCAAGTTCCATCATCAATTGATGGTATGCCTCTTCAAATGATCTGAAGTCGTACAGGTCTATCCTATCCTTGAATTCTCTCGACTCGGGACCGCTTTTAAAGAAAGCTCTTCTGTCGCCGCTATACCTTTTCCTCAGCATTTCTGCCATTTCAGAGTCATATTTTATTTTCCGGAAGTAGTCAGTGCTTGTTCTGAAATGGTCATCGATCATTTTTACTCCTGTTTCGTGCATGTTGCCGAGGAACAACCTGGAAGACTTGACGGGCTGTTTGGTCACGCTCATATAGCACAGACAGTCTCTGTCGAGTTGCTCCGTAGTAAGTCTTTCGGAATTAAAAGGATTCATATTTATGCACCATGTTCCGGTTGATACAAGAAGAAATTTTCCCCTGTTTCCTGAAAAGTACGGGGCCAGTGATGCGGAGCTGTCATGCAATCCTATTCCTGCTTTAATCTTTTTGCCTCTTATTGAAATATCTTCAGTTGTCTCAACAGTAACCGGTTCAGGAAGTATAATTTGTTCGTTTTTTAACCATGGGTGATATTCCATATTGTCAAAATCCCAAAGCGCTGTATGGCATCCTATTGATGTATGTTCGGAAAACATTTTTCCTGTCAGCCGGTATGATAGATACTGCGGAAAATGCAGGATATTTGTTACTCTTGAAAAGGTGTCAGGTCTGGTAATCTTCAGCCTGAGGATCTGTATACCCGAATTAAGCATTCCGAGGGCAGGTGAAGCAGTCCTTCGACAAAATTCATCCTGTCCCCCGTATCTCCTGTATAGTCTTTCCGGGATTTTTTCATCAAGAGGTTTGAGGTAATTATAGATTGGGGTAATTCTTGAGCCGGATTCATTCAGATATGCCAGGGTGGCCCCGTATGTGGCAAAATTCACAGCCGTTAACTCGTACTTGCTTGATACTGCCATCCGTTCAACCGAATCTTTGATCCAGTTTTCGATCAGTTCAATATTGTCACACGGGAAACCCTCATCATCCATTATCTCGGGAAACTTCTCCTCCGCCTCTTCAATAAGTTCAAGATTTTGATTGAACAAGACAATCTTCTTATTTGTCTTTCCTACGTCAAAAACTGCTATGACTTTTTCTTTCATTTATCGAAAGGCTTGATGAGCGATCTGATATTTGGAGTTTCTATCTTTTCAGGAGGACATCCTTTTCATATTTTCGTATCTCGTCGATATAATCCTGGCCGACAGGAACATCGTTGATCAGGCAGTAATAGTCCCATACTGCTCCGTATGGTTTTGTTTTCATTATTTCCAACAGTGAAAGCCGTTCAAAATTCTGTCCTTTTTCTTCGAAGCCTATGAGTGTCTGAAGAGGTTCCAAAAGGGCAAACATGAAAGCCATCTGGGCAGCTCTGACTCCGATGACATATGCACCAATCCTGTTAAGGCTTGCATCAAAGTAATCCAACCCTATATTGACTCTTGCAAGAGCCTTGGCCCTGACTATTTCCTGGGCAATAAGGAGGAGTTCATCATTGAATGTAACCACGTGGTCGCTATCCCATCTCACACCTCTTGTCAGATGAAGCAGCAATTCATCAATGTATAGAAGGATTGAAGATATCTTGTCTCCAACCTGTTCTGTAGGATGAAAATGGCCGTTATCAAGTGTTATCAAGATATTGTTTTTCACGGCATATCCAATGTAGAAGTCATGGGATCCTACCACCATTGATTCTGATCCTATGCCAAAAAGCTTGCTTTCTACCGAATCCTTGAGATATTTTTTTGGATACTTAACTGAGAATATTTCATCAAGTGACTTTTTGAGAACTTTTCTGAGACCATACCTGTCAACGGGAATATCTTTTGATCCGTCGGGGATCCATATATTATGAACGCATGGTGTTCCAAGCTGTTTTCCCATTTCGGCAGATATTTCCCGGCATCTTTTAGTGTGTTCGATCCAGAACTTTCTGACCTTCGGATTTTTGCTAGACAGGGTAAAACCATCATCTGCAAGGGGATGAGAGAAACAGGTACAATTGAAATCAAGCCCGATCTTTCTCTTTTTTGCCCAGTTGATCCAACCCTGGAAATGCTTTATCTCTATTTCATCCCTTTCAACCTTTTTTCCGTCAAATTCACCATATATAGCATGAAGGTTTAGCCGCTGCTTACCTGGAAGCAGTGACATGACCTTGTCAAGATCATCCCTCATCTGCTTGATTGTTTTAGCTTTGCCAGGAAAATTGCCGGTTGCCTGTATGCCTCCTCCGCCAAGCTCAGCACCTTCCCTTTCAAAACCTCCAACATCATCGGTTTGCCAGCAGTGAAGGCTGATGACCACTTTTGCCATTTCCGAAATTACTTTTTCAGTATCCACGCCAAGCTCAGCGTACTGCTCCCTGGCAAGCTGATATGATTTCTTTATGATGTCTTTTTTCATGGTAATATTTTATTAAAACATTAATAGTCAAGTTTCTGATACCTGGATCATTCAAGATAAAACACCTGTTCCAGCGGTATTGTCACAGGGGAATGATCGGGATTCGTTTCCATAATGTCGGACATGTATTTCCACCATTTTTTTACAATCTCGGTATGCCCCAGGTCCTGTGAGGAACTTTCTCCTGATTGTTCCTGATATGCAAAAAGAATATTGGTTTCCTCGTCATAAAATATTGAGTAGTTGCCAACGCCTTGATCTTTAAGCATTTTTATAAGTTCAGGCCAGATTTCATCATGCCTTCGCCTGTATTCATCCCTGAAACCGGGAAACAATTTCATTTTGAAGCCAAGTCTTTTCATTAATTTTTTTTATCCTAATTTGACAATAAATGCAGAAAATATCAGAATTGCGATACCTGCGATAAGGACGAACATCGTTTTCCGGCTAACCCCTTTCCATTCCCTGAGAAGGATACCCCAGATATTGCTGATCGCTATATTAAGCGCCATAAGGATGCTCCATCCGAAAACAGCCATGCCGGCAGGCAGCTTGCTTGAACCCATACCAAAGAAATGAAACTGAAGGAACCAAAGGAGCCCGGCCAGAAAAGTAAACATAAGATTATTGATAAGAATATTCCCTGACACAGAGAAATAGTCGCGGTATGTTTTATTCCTGATGTTAAGATATCCGCAATAGAACAGGTTTGTTATGAAACCGCCAAGGAGTATGAATATCATCGTCGGGTTTTTCTGGAACAGCGGATTAGTCCCATGTGCAAGCGCCACAGATTCAATAGGTTTTCCTGCCTCGAAGCCGAAATTAAAACAGGCACTCATTATTCCTGCAAAGATCGCTATTAATATCCCTTTTTTAAGGGCAAATTCCTTGACGGCGGCTTGCTGTTCCTCTCTGGTCATCTGTTTTGTTTTCAGCGAGCCTGCATAACCTATAACTGCGATTCCGGCTACAGTAAGCGCTACTCCGGCAAGTGTAAGGATACCGGCCTTTGTGGTGAACAGGTTATCCCCTGCAATTATGGGAGGAATCAGTGTGCCGAATGCTGCACAAAGGCCCAGGGCTATGCTTTGGCCAAGTGCGACTCCGAGATAGCGGATGCTTAATCCGAAAGTAAGCCCACCAAATCCCCAGAGAATGCCGAAAAACATCGCCATAAGCTTGGCAGATGATGGCGATTCGCTGATAATTGGCATAAGCTCACCCCTGGGAACAAATATCAGAGCAAACAGCCACGGAGCTATAAGCCATGCTGCAACACCCTGCATTATCCAGTAAGATTCCCATGACCATTCCCTGACCTTCTTGAAGGGTACATAGAAACTTGCAGCACCAATACTGCCTAAAGCAATGAGGAAAATCCCCGCAATCGGATCCATATTAAGAAAAGTATGAAATTAAGTACTTTTATGAAAATCATAAAAATAGTCATTTTAACCTGTAGAAATCCATTAAAAATAGATAATTTTCAAGTTTCGAATTCAACTTAATAAAAGAATGATCCTATGAAACTGTTAAAGTTTTTTACATTTCTTCTGTTTTTGCCTTTTACAGCGTTTCCACAGGAACTTGCTGTTTACGATCTGTCCTGTGAATATAAAACTGAGCCTCTGGGAGTAGACACTCCTCAGCCCAGGCTTTCATGGAAGATCAAGGCCGAGGGTTCTGACGTTTTACAGTCAGCATATTCGATACGGGTTGCAACTGACCAGAAGTTCTCCTCATCCGGGACAGTATGGAAAACAGGAAAAGTATCTTCCGGTGAATCAACACTTGTAACCTATGAAGGGAAACAACTTGTTCCTGGAAAAAGGTATTACTGGCAGGTCCGCATCTGGGACAATAAGGGCAAGGCATCGGGATGGAGCAGGATATCATACTGGGAAACAGGTTTGATGAATCCTGCAGGATGGAAGGCAAAGTGGATAGAGCTTGAGGCCGACACTCTTCGATATGCACCCTCGCCGCATTTCCGGAAAGAGTTCTCCCTTGCCCGTAGTGTATTGAAAGCTAGGGTTTATGTTACTTCGCATGGGTTTTTCGAACTATATATCAACGGCAGGAAAGCAGGTGATGAAGTTCTTACTCCAGGATGGACATCTTATGGAAAAAGACTGCAATACAGGGTTTATGACGTAACTTCCATGCTTAAAAGCGGACCTAATTGTGTGGGAGCAGTGCTGGGTGACGGATGGTACCGGGGAACTCTCGCATGGGGTGATAATTTTGCCATATACGGCAAAAGGCTTGGTTTGCTGATGCAGATGAGAATAACTTTAGCAGACGGGAGTGAATACACTGTTATGACTGATGGCTCCTGGAAAGGAATTGTGGATGGTGCCATTAGAATGAACGATATATATAATGGTGAAACCTACGATGCGCGAAAAAAACTTACCGGATGGAACCAGCCCGGGTATGATGACAGCAAATGGCAGAACGTGATGACAGGCAACTACCCTTATGACAACCTCATAGCTTCAGAGGGATCGCCCATACGCAAAACCGGCGAAATAAAACCTGTAAGAATATTCAGAACTCCAAAGGGGGATCTTGTAGCTGATATGGGTCAGAATATGGTTGGATGGATAAGACTGAAAGTAAGCGGCGAAAAAGGATCAACTATCCTACTACATCATGCAGAAGTGCTTGACAAATATGGTGAATTCTATACAACAAACCTGAGATCGGCTAAATGCGAGCTGAAGTATACCCTGGCTGGTGTTGGTACAGAAGAATACGAGCCCAGATTTACTTTCATGGGTTTCAGATTTGTAAAGGTAGAAGGATTTCCCGGGGAGCTTACTCCCGATAATATCACGGGTATTGTGGTGCATTCCGACATGAAAAAGACAGGGAATTTCGAGAGTTCGGAACCTCTTCTCAATCAGTTGCAGCACAATATTGTATGGGGACAAAAGGGTAACTTTGTGGACGTTCCGACTGATTGTCCCCAGCGTGACGAAAGGCTTGGCTGGACAGGCGATGCCCAGGCTTTCTGCCGGACTGCTGCTTTTAACTTTGATGTTGCTCCCTTCTTCACCAAATGGCTTAAGGATGTCCTGGCAGATCAAAGACCAGGCGGAGAGGTGCCTCATGTAGTACCCGATGTACTTAATCCACAGGGATCTGTGAACATATCAACTTCAGCTGGATGGGGAGATGTTGTAGTCATAGCTCCATGGACTATGTACACTGTCTATGGTGATAAAAGGCTTCTGGAGAAACAGTACCCGGGAATGAAAGCATGGGTCGAGTATATAAGAAATAAAGCTGGCGATTCATTTGTATGGAAGGGAGGAAGTGTATACGGTGACTGGCTGTTCTATCATCCCCCTGTTAACAATCATCCGGAACCTGATGGATATACCGAGCATGATTTTATTGCTACTGCTTTTTATGCCTATTCAGCTCAATTACTGGCAAAAGCAGCAAGGGAACTTGGGAAAACAGAAGATGAGATATTCTACAACGATCTTGTTGCCAAAATAAAGACAGCATTTAACCATGAGTACGTTACACCGGCCGGCAGGGTCGGAACCAATTCCCAGACATCATATGTGCTTGCACTTATGTTTGATCTCCTGCCCGAAAGCTTGCGGCAGAAGGCTGCCGGTTTTCTTGTTGCGGATATTAAAAGCAGGAACAATCATATCTCATCAGGATTCCTCGGTACTCCATATCTTTGCCATGTTCTGACAAGGTTTGGCTATACCGACGTTGCATATGACCTCTTGCTGCAAGAAACCTATCCATCATGGTTGTATCCTGTAAAAATGGGTGCAACAACAATCTGGGAGCGCTGGGATGGGCAAAAGCCAGACAGCACTTTCCAGGACCCGGGAATGAATTCCTTCAACCATTATGCTTATGGTGCCATCGGAGACTGGATGTACAGAGTGTCTGCCGGACTTGAAGCAGCCAGTCCCGGTTACAGGCAATTGCTGATTCAACCGCACCCGACGAAAAAATTGGATCGGGCACATGCATCTTTTGAATCATTGTATGGCACGATTGAATCAGGATGGGAAAGAAAAGACGGCAAGGTCTTCGTTA
Source organism: Bacteroidales bacterium (assembly GCA_034005245.1). Classification (GTDB taxonomy): domain Bacteria; phylum Bacteroidota; class Bacteroidia; order Bacteroidales; family VadinHA17; genus LD21. The sequence continues at coordinate 26,930 of JAVEVC010000004.1, forward strand.
AGATAAGGATTCCCGCTAATACTACAGCAACAGTAGTCCTACCGGTTTCATCTCTGGAGAAGGTAACCGAGAAGGGAAGATCGCTTGATACAGCTGGTTTTTCTGATATCAGGATATCGGACAATAATCTTGTATTTAAATCTGGGTCAGGGGATTACAATTTTGAGTTTTCAGAAGACTAAACCGGTCATTTTTATCAGATGACAGTTGAGGAGCTTAAAAAAAGAATTCCTGAATCCGAGATAAGATTTTATGCATCGCGAAGCAGTGGCCCGGGTGGTCAGAACGTCAACAAGCTGAATACCCGGGTGGAGCTGAGATTCAACATCATGGACTCGGATGCTTTTTCTGAATATGAAAAAAGTATTCTCTATTCAAAACTTAAGCATCGTATTAGCACAGAAGGTGATCTGATAGTAAAATCCCAGTCTGAACGCTCACAGTTAAGAAACAGAAACCATGCAGTGGAAAAGCTTTTTCAGCTTCTATGTACTATTCTTACTGAAAAGAAACCTAGAAAACCAACACAACCAACCCGTAAATCTATAGAGGAGCGACTTGATAGAAAACGGAGGAGAAGCTATGTCAAAAAATCAAGAGAGAGTCTGGGAGATAATGACTAAAAGCCTTTAAAACAATCATATATCACAACTATCATTGAGAACATTTGTGTGGGTCAGATATTTTCTTTAATCATACTTAACGTCTCAAAAAACGAAATTTGTCATTTTTAATAATTGTTTTTAATAAAATTGATAAATTTGGGGCCTTAAAATCCGGAGCTTCCGGATAGAAGGAATGGATCAAAAAAATTAGCATAAATAGTTTTTAACATGCTAATATTGAGTTATCTGACTATTTTGAAATGATACATGAAGAAGATACTGATCATATTTGTTTTTCTCCATTTTACTCTTAATCAATACAGCCAGATCATAATTGATCACAGTACAGCCATGCTGGCTGACATCCCGGTGGAGTGGATAAACGAGGCGAAATCAAAATTGCACATAGCCTACGAGCACACTTCACATGGAAGCCAGATTATTGATGGAATGACCGGGCTCTATAAATGGAAGGGAAGCATCTATTCATGGAATGACGGAGGTTCAGACGGAGCCTTGGATATTGATGATCATGGAATTACTGGCAGCAGCGACCTTGGTTCGCCAGACTGGACTTCGTGGGCCGCATCCACCAGAACATATCTTGACAATGATGAAAACAACAATATAAATGTTGTTATGTGGTCCTGGTGCGGACAGGTCAGTGATGCCACAGAATCAAATATCAATACATACCTGGCACTAATGTCGGATCTTGAAGAAGATTATCCGGATGTGAAGTTTGTTTACATGACAGGCCATCTTGACGGCACAGGTATAAATGGAAATCTCAATCAGCGCAATGAACAGATCAGGGATTACTGCAGAAGAAACGGGAAAATTCTGTATGATTTTGCGGATATTGAATCCTATAATCCTGACGGCGACTATTTCCTAAACAAGGCTGCCAATGACAATTGTGATTATGACAGTGACGGGAATGGCAGCAGGGACAGGAACTGGGCTATTGAATGGCAGAATTCCCACACTCTCAACATTGACTGGTACGATTGTGATCCTTCACATTCTCAACCTTTAAATGGCAACCTGAAGGCATATGCAGCCTGGTGGCTCTGGGCCAGACTTGCAGGATGGACAGGAACTTCTGGCTCTGTTACTGTTACCGGCATTACCGTAAGCGGCTCAGGTGGATCTTCTTCAATAAACTCGTATCAAGGCACCCTTCAGATGAATGCTTCCATAGTACCTGCCAATGCTGATAATAAATCTGTAAAATGGTCAGTCTTCCCGGGATCAGGAAAAGCAATCATTAATTCATCAGGTCTTCTCACAGCCATTGCCAACGGAACCGTTACAGTCAGGGCAGATGCCAATGACGGATCAGGTGTTTACGGCACCCTTGTTGTCACAATTTCAGGACAGGAAGTGCCAGTGGAGAATATAACCATAACCACGTCAACCGGGTCAAATGTGATTCCTGACCTGCCGGGCACACTGCAGCTGTCAGCTAGAATTACTCCCCAGGCAGCTTCTTCCAAAAGCATAGACTGGACCGTTGAGAATTTAACGGGAAAAGCTGTAATTAGTTCATCAGGGCTGGTTACGGCAATTGATGAAGGCGTTGTAAAAGTTATAGCTGAAGCAACTGACGGATCGGGAGTGAAAAGCTCTATTGACATAAGGATCGGGAATTATGAACCACTGGTTCTGTTTATAAGAAGCAACGAATTAAGGGTTGCCCTTCCGGAAGGTGATCATACCAGATGCAGACTGAGCCTGTATAATCTTAATGGCTCTCTTCTTGCTGCACGGGATATAATTGATAATTATCCTGCTTTTGATATTGGACTATATCCCTCAGGTTTATATATCGTCACACTTTCAGATGGTGTTATATTAAAAGTGGGCAAGATTTTCATTCCATGATAATTAAATCATACCATTTTGCTCCTGCCTGTCTGTGAACAAATTACCTAACAACTTGTCAGTTTTAACGGAAACCAGGCAGACAGGCATGCTTTTCATCTATATTGCCATGCCTGTTATAAGTCTGGCATTATTATTGTAAATGTCATGTTTCAAATAAAAAATGAAATATTTTAAGCATTTGAGAGTTAATAGGAAATCAAAAAAAAGGTTCATGAAAAATAATATTGGCAGATTTTTTTCCCTGAAGAAGACCTAATTTATTGATTAAGTAACTGATTGAAAATTACATGGATGTAAAGGTAAAAAGAACGGCAGGAATCCGTGTTGATAAAATGAAAATGATGTTGATATTTCCGGGTACACAATGGTACAACATATTATCAGAATGTATATTTTCGTCCCGTTTTTATATTAACCAAAACTTAATTTAACAAACAGAAAAATTAAAACAAAAGGTGAATTATTTCATCGACCCTTATGAACGCTAACAATAATGAGGTTGTTGCCCTCCGCGGAGAGGGCCGCCTCGTGGGTTGCTCTTCAGATGAAGAGCCTGGTGCGAAAACCATGTTTTTTTCGCAAAATGCAATCCCAAATCAGTTAGTTAGCAACCGAAGTTCGGAGTTCATAAACCGCTACTTCCCCCTAACGACTTTAGAATCCTGGAATGATTGGAAATGGCAGCTTCGCAATGCTTTTACAGGCATTGATGATCTTAAGAAAATCATGAAGCTGACAGAAAAAGAATTGATTGCCCTGAACAATCTTAAAGGACGACTTCCTCTCAGGATTACACCGTACTTTGCATCATTGATTTATGATTCTAAGCCGGCTGATCCACTTCGCCGAAATGTGATCCCAGTGGTTGAGGAACTGCTTGAGATGCCAGGTGAAAAATCTGACCCGCTCCACGAAAAAATGTTTTCGCCGGTTAAGGGAATTGTTCACCGTTATCCCGACAGAGTGTTATTTACTGTCACGCAGGTGTGTTCAAATTATTGCAGATACTGCACAAGGTCACATTCAGTAGGCAAACTCGATAACCTGGGCAAAAATGATTATGAAAGGGCATTTCGTTACATATCAGAGCATAAGGAGATAAGAGATGTACTTATCAGCGGAGGAGATCCGCTTACCCTAAGCGATGAGAGGCTTGACTATATTCTTTCCAACATACGCAGCATTGAACATGTTGAAATAATAAGGATAGGCACAAGAGTGCCTGTTGTATTACCACAGAGAATAACCGACAATCTGATAGCTGTATTGAGAAAATACCATCCGTTGTTTTTAAGCCTTCATTTTTCCCACCCGTCTGAGATAACCGAGGAATGTGCAAAAGCCTGCAATAAACTGGCCGATGGAGGTTTCCCTATGGGAAGCCAGACGGTCCTGCTTAAAGGCATCAATGATAACGTTCCGACCATGAAGGAACTCATGCACAGATTACTTAAAATACGTGTAAGGCCTTATTACCTTTATCAGTGTGATCTTATCCCGGGTTCTGGACATTTCAGGACCACAGTAAAGAAAGGTCTTGAGATTATAAAGGGGCTCAGAGGTTACACCAGCGGTTATGCAGTGCCTACATTCGTTATTGATGCCCCTGGCGGAGGAGGCAAAATACCTCTTCTTCCGGATTATGTTGTGGAGCACAACAAGGAACGAATAGTACTACGGAATTATAAAGGTGACATTTGCGAGTATCCTGAGAAATAGAAAGTGGGATGAAAATTGGTTTGACGTATGACTTACGGTCATGGTATCTTGACCGGGGATATTCTATGGAGGATACTGCGGAATTTGACAAGCAGGAAACAGTTGATGCAATCGACGAAGCCCTTAGAAAGATGGGGTTTGAAACTGAACAGACAGGCAACTGTTTTCAGCTCATTGAAGCTTTGGCAGCAGGTCGCAGATGGGATCTGGTTTTTAACATCGCTGAAGGATTATACGGAGACGGAAGGGAATCAGTCGTTCCGGCTATTCTCGATCAGTATCGTATACCCTATGTATTCAGCGGTCCGGTAATAATGGGAATCTGCCTTAATAAATACCTGACAAGGGTAATAGTATCATCTGCCGGAATCCCAGTAAGCCCCGGGATGCTTGTGTCGGATCTGACTGATATAAAGGATTGCAGGTTGAATTACCCGCTTTTCATGAAACCTGTTTCTGAAGGTACGGGAAAGGGAATAACTGAAAAGAATGTCATTAATGACCAGGAAGAACTTTATCACATGACAGAGGCACTGCTTGAAAAGTACAGTCAACCGATGCTTCTTGAGGAATACCTGCCCGGAAGAGAGTTTACGATAGGCATCATTGGATCTGGACCTGAGTCAACAGTTATAGGGGGCATGGAAATACAATGCAGGGATAATCTTCCCTACTCTGTTGAACTCAAGGAGAACTACCAGGAATTCTGCAGATACATCCCCATGGATGGTGAAATTGCAGAGGAATGCAAAAAAGTTGCGATTGATGTATGGAAAGCACTTGGGGGAGTTGATGCAGGACGTGTTGATGTTAAGGCTGACCGGACCGGAAGAATATGTTTCATTGAGGTAAACCCCCTTGCAGGCCTGCATCCTGTTCATTCAGACCTTCCTATACTTTCATCTATGGCCGGTGTGAACTATCAGTCTCTTATTGAAATGATTATGAGATCATGCTTAAAACGGCATAAGATAATCCAATGACAAGAAACTGCTGTATTTTATATAACCAGCCGCTTGAAAATGCCCTGGCTGACGAGCTTGATGTTCTTGATCAGGTAGAATTTATAGAGAAAAATTTAAAGTTGCTCGGAATAAAAACCTTCCGTAAAGGGATTACAGGCGGATTCATGGAAGAATTGAAGACTCTTGCACTTGAAAAGCCTGATTTTGTTTTTAATCTGGTGGAATCGATCAGCAATAAAGGAGAGATATGCTATTTCATTCCTGCCCTTCTGAACATGAATTCCATACCTTATACCGGCAATCCGCTTGAAGCATTATTCATAACAACCAGTAAATCTTTAACGCATAAATTACTGACTGTATCAGGAATTAACACTCCCGGAACGTACAAGCCGTCAGAGCATTCAATGCTCCAGCCTGGCCTGACTTATATAATCAAACCGGTTTGGGAAGATGGATCTCAGGGAATTACTGCTGAATCGGTTTTTACCTATTCACGTGAACTTGATAAGAAGCTGGAACTTTATGACGATTCGCACTGGCTTATCCAGGAATATATCGACGGACGGGAGTTCAATATTACTGTGCTGACGGGAAAGAACGGGCCTGAGGTGATGCCACCGGCTGAGATTATATTCCGGAATTTTGATGAAACAAGGCCCAAAATTGTTGATTTCAAGGCAAAGTGGGAAGAGGAAAGTTTTGAATATGAAAATACAATAAGATGTTTTCCGGGAGAAGACCTTGATGTCAAGCTCAGGGATAGGCTAAGCCTGACAGCGCTCAGATGCTGGGATGTATTTGGTTTAAAAGGATATGCCAGAGTTGATATGAGAGTGGACAAATCAGGAATACCTTACGTTGTTGAAGTAAATGCAAATCCATGCATTTCACCAGACAGTGGAGTAGTCGCTGCTGTTGAGCAGGCAGGGCTGTCTTTCACAGAGGTGGTTAATCGCATCATTAATGATTTAAACTAAAATGGCATCTATTATTTCAGGAATTTCCAGTGCAGACAAAAAAAGCATTGAAGATATATTGAGGTCGACCGATTTTTTTTATGAATTTGAGATACAAACTGCGCTTGAAATTGCAGATGAAACTATTAGGCGAGGCGCTGAGGAAAGTGGATATAAATGGATAAAAATAGTTGAAAATGACCAGATTGTGGCATTTGCCAACTTTGGGAAGAATTGTTTTTCGGTCCATTCATGGGATCTCTACTGGATAGCTGTTCACGATATGGCACGAAATAAGAAACTTGGATCTCTTATACTGGAGGCAGTTGAAGCAGAAGTAAAAAAAATGGGAGGCAGTATCCTTTGGGTTGAAACCTCGGGAAGGCCTTTGTATTCCTCAACTGAAGCCTTTTATCGGAAGAATGGATACACCCTCCAGGCAAGTCTGAAAGATTTCTATGGTCCCGGTGATCCAAAGCAGATATATTCGAAAGTGCTCTGATGCTCAGTGCTTCTTTAAGCGAAACATTAGTTTATGAAAGGTTCATATACGATTTTTCTTCTGGTTTTGTCCAACACTTTTATGACTGTTGCATGGTACGGGCACCTGAAGCTTAAAACGATAAGCCGGTTTGAAAACCTCAGCCTTATTGCAATAATTCTTTTGAGCTGGTTTATTGCCTTTTTTGAATACTCCCTCCAGGTTCCAGCAAACCGAATTGGCTATAAAGGCAATAACGGTCCTTTTTCGCTGGTTGAACTTAAAGTGATACAGGAAGTGCTTTCATTGCTCGTTTTTACTATGTTTACCCTGCTAGTGTTCAAGGATGAGCACTTGAGATGGAATCATCTGGTCGGGTTCATATTCCTTGTTTTTGCAGTCTATTTTATCTTTCGCAAGTAAGATTATTTTATAAGGCTGGAGTTGAAATAAGCAGGATTTCCGGTAACTTCTTCACCCAGCCATTCGGGCTTAATAAAATACTCATCCTCCTCTGAAAGCTCAATCTCTGCCATTATCAGGCCTTCATTTTTTTCATGGAAGACATCCACTTCGAATTTATGGTTGCCTGAAGGTACGATGTACCGGGTTTTAATTACTCGCCCAGGCAAACAAATATCCATTATCTCCAGGGCATTTTTATAACTCACCGGTATTTCCCACTCACTGCGGCTTACCAGCTTGCCTTCAATGACTCCCTTGATGGTGATAAAAGCTTTATGATCTTCAAGTCTCAACCTGACCGTCCGGAGCTGATCAGTTGAAAGGTAAGCCTGCACAATCTCTTTGCGTGAAACTGCAAGATGCCTGAATTCACCGATGACCAGAAATTTGCGTTCGGTTTCTACTGCCATTGATTTTTATTACAAATTTACCAATTATGCAATCACTCGTTCCCCTTGAGTCGGGTATTTAAATTTTGTTATCATTTTCCGTTATAGATCCGAAGGGATTATTTATATTGGGTTGATTCACGCAGAACACATTCGCGGTAGTTTGCTGCAGGGCACGCAAGCATTAAAACAAAATACCGTGCAGGGAATCGAAGATTACACTCAGCTTGCTGAAACGATCTTCAGTTACGGCACTGGCATATTCAGAATTACGAATTGACAATGAGTGATATAATAGGTTAAATACGTAATATAATATGGAGGTAAAGATAGAAGAGAGCTGGAAGGCTAAACTTGAGGATGAATTTAAAAAGGAATACTTCAAAAAGCTGGCTGGGTATGTCAGGGATGAATATGGGAAGAGCACAATATATCCTCCGGGCTCTTTGATATTTAATGCTTTTAATCTGTGTTCCTTTGAAAAGGTAAAAGCGGTTATACTGGGTCAGGACCCGTATCATGGGCCAGGGCAGGCTCATGGTCTGTGTTTTTCAGTTAAGGATCGCGTTGAGTTTCCACCAAGCCTGGTGAATATTTTCAAGGAAATTGAGTCAGATATTGGCATACCTGCTCCGGCATCAGGGAATCTTACAAGATGGGCTGAGCAGGGAATCCTTCTTCTCAATGCAATACTGACTGTAAAAGCACATCAGCCCGGTTCTCATCAGGGAAAGGGCTGGGAAGTGTTCACTGATTTTGTTATAAACATCCTCAACGCGGAAAAGGAGCATCTTGTGTTTTTTCTTTGGGGTGCATATGCACAAAAGAAAGGCTCATCAATTGACCGCAAGAAGCATCTTGTGCTCGAATCAGTGCACCCTTCCCCACTGTCAGCTTCCCGGGGTTTTTTCGGAAACGGGCATTTCAGTAAATGTAATGAATATCTTGTTAATCATGGGATAACACCGATTGTCTGGTGACACTGGTCATTGCAATGCAGATCTCAGCACCTGTTCAAGTTCGCTGTAATCCTCAATTCCGGCGGAAAATCTTATCATGCCGGGTTCAGGGTATTTTGCGCCCCATACTGATTCAACAGGCAGCAGCGATGATTTTGAATCCCCCAGGGATGGGATAAGTTTTATTCTGTCTGATACTGATGAAATGAATCTATCTCTTTCAATCCTTTTATGTTCTTTGGTCTCACCTTTGAAATCAAGTGTGATCATGGCTCCAAATCCCTTGTCCCGGAATAGTTTAACAGCTTCAGCGTGGGTTGGGTGGCTGGCAATCCCGGGATACCAGATCTTGCTTATGCATGGCGATTTCTGCAGTAATCCTGATAATCTGTGAGCATTCTCCATTTGCTGTCTGAAGCGTAAACTGAAAGATTGCATCTGGGTGTGCAGACGGTAGGCATCATCAGGCGAAATCATGTGCCCGGCAAATTTCCTGTATTCAAGGGCCGATTTCATGATATTCTCATTGTTCCCGCACAACACTCCTGCAGTTAGGTTGCCATGTCCTGACAGATATTTGGTAGCGCTGTGTATAACAATGTCTGCAGCACTATCAAGCGGCTTCCACAGGGCGGGTGTTGCAAATGTGTTATCCACAATAGTTGCAGCGCCATACTTGTGTGCAATATTAATAACCTGTTCAGCATCAGGAACGATTAGCATTGGATTGGAAATGGCCTCGAAATAGATGAATGCTGGCCGGAGTGAACTGACCATATCTTCAAATTTATCAAGGTCATATCTCTCATTTTCAGGAAAGAATGTTTGAATATCCAGACCTCTTCGCGCCTTAAGGACTGAATTGGCAAATGAAATTGTGCCACCATATATTTCGCTAAAGAACAGCCATGGTTCTGAGTCCTTTCCTTTCTGGAATATCGATACGGCAACATCAATTGCTGCCATTCCTGTCTGGGTCAGAAGCGCCCAATCGCAGCACTCCAGTTTCATTATCTCTTCCTCTGCGGCAACTACAGTTGGATTTCTGTATCTGGAATAGATATAGAAATCCGGATCATGCTTTGGATTGTGAGCTTCATCTGTGAAAGCCAATGCGGCTTTATCAGCATTAAATAGCTCAAATCCGGCATCTCTGTAGATCGGGATCCTTGAGCTGTTGATCGTCTTTTTCTTCATTTTTATGAATCAAATCCGGATAGCAATTTCAATAATAATCCTATATTATTTCAAGGCTGCCGGAAGGTATCCATCCTTTGTTTCCATCTGATAGCTTTATTTCAAACCATTCTCCCATCTTATCTTCCACTGTCACCTTTGAACCTTCGTGAATAACAAAGAGGTCAGTGCCGCTGTTGTCCGGGGAACTTTTGCCATTGACGGCCGGCACCATGATGATTGCTTCACGGTTATCGATTACTAGTGTTTTATTTCTCAGGGCGAAAGACAGGGAAATAAGCGTCAGAATAAAAAACGACAATGATATCCAGAAACCTGTAACCTTCAACCTGTATTTTGATGAATAGATGTAAACAGAAAGGGCTGCAAGGAAAATAAGGAAAGAAACCAGGCTTGTATATGCCCAGCTGTTACCCGGGATAATCAATGACATAAAATCGAACCATCGAACAAAAAACAATTCCGGGATCTCCTCAAACTTATCAACCACTCTCGACCTTGCAATCTGAAGGTTATAGTTGATATTCTCATCAGATGGATTAAGGAGCCTGGCTCTTTCATAAAACAATACGGCTCCGGGTATGTTATCAAGCTTGAAGTGAGCGTTGCCTATATTATAGCAGAGAGGAGCCGAGCGGTAACCTGTCTTGTATATATCCATCCATTCATTAAGGGCGGCACTAAAATTGTCGGATGTGTAATATTCTGTCCCTTTTATGAATTTTTTTTCACGAAGATCCTGGGATTTAACTGTTACAACTGCCAGCAGCAGTATAATGCCGGTGACTATGCTTATTCTGTTCAGTTTCATGTTCTAGCCAATTTTATTTTCGACTGATTTGATGAACAATGAAGCTCCTTCAAATATATCTGAGGCCTCTGTATCTGATGACGAGGGAGCATAACGTGCAAATTCACATTTATCGAGTATGCTCATGAGAAGGCTGATTGTTTCATCGTTGACGCCCCTGTCCCTGAGTGAGTCAGAAGCATTGTTTCTTGTAAGATCAGAAGCCGGGATACCCAGCTTATCGCTCAGGTATCCGTATAGAGACTTCAATATCTCTTCATAGAATTTGTCCTTAGGCTCTTCTTTGAGGTATGACGAAGCCATTTTCATCCTTTTCCTTGCAATCTTTGCAGCTTTTCTGTTTCTGACAGATACCACGTCAGCATTTCTTTTAACCTGTTCTCGCCTGATAAAGAGGATCGCCATAAAAACAAAGAGTGCAATCAGGTAGATACTGTAAAAGATCCTACTGGTAATCAGCAAATTAGTCTCCTTGAGAAACTTTCCCGGATTGGATTTTACAAATCTTATATCCTTGCCCAGGTATTTGATATCTTCTTTTGTAACACCCCCGTAAAATGCTGCTTCGGTGCTCTCCCCTGCTGTCTTTCTTGCATGAAATGCAATTTCTGCAGTGTTCAGCCTTTCATATTGACGTGATGATGGATTAAAATATGACAAGCTTACCGGCGGAATTGTATAATCTCCATTGTGCCTTGGTATAAGAACGTATTCAAAGGTTTTTCGCCCTGTTGTTCCATTAGCTCCATTTGTAAGGTTCTCCGACACTTTTGGATCGTAGACTTCTATATCCGGAGGCATATTAAGTACTGGCAGGGCTGCAAGTTTCAGATTTCCCATTCCTGAAAGCACAATTCTGAAGTTAATAGCATCATTTACATTAACCGAATCCCTGTCCAGAGAGGCTGTCATATCGATTTTCCCTACAATACCCGAGAAATCTTCAGGTTTCTGGCCAGGCAACGGATTTACCTTGATTTTGACCGGCTTACTTACCACAGCCCTGGGAATAGTTGTGTACGTGGAAAAGAAGTCACCGAAAAACGGATCTGTCCGGCCAGATTTTTGTTGTACCAGTACGGAAATCTGGACGGGATCAATGGTTATGTCACCAGAGATCTGAGGATAAAGCAAAAATTGCTGAATTATGCCCGTTCCGTATGTTGTTCCATTGATGGTTTCCCTCTTTAGCGATGTCAGAGGAGGTGTTTCGAGGTCAGTCTTAACAAATCCTTCGAAAGCCGGGAATTTGATCTCATTAATTCCTGTAATATCGATTCTTGTATATAGTTTTATTGTTGCCAGAATATGTTCTCCCTGGAAAGCTTCTTTTTTGTCGAGGAGGATGTTCAGGAACAGATCATTGGTGCCTGCCGGGACATGATCGGCTTGTTTATCGCCTGTTTCTCCGGCCTGTGCATTTTGCTGTACATTACTTCCTGCAACGACTTCTATCCGAAGGGAATCAGACCTGTATATTTTATTCCTTATTGTAACAGAAGCCGGGGCAATGACAAATTTGCCCTGTTTTAGTGCCTGTAGATAATAAACATAACTGAACGTTGTTTCTCGCGTTACTTTCCCGTTTATAATCTGTGTGCTTGAGCTATATGAAGTCTGAGGGCCCATCAGCTTGTAGAAGCCGGTAAATTCAGGTTCAGAGAAATCCCCGTCACCTGTATTTATTGTCCAGGTTATGGCAAACTGCTCTCCCTCCCTTACTACCTCCGGATAATCTGCCTTGATTGAGAACTCCTGTCCGATGGATAGCAGAGGACTGATAAGGCAAGCGATAAAAAGCAGGATTCTGTTGGATTTCATTATTAAAATATTTTACCAGTTTTTCAGGGTCTTGACCTTTGATTTGGCTGCTTTTTCAAGCTTAACTTTTTCCTGTATATTCTTTTCATCGTTGGCAAGGGCATTCAGTAACCTTTCAGCATCCTCCCTGGAAATCTCCTGCTGACCGTTTTGCTGCTGATTCTGTTGTTCCTGCTGATTACCCTGGTCATTATCCTGATTCTTATCTTCCTTATTTTCATCTTCTTCTTTTTCATTCCTGTTTTGATCGTTTTGTTGATCATCCTGACCCTGTTGCTGTTGTTTCTGTTTTTCCTGCTGCTGTTTCAGCAAATCCTGAGCATAGGCAAGGTTGTATTTAGCTTCAAGATTGCCAGGATCAAGTTTCAGGGAATTTTTGTAAGCTTCAATACTTTCACTTATTTTATTGCTCATGAGAAGAGAATTGCCCAGGTTATAAAATGAAGCAGATTGCTTTGCTTTTTCGTTAATCATCTTTGAACTCTCAGAGAATTGACTTCCTGCCTCATCATACTTCTTCTGCTTGTAAAGTGCGTCTCCTGTATTGAAAATAGCGTCTGCTGATGATTTATTCTTTTCCGTTGCACGCCTGTAGGAAATTTCAGAATCCTGAAAATTGTTCCTTGCGTATTCACGGTTCCCTTCGCGGATATGCTTTTTTTCTCCCTGTCCAACAGCATTTTGTGGGGCGGAAAGTATTATCAAAGCTGTCACAATAAAGAGAACTGAACTTTTTTTCACTTCAATCTTCATTTCCTATATTAAACTTTAAAGTTAAATAATCTGATATTCATTAGTTTCCTGTTTTTGCGGTCCATTACCAGAAATTCTGCAAGCAGAAAAATAAGTGCCATGGCAGCAAATATCTGAAACTGATCGTTGTACTCTGTGTATCTTGTACTTTCAATCTCATCCTTTTTCATTTTCCGGATTTCGCTGAATATTTTGTCAAGCCCGATGTTTGTATTGCTTGCCCTGACGTAAGTCCCATTAGTACTCACAACAATTCTTTTAAGAACCTCTTCATCGAGTTTTGATATTACTGTATTACCTTCAGCATCTTTCAGGAAATCTTTTCTTCCGGCGGCAGGAACAGGCACAGGAACTCCTTCGACAGATCCAATACCAATTGCATGGATCACAATGCCTTTTTCTGCTGCTTCCGTTGCAGCAACCAGCGGATCATCTTCATGATTTTCCCCGTCGGTAATTATTATCATGGCTTTGCTCTTCTCTTCTCCCTGACTGAATGACCTTATGCCAAGGCTGATTGCTGCACCTATTGCAGTGCCCTGTTTTGGCACCATTTCCGGACCTATGGCCGAGAGGAACATTTTTGCTGAAACATAATCGGTTGTAACAGGTATCTGTGTATATGCATCCCCAGCAAAGACTATCAATCCTATCCTGTCATTTTCAAGATTATCAACGAGTCTCGAGATAGCCTGCTTGGCTCTGGTAAGCCGATTGGGCTGAATGTCCTCGGCATACATGGAGTTGCTCACATCAAGAGCAATAATGACTTCAACTCCTTCTTTCCTGAGTTCTTCTATTTTAGAACCGAACTGGGGCCGTGCCAGCATTATAACTGCTGCAGAAACAGCAAAGATCTGCAGGAGGAACTTTATCAGGGGTCTTGCAGAGGATCGTTCCGGCAATAGCTTTTCAACAAGTCGAGGGTCTCCTATTCTTTTCAGTGACCTGTTCCTTCTTATAGCACTGATAATGAAAACCAGGATCATTACAGGAATAAAAAGCAGAAGATAAAGTAACTCCGGATTGGCAAATCTGAACAGTTGCATATTTCCGATTTATTAAGTCAGGTTTCTTAAAAGAGTATAACGGACAATTAACTCAAGAGCAATAAGGCAAAAAGCTATTATTGCCGGGACAAGGTATTCTTCTTCTTTTCTGGAAAACTGCCGGACATCGATTTTCGATTTTTCCAGCTTATCTATCTCTGCGTACACCTGCACCAGCTTGTCATTATCAGTTGCCCTGTAGTAATTACCTCCTGTTTCAGCTGCAATCTGTTGCAAAACAGGTTCATCTATCTCCACACGCATGTTTTGATACTGCATGCCAAAAGGAGTCCTTACAGGATAAGGGGCCATGCCCCTGGTTCCTACGCCAATGGTATAAACTCTTATTCCAAAGGACCGGGCAATGCCGGCAGCTGTTGCGGGAGCAATGTCACCCATATTATTTACACCGTCAGTGAGCAGAATAATGACTTTGCTTTTTGCTTCGGAATCCTTGATCCTGTTCACTGCCGTGGCAAGGCCCATACCAATAGCTGTTCCGTCTTTTATCATTCCGCTCTGGATTTCGCGCAGCAGGTTAATGAGTACTGCATGATCGGTTGTCAAAGGACACTGCGTAAAACTTTCCCCGCTGAATACAACCAGCCCCATTCTGTCATAAGGCCTTCCGGAAATGAACTCTGTGGCAACATTCTTTGATGCTTCCAGCCTGTCGGGCTTGAAATCCCGCGCAAGCATGCTTCCTGAAATGTCCAGTGCAAGTATAATATCTATGCCCTCGGTTGAGATATCCTGGAAACTGTCGGTTGATTGAGGCCGTGCTATAATTACAATCAGAAGACCAATTGTGATGGTACGCAGGGCAAAAAGCATGTGCCTGAGGTAGATCCTGAAAGTATTTCCTGAGCCCTTGAATTGTTGTAACCCAGGCATTCTGAATGATGCATGGGATTTTTGCTGTTTGAGTATATAAAAAGCGATGAGTGCCGGTATTAAGAGCAGCAGATAAAGAAAATGAGGTTCCGCAAATGTAATTCCGTTCATAATCCTTCCTCGTTACTTTTTAAATCTTCTTCACCAGTCTTAGCATCTGTCTCTTCCTTCTTTGTCTCAAGTACAAAATCCCATGCATACTTAAAATTAGACTCATTATCAGAAGGTTCTGGCTTAAATTTAGCAAACTTAACAAGGTCAGCGCCGGTTAAAACGCGTTTTAGCTTATTGAATGCATCATTTTTGGCAAATCCTGTCCTTAGCAGTGCATCAAGAGTTTCTGAAGTTGTGAGTTCCATGGAAAAAACACCAAATCGGTTCTCAAGATACATCCTTAGTATTTCAGTCAGGCGTGTATAATATTTCTTCGTTTCACCAGTCTGCCACAATTTTTCCTCCTTTAGCTTTTCAAGCTCACGGAATGCGATGATATGAGCTGGTTCAATATTTTCCGGTATAATTACTTCCTTAGACTTGTTACTGAACCTCCTGTACATACGGATCAGCAACCAGACAAGAATTGCAATAAGAATTGAAAACAGAAGCCACGGAACAATTTCATCGAAAGTGACCGGAGCCCTGTATGGTCTCACTATGTCAAATATAGCCTGTGTTGTATCGGTCGGAGTTATGTCAACCCTTAAAACATTAATCTCGGAATAACCTGAGAAAAATCTTTTTATCCCGGCATGATCAGTAATTTCAGCATAGACGGGATCTATTACATAATGCCCTGAATCAAAAGAGGTTATCAGATACTTTTCCGTTATCCTGATTTTGCCGTTTTCAATGAAGGCAGTATCAATATCAGGTCCTGACAGAATTTCAATGTTTTTTACAAGAGTGTCCTTTAAGAAGGGCAAGGTTACTTTTACATCTGCAGGCTGATCAATAATAACACTGAAATTTATCTGGTCGCCCAGATAAATAGCAGAAGTATCAAAAGTTGACGTTACGGATATTTCCTGTCCCTTTAGCAGTAGGCATGGCGTCATAATGAAAATCAGCGTATACAGGAAAATCTTTCTCATGGTCACCTCTTCTCAAATAGTTTAATAAGCGGTTTTACATAATCCTGGTCAGTATGAATTTCAGCATAATCAACGCCACATTTTCTGAAGACATTAGTGATTGCTCCAATATGGTATTTCCACATCCTCACATACTCATTCCTTGTTGAACGGGAGGATGTATCAATCCATTTTTCAGTGCCGGTCTCAGCGTCCAGAATTTTCACAAAACCTATATCAGGAATTTCCTTTTCAAGGGGATCAGAGACTTTTAAAGCCACAATGTCGTGTTTGTTTGAAGCAATTTTAAGGGCTTCCTCAAAATCAGGACTTAAAAAATCGGATAGTATGAATGCAGTACATCTCTTTTTAATCCCGTTAGTAAGGAATCGGAGTGGTTCATCGAGGTTTGTTTTCGTACTATTCGGCTTAAAATCGAGCAGTTCCCTTATGATTCGCAGGATGTGCTTTCTTCCCTTTTGAGGTGTTATGAATTTTTCCACCGTGTCTGAAAAAAAGATGACCCCTATTTTATCATTATTGTAAATAGCTGAAAAAGAAAGAACTGCAGCTACTTCTGTCATAATATCCTTTTTGAAATTTACGGATGTTCCGAAGTTTCCTGAGCCGCTGACATCGATCAGCAGCATTACAGTCAATTCTCTTTCTTCTTCAAAGATTTTCACGTACGGATGATTGAATCGCGCGGTCACATTCCAGTCTATATTTCTTATATCGTCGCCATACTGATATTCCCTGACCTCGCTGAATGCAATACCACGTCCTTTAAATGCGCTGTGATACTCACCAGCGAAAATATGGCGTGAAAGACCTCGGGTCTTAATTTCTATCCTTCTTACTTTTTTTAAAAGCTCGATTGCTTCCACGCTTTTTTATTATTAGTGGTTAATCATTTGGATTTACTGGTTTTTCCGCTTTCCGGGGCAGGCAATAGATCATGGAACCTCTACTGCATTAAGGATTTCACTTATGATCTTGTCCTGGTTTATATTTTCTGCTTCAGCTTCATAGGTCAGGCCAATTCTGTGGCGGAGTACATCGGCACAAATTGTTCTGACATCTTCAGGTATTACATACCCTCTTCTTTTTATGAAGGCATAGGCTTTTGATGCAAGTGAGAGATAAATTGATGCTCTCGGGGATGCCCCGTATGATATCATATTCGAAAATGCCGGTAATCCGTATTTTTCAGGATTCCGACTGGCAAATACGATGTTCAGTATGTAGTTTTCAATTTTCTCATCCATGTAGACTTCTCTGACAATGTCACGCGCCCTTATAATATCAGATGGTTTAATCACAGTATTTACGGAAGGGAATTCCTTTGCCAGGTTTTTACGTATAATTAACTTTTCCTCATCGATTGAAGGATAATCTATCAGGACCTTCATCATGAACCTGTCGACCTGAGCCTCCGGGAGGGGATATGTTCCCTCCTGCTCAATGGGATTCTGTGTTGCCAGAACCAGGAAAGGCTCATCAAGCCTGTATGTGGAATCGCCGATGGTAACCTGCCTTTCCTGCATTGCTTCAAGCAGGGCACTCTGAACTTTGGCAGGCGACCTGTTTATTTCATCAGCAAGGATGAAGTTAGCAAAGATGGGACCTTTCTTTACAATGAATTCTTCCTTTTTCTGGCTATATATCATTGTTCCTGTAAGGTCGGCCGGCAGCAGGTCGGGAGTAAACTGTATCCTGCTGAATTTTGCGTCAATGATTGCAGCAAGTGATTTTATAGCCAAAGTTTTAGCCAGTCCGGGAACGCCCTCTAAAAGTATGTGCCCGTTTGCAAGAAGGCCAATCATGAGTGAATCTGTAAGATGTTTCTGGCCAATTATCACCTTGTTGATCTCCATTCTTATGATATCAACGAAAGAACTCTCCTTCTCAATTTTCTCGTTCAGGATCCTGATATCTGCAGTTTGTTCCATATATAAAATTTTTAGATGCAAATATAATGAAAACAGATTTGTGAGTCATCTGCCGGGTAAATCTACGTTACCGCTCACAAAGAAAAAATGCGAATTTGAAAAATGGAGTTAACAAGTGTTAAAGTTATGTTAAATAAGGCTTTGACAAAGGATTCCATGAGAATCCCGACCTTATTAAACACCTGACCAGCAGGATTAAAATAAGAGGTACAAAAGCACTATTTGACATATGAGGAAAAAAGAGGGGAAATACAAGGTAGGCAAGAGCAATATAAAATACTGCCCTGAACCATACATGGCCTGGTTTGCCCGAAATAAGACGGACAAGGCACATAATGATAAAAGGGTTCAGCCATATAATGTTGGGATTCCGCTTAAGTTCATGATGTTCAGTAAAAAAGTTGAAAAATATCATGAAAACAGCAAGGAGAGAAAAAACAGAAAAAACAAAAATATCAATACAGAAGTTAATTTTTTTGTCTTTTAGCAATCCTGACAGGATTATAATCAGTATCATAAATATAGAAAACACAAAAGGCGGAGAGGTTAGAACCCTGGTTTTTAATGCAGGAGATTCAAAATCCAGTTCAATGACCCTGTTTTGGAGAAGAGGTGTCATTTTAAAATCTCGCCTGACTAACGAGGAAGACAGGGAATTTTGCATTTCCAGGGGAAGGAACATCCTGTTTCTTACATCTGCCTTCTTGTCGGCCGGAGAACCCATAAGAAGATCAATTCCAAAATTAAGCCACTGATAAGGCCTCTGGTAACCCCTTATCAGCTCCCTGAAAGAAGGTGTCTTTGCCGATTCTTCCGGAGGATAGAAAAGATTCTCACCCAAGGCCTTTTCAAGGAGATCCCTGATTCTTGTGGAGCAATTATCGTAAAAGAAATCGTAACGATAGCTGATATTCCCGGGTTTCATATTCTCTGCGATGAGCATCAGCAGCCTGTTCAATTCGTCATGTTCGAGGTTTATCTTTTGAAGGATGACCCATCTTTCCTCAAGAAAGTAGTCGCGGAGGAATTTATCATACGGATAAACACCAAGCATATAATCGAGACGGCCTCTTGCAAATTTCCAGACAAAATTAGGTGTGCCAAAATCAAATACGCCCCAGTTGTAGACCAGATCACTCTTTTTTTCATTATTTATAATTCTGAGTGCGCTGTGGCCGTAAATTGAATAAGTGGCCGTACCTGGTCCGCATGTTATGAGGAATATTTCCACATCCTGTCCCTTAAGGGCAGACTGAGAGAGAAGAAGGATTAAAACTGCAAAAAAAACCGATCGTGTCATTTTTTAATCTGTTTTTGTAAACCTACGTTTTTTTTGCAAAAAGGATCAAGGAATCCAAACAAAAAATTTTGGTAGATTTGATGCGCATTTCATACACCAGAATTAATTCTTGATCTAATGAGCGTTTTATTAATTCCTCAATCCGGAACAAGCATATGGAACATTTAGCCCTGGCCAGGATTCTTAAATTTCTTCCCGGAATAATACTGGGTCTGACAGTGCATGAGTTCAGCCATGCACTGATAGCACACAGATGCGGTGATTCAACCTCAAAAGACCAGGGGAGGATTTCATTAAATCCGCTGAAACATATTGATATGCTTGGTTTTGTGATGCTCCTGGTTGCCGGATTTGGGTGGGCTAAACCAGTGCAGTTCAATGAGCAGAACCTGAGGAATCCCAGAAAAGATGTGATGAAGATCGCTGTGGCAGGTCCGTTGTCAAATGCAGTTTTTGCATTATTCCTCACCTTCATTTACCGGCTCTACATAGAATTTCTTCCGGGATACATGGGGACAGTGAACCAAATTGTCAGTGATATTTTCATATATGCGATTTATATAAACTGGGGCCTTTTTGTTTTTAATCTGATACCCCTGCCACCACTCGACGGATCACATCTGCTCTTAAGTTATTTCAGGAAATTTCCTGCTTTCTATGACGGACTATATAAATACGGGTCCTGGATATTTTTTATCCTTATACTGGTGACCGTTTTCACTAAAATTAATCTTCTTCCGATTTGGCCTGTTGTCCAGTTTCTGGGAGATAGTTTTTTAAGATTGGCTGGCTTGTCATGATCATGCCTGTGTCATATCTCTGAACATTGGCCCTGGAAATTAATTTGAACTAAACGGAGAAATAACTATATTGTAAGGATATAATATAAGTTCTGTTGTAAGCACACTTCCATAATTACAGTTATGCGGAAAATTCTTTCTTCACAGCGCGACAAATACACTGCAGCCAGGAACAATATGGTAACTGTGCAGATTGTCGACAGGGGTGTAACAAACCAGGCTGTGCTAGCCGCAATGCGTAAAGTCCCCCGCCACCTGTTTGTCCCCGAAGAGTATATAAATGAAGCCTATGATGACAATCCCCTTCCGATTGGTTATGGCCAGACGATATCACAGCCATATATTGTAGCTTACATGACAGAGGCAGTGCAGCCCACACCAAGGAAAAACGCCCTTGAAATTGGTACAGGTTCAGGTTACCAGGCTGCAATACTTGCTGAGATCGTCAAGAGTGTCTTTACTATTGAAATAATACCCGAGCTAGCCAGCGAGGCTGAAGAACGTCTCGAAAAACTTGGGTACAAGAATATCAAAGCCAAATTCGGCGATGGTTACAAAGGATGGCCGGAGTATGGTCCTTTTGATATCATTGTTGTTACTGCAGCAGCCGAGCAGATACCACAGCCGCTGATAGACCAGCTGGCTGAGAACGGGCGGCTGGTCATACCGGTCGGAGAACCCTCGGCCATTCAGGAGCTGGTACTTATCGAGAAAAAGAGGGGGAAAATTGAAAAAAGACGTCTGATCTTCGTCAGATTTGTTCCGTTCAAAAGACTATAGGCAATGGACTGCCTATTATTATTTGCACCTGGTGATTCCGGAGCGACTCGAACGCTCGACCCACAGCTTAGAAGGCTGTTGCTCTATCCAACTGAGCTACGGAACCGTATTACGGCTGCAAAAATACATTTTTTTTAAATCACTCCAACGACTCTTTTCCTTTTAACTGATGACATCATTATTCAGAATCGTCAAATAGCATTAAAGTGATCTCATGTAGTTTATCAATCCTTTATTCCGGATTATAAGCCTGAGTTTTTCTGGCAGCGGCTCAAAATGAAGTTTTTTATCACCCACCCGTAACTTACCCTCTTCAAAGCTTATTTCAACATTATCTCCAGGCCTGTAGGCTTCTGCTGCCTCCCTGTTGACGATGAGGGTCAATCCCTGGTTTATGGCTGACCTGAAAAAGATCCTGTTTACTGATTTGACAATAATCAAGCTGATGCCCGCATATGCAAGACCGACTGCAGGATGCTCTCTTGAGCTTCCACAACCAAAGTTCTCTCCTGCGATAAGGATGTCGCCGGCCTTCACATTTGAACGGAACTGCGGATCAAAATCCTCAAGTAAATGAGGAAGTATGGATGATGGATCGGAGGATAGTATATTGTATGTATGCTTCCCTGCAAACATCTGGTCAGTATTTAGATTATCGGCATCAGAATAATCCCAGACTTTTCCGTGTCTCCGGTTTTCCCCCGTTTTGATCACGGTTGTAGTGCTGCTTGCTGCATTAGCCGGGAACTTAGCGCAGGTCTTTTTTGCTCGTGGGTCTGTGATCACTCCGGTAATAGCTGAAGCAGCTACAGTAGCTGGCGATGCAAGGTATATTTCTGCCGCCTTATTGCCCATTCTTCCAAGAAAATTCCGGTTTGCAGTAGAAATGACTTTATGATTGCTTGCAGGAATACCCAGTCCGGTACCAAGGCATGGCCCGCATGAGGGGGTCAGAATGTTAGCTCCAGCCTCAACCAAGATGGTTATCAGGCCCTCATTTATAGCCTGGAGGAATATCTCCCGGGAAGCGGGGACTACGTTCAGCTGAAATCCTTCTTTTATCTTTTTACCCTTTAGAATGTTTGCTGCAATCCTTATATCTTCAATCCTTCCGTTTGTGCAGGTGCCGATAAGCCCTTCACTGACATGCGTCTCTTCGGTTTCGGTTATCGTTCTTACATTGTCAACATTATGGGGAAGAGCAATAACCGGCACTATTTCATCCAGGCTTATTGTTATCTCTACTTTGTATTTGGCGCCTTCATCAGCCCATACTCCGAGATAGTTACTGCCAAGGAATCCTGCAAGTACGGAATCGGCAGGAAAGACAGCATTTTTTGCGCCCATTTCCGAAGACATGTTTGCGAGTGTCATGCGGTCGGAGGTGTTCAGGGTTGCCACTCCCTCGCCATGAAATTCAACAGACATATAATTAGCGCCATCTGAGCCAATCATCCCGATTATCCATAGTGCAAGGTCTTTTGCATAAACACCTGGTGATAACTGCCCTTTAAGATTGATTTTCAGGGATTCGGGTACTCTGAACCATGTTTCGCCTTTCTTCCATATTGCGGCTGATTCAGTTCTGTCTATGCCTGCTGCAAATGCGTTGAAGGCGCCGGCTGTTGAAGTATGGCTGTCACTTCCGACTATAAGCATCCCAGGCCTTGCATAATAAGACATTATCTGATGGCATATTCCCTGTCCGGCATCATGGAACTTTTTAATTCCCTGCGAGGTTACAATGTTTCTTATTTCCTGGTACTGATCCGCAAGTTTCGCATCAGGAGGAGGGGCGTTATGATCAAGTACAACAAGCATCTGATCGGGATTAGCTGCCAGTGTCGCTCCCATCTTTTGAAATGTTTTGAAGATACTTGCAGTATTGTCATGTGTGAGGATTATGTCGGGACTGGCAAAAACTATTGTTCCTGCAGATGCATTTAATATTTTTTCAGCGAATGTCCTTTGCATCAATTATTTTTCTTTAATAATATAATATCCTGAGCATAAATTATAACAGGAGTCCTCCCTTACGATATATTTCAAGCTGAACATCTGAAAACGGCTCTCCGTCAGTTTCTTTTCCATTATCCAGGTTCGTAATTTTCCCATCAATGAAATTGATGCTTATCCGATTGCCGTTTCCCAGGTCCAGGAGTTCCAGATTCCTGGAAGTAATAACAGGGAATGCCGCATTAATGGCGTTCCTTTCATATATTGATCCGAATGATTCTGCAACAATGGCTTGAATACCAAGGGATTTAAAGCAATCGACAGCTTGTTGCCTCGAGCTCCCGCATCCGAAGTTTTTGCCCGTTACAACTATGTCTCCCTGCCCGGCTTTCCTGGCAAAATCTTCATAGCCTTTAAGGTTGTCAAATGCATACTGTCCCATCTCCTTTATGTCAGTCACCGCAAGATACCGGTTATGAAAAATCATGTCTGTATCTATATTGTCCTTTCTTATCAACCATATTCTGCCTTCGATTGATACAGGTTTCTCAGGATCAGGCTGAGCGGGCTTATTTTTTGTTTCCGGCACCTGTTTGAATTTCCCTGTCACAACGCCTGCAGGTTTAGAAGGAATATTGCCTGGAGTCGTTATATAACCTGCAACTGCCGATGCTGCTACAATATCTGGCGAAGCCAGATATACATCTCCTTTTCCCTGTTTTCCCGGAAAATTCCGGTTGCCAGTACTTATAGTCACTTCACCTGGCCCGTTCTGGCCCACCTGTCCTGCGGCACATCCCGCACATCCGGCGTTTGAAACAAGGGCTCCGCTTTTCTTAAAGACTGTCAGCAAACCTTCGTTCAGACACATTTTCCAGATCTCATCAGTTGCGGGTACTATTTTCAGCACTACACCCGGGGCAACTTTTCTGTTCCTAAGTATTGATGCTGTTATACGCATGTCGCTTATTCTGCCGTTAGTGCAGCTGCCAATAAAAGCCGAGTCAATCTTAATACCCTTAACATCAGAAACAAGAGCGGTATCATGAGGTTCTCCCGGCCTGGAGACCAGTTTCCTGAATTTTCCGGCATCAATTTCAAAAATGCTTTCATATTGGGCATTTTTATCTGCGAAGACAGGGGTGAATGATTTCTTTAACCTCTCTGTACAATACTCAATTATCAGATCATCAGGAGTAAAGAGGATAATAATGGCTCCCATTTCCGTTGCCATAGATGCTATAGTGATCCTTTCATCGATCGTCATTTCATCGACAGCTTTGCCGGTAATTTCGACCGAAAAGCCAAGCAGTTTATTTGCACCGAATATCCTGAGCAGGTTAAGGACAACATCTTTGGCGCTTACATCATCAGGTATTTTCCCTGTTATGTTCAATTTAACCGAAGGAGGCACTTTGAACCAAATACTGCCCTTGCTCCATGCAGCAGCAATGTCCATGTCACCCATACCCTGGCCGAAAGCGCCAACAGCACCCAGTATATTTGCGTGGGAGTCGGTAGATACAGCAGTTGCTCCGGGGTAAACCAGACCCTCGTCAATGAGAAGATGTGTTCCTATTCCCGCATTGATATCAAATACTTTTATATCATTTTCGCGGGCAAAGATCCTGCATATATGCTGATTAACTGCATATTTCTGATCTGATCCGGTAGGATTGCAGTCGAAAGTAAAAAATGTCTTTTTGTTGTCAGCTATTGTTAACCCCGATTCTCTTAGATTCTTTACGACATTAGGTCCTCCAAAATCACGGGCGACCCGGGCATCAATTTCTACATCAACTATATCTCCAGGTTTTACAGACCTCTTAGCCGAATGCAGGGCCAGGATCTTTTCAAGCATAGTCATTGCCATAATAGGTTCATTTTCTTTTTGATTAATTTCCGGAAACAAAAAATTACCTGTACTGGGCCCTGTAATCGCTTGGTGCCAGGCCTTCAGTTTTTCTGAATTGCTTGTTAAAATTAGAGATGCTCGAAAATCCACATTCCCGGGCTATATCATTTACCTGGTATTCTGTTTCCCTGAGAAGATAACAGGCTTTATTGGTCCTAACCCTGTTTACGTACTCAATGAATCCTGCACCGCTGTTCTTTTTGAAGAATTTGCTGAAGGCAGCTGGACTCATATGCAATCTTGTTGATACTGATTTGAGAGAAAGGTCTTTGAAATAGTTTTCTCTGACATGATTATATACTTCAACCATCTTTTTATTACCACGCTCATCATACGCCAGTTTGTAATTTTCAGAACAGAGGAATGATCTGTTTTGAGAAGAACAAAGTATGTTCAGAAGATTGAAAAAGGCGATTATTTTATCTATACCGCTGCTTTCAACCATATTTTTCAGGTACGGTTCAGCTTTAATGGCATCACCGGTTGAAAAAGCAATGCCTCTTTCTGAGTCAATCAGAAGATCCCTGACTTTATGCAATTCATGCTGGGATAAGAATGATTCACCAAGAGATTCTATCCTGAAATGAAGAATTATTCCGTGTTCTTCGGGCAAAACTCCATTTTTTCTGTAGTAATTCCAGCAATGGGGAATATTTCCGGCTATAAGCACGAGATCATTCTTGTCGAACAATTCCACACTGTCGCCCACTATCCTGGTCCCATTGCTCTTAATATTCAGAACCAACTGGTATTCAGGGTGAAAATGCCAGAATTCGTTTGATTCCATGATGTAGACAGCTCTGAATCCTCCGCCGTCATTATATGAGATTTTTTCAAGTTCAGCTATCATGACAGTATAGAGAGTTTGATTTATGGATTATAATCAAATTTAAACAAAATCCAGGCATTTTCCTCAACTGTAATATTCAATATATTTTGACGAAAAATTTGATAACTCGTAATTTTTTTATAAATTTGTTCCTAGCTCATGCTATTGGTATAAGAGGAGATGATAAAGGGTTGACGAAGAAGATCATCAGGATTGTATTGCAGACATTGACTTTCACATCTGGAACCTGAGGATCAGCGCCAGCTTACCATGGTTCCTTCCTTTTATCAGACAGTAGACACGGGAATTATCTCACTAATAACGCCCGCTCCCTGATTTTCAAATCAACCCGTCTCCTCTTATTTTTTACTGCAGTCATTTTATGACTGCATTTTCGTTTTATTCAGGTGCATGAAACACAATAAAATTATTACTTTTAAATTTATTCAGGCGATTGGCAGTATTATTGTCATAATACCCCCAACAGTAATGAAAACATATATCAGACGAAGGGAAGAGAATGACAATCTTGTTGTTTTTTATGGCGGCTGGGGCAATGATGAAAATATGTTCACACCCCTTTGCAATAATCAATTTGATTTCATTTTATTCTACAATTACTCAGCAGATGAAGCTCTTGTACTTCCAGAAATGAAGACATACAAAACAATCACACTGATTGGCTGGTCGCTTGGAGTTTGGGCTGCCGAATATATTTCACCTAAAACAGGGATCAGTCCCGACATTACTATCGCCATTAATGGAACACCAATCCCTGCCGATGACAAATACGGTATACCGCTAAAAGCCTTTGAAGACACACTTGAAAGCCTCTCGGAATTAAACATGGTCAAATTTTATCTCAGGATGTTTGGAGATAAGAAGACATACAAGAAGAACATAGAGAGGATTCCTCACAGGTCGGTAAAATCTCTTCATGATGAGCTCAGATGGTTATATAACCGTATTATGGAACAAAAGGAGCCAGGCTTTAAATGGGACTTTGCAGTATCGTGTGAAAAGGACAGAATCTTTCCCTCAGATAATCTTATCAGTTACTGGAATAAGGCTGTTTCAACAAAGCATATAATTCTCAACCATTCACATTATTTATTTCACCAATGGCCGACGTTCCCAGATTTAATAAGATATGTTACTACGTATAAAACCATAACTACTAAAGCTAAACGCTTCGGCAAAGGCTTGTAACCATATAATTCCTAAAGGTCTTTAATTAAGATATTGGCTTCAGAACGGTTGATAAGGTCATCAAACTGATCAAGCATTTCAACAACCCTGTTGTATTCTTTACCTTTTACAAAGATCTGGTGCTCTGTTCCCCTCTTCTCAAGCCTGTCAAGAATCCAACTGATTGTCATTTTGTTAATATCCATTGCCGGTTGATATAATCTTTCAGTATGATCGTCATCGTGAATGACCGATACCAGTTCAGCGCTGCTGAGATCCTGGAGGATATCCCTCACAAGCCTTACGGGGATCTTAAGATTACTTGCAATGTTCTCTGCACTCAGTGGCTTGCTGCCTTCTGAAAAATTCCTGGTTATCATACTCATTATCATTATAACGAGTGCCCGTTTCTGATAATGGCTCACATTAAGGGCTTCTGATTCGTATTCATATCTTGAAAGGTTCTGGTTTGCAAAGGAGACTTCAGCTCCCAGCAGAACTATAAGCCAGCTGCTCTGAAGAAAAACTATGAAAAGCGGAATAGCCGCAAAGCTTCCATAGATAGCGCTAAGCCGCGATATTCCAAACTGAAGGTCAATATACAGCCATTGAAGAAGCTGCAGAATTGTCCCTGCGATGATCCCTGAAACAAAGGCAGGCATGAATTTAACTTTGGTATTTGGCAGGATTATGTACACAATTGTCAGAACTATCCAGAAGATAAAATACGGGATGACCTTTACTAAGAAACTGACGATGGGTTTGAAAAAGTCAAGAATGGCAGCCCTGTTCATGAAATCTGACAATTCAGTTCCGATAAAAACTGTAACACTGCTTGCAGCTATCAGAAAAACCGGTGCAATGAGCATTATGGCAAGGTAATCAGTAAATTTGCGGTACCAGGGACGTGATGAACGTATCTGCCATATGTGGTTGAAAGAGTTTTCAATCTGATCAAGGAGCGACATGACAGCCCATATAAGAACTATTGCACCAATACCGGCGAGATAGCCCCCCCTCGTCTGACTTATTGCTGTCTGTGCTTTTTCAAGAAGCCAGCTAAAAACTTCCGGATGTGTTTGCAACTCTTTTGCAATCAGCTGTTCAAAGTTTTGATCCAGTCCGAAGCCTTTGGCGATAGCAAATGCAATTGCAATTACCGGTATTGTGGAAATGAGAGTATAAAGTGTCAGGGAAGATGCCCTGAGCTGTACCTTGTCATTGGCAAATCCCCTTGCAGCAAGAACAGCAATTCTTAATTGCTTGATAAGAAATAGTTTGCTCTTTGAGATGTCAGACAGTGATGTATGCCATATAGTATCATTCAGAGATTTTACTTTTTGCAGAATCCATGGAATTGGTTTTGCCATATCGGTATATATTGTTACGCCCGGGGTCAAATATACAAAATACCTGAGGGTGTGTTACATAATACTTCTTATTTATTGATTATGAAACCAGTTAAAGGTTTATAACACGACCTATATTGCTTTTATTATACAGTAAAAACAAAATAATAGTTATTTTTCGTGAAGTAAAATGCAAATATGGAAATTGAGGTACTTGAATTTATTCAAGGAGCAGGAAAAGCACGCGGTGTAACTGTTATTATTGATGTATTCCGGGCTTTTTCCGTAGCATGTTATGCATATGATGCCGGTGCATTGAAAGTTATTGCAACAGGAGAGGTTCAGAGGGCCCTGGACTTGAAGAAAGCTTACAGAAACGCCATTCTCGCAGGCGAAAGAAATGAGAAAAAGATACCCGGATTTGATTTAGGCAACAGCCCTACCGAGATCATCTCGACAGAAATGACCGGAAAAATACTAATCCATACGACAACTTCAGGTACCAATGGGCTCATACATGCAAAAGACGCAGAGACTATACTGACCGGAAGCCTTGTCAACGCGGGTGCTGTAGCACGATATATCAGAGATAAGAACCCTGAAAGGATTTCTCTTGTTGCCATGGGCTACAGAGGTGAAGTATCCGCGGAAGAAGATTTATTGTGCGCTGAAATAATTAAAGCTGATCTGGAAAACAAGACCATTAGTGCTGAAAAGCTTGTACGAAATTTGAAAAACACATCAGGGAAAAGGTTTTTTATGCCGGAGAACATCTCGTTCTCCCCTCCCACCGATTTCTTTCTTTGCACAATGATCAACAGGTTTGATTTTGTTCTGAAGGCAGTAAGGCGATCCGATGGCAATATTGATCTGGAGCGTATTGAAGTCTAGATATTTTCCGGGGTTTTGAAAAAAGGGATTAGTCCTTTTCTCCTTGAATGTATTTCCCTGTATGTGCACAACATACTTGTCTTGTAGAATCTAAGCAACTTAAGGGAAGGATCTGATGAGTCGAGATGCCGTTCCATCCTGTCGCGATATCTTATGAACAAGCCTGCAAAGATCCTTGTAAGGCGGAGGATTTTAAGACGGTTATAGTATTTCAGCAAAGTCGCCGTTTCTGAGAATGTTCTTAAATCAGTGACTATATCATAGAGTTTGCTGAGGTTCTCAATGCTCAGTTTGGTTTTAGTGAGGAAATCTCTGTTAGTCTCGAGGCCTTCATGCAACAGTCCGTTGTCGATGTGCAAAATATCAATTCCTGCTTTTTTCAGCTGATATCCGAACAGTGTGTCCTCATGCCCGTATTGTTTCAACTCCTCATAAAACCTGATTTTTGAAAATATTGATTTTTCTATCAGTACATTGAAAGTTGTAAAATGAGCATGCGGATTCTTGTTTCTTTCATTGGCTTTAAGCTGATCTTTGCGGCGGCCATATTTCCACCTTAGTATTTTATCCGGATCTCCGGGCGGGCTTTCATGATACAGGACTCCACCGCAAATAACCCTGGCATGGGGCAGATGTTCGATCCATTTCTGAAGAAAGGCTTCGGCTGTACCGCATACCATTGTGTCGGAATCTATAAACAGAATATGATCACCTTTGGCCTCCATAACAAGTTTATTCCGAATGACTGCCCTGCCAACATTCTTTTCCATCCCGACAATCCTTACGCCACTCCCTTCCAACGATCTGTAGAGCTTTCTGAACTCCTCAGACGAACCATCGTCACCTATCAATATCTCACAAAAATCCTGTACTTTGCCAATACCGTTCTTCATGGAGTGTACCAGGGCAACGATATCGTAATCGTTGACAGGAATAAGTATAGAGATCATTATTATGAAAAGATGTCAGGGTTACTTTATCAAATGTACTATTTATTTGTTAATATTTGCAGATATTGGTTATGGCAAAGAAATTGATATATAATTTTGCCTTTAATTTCCAGCAGAAGATGAAAAAGTTGATACCGGTAATTATTTTCCTGTCGGTTGCATTAATAACATGCGGTCAGGCAAAGCAAGGTTATGAGATATCTGTTAAGATTCCTGATCTTAAGGATTCCACTTTATTCCTGGCATTCCATATGGGCGACAAGCAATATCTCAAAGACACTTTGGTCCTTGATGGAAATGGAAATGGAATTTTTTCAGGCCAGCAGGAGCTTCCTGGGGGAATTTACATGATCGTTCTTCCTGGCAAGCAGTATTTTGAGATACTCGTTTCAGATGATCAGCAATTTGAGGTAACCTGTTCATATAAAGATTATTTCAATACGTTGAAATTCACAGGATCGTCTGAAAACTCTGCATTTCTTGATTACCAGAAGCAATGGATCCAGATGCAGCAAGAAGCATCTGGCATATTCAAAAGGCTTCAGACTAATAAGCAAAACACTGATTCCCTGAAAGTACTGTCGGAGAAGCAAAGGACACAGGAAGTATTGATGAAAACATACCTGAAGAAGGTTATTGATGAGAACAAAGGGAGCCTTCTTGCAGGGCTTGTCAGGGCGTTGCTTCCGGTTGAAGCTCCTCCTGCTTCTGTTACTGCAGGAGTTAATTCAGATTCTTTGAAATGGATAATCCAGTACAATTACAATAAAGATCATTTCTTTGACAATATCGACCTTAATGATGAAAGGCTTATCAGGACACCTATCCTGCAATCTAAGCTGAAGACATATTTTACAGATGTTGTTATCCAATCACCTGATTCTGTAAACAGGGAAATTGACAGACTGATTGCCAAATGCGAAGATAATTATAACATGTTCCAGTTTGTTTCCGTATTCCTTTTCAATCATTTCAGGCAGAGTGAAATAATGGGACATGATGCGGTTGTGGTGAAGCTGGCAGACGATATCTATCTTTCCGGCAGGGCAGACTGGATCACGAATGAGTTCAGGGATGATCTGAAGAAACAGGTTGATCTGTTAAGGAACAACCTTATAGGAATGACCGCCCAAAATCTTGTTATGGATTCTTACAACGGGATATTTGTTTCTCTCTTTGATATTGAAAAGGATTTTGTAATCTTATATTTCTGGGAGCCTGATTGCGGTCACTGTAAGGAAACAACCCCAAAGCTAAAACAATATTATGATGAGATGAAAGAGCGTGGAGTGGAAGTTTTTTCAGTATGCACAACAGCTGACAGGCAGGAATGGGAAAAATATATTGCGGAAAACAGACTCACATGGATAAACGGATGGGATCCGCAGAGAGCAACAAATTACGGATATTACTATAATGTCCAGGCAACCCCTCTGATTTATATTCTCAACAGGGAGAAAAAAATCATAGCAAA
This sequence comes from Bacteroidales bacterium, assembly GCA_034005245.1. Classification (GTDB taxonomy): domain Bacteria; phylum Bacteroidota; class Bacteroidia; order Bacteroidales; family VadinHA17; genus LD21. The sequence goes on from JAVEVC010000004.1 coordinate 58,341, forward strand.
GAAATTATCTGTTGATGATATACCTGCATTTATAGAGAATTACAGGAAATATTTCAGGAAGTCAGGCTAGTCTTATCTGAAAGGATGTTGACCAGGTTATATATTGAATCACATTCATAAACTCTGCCACCCTTTTTCAGGATCCAGATCTGCTTATTTTCTGACAGTATTTCAACGGAGACATCTGCAGGAGCTTTGGATGCTTCATATCCTGCCCGGATTACTGCTCTTTCAGTACAAAATTTTTCAAAGTCATTTCCTGAGATGAAGATTTTGCCTTTGGCTTTCCTTTCTAAAAGAATTTCACCGTCATATTTGTTGATTCTCAGGTTGGAATTTTCAATCAGCTGGTCAAAGGCCTTCTGAAGGAGCAGATCTTCCGGAGCTCCTTCGTGAATTCCTCCATCGGCCATAAGCCAGATTTTGTCTGCCTGATTAATTGCAGAATGGAGATCATGAGTTGAAAAAACAATGGTTTTACCTCTTTCAGCTGCAAGGTTATGCATCAGGTTCATTATTTCGAACCTGCTTCCAATATCAAGAAATGCGGTTGGTTCATCCATCAGTACTATGGCAGTGTCTCTGGCAAGGGCCATTGCTATCATGGCTCTTTGCCGCTCGCCGTCCGATAATTCTGTTATCAGCCTGTTTTTCAAAGCATTTAGCCCTGTTCTGGCAATAGCGTCATCAATAGTCGAACGGCTTTCTTCATCGATCATGCCGAACCAGTTAGTATAGGGATACCTGCCCAGGGCAACAAGGTCATATACTCTCATGTCGCCAGCTCTTACCACTTCAGTAGAGATATACCCAACTTTCCGGGCCATCTGCATTCGGCTACAGGTACTTGTATCAGATCCAAGGATGTTCACAGTCCCATCAAGCGGAGGCTGAAGTCCTGCAATAGTTCTCAGGAGCGTGCTCTTGCCTATTCCATTCCTCCCAATTAATGCGACCATCTCTCCTGCTTCAGCCGATGCATTAATTGAAGTGAAAAGACTTGTTCTTTTTTTCCCTGAAATAAAACCAATATCCAGGGAATGAAGCGATAATAATGCCAGACTGTTCTTCTTCATCTGAATAGGTCAGAGTATTGCTTTCGTCTTAGTATGACCCAAATTACGACAGGAATGCCGATCAGGGAAGTAATAGAGTTCACGGGAAGCACATTTTCGGAACCTGGCACCTGTGAAATTATATCGCTTGCCAGCATTACTGCTCCTCCTGTAAGTATTGTGGCTGGAATAAGTATCTTATGGTCAGATGTTCTGAAGAAAAGCCTGGCAATATGAGGGACAGCAATTCCAATGAAACCTATTGGCCCGCAGAATGCCGTAACACTTCCGGCAAGAATACTTGTACTGCTGAAGATCACTATTCTTGCCAGTTTAATGTTCAGTCCGATGCTCTGGGCATAGTTTTCACCAAGCAGTAAAGCATTCAGCATCTTAACTGATAAGAAACTCAAAATGATGCCAAATACAACAGAAACAGCAAATACAGATATTTGCGGGGTTGTAAGGTTTCCCAGGCTACCCATAGTCCAGACAATATACGACTTAAGCATCGTTTCACTGCTGAAGTATTGCATAATGCTAACTGCTGCTGTTATTCCGCCTGATAGCATTATGCCTATTATAAGCACAGTCATAATATCTTTCACACGTGATGAGATGTAAACAATAATAAGCATAACTATTCCAGCTCCAACCCACGAAGCAGCAGCAATCATCCAATTGCCGATTCCCCTAAGGCTGTCAGGTGAAAGGTTTGAAGAAAATCCAAGTATTACAAAGGCAACACCCAGGCTGGCTCCTGCACTTATTCCAAGCACATACGGTCCTGCCAGCGGATTCCTGAAAAGAGTTTGCATCTGCAATCCACTGATTGACAATGATATTCCTGCAAGAAGGGCCGTGATCGCCTTTGGCACTCTGAACCTTGTCAGAATTGCATTCACAGTTGTGTCAGAGCCACCGAAAATAGCATTTACAATATCAGCAGGCCTGATAGTTACTGATCCCAGAAAGAGATCGAGGATAAATAGGATCAGCAATGTTCCCGAGAAAATCAACATCAGAATTTTAAAATCGATCCTGCCTTTAGGTAAAACTCTGTATCTTTTGAATACCCTTGTCATATTTGCTTGTTTATTCAATCCTTTTATAGTATACCAACTTGTGATCGTGAAAAAGTTCAGCATGCAAAAGTGAAGCAATATCCTTAAGGATAATGTGAGGATTAAGAGTACCGCTTTCCCAGTAATCATTTCCTCCGCCAACACTTAATCTCTGGTTGTTGTTATATAGATTTCCATTTTTGAAACATGGCAGGTCTGCAAGACGTGTGTCGATAGAAATAATTTCCTGTTTGCTGCCAACACTCCCGATATTGAGCCAGTAATCAGCCTTTAGGGCCCTCAGATAAACATCCTCAATGCCATAGGGCATTGAAACGGAAGACTCAATGTCTCTCCAGAGATACTTACCTCCAGCATCAGAAATGAGGATACTGACATAGGAGTTACCAGGAGAGATAAACCAGGCATCCCTGAAAGGAAGGCCCATAAGGACATCAGGAGGATCTTTTGCATTAAACCTTATAAATGACTTCAGGTCGTTGTATTCTTTTTCTATATTACGGAAGATTGAATCTGCAGCATTTTCCTTGCAGTAAAGAGCCCCAAAGAGTTTTATCCACTCCGCTTTTCCCAGAGGATGGGTTTCAAGATAGTCTGCATTAAATAGCGTCTTAATGCCAAGTTCCGTTAATTTTCCGGCATATGCTGAGGATTCACTGCCTACGCCATATGCCATAACAATATCAGGCTCAAGAATGATCAGTCTTTCCTTATTAAGATTATCCTCAAATCCGATTTCCATTATAGTGCCATTTTCAATTTTTCCCCTTACCTGCTGTTCATAAATGAAATTGGTTCCTGAGATTCCAACAAGAGATTCAGTTTCTCCAAGGACAGACACCATTGCCACATGTGTGGTCGACATACAGACTATTTTTTTTACAGGAACTCTTATCACGCTTGAAGGATCTGTTCCTTCGGGAGGCGAATAGTCATAAGGAACAAGGTACCATGTCATGGTTACTCCTTCTGCTCCCTGCCATGGATTTTTAATAATGATTTGCGAATAGTAATTCCGGTTTACTATTTCAAAGCCCTTCGCATAAGACACAGTGGGGTTTTCAGCAACTTTGCCCTGGTAGTCGTATTTTTCACCTCTACCACCGGCGCATGAAAGCAGGGAAAGGCAAAAAGTAAGTGTAATTCCGTTTACGGCTTGAGCAGCCTTAGCTCCGGTTCTTTTCATTTAATAATTTGTAACTTGCAAAATATCACTTATAAAACATAGCCCCGGGATTTACATCAGCCTGGTATTCGGAAATCAGTTCTCCATCGCTATCATATCTGAGAAGATAACCTTTGTCCTGGTAATTAACGGCATCTGTTACGAAGATTTCGCCATTTGCAGGATTCACTGACATCCTGTAAAAAAGATGGCCTGATTCCGGGATAAACGCTTCATCAGGTAGTTCCGTATCCAGTATATTGATTCTCCATACTCCTTTATTCAGATAAAAGAGTGTTTCGCCTGAACCGTCGACCTGCAAACAGGATGGGGAATCATCAAGAGTCTGGAAGATTAGCCGTCTTTCAATATTGCCTGTCTGAGTGTTATAGCAGCACAGTTCGGCATTTTTCTCCCTGGCCCAGCCTCCGTTGCAAAGTATCCACAGCATCTTATTCCTGTCACAAACAATGCTTTCTGGCTCCATCCCAACTTCAATAGAATCGATTACAACGTCAGCTGCATTATCGATTATAAATATCTTGTTTCCTCCCGCCCAGTTTGCAGCAAAGGATTTTGATGATATAGTCAATATGGATTCTGTTGAATGCTTAATATTTATAAATCCTTTTATTTCCAGTGACTTAGTGTCAATGATAGTAATAGAATCCGAATATAGGCTTGTTATGTATGCTTTGGAACTGTTTACGAATGAAATATTCCTGGGTGAAACTAAGTTTCGGATTGTAGCTACTGATACCAGGTCGGTCGTGTCAAGAATTTCAATCTTTCCTGAATTATTTACAATGATAAATACTTTGTCATTTGAAATGTTAATTGAATTAGGAGTGTCTCCAAGCGGCCTGCTGTTGATTACAGAGAAGACATTGTTAAACAAGGTCAATGAGTCGTATGAGAAAAAAGAAACAGAACCATTTCCTCTGTTGAAATTTCCTTCATTAAGCAGAAAAAGTCCTTTGCTTCCTGACGGATCAAATCCGGCCGGGTAGTTAATAACCGGATCATTTTCCTTAGAACAAGAAGCAATAAGTAAAAGTAAAATCCCAATGAACAAATTCCTTTTCATTTTTCATTATGTATTTTAAGTGCAATACCTGCTTGAAATGATCGTCCCGGCATTGGATACCAGGCAATTACCTGATATCGGGCATTTAAGAGATTATCAACCCGGAGGTTTAAGTCAAGTGAATTTTTTGTAAATCTTATCCTGTATCCAAGCACAACATCGCTTAAACAATAACCTTTCAGGGATTGTGAATTGTCAACAGTGAAAAACCTTCGGCTTGTATATTTAGTGGTAAGGACGGAATAAAACTCTTTCCAGTGGAAACGAATGCCAGTGCATAATTGATGTTTCGGAACATACATAAGCTGTGGCTTTTGTTCATTTCCGCTTAAATCACTTCTTTGCAACTCCACAGCTCTCGTATATGTATACCCGATATCAATGGAGGATCTAATGCTTCCTGATGAATAATCAATACCTGATTCATATTCAAGGCCTGCTGTATTAACCTTTCCTATATTCTCTGCACTCCAGTATGAAAAGTTGCCTGGCTGCCATTGTATCATATCTTTCATTCTGTTTCCGAATAAAGTTAATTCGGTTTTAAGGTTCATATTTTCGATTGTTTTCATGGCAAGTGCTACAGTAAATTCGCCACTGTAGCCTGATTCATTTTTAAGATCAGGATTGCCACCTGGCATCCAATACATGTCATTTAAAGCAGGAATCCTTGAATTTTTCGAAATATTTGCCCTGAAAACGAGAGCATCAGTTACCGCGGGTTTATATTCGATCCCGGTTGAAAAATCAGGAGTCAGGAATTTATCGTCAAGCATCAGCAGCCTGAAGATTAAATGAGAATTGAACTTTTTAGAGATATTATAATATGATGACGCAGTGCCTGTAATCTTATTTCTGCTTTTCACTCCGTCGTAATTGTTTGAATTAACGATGTTAAGTTCATCACTAACCATAAACCTAAGAATGAAGTCATTACTAAGGCTGGTACTTGCTGATGCTTTAAAAAGTGATGTAACAATATTATTCCTGGAATCAACAGAGGCGAGATTGTTCTTATAGTTTAATTTGTCAGCTGTTAGGGCAGCTGTGAGGTTGAGTTTGTATTTGTTCTGTAAGAATCTATAATTCAAGACTGAACGTAAAGATTCATCACTCTGTTTCTCTCCTGATGATGTCTGCCCTGCTATTGAAGGAGATGGGAGATTTCGTGATGCTGACTGATACCAGAGTTTAGCAGAGAACGTGTTTCTTGATCCTTTGAAATAAATTTCCTGAAGTAATCCCTTCTGAAAAACTTCACTGTTGGTCCGTTTCTGCCAGACAGCTTCACCACTGCTATAGTCATCAAGGTATTTGAAGTTATTCTCAGCCGAACTTAAAAAAGCATTGGTAACAGACATGAATTTTTCATTACCGGTCTGAACTTTAATCATGCCTGAGTATTTTCCGAAACTTCCGACTGCCTGATTCATCAGCAGGTTTGTTTGCTTTCTGAATTCAGGATCTGTTTCGAGGCTTATCACTCCTCCAAAGCCGCCATTGCTTATATCCATTGCTCCGCTGCCATAATGAACACTTATCCTGTCAAAGAATCCCGCCGGCACAAGCGACAGATCGAACTGCCCCGGCATGGGGCTGTTAATATTTACTCCATTCCAGTTTATCTGTGTATGCGAGGCATTTGTTCCCCTGAAGGCGATAGTTGATATTCCCCCCGGGCCATAGCTTTTAATAAACAGAGATGATTTGGAAGAAAGGAGATCTCCTATATCAGAAAGGGCTTTGACAGCAACATGAAGCGAATCATAACAGACCAGCCTGTAGCCCGCGGGAGGGGTAATCTCCTGTTTTCTTTTAATAATGACTTCCTCAATTTTTATTGTATCCGACCTCATTGGCATCTGCCCGGAGACGGATACTGATAAAATGATCAGAATATAAAAGGCGGCTCTTTTCAATTCTTAAGTGTTCATCTGAGCTGCCGGGAATTATTAGTCTGGGAATCAGATAAGGATTCTGTGCTTTTTTTCCCGAAAGCCTCGAAAAAATAACAGTTCTGGCAGGTCTTCTGACTTGTCCCGGTTTTAAAAAGCCTTCCCATTCTTTTGCAAGAACAGTGGCAGGGTTTCTTTAAAACCACCATCGCATTTGCGATCAGGCATCACAGCAGCGGGTACTGTTGCGGATTCACACCGCATTCCCTCTTCATTACAATGAAATTATTCATTGTAAAACCATAACACATGCAAAAGTATAAATAAAACAGAATAAATATCTGTAAGCTTTGAACAATTACAAACATTAATTTAACATGAAGGACTGCCTGTGTCAGTTAATTTATTGGATCTTTCTCAGGATCATCTCGCCGGTTCCTATTCTGTAGCCAGATGATCTCAGCAGGATATTGCCGTCTTTATCTGCAAAAATAACTACGGGAAGTCTCAAATCATCATAAGACAGTACATCAAAGGCATCAGTTGGGAATTCCTTCCCGCTGTCGATTCCCAGAACAGATCTGGATGGAAGTTTTTCGACAGCATCTGTATCGGGGGATGAAATATTCAGATCAGGGCGACTCAGGAAAATAAAGTACCCGCTCCAGTTGTCAAATTCTTTTTTCAGCCGGAACAGGTCATTCAGAAAATGTTTTGCAGGCTCCTTATCATAATCCATCAAAGCGATAACAGCTCCTTTAATGATCAATGAGTCTTTGCTTACCGCTGGATTGTTAAGAATCCTGATTATGTTGTCATAGTTGATTTTTCCAAATATCCTGGCAGGCGAAGTTTCTTTCCTCAGTGTAACTTGGTGTGCAATATGCTCTCCATTAAGAAGTTCAAAAAAAGCAATTCGTGTCAGAACTCTATTACCATCGATCCTGTTGCCTGTTACTGACATATAGTGACCCGGAGGCAGCTGAAGCTCCTCCCCGAAATCCGTTATCTTCTTATTATAGGCATAGTCAAGGGTATAATATGTGCCTGATCTGTATTGCGAAAGTGTAAAATGGGTATAGTATTCGGGCTCAGGATTTTGATCTGTGGAAGTAAGTCTTAGGAAAGCTTTACCATCAGGAGGTTTAATCTGGTCTGAAAAAAACACGTCATGCCATTTTGAATTGGCGTAGTACTGAGGAATTGAACTGGCAGACTCAATCCTTGCCGGTATGCCCAGGCATCTGCACAATGCCACGAAATATATTGCCCTCGAGTTTTCGTCAGCGGCTCTTATTTCATGAACTCCTTTTGGTGTCACAGGTGTTTTGTAATAGTTCTCCTCGTTATTGATTTTTATACTATTATAAATATAATCAGCGATTATTCCCGGATTATTTCGCGCCGCCGATTTAATCTTTTCCGGGAGAGCGTTCTGCAGGAATGAACGCCACGGCACCAGCATTTCATTGGCTATCCTCGGATTAAGTATATATTCTGCGAACATATCCGTGCTGATCCCAGGCTGATAAGGTACTACATAATTTTCAAGATGATCACGAAGTACATCTTCCCTCACATCGCGAAGATCTTTTTCCGATACTTCATATAAAAGTCTGAGGGCAGTAATCCTCTGATCTGCATTAATATTCCTCAGGAATGAAACTATTGCCTTGTAATTACCCATGCTTTTTGCAAGGATTTCTCTTACCGAGTCCGGATCGCATGATATTTCCCTTGCAAAATCCTCAGAATCTGCAGTTTTTATCCATGTATCGATATAAGTCGTTCGTATTTTATTTTCATTCTCAAGGCGCCTGTTATTTTCTTCAACAAGAATTCCGGAGAGGCTTTCGTAAGGTGCAGGTTCAACAGGAGCCATCATATCGTATTCGAAAACAGTATTATTTACAACTCCTTGATGGAGCTTTAATTCAATTGTGTCAGTTTCAGATACTGAGATCTTATCAAAATCAAAGTTATTATCCCTGTGAGCCCAGATAAGAAGATCACCGAAGCCTGTTTCGAAACTGCTTATTCCTGATGAATCTGCAGGCACGCTGGCTAGCGGATAGAACTCGGCGTAGTTGTAAAGCTTATATTCCACTGTGGCATTACTGGCAGGATTTCCTTGCTGGTCAGTAACCTTGACATATATTTTTTTTGATGGAGCGTAATTGCTGAGATTATTTATCTCAGTGTACAGTTTATGGCGCGCTATATAATTCTCATTGCCATACCATGCGCCAAATGATTTTGAATGAACCAGCATCGCACGTCTTGCCGGTTCGGTAAACCAGCCACGGTCAAGTACGGGCTCGGGTTCACAGGCACCCAGATAATGCCATATACCATTGATCCATACTTCAACCCAGGCATGATTGTCATCAGTGTGAGCCCATCTGGGAGTATAAACCTGACGAGCCGGAATGCCTGCTGTCCGGAGAGCTGCAACCGCAAGGGTGGATTCTTCTCCACATCTTCCTCTCGCTGAGAGAATTGTATATACAGGCGACGATGTTCGTATATCAGATGGCTGATAGGTTACTCTCTCATGGCACCAATGGTTTATTTCCAGTGCAGCTTTGTCAATTTCTCTGATACCTTTCAGCCTGCCGGTAATTTCATCGTAGTATTTGATCCTGAAGGAGTCAAGATTCTCATTATTGACCCTGACTGGCAGAACGTAGTGAAGGAAGATGTCGTCAGGGACAGATTTTCCCCAGGGGCTGTGTTCCCTTGCCAGCAAGGCTTTTCTGGCATTGGCGAGAAAGAAGTCTCCGTCATAATCGGCCAGATCATTCAGTGGCATGTATGCAAAAAGAAATTTAATTGCTTCTGATTCACTGAGCGAAAGATTTTCCTCAAAGACATTGAAAAGCTGACTTTCCCTGTTTTTTGCTGCTTCTTTACGTTCAAGAAAGGCATTCTCAACTTCAGTCCTGTAACTCTCATCCCTGATCATATGGCGGCCTGAACATCCCGCAAAAAGCAACACAGCAGCGGGGACAAGCAATGATCCGGGAAAGTTCATTTTTGATAAACTATGTGGTTCCGCAGGATTTCCTTACAACCAGTTCAGGCGACATATTCACCTGCCTTTTATACTTCCCTTTTCCTGAACTTCTTATCTCTGCCCATATCATATTGGCGAGTTTAAGGGCCATTGCTGAGTATGGTTTTCTCAGGGAAGTAACAGGTGAGTACATCAGGTCAAAACCTATTCCGTCTTCCATAGAGATAAGTGCAATATCATGAGGTATTCTCAATTCCTTCTTCCTGAGCATTGAAAACACAGGATAGACGTGTTCAGCATTAATGATTACCAGGATCTCAGCGCTGAAAGGCGGGCGAAGGTATTTTTCAATCAGGCTGAAATGGAGGTCTGTATCGGAGTCCAGATTTTCAAGCTCAACAATTAAAGGTTTGTTTAGGTTTTGTCTTGCTTCGATTGTTTTGATTATTGCTTCAATAACCGGCGGGTTGGCTGCAGGAGAATTTGGATTGCCTGTCAGTATCACGATGTTTTTGTAACCCAGTAATTCAATGTGGTCGGCAACACGCCGAGCTCCTTCCATCAGATCGGAACAAACCGAATTCAGCGGAAGAGATTTAAGAGACTTTTCAAGCAGAACAAAAGGATACCCTGATGATCTGAGTGACCGTACCGTTGTCTCATCGGCTGCATCTCCTACAAGAATCAGGCCTGTAAAGAATTTCTTAAAAGAGTTTATAAATCGGCTGTGTCGCCTTTCGTCATTGTCTTTAGTTACGATGGAGAAGCCGATGCCTATGCTTGCGAAGGCTTTTTGAAGAAAAGGTGCTATCTGGTAAATAAACGGATCCGGATGGCCAGGAATAATCATACCTATTACTCCGGGTTTTTCTTCAACTGGTGATATTTCATTTCTTTCTTTAAGCAAATCAAAGTAACCCATCTGCCTTGCAAGGGCCAGTACTCTTTCCTGTGTCTCCTTCTTTATCCCGTGCTGATCAGCTTTATTATTCAGAACCAATGAAACCAGCGTACTGGATACTCCAAGTTTTTCAGCTAAATCTTTATTTTTTACTTTTTTACTCATTTTCCACTTTGATTTGCGACTAAATTAAATCAAATAAATTAAATGTGTAAAAATTTTTCAAAAATTTACACTTTTTTTGAATGAAAGATCTTTTCACGCCTGAAAGAAGGCCTTTTTTTAGCCGTTAGCTCTCCCTAATTTTTTCTAAATTAAATATGTTGATCTTATCTCTTTGGCGGAGTTATACCTCTTTGCCTTGAGGCTGCTTCGAGACGCTGCTGCCATTTTGATTTCTTGAGAGGTTTTTTCCTGTTTTCCTCAAGAGTTGCCAAAACTTTATCACTATCAATAAATCTTTTGGAAAGAATGTTCTGTAAATATGTAAGAATGTTTGCCAGAAAATAATAATATGTAAGTCCGGATGAAAAATTATTAAGTATAAGCATGAACATAACAGGCATCATGTACATCATTATCTTCATTCCTGGCTGGTCCTGTCCGGGTGATGAGCCGGTCATCTTCATTGTAATAAGTGTTGATGCTGTCATTAAAAGAGTAAACAGGCTGACATGATCGCCATACATTGGGATCGTAAATGGCAACGTAAGTATAGAATCATATGTGGATAGGTCAGTAGCCCAGAGGAAGGGCTCCTGGCGCAGTTCAATTGATACCGGGAAGAATCTGAACATTGCAAAAAGGATTGGCATCTGAAGAAGCATTGGAAGGCAGCCACCCATTGGATTAACTCCTGCCCGTTTATACAGGTCCATAGTTGCCTGTTGTTTCTTCATGGCGTCTTCCGATTTGGGATACTTCCTGGCAAGTTCATCAACCATGGGCTTCAGAACCTGCATTTTTGCCTGAGACTGGTAAGATTTAAATGTAAGTGGAAGAAGTACTAGCTTAATCAGTATCGTGAGTATGAGAATTATTAATCCATAGCTATTAATGGATTTTTCCAGCCAGTTAAATACCGGAATGATGATGAACCTGTTTATCCATCCGATGATATTCCTGCCCAGGAAAACAAGCTTTTCAAGCTCAAGTCCCTCTTTTCTCAAAGTTGAGATATGGTTTGGGCCGAAGTAAAATTTCATTCCGATATTGGTTTCCGAACCTGGTTCATACGGGACACCCACCTCGGTGGTAAAATACCTGAGATATTTTTCTGATCCCGGTGTTTTTTCTGAAGAGACTGAGCCATTCATGAAAAAATCCTTTGAAACCAGCACTGATGAAAAGAACTGATCCTGAAATGCTACCCAGCTAAGCTTTGTGGTTATATCGGCCTTTTCGATATCCTTGTTTGACCTGAGTCTCAGCCCGGTAACATCATCCTGGTAGTACTTGTATTTTATTGTGGTATAACTATCTTCATTTTGCCTGCCTTTCTCCTGCTGAGGAATATACATCCGCCAGTCGATGCTTAGACTGTTCTGGTTAGATGCTATTATATCCTGCATGGATTTAAAGGTGACATTAAAATCAACCATATACTTATCGGGAGGAAGAGTATATTTATACTCTAAATACTTATTCTCTCCTGCCATAAGCCGCATAATAACACTTTCCGGCTCAGTTGACGCCGTTATTGTCTTGTTGCCGGTCATCGGAGTGAAGTACAAATTATTGGTTTGAACAGCTTTATTGTCGGCTGTAAAGAAATTGAAGCCAAATATTGTTGAATCGCCGGAAAACAAAATCAGGGGGAGGGAGTCATGAGTTTTGTAATCTTTAAGCCTGGCAGAATAAATTCTTCCACCTTTGGGAGTGATCTTTAACTCCAGTAAATTATTTTCCAGGGTTATCAGCGTATCACTTCCCTGGGCTGCACCCGCAAACGGTCCAAGATGAATAAGGTCTTCGGCAGTGGTGCTGGCAGCATAAGGAATTATATCATCGGTCGGCAGATCCTGAGCTGAAGAATCGGGTTTCTGAATATCAGGAATAAAGCCCAGCGTTTTGTTCAATTCATTTATGCGCGAAACCACCTCGGGCTGATTAGGCTTGAATCTTAGTGCATTAATGTATTCAGCACGTGCATTTTCCAGATCCCCTTCAGAATACAATGAGTCAGCAACTTCAATTATCTTTTCGTATGATTTGTTCAGTCGGCTGCTATTATATAAACTGAAACCTATAAAAATCGCAAATATCAAAACAAGACCGGTTATTGTATTTTTATCCATCCTTATCAGGAGTTTAGTTCAATTTCAAAATCATCAAATACTTATTATTAATCATCCGATACAAGCCTTAACAAAGCTAACAAAAAGAGGATGGGGCTTCATCACCGTGCTGCTGTATTCAGGATGGAACTGAACGCAGACGAACCATTTGTTGCCTGGTATTTCCATAATCTCCACCAGACTTGAATCAGGATTAATGCCAACAGGCACCATTCCAAAGTTTTTAAAATCATCCAAGTAAATGTTGTTAAACTCATACCTGTGTCTGTGCCGTTCCACTATTTCAGTTGTACCATATGCTTCAAATGATTTTGATCCCTGCGATATTATGCATTTATATCCGCCAAGCCTCATTGTCCCTCCCTTGTTAATCACCTTTTTCTGGTCTTCCATCAAATCTATGACGGGGTATTTTGTTTTATGATTTGTTTCCGTAGAATTTGCATTATCGAGCTTCATGACATTTCTGGCAAACTCAACCACTGCACACTGCATACCGAGGCATATGCCGAAGTAAGGAATATTGTTTTCCCTGGCATATTTCGCTGCGAGAATCTTTCCTTCAATTCCTCTTGAGCCAAATCCCGGAGCAACAAGTATTCCTTTAAGTTCCTTTAGCAGTTCATCAACGTTAGCTTCGCTTATATCCTCTGACTGGATGTACTCTACATCAACATCACATTCATTAACTGCTCCGCTGTGGATAAATGATTCAGCAATTGATTTATAAGCATCGGGTAATTCCACGTATTTTCCTATAAGACCAATCTTGGTTGAATGCTTTGGGTTCTTGATTTTATTTACAAAATCACGCCAATGAATAAGGGAAGGTTCACGGCCGACATTCAATGATAGTTTTCTGAGAACTGTCTGATCGAGCTTTTCTTCAATCATTCTGAGAGGTACTTCATATATTGTCGGAACATCAACTGATTCAACAACTGCATTTTCTTCAACATTGCAGAAAAGTGCCACCTTTCTCCGGATTTCGGAATTAAGGCTTATTTCTGTTCTCAGAATAAGTATATCGGGTTGGATACCCGCTTCGAGAAGTGCCTTTACGGAATGTTGTGTGGGTTTTGTCTTAAGCTCACCCGTAGAATGAAGATATGGAACCAAAGTAAGATGTATTACTAAACAATTCCGGGATCCGAGTTCCCATTTAAGCTGCCTTACAGATTCAATATATGGCAATGATTCGATGTCACCAACGGTACCTCCTATTTCTGTTATGACAATATCGAATTTATTTTCCGATCCGACAAGCCGGATACTCCTTTTAATCTCATCAGTAATATGAGGAATTACCTGGACAGTTTTTCCAAGAAAATCACCTTTGCGTTCTTTATTAATTACGGTTTGATAGATACGGCCTGTTGTAACATTGTTTGCCTGGCTGGTTGGTACATTAAGAAACCGTTCATAATGACCCAGGTCAAGATCGGTTTCGGCACCGTCGATAGTTACATAACACTCTCCATGCTCGTAGGGATTAAGCGTTCCAGGATCTATGTTGATATAGGGGTCGAGTTTCTGGATTGTTACTGAATATCCTCTTGACTGGAGTAATACTGCAAGGGATGCTGAAACAATTCCTTTTCCAAGAGAGGATGTTACACCTCCGGTCACAAATACGTACTTAACTTCGCTCAATTTATGAGAGTTTAACTATGACTGATCGATTATCTATTCGTCTAACCCTGACTGATCTATCATTCTGACTTTTTCTTCCAGTGTTTTGATCATCTTCTTTGCATTCTCAATTTTTTCCTCAACTTCCCTGATCATATGATCAGCGTTAGGGGACTTGGCAAAGAATCCTATGTTATTTTCCCACAGTACTATATCATTTTCCAGCTGTTTTATCTTTGTGAAAAATTTATCCCTTTCATTTCTGATTTTACGTGATGCTTTAGGGTTGGTCTTAAGACTGTCGAGCTTGGTCTTATATTTCAGAATGCTTTTATCCTCGTCGCCTATCTTAAGCTTATCAAACTCCCTGTTGAGCGCGTTTCTGTAACGGCTGGTAATCTCATCTTTCTTATTAAAAGGTACAAAGCCGATTTCAGTCCATTTTCTCTGAAGGTCCTTAAGGCGCTCAAAAGCACTTTGCACGTCAGGTCCGGCATCAAATTTCTCAAGCTCCTCTATAATAGTCATTTTGGCCTTATAGTTATCCTCATAGGAGGTATCAAGACTCGCAAAGTATTCTGATTTTCTGTTAAAAAAATGATCGCAGGCTTTGCGGAATCGCTTCCATGTTTTTTCTGATTGCTTCCGGGGAACGGGCCCTATATCTTTCCAATCTTTCTGAAGCCTGATCAGTGCATCAGAAGTAGCTTTCCAGTCAGTGTTATCCTGCAGTGCCTCGGCCTGAATGCAAAGTTCGGTCTTGAGCTGGAGGTTGTTAAGCTGTAACTCTTTATTGTCAGAATAGAAATTTCGCTTTTTCTCAAAAAAAACATCACATGCTTCCCTGAATCGCTGATATACTTTATTATTCTGTTTCTTTGGTGCGAATCCTATTGTCCTCCACATCTTCTGGAGAGCCACTATCTTTTCAGCTTTTTCGTCAAATTCCTTGAAATTTTTAATTTCCTGAAGATTAATGGCTTCAACCTCCTCACACAATGTAATTTTGGCTTCAAGATTTTTTCGCTGGTCTTCTTTTTGTTTCTCGAAGTATTCGTGATGCCTCTTATTTACCTGTGATGTTGCTTCCCTGAATCTTTCCCAGATCTCATTTTTAGATTCCTGAGGAACCGGACCTACCTCCCGCCATTGGTTATGATAGTCCTGCAAAGCTCTGAATGCATTTACTGGGTTGGGTTCAAGCATTAGTTCTTCAGCTTTTTCACATAAAGCAATCTTTGCTTCGAGGTTTTTCTTCAGGTCAAGATCTCTGAGTTCCTTGTTGATTTTTATGTAATCGTAAAAAATCTCCACACTGTGATGATAATTCTCCCACAGGTCCTTTAGTGCAGATTGGGGAACAACTCCGATTGAGTGCCATTCATTCTGGAGAGTGCGGAAATCATGGAAAGTCTTGTTAATTGATTCTTCGCGATTAACCAGGTCCTTTATCTTGTCGATGATATCATATTTCCTTTTCAGGTTTTCATATTTCTCAGCCTCCTGAACCCGGCTGAAATCGCTTTTCTTCTCACGGTATTTCTGAAGCAGTTCCTTAACCCTGTACTCGAGAGGATCGACCCAGATCTTATGATCTTCAATCTTCCCTCCTCCCTCAAGGAATTTATTCTTCCTCTCTTCAGCTTCCTGCTTTATCTTTTTTAGAAAGAATGACTTGATCCTTTCCACATCATCTTTTATCTCTGAAGGAGGACGATTTTCTATCAGCAGTGCAAGCGTATCAACAAGTTCCTGTTTTGAAAATCCTGAATAATCAACCGGAGGCAATTCAATATCCTCCGCTTCCGGAGAATCGTCTTTATCCTCAGGTTGAGGAACAGACATTTTCTCCTGATTCTGCTTTGATTTACTATTCTCTCCTTCATCATCAGGGGAAACCTTTTGATCCGTCTTATTCTTATCAGAAAAACCTTCTGGTTCAGTCTTGTCATCATCAGAGCTAACTTCTGATTCCTTTTCCTCATCATCAGAGCTAACTTCTGCTTCATTTTCCTTATCATCAGAACTAACTACTGCTTGCTTATCATCAACATCAGGAGTAGCTCCTGCTTCCTTATGGTCATCATCAGAGGAATCTTCTTTTTTTGTTTTGATTTCTTCAGCGGAAGACGTAACTAAATCATTTGCTTCTTCAGCTGGCAAAGTAGTCTCAGCACCGGAGGCATCTTTTTCAGCCCCGTTTTGTTCATCCCGAACAAAGTCATCCGGATCTTCAATATTCATGGTCAATCCTTTATTTTTCAGATTCTTAGCAATACAATCTTGCCACGGTATGCCGTGGAAATTTCAGAGTACGAAAATATTGAAATATTTATGAAATCTCAAGGAATTACAATAAAATAATATGATAATCAGATGCTAACCAAATTTACTGTTGCAGATCCTTATGGCAAACGACCACAGCTGAAATAGTTCGGCATGTTTTGTCATGGTGGCCAGCTTCCTGCCTGACAGCAGATACTGACAGATATCATCTGATCGGAATGGCGGAAGAGAATAATATCGAACATCCATCAATCAGCAACAGTAAAAGCATAGTATCATATATATTTCCAGCTATGGCATTGTTTATCTGCCTGTGGATTTTAATGTTTTTTTTTGTTCAGAGTCATCAGATGGTGGATAGGATTAAAGATCTTTTGAATCAGACTCAGATCTGAAGTTATGATCTCTGCTATTCCCTGCATGTTTTGATTGAATTCCAGCTTATTCCCGTACAATGTCACCAAGCCTGACGGGAAAGTAACTTCAATTATATATGCATCATTTTCAGGGACTGGTGATTTGGATTTGAGCACACCGCGAACCATTCCATATTCAAGGTAGGGATATCCGCTAAGTTTTATGTTTACACTCTGGCCAGGTTTTACCTTGCCTGACCTTTTCATATTTAGTTTTATTCTTCCAATAAAATCGCCAGCATAGTGAGGTATTATGTTCACAACTGGTTCATTTTCATTCACAGACTGATTGGCACTCCAGTACCTTGCGAAACTTATTGTGCCGTCAACCGGAGAGATCAGAAGGTACTTATTCTCCCATATTTTAATTTGTGCCTTAAGATTTAACAGTTCCTTGTTAAGGCCGGATCGGTATTTTTCCCTATCGTCAATCCGTTTTATTTTATAATCCTGAAGAAGCTGATTCCTTTCAGCCAGCTCTATTGACTTCTGGGAATGGTCTATCTGCACCTGCTTGAGATCTATCCTTGCTTTCAGATAAGATTGAAGGGATCGTTCATATTCGCTTTCTGAAAGCACTCCGCTCACGAACAACACAGAATCCCTTTTAAATTTTCTGGCTTCAAGAGATTTATTTTCAGCATAAAGCTTTTCCTTGGAGACCAGTTTGCCTAAATATATTGTCATCTCGCTGATCTCCTGAATTACTGAATTGATCTTAGCCCCGTAGTAATCATGTGCCACATAATTGTTATAATCTGAAAGGCTTTTAATGAATGAGCTATAAAATTCCTGAATCTCACCCAGACGGGAAAACGACGGAAAGCTTTTTGAAGCAATATCTTCAGTTTCAGAAATTATATCAATTGCATGCCCGAGTTTTCTGATCTCATCGGCAGAAGCAGCTGATTCCATAGCTGCAACTACCTGGTTGGCCGTTACCGTATCTTTATCGTTCACGTATATTTCGCTGATACGACCGGAGATTTTTGATTTCAGGCTTACAGGCGGATTTTCAGTAGTAATTTCGACAGGAGAAGGGATAACATCAGGATATCTGACAATCCAGGCAAAAACCAGCATAAGTACGAATATTGCCAGAAGAATCGTTGTTCCCCATCTTAGTATTTTCGGAGGAGGAAGGTTTATGATTCTTTTCACGGGATCTGAATGAAGCACTTCATATTTCCAGTCATCTTTCATACGAAAATAATATTATATGATTGTATATTAAGTGGTTCGTATGGAACCTTCATTATTTTCATTTTCTTATTGTCCCGCTTAAGAAGGGATGAGGATTGCATAAATCAAGTATTTAACTCAATCTGGTTTATTATGATATTGTAATATGTCCCGCACGCTTCCATGAGGGTATTATGATCACCCGTTTCCATAATTGTACCTTTGTCAAGAACGACTATTTTGCCAGCGTTGCGTATTGTACTGAGCCGGTGGGCAACTATTATTACAGTTTTTCCTATGAAAAAGCTTGCAAGGTTATCCAATATTGTTTTCTCTGTCCTGGCATCAAGTGAATTGGTTGCTTCGTCGAATATCACTATTGACGGATTTTTGTAAATAACCCGTGCTAATAGGACTCTTTGTTTTTGTCCTTCACTTAAGCCATGTCCGTTAGTGCCTATCTTAGTGTTAAATCCAAGAGGAAGTGAGTCTATAAACTGTCTGAGATGAGCTGCAGCAACAGCGTTTAACATCCTCTCAATGTCGATATTTTCGACACCGGGAGCAATATTTCCTGCTATAGTATCTGGGAAAATGAATCCATCCTGCATGACTGCGCCGACATTTTCACGCCAAGTTCTTATGTTTAACGAAGAAAGAAGCGTATCTCCAATCTTTATCTCTCCACTGACTGGCTGATAAAGGCCAAGAACCAGTTTAAGCAAAGTTGTTTTGCCGCTTCCGCTCGGTCCGACAATTGCGGTTGTTTTATTTTCTTCGATCAGAAGATTAACATCCTTAAGTGCATAGGATGATCTTGGGCCTTCATACTGATAACTCAGGTTTTTAAGATTTATATGCCGGTGCGCGGGGAATACGGTCTGCTTTTGAATATCACCAGGCTCCTCAGGCTGCAGATCATGAACTTCTGCCAGACGATCGAGGCTCAGCTTTGCATCCTGAGAAATCCTGAGGAATCCAATTATTTGATTCAATGGCAGATTAAGCTGCCCGATAATGAATTGTACAGCCAGCATCATCCCTAGGGTCATTTCGCCCTTTAGAACGGATGCAGCAGCTGTTATTGTTATCAGTATGTTTGTAATCTCATTTATAACGGTTGCACCTGCAGCCTGATGTTGAAGCAATCCCATTCCTTTTAGTTTTAAGCCAAACAGTTTTCCCTGATGTCCCTCCCACTCCCAGCGTTTGCTCATTTCACTTTGAGTAAGCTTGATCTCCTGAATGCCGTTTATTATGTTCAGGAGCTTTGAATTAGAAGCAGACATCTCTTTAAAGCGCTGCAGGTCGAGATTTGCCCTTGGCTTGACAAAGAAGACTACCCACGTGATATACAACGCCGATCCTGCAATAAAAAGGCAGAGTAGCTTCATGCTGTAAACAGCAAGGACGATTCCGAATATGATAAGGTTAACGAATGAAAACAGAATACTGAGTGTTGTTGAAGTCAGAAATTCCTCAATCCTGTTGTTGTCATCTATCCTTTGCAGAATGTCACCTGCAAGCTTAGTTTCAAAAAATGAGACTGGTAGTGACATAAGCTTCTGAAGAAATCCGGAAATAACCGCTACATTTACTTTTGACCCGATGTAAAGAAGCAACCATCCTCTTATGAATTCAACTGACATTCTCCCGATTACTAGCGCCAGTTGTGCAAAAAGAATAAGATAGATAAAACCAATATCATTGTTATTAATTCCAATGTCTATTACAGATTGGGTCAGGAAAGGTATTATAAGCTGAATGAGACTGCCAAGAATAAGTCCCAGTATTATTTGCGCGGAATACTTTTTATAAAACCTGAAATATTTTAAAAGAAATCTGAGGCCTCCTGATTTTTCCCTGATGCTTTCAGTTTCATAAAGAGCAGGGGTTGGCTCAATTATTAAAGCCAAACCGGTTCTTTTTCCATCTGTAAGAGTAGTTGCCCAACCTGTTGTGAAATCATCCCGGCTCATTGTGGTTATGCCTGATGCAGGATCGGCAACTGTGATTTTGTCTTTGTTAATTCCATATACCACAATAAAGTGCTTTTGATTCCAGTGAACAATACATGGAAGAGGCACATCGTCCTTTAGCATTTCATATGTAATTCTCACTCCCATGGTTCTGAAACCTATCGAATCTGCAGCTTCAGAAAGACCGAGGAATGAGACTCCTTCTCTTGTTATGAAGCATTTATTCCTTAAATAACCGATGGGAAAGTCCTTTTTATAAAAACCAGCCACCATTTTCAGACAGGCTGGACCGCAATCCATAGCATCAGGTTGTCTAACAAAGGGAAATGACATCAGAGAAGAGTTAGTTGAAAAACTAAAATAACAATTTGTTAGCAAATACAGCTGATTTTATTTAAAATTGTAAGACATAAGTAGAAAATAACAGAAGAATTAATAATGAGTAATATATTTGTTATTAACTAACAAATGCCGGATCAGGACTCATCTCAAACTATGTCAGACGAGGAAATAATTGCAGGAATCCGCAGACAGGATGATAAAACATTTAATTGGCTGTACAACAACTATCTGCAGGTTGTCAGACATCATGTTATCAAGAACAGCGGATCAGAGGATGATGCATCTGATGTATTTCAGGAATCAATTATCGTGCTTTACCGTCGAATTATGGATGGGAACCTGAGCCTTTCTGCTGATCTGAAGGGATTCTTTTTCGGCATCGCAAAGAATATTTGGAAAGGGCTGTTGCGGTACAAGTACAGAATAAAAAACATGGAATATGACGTTGCAGAAGAACCGTCAGCTGATCAGTTCGAAGACCAGTTGCTGGAAAGAATAGTTGCAAAGGCCTTCGGAAAGCTGAAGCCTGATGCACAGATGATACTAAAGTTATATTCTGAAGGACAGACATTCAGTGAGATAGCTTCCATGATGGGCTTAAAAAGTGAAGCTTACGCTAGGAGAAAGAAATATCTTAGCAAAGAGGCTCTTATTTCACTGATTAAAAAGGATCCTGAATACAAGGATTATTTCGGACGCAGGTAACGGATGATGGCATAAACCCAAAGCATAAAGACTGAAGCGGCAAGCAAGATTAGGTAATTTGACGGGTATATTGGCGAATTGTCTCCATACAGAACATAAGCTGACCAAAAATAGGGATGTGATCTGAGCTGGTCAGCATTTTTAAGAAACTTAATCCGTGCTTTTTTCAATGCGCTGCTTTTTGAATATCCTCTTTTTATGTAGCGGTAAAAATTCTTTATTATTTCAGATCCTGAACGGTCTTCTATTTCCCACATTGACAAAAGCACAGATTTGCTTCCTGAATAGGCAAATCCTCTGGCAAGGCTGAGAATACCCTCTCCTTCATGCAAGTATCCAGATCCGGAATTGCAGGAACTCAATACAACCATTTTTGCCTTTAAAGGTATTCCATATATTTCGTAAGTATTAAGAAAACCATCTTCTGAACTGTCTGGTTCAGTCGAGAATATCATCTTCGAATGCATAGGAAAGCGGTCGTTCAGCAAAGTATGCATAGCAAGATGAACTAAGTCATATTTATCAGCCTCATTCTTAAAAACCGATTCAAGAGCTCCGGAGCCTTCAAAAAGCCTGCCGTTCGTAACAGCCGATACAAATCTTGCTTCTTCCCGGGCGTAAGGAAGATCTTTAATTCTGAGGATTTCTTTCTTAGAGGGGTTCGTTAAGGAATCAATTATCAGATTATTATCATATGCCGGAGCAAACGAAATTGTCTTGTTGAAAATCCCGGAATGGAAATTTACTGTCTCCGCCATCAATGTTGCCGAATAGGCATACGATATCCTGTAATCGTCCATGATATAACGGAGGTTTCTGTACATGATTTCATTCCCCGGTTCCTTGCCAGGTATAGGAATGACTTCGAACGGAATGTTTGACAATGTATTGTCAGGAGATATCACCAGTTTATCAGAAATAAGGAATTGCCTCACAGATCCAATTAGTTTTTCATACAAATACTGTCCTGATTTCCAGAAATTGTTGAAATCATTCCTGGCGGTATTATCTATAGAGGGCAGGGAGATCAGATTCCTGAATTGTTTAATTGTATTAAAAAAAACAGAATCTATAGCCAAGGTAACAATTTTCTGGTATTTTCTGTTAACAACAAATATTGCAAGGAAGGTATCAGCGGCTATATAATTCAAGTAATTTGTATTTCTTCCTGTAACATCTGTTATTTCATCCGGATTTAAAACATCTGTATTGTATTTTACCATATAATATCCTGGAAAGTGCTCTTCAAAAAGAGCAATCAGTGAATCACGCCTTTGAGTTGCCATAAAGAGTTTTTCATTCCACTCTTCGATCATTGTTCCGTTAGGATTTGCAGCTGCTTTTTCAGATGAGATGACAGCATTATACAGGCTAATCTCATTCTGGAGCTTTCGTTCAAGTATTGCCGTTTCACGAGGGATCTGCAACTGTGTAGCTTTCAGTTCCCTGACTGAAGCGAGCAGGCCGGCTCCCTTGCTTTTTTCAAAATACAGGAACGCTTTGTCCAGGTAATCTTTATTGCCTGTTATGATAAAACAGCGGTGGTAATCCTTAATTGCATGAAGATAATAGTCACGATATCTGTCTCCCAGGATAAGCCTGCTTTCTTCTTCACTGATATTAAGCCGGACTTTTTCAAGAATGGCAATAATTAGCTCAATTGTCTGCGCTGATGCCAGCATGTACTTAGTATCACCGGTGTTCCTATACAATCCTCCAAGTGCGAGATGTTTTGTTTTCAGGATATTAAGCGTTCTGTAATCAGGTATAAGATCATTGACATACGGATTATCCAGTGTTGAACCACCTCTGTTCAAGGATGTTCCGGTGTTAAGTAATTCCTGAAGTATTACCAAAGCCTTGGCAAATTCCCCATTGGCTGTTAGCGAATTAGCATATCCAATAAGGACGGGCTCACTTAATTCTAAGCTAGATTCATGGATTTTTATATAGTTATAACATTGTTTATAATAAATTAAAGATTGTTCTAAATCAACAGAGAATCCTCGAAGGTACTCTGCATAATTTCTAAGCATAACAAGGTATTCATCTGATGATGCTCCATATTTTTCTTTTGCTTGACTAAGTGTTTCATTTAAAAGCTGTTCCCCTTGCTCAATTCTCCCATAATTAGCAAGATATATGGCTCGACTATTTAAAAAGTTAAAAGAAAGATGCGAATGAACTGAGTTTGCCAGAATAACACCTTGATTAAAGTACTCTTCCGATTTACTTAAATTACCAAGATAGTTATATACAATACCTAAATTATTAAGAACATTTAAATACCTTTCATCCTCATTTATGAGTTCATTTTTATACAAGTTTTCTGATTTTTCAAAAAATATTGCAGCCTTAGAAAAATCTGACATCTCTGAATAACAAGCGCCCAAGTTTGTGTAGATATCTGCCACTTCGGAATTTGTTAAACTGTTATCTTGTATGATTTTCAGTGCTAAATTGCCAAAATATACTGCTTCATCGTAATCCTTGAGGCCTATAAGAGCATTGACCATTGTAGCATAGCTTGTGAGAAGGGTGGTGTCTGATTCCCCTACGAGTTTTTTTTCTATTTCAAGGGATTTAAAAGTAAAATATTTCTGATTGCTGTAGTCACCTGCTTTGTTGTATGCAACTCCCAGATTATAAAGACATTTTGCATAACTCATATCATTAATACCCAGGATCTCTTTTGATATCATGGATCTTTTCAGCCATTTTATTGCATCAGAATATTCACCCCAGATGAGGTGAAATAAACCTATTAAATAGTATGAATCTGAAAGAAACTGGCTATTGTCCGGATTGGTTGCCAAAATTTCACGTAATTCATCAACATATTTTTCCGTCCCTTCATGGTCACCGTTTAATATATGCAGATGGACCTCTTCATTTAGTTTTTGCAAAACCACTGTTGTGTCCTTTGCACATTGAGGGTATTGAAACGGGAAATTTTCCAATAATCTGTTCTCAACATGCGATTCTGAGGAAAATAAAACTGACCCGATAACAGTAGATATTAACATAAGCGTAATAAGGATCAGATTCTCAGATGAATAATTTGACCGTAACAACAGACCAGGTCTTTTTCTTTCTCCGGTATCCATATGATTAGTTCATAAAAGGCAACATTATGGTTGCAATACCCAAACAATACCACTTAAAGCTACTGAATATCAATCATAAACAAAAAGGTCATAAAATTATTGAATTTTATTTGTCACAAACTGCCATTTCCTGACATGAAGCACTGAAAATACTTTGACTTTAGCGATTATTTCCACATCCAACATTACTAATACAAAAATAAAAGAAAATGGAAAACAATGACATCAAACCTACCGAAGAAATTTTTTCTAACTATGAACTGACAGCTGAAGAAATGGTTACTGTTAAAGGTGGAGAAGATATTGAAAAACTTATAACGCCAAATCCACCAAGAATAAAGGTATGAATTAAAAAAGCACAGACAGTCTGAAAGGATTTCTTTAATTAACCAATAAGGGCTGAAAACATAAAAGAGCGATATTGATTCAAGGGAGATTTATGAAGGCTGTCTTTATAAGGTATTGTTGAATGACATTCCTTTTAATAAGAAATGATAAAAGATGAACCTCGAGGAATATACATATTTTATAGAAAGATATCTCGGAGGGGAAATGGGTTCCGCGGAAGAGTTATGGTTTCGCAAGGAGATTGATGGCAATGAGGACCTGCGCAAGGAAATTGACCTAAGGGAAAAAACTGAAAAATTTCTGAAAAACCAGCCGGTAATTGATCTGCGCAGAAAACTTGCATCAATAGACAATGCCCGTGTCAGAAAAATCAGTAGCTCAGTTAAACCTGCAGGTAAATTCATTCTGCGCTACGCTGCAGTAATCTTTTTGCTGGTTATTTCCGGAACAATTGCTCTTTTCAATTCTTATCATAAGGATAGTGATCAGATTATTGAAAGATATTACAGACCGTACGAGGCTACATCCGCTTCAAGGGCAGGCCTATCAGAGACGAGCGAAGATTATGACAAGGCAATTGAATTCTATAATAGTCACGATTACCGAAGTGCTGCAGTTTACCTTGAGAGAGTTGTAAGGAATGACCCGGGGAATATGCATTCAGCACTGTTGAATGGAGTCGCCAGGTTTGAGAATGGCGACTATGAGGAGGCCAAAAGTTCACTGCGACTGGTAATCAATGACAACAATAATCTTTACATAGATCATGCAAGATGGTATCTGGCCTTATGTCATGTAAAAACAAATGATTACACCTCAGCAATTGAATTACTTGTTGCTTCAAGGGATTCCGGTAGCATTTACAGAAAAAAAGCAGGCCATGTTCTGAGACTAATCAGAAAAATAAAATGAATACGGTTAAAGGAATGCTTTTACTCTTATAAACAAAGTGTGATAAAAATGTCGTTATATGTTCTAGCTGCATAATGAGCGTAATTTTAGTGAGATAATTACAATTTTGGGATAGCTGCCTCCGGGCAGCTTTTCCTTTACAGTATCTTCACTTCTGTTCTTCTGTTGAGTTTACGTCCTTCGGTTGTAATATTGTCACCCACAGGTGATGAATTGCCATATCCCTTATGCTTAAGCCTTTCTGATCCTATTCCATTGCTTATAAGATAATTAACAACTGACAAAGCCCTTTTTTCAGATAAAGCCTGATTGTATTCATCTCTTCCGGTTGCATCGGTATAGCCGCCTATTTCCACAACTAATCCGGGATTACTTATCAGGAGCTGCCTTAACTTCTCAAGTTCTGCAAGTGATTCTTTTTTAAGCTGCCATGAGTCTACTTCATAGAATACGTTTGAAAGAAGCATTGTCTCCCCTGCTTTTAAAGGGCTTAATAATATCTGTTTAATATAGGGTTCGCTTACAGTATGTTGACCTTCAAATACAAAATGTTCGGAATAAAAAAGGTATCCTTGCTTGCTTACATTTAATCCATAGTTAAATCCTGACGGAAGGCACACCAGAAAGTTACCTCTTGCATCAGTATTGTCAATTATCACCCTTTTACCGGTTGTAATGTTTACCAGTTCATATTCAGCCCTGAGTACACCTCCAGTTTCCTTATCGATTACCTTACCTTTCATGTAAGCCACAGGATCAGGCCTGAAAGACTCATCAAGGTTAAAATAAAAGATATCCTTACCATTATTGTTGTCCCTTGCTGATGAAAAATAAGCTTTCTGTCCTGCTGACTCGATTACAAGGCCTGTTTCATCGTTGCTTGTGTTTACAGGATAGCCCAGATTTCTTGGTTCTGACCATGTGCTGTCGTCCTGGAGCCTGGTGACGTAAATATCAAATCCTCCCATGCCCGGTCTTCCGTCAGATGAGAAATAGAGAGTACGTCCGTCAAAATGTATAAATGGAGACATTTCATCGGATTCTGTGTTTACAGTTTTTCCCATATTTACCGGTGCTGTCCATTTTCCCTTTTCATTTCGAATTGAATACCAGAGATCTTTTCCTCCAAATCCCTCAGAACGGTTGCTGGTAAAGAAAAGTATCCTTCCGTCAGCGCTGATTGAGGGTTGTGATTCCCAGAAGCGCGTGTTTACCGGAGAACCAATATTGGCAGGAACAGACCATTTTCCGTCGTCAAAAGAGGAAAAATAAATGTCACAACTTCCCGCTCCTCCCGGTCTGTCGCACGCCGTGAAAAACATAAAGGTACCGTCGGAAGAAAGCGTCTGAGCCCCTTCATTCTGCGCGGTATTAAGAGGAGCGCCTGCATTTAGGGCTTTCCGCCAGGAGCCATCATTTGCCATATAGCTTATATAAAAGTCTTCCTGAAATGATCTGTATGAATTAAGGCCCCCAGCCGGCTTTGCCTGGCGTGTAAACATCAGCGTTTGTCCATCAGCGGTTATGGATGGCCAATATTCGTCGTTTAAGGTATTTATTCCTTCTCCGGCACTTATGGGATTAAATTGTACCGGATTTTTTACAGCCTCTATTGCAAATTCACAATTTCTGACATTTTTCAAGGCCAGCGCCCTGTTCTTTACAGAGGTCTTTGGCTGGGACAAGTATGCATTATAATGTTGCAGAGCATTTTTATAATCGCCCGACATCATTTCTGAGTTTGCAAGACTAAAAAGGACAGGAAGATAAAAAAGGGAATCTATCTTTACTGCGGTCCTGTAAAATTTTGTGGATTCTGCATATCTTTTCTGCTTATAGAATAATTCACCTAGCATCATGTATGCTTCGTAAAATCCATCGTCGGCATCTATCGCCTGTTTAAAAAGGTCTTCAGCTGCATTAAATTCAAAGTAATCATACATTTTAAGGCCCTCTTTATAAACTCTGAGAGCTCTGTTTGACGAAGTATGGTAACTCTGGGCAAAACATGAAGAGGACCCCAGAAAAAGCAGGCAAAGGAGAGCAGTAGCAAGACACCTCCCAAGAAGTGCATTATGGAATGTGCATGTATTTATGCGTTTGTAATGATATTCTCCAAACAGGGTTTCTCTTAACATATTCGACAATTTCGGGAATGACATCAGAAAAATGTTTCCATTCAGGCTGCAAAAAAAGGAAGCAACCTTTCCTGACAAGATTTCTGTATTTCTCAGCCCACCTGAAATCATTTCTATCCTGAATTATAACTTTAAGTTCATCAGCCATTTTGCAAATGTTGCTCAATGGCGGCATTTTTTCTTTTGGTGAAAGGCAAATCCAGTCCCATTTTCCGCTTAGAGGATAAGCACCTGAAGTCTCTATGAATGTCTTTATGTCGTTGCTTTTCAGGCAGGAACATAAATAATCGAGATTCCACATAAGCGGTTCTCCTCCAGTGACTACAACAGAATCCGTGCCAGATAGGATTACATTCTTCACAATGATATCAGTTTCAACAAGGGGGTGCAAACTCGGATCCCAGGCAAAACGCGAATCACACCAGCTGCATCCGACATCGCATCCTCCAAGGCGGATAAAATAGGCTGCTTTACCTGTATGATATCCTTCTCCCTGGACAGAGAAGAACTCCTCAACAAGCGGTAGAATTTTTCCTTCAGATTCTGAGTTATGCATCTTTAATAGCCTATTCATAATCCCTGCCTGACTAGATCTGGCTTTTTCCGCAGCATAAACAGCTCATTTCCTCAATCGCAGAAGGCTGATAAACTCATTGAAAAAGAACGTATTGTCATTGATTCCTGAAAATCGTGCGGCACCAGGGCCATAAGAAAAAACAGGAACCATTACACCTGTATGGCTTCCCGTTTCAATAAACTCGGCCCTGACGGTTTTATTGTTCATATTGCCTCCTGTAAGTGTCAGTCCGCCAGTTTCATGATCTGCAGTGACTACTATCAGTGTCTTTTTATCTTTTTCAGCAAATTCAAGGGCAGCTCCTATTGCTTCGTCCATATCCAGTGTTTCCGATATCGAATAATCAATGTCTTTCTCATGGCATGCCCAATCAATCATTGAACCTTCTATCATAAGAAAAAATCCGTCTTTATCCTGGCTCAGAAGCCTGATTGCCTGGATGGTCATTTCTCTGAGCATACCTGCTCTTCCATCACTGGCAGGAGGCATATGTTCTTTTGCCAGAAGAGCTGCGATTTTTTCTGATCGTGATTTCTTAAGATCATCTAGTGTATAAACCACATCATAACCCTGCTCCCTAAGGCTGACGGTAAGATCTGCACCGTCGCTCCTGTTTCGGAAATGATCTTCTCCGCCGCCAATAAATACATCAGCTGTTCCACTAAGGAAGTCCTTCGCTATTTCCTCATAGTTGCCTCTTCCGGGATTATGTGCCACAAATGAAGCAGGTGTGGCATGAGTTACTGCGGAAGTGCTGAGTATGCCTGTCGCCAGTCCATTCTTTTGAGCTATTTCAGTGATTGAGCTAACCGCGGTCAGACCAGGAGTGACTCCAATCATCCCGTTATTTGTTTTGGTGCCACAGGCAATTGCTGTTCCTCCTGCTGCAGAGTCAGTTATATAATTATCAGCAGAAAAGGTTTTACTGAATCCGGCATATGAAAACCTTTCCAGAAAAAGGGGAGTGTCTGAGGCGCTCATAGCTGAGTAAACCTGTGCTGTTCCCATGCCATCTCCAATGAATAGAATTATATTTCTGGGCTTTTTACCGGCTGCTTTTACTTCGGTAGTGTTAAAAGCAAGTAATTGAACTGATAATAATGTAATAATGAATGCAGCATTTCTGATTGTCTTCTTTCTCATGATAACTTAGTTTGCAGTAATAAATAATATTTAATATTATAACAAATATTCCATCACATAGTTTCCCCGAACAGTAGTTTATAATCTGCAGGGGCTGCTTTCTTCACCCAGGCATCAGGAACTATTTTCCAGTTATATATTGGTAAGGGATCTACTTCTTTCCTTTTTTCCAGATCCTTGAGTATGTAGTATCTTAAGTCTTTATCGGTTGAGGATATTATCCGCGATTTTAGCTGGGATGAACCTATGCCAGCGCCTTTTGCAAAATGCCCGCCTCCGCCATTTCCCCTGTGAGAGTTGACAGCCACCATATATCTGGCTCCAGGATTAAAATGCCCTCCTCCGGTAAGGGAGATAATTTTTATTCTGGATCCTTCAGGCTTGCTCACGTCGACGGTATACTCAATACCTGAAGCCGAATCAAAATTGTATGCCTGGTTGCTAAGCCATGCCCTTCCATTTGTTAGTACGGGATTGTTGTTATCATCTTTTCTGAACTTAATAAGCCTGTCGGATGGTCCGGTCATGGTATTCAACCATTGGGAGTATGAAAACTCAAGATATTTGCGGATTTCTTCTCCGGTCATCGATACCGTGTAGAGCATGTTTTCAAACCTGTACAGCTTAAACATGTCACCAACTGTAACAGGTCCTTTTGAAATCTTAACATCAAATGATAACGGAGCAGCAAATGAAATATCGGCTCCTGATACTGCAAGCTGTACTGAATGTATCATCTCGACAAAGGCAGATGGTCCAAAAAAAGCATCTCTCGATGAAATATCTCTTTTCGATATTGTTATTACTTTATCAACATATTCTTTTACGACATTTTCTTGCTTGCGAAATCTGTCAGAGTACTTCCTGTCAGGCCTGTACTGATCAACATCAACGATTTCACCAGTTATTTTCTTTACAGGTTTCCGGCCACTTCCAGTAAGTATTACATCAGCACGGGCAATGTTTTCTGCCCTGCTGCCGCCATTAAGTATAAGTACAGGATCCCCTTCTGTATTGATAATCGTTTCATTTGCAGTTCTATGATCGTGTCCGGTAAAGATTATATCAAAACCTGGAACATTAAATGCAACAGCAACTGAACCGGAATTGTCAGGATCATACCCATCCCTTTTCCTGTTCTCAGAATTATCCCATCCGGAATGAAATAAACCGATAATTAAATCAGGCTTTTCTGCCTTTATTACCGGCATCCATTTTTTTGCCGTCTTCTCCATATCCCTGAACTCGATTCCCGAATATAGTTCATAAGGCAGCCATGAAGGAATCGCGGGGGTTATCAAACCCATTACAGCAATTCTCAGATTATTCCTCTCGATAATAGTATACGGCTTGAAATAGGGATCTCCTGTCTTAATTTCCACGGCGTTTGCTGCCAGAAGCGGAAAATCATATTCTTTTACCAGCCGGTCGTAAACTTTGTGTCCTGCTTCAATATCATGATTGCCAACAGTTGCAGCATCGTACTTAAGATAGTTCATTACCTCTGCATTTATATGAGGCGACAATGTGTCAATAAAATTATAGTAGTAGACAACAGGCTGTCCCTGCAGATTATCTCCGTTATCGAGCAGAATCACAGCATCGTTGTTCCCGCGTACTTTTTTTATATATGATGCTGCAGATGCGAGTGAAGCTGATATGCTTGTCTTCTCTATGAAATCGTAGGCAAGGACCGCTCCATGAATGTCTGTAGTTTCCAGAATTGAAATTTTCCTGACATCCGGGTTTGTACATGCAAACAGGAGTAATATGAGAGAAAGAAGATATATTTTATTCTTCATTGTGGTTTTATTAAGGATGTAAACATAAAAAAGAATATCCAGTTTTTGATATTTTCTTGTATGTTCTTGAACAAACCATTTGGGACGCTATATTTGCAATCAAAAAGCAATTGACTTGGTCATAACAGGATTACAAAGAGTAGTACAAAATTTCCCTTCCGGACTGAAAGGCAAAAGAATAGGGGTTTTATGCCATGCAGCGAGTATTACATCAGATTTAAGGCATATAGTTGATCATTTTGCCACTAACCGCGAATGCATGGTATCTGCGATTTTTGGTCCCCAGCACGGTCTTTACGGGCAAACGCAGGATAATATGATTGAATGGGAGGGCAATATTCACCCTGAACTTGCAATTCCGGTATATAGTCTTTATGGCAAGCACCGCAAGCCGACAAAAGCCATGCTTGACAGGATTGATGTTCTTGTAGCTGATCTTCAGGATGTAGGAGCCAGATTGTATACTTATTCATGGACCTTAAAATTATGCATGGAAGCTTGTACTGAAGCCGGCATTCCGGTATGGGTTCTCGACAGGCCTAATCCGGTCAGCAGGCTTCCTTTCGACGGGCCTGTATTAAAAGAGGAATATTTCTCATTCGTAGGCGGTGCATCTATACCTTTGTGCCATCGAATGACTATTGGAGAGATTGCACTCTGGTTAAAAGAGAAATATTTTCCCGGATGTAAACTGAATATTGTCTGGATGGAAAACTGGCATAGAAATTCTCTTTTCAGTGATACGGGACTGCCATGGGTTTTGCCCTCGCCAAATATGCCAACACTTAATACGGCAATTGTTTATCCGGGGTGTGTTCTTATAGAGGCATTAAACTTATCTGAAGGGAGAGGTACAACCATTCCGTTTGAATTATTCGGTGCTCCTTTTATCAATTCCATTCAACTAAAAAAGGATCTTGATTCCAGGAAAATACCCGGATGCGTTTTTCGGATACATAATTACATCCCCACTTTCCACAAATTTGCCGGAGAACTGTGCAATGGCCTGCAAATTCATGTTACTGATCCAAGCGGATTTTTTCCTGTTGCCACCGCTCTGGAGATATTTGATGCAATCATAGCCGCATCGCCTGCGGGCGATTTGAAATTCAACAGTCCCCCCTATGAATATGAGTACCATCTTATGCCGTTTGATATTCTCTCAGGAGATTCCCTGATGAGGGAATCACTTTTGAACAGGCTCAATATAAATATTGAGAAACAAAGATGGAAGCATGAGATTGAGCAATTCAACAATGATTTTGCTCAGATACGTTACTATTCTGATTAATATGCTGAAGGGATACTATCTTTATTTTGGGGAAAGAGCAGCAACCATTTTTTCTATAAGCAATTTCGGCAGGATTGGTTTTACAATATAATCATCAAATCCTGATGAAATTATTTTTTCGCGTTCACCCAACAAACTGTATGCAGTCTGGGCAATTATAACCACATTGCTGCGGAATTTTCTTATCAGGCTGGCTGCCTCGTAGCCGTCTATCACAGGGAGCTGTATGTCCATAAGTATCAAGTCTATTCCCGGCTCTCTGGATGCAATTGCGACTGCTTCACGTCCGTCGCAGGCATTTAATGCAACAGCTCCTGCCCTTTCGAGTATTTTATTGAGGTATAACCTGCTTGAAATGTCATCTTCTACAATCAATATCTTTTTTCCCAGAAGAAATTCATTTTCCATTATGATTCCTTTTATTCAAAGAGTCCGTCATCTCTGAGCAGCAGCAGTATCGCTGAATGAGGGACAACAATATATTTTTCCTTGTTGAACTCGATTTCTATGGCACTGTTTTGCAGATATACTGCCTGATCTCCTACCTTAGGCTGAAGGGGAACATACTTCGGCTCATCAGAGCGGTTTTTCCAGGGTTCATCGGTATCACTTACTGAAGGGATTGGATATCCTGGCCCTACTTTCAGAACGTAGCCTATCTGTACCTTTTCATTTTCATTGACACCCGGCGGGAGATAAAGGCCGCTTCTTGTCTTGGATTGCGGAACTTTGGGTTTAATAAGAATTCTGTCACCAATGACTATCAGTTTCTGAAGGTCCTTTTCATCCAATAATACGCTCATAATTTCAATCTTATTAGATTCAAATGTATTAATTTCAGAATTAATCAGACAAACGGTGGCAGAATTAATTAAAATTGCTATTGTTAACAACGCAAAAACATTACCTTTATTTTACAATGGAACCTGATACATACCTCACTGTAAAATATAATTCTTCAGGTACTTATAAGGAAAAAGGAAGCAGATTCATTGCCCAGGCTTTTCATGTTTCAGATCAGGAAGAGATAAAAACCATCATTGAAAAGATAAAGAAGGAACATCATAGTGCGAGGCATAATTGCTATGCCTACATGCTTGGCGCTGAACGACTAACCTGGAGAATGAGCGATGACGGTGAACCATCAGGTACTGCAGGCAGATCAATCCTGGGCCAGATTAATGCATTCAACCTGACAGATATCTTAATCGTTGTTACCCGGTATTTCGGAGGAATCCTTCTGGGCACAAGCGGTTTGAAGAATGCCTACAAAAAAGCCGCCGGCGAGGCAATCAGGAATAATGAGGTTACAGAAATGGTTTTGAAGGAACACCTAAAGGTCTTTTTCCCCTATCAGTCATTAAATGATGTGATGAAGATCATCAAGGAAGAGGATTTAAACAGCTTTGATCAGCTATTTGATGCTGAATGCAGTATAAGAGTAGAGTTCAGACTGGCTGAAAAGAAAAAGATTTTAAACAGGTTTTCCAGGATATCCGGACTTTACTATAGCCTGAACGAATCAGAGTGATTCAATACCCATATAAGTTGTGAATTACTTATTAACAAATATCGGATTAACGAATTTTCCTGAATAATTTTGATCTGAGTTCACTTCCATGATAAATAGTACCAGGCTAATGAAAAACAAGAGTTTAGTATCAATAGACGATTTGTCGACCGATGAAATCCTGAGAATACTTGATCTTGCAGCAGAATTCGAAATAAATCCTGTTCAGAATCTCCTTGACAAGAAAGTAATTGCCACGCTTTTCTTCGAGCCTTCAACGCGAACCAGGTTAAGTTTTGAGAGTGCTATAAACCGTCTCGGAGGAAGGGTTGTTGGTTTTTCTGATGCCTCCATTTCGAGCGTTTCAAAAGGCGAAACCCTGAATGATACGATACGAACTGTCAATAATTATTGCGATCTCATTGTTATGAGGCATCCTATTGAGGGAAGTGCCAGATATGCAAGCGAGATTTCAACGGTTCCTGTTATAAATGCCGGAGACGGAGCAAATCAGCACCCCACACAAACGCTGTTGGATCTCTACTCCATAAGAAAAACCCAGGACACTCTTGAAAACCTCAATATTTTCATGGTGGGAGACCTTAAATACGGAAGAACGGTGCATTCGCTAATGATGGCTATGTCGAGATGGAATGCCACGTTTAATTTTATCTCGCCTGAAGAGCTGAAGATGCCGGATGAATTTAAATTGTACCTCGAAAACATGGGATTGAAATACTATGAACATTCCGATTTTACCGATATTATTTCCAGGGCTGACATTATTTATATGACCAGAGTCCAGAGGGAACGGTTTTCAGATCCTATGGAATACGAAAAAGTCAAGAATATATATGTTCTCAGGGATGAAATGCTTAAAAACACGAAACCCAATATGAGAATACTGCATCCGCTTCCCAGAGTAAATGAGATACATATTAATGTTGACAGCAACTCCAAGGCCTATTATTTCGAACAGGCACTAAATGGGGTTTATACGCGCCAGGCTATTTTATGCACCTTATTAGGAATCAGATAGAATGTCAAGAATTATGAAGGAACCAAAGCAACTTAGCGTCAGTGCTATTGAAAACGGAACGGTTATTGACCATATTCCCGCAAAAAACCTGTTTAAGGTAATTCAGATTCTTGGTCTTGACAGGATCGATAAGCAGATCACCTTTGGAACAAATCTTGAAAGCAAGAAACTGGGGAAAAAGGCCATTATAAAAATATCCGGGGTTTTTTTCGAGGATGAGGATATCAACCGGATTGCACTTGTGGCTCCCGATGCCAAATTGAATATAATCAGGGATTACGAAGTTGTTGAGAAAAAGGTGGTGGAGGTCCCCGATACTATTGTAGGTATAGCCCGGTGTGTTAATCCAAAGTGCATTACAAACTTTGAAACTGTAACAACAAGGTTCAGGGTTGTCTCAAAGAAAAATGTTTCGCTCAAATGTCATTACTGTGAGAAGATAACAAATCAGGAAAATCTCCAGATAATATGATCCTGATCTCTGCTCACCTCAACCTGTCATAAGATCTTACAAGATCTTCATCCTTTTTTATGCTTCTGTATGCCATGCCTGCGAAAAAAAGAATGAGCAGGGGAAAAACCATGTTAATTCCGGGCTGGAGTAACGCACCATATTCTGCAGCTATACGATATCCTTGCCAGGCGGTAACAATTATCAGCAGAAATGCAAGCAGGATCAGTACTAGTGAAAATTTCATCTGAAGCTTCCTTTTTCTGTACAGGAGGATGCAAGCTGTCGAAAGAACCGGAATGAGCGCAAGCAAAATGCCTAATGGCGGGACTTTATTTACAGCTTCTGCTCCCACCATGGCACTGTTTTTAACTACTCCATTTAAATAGAGAGAGTATGTATCTCCCGAATTGTTAATAAACTTTAAAAAACTCCCTTTAAGGAATATTCCGGGAAGAAGTGCTGTCAATATTAAATAAATAGTCTGGATTCTTTGGATCATATGAAAGTTTTATAGTGTACACAAAAATAGTTTGTTTTATCTGAAAGAAAAAGAAAGGTTTTTTACAATGAAGCAATTCAATGAATCCTTTTATGAAATTTTAACACATTTTTTTAGTTATGAAGATGTTAGAAAAGAGCAAAACATCTACATTTGCCATATTAAAAAAAATCAGCCAGGCCTGTTCTGTTCGGTTAAAAACTGACTCTCTGTTGACTGGCTAAAATTCATATCTTCCTTGTTTATGAAGAAGAATCACAAAGTACTGGTGACAATTTTATTAATTGTGGTACTGGCAGTTATTATTTTTTATCCCAAAGCAAAGACTATGCTCACAGCAAAGTCAAGGGAGTCATTAGAGATGCAGGTTCCTGGTCGTGGGCCCGGAGGCATGCAAGGACGTCAGATACTTAATGTTAGCGGCTTCCTGATCGAGCCTGCACAGATGAGTGAAATAATTAATAGTACAGGAACGCTGCGGCCGGACGAGGAAGTTGATCTTGCTTTTGAAACATCAGGTAAAATTGTAGGCATTAACTTCACCGAAGGAACAAGAGTGAGAAAGGGTGATCTTCTTGCCAAAATTAATGACAAGCCTTTGCAGGCGCAGCTGCAAAAGCTGGAGGCTCAGAAGAAACTAGTTGAGGAAAAAGAGTTCAGGCAGCGCAGTCTTCTTGACAAGGATGCTATCAGCCAGGAAAGCTATGATCAGATAGTAACAGAACTTCAGACTATTGAAGCCGATATAAACCTCATTCGGGCGCGTATTTCGGAAACTGAACTTAGAGCTCCCTTCGACGGAATAATAGGGTTACGGTATCTCAGTGAAGGCAGCTTTGCCACACCATCTACAAAAATAGCACAGCTCGTAAAGATGAGTCCGATAAAGCTCGAGTTTTCAATACCGGAAAGGTATGCTCACGAGGTAAAACCCGGCTTCCCTGTGACATTCAGGGTTGACGGCAGCATAACTGATTACAAAGCAAGTGTTTATGCCGTTGATCCCAAGATTGAACTTAATACAAGGTCAATTGTAATCAGGGCATTGTATCCAAATTCCAGAGAGGAGCTAAAATCGGGCCGGTATGCAGCGGTTACACTACAGCTTTCACAAATTGAGAACACAATTGCTATTCCGACAGAAGCACTTATTCCTGAAATGGAAGGAGAGATAGTGTATGTTCTGCGTAGCG
This sequence comes from Bacteroidales bacterium, assembly GCA_034005245.1. Lineage (GTDB taxonomy): Bacteria > Bacteroidota > Bacteroidia > Bacteroidales > VadinHA17 > LD21. Next base: position 95,397 of record JAVEVC010000004.1, read on the forward strand.
GCAAGGCTGAAGCAGCCAAAGTGGCCACAGGATTACGGACAGAGTCACTGATCCAGATAATTGACGGTCTGAAGTTCGGAGATACCCTGCTTACTTCCGGTATTCTGCAGCTTCGGCATAACCTGCCTGTGGTACTTGATACATTAATAACAAACCAGATAGATACAAATCTGAATTAATGAGTCTTTCATCGTTAAGTATAAAGCGTCCGGTACTTTCAACAGTATTTGCAATAGTAATCTTGCTGTTCGGATTTGTTGGAATGACATTTCTTGGGATACGTGAATTTCCCAGTGTTGATCCTGCCATTATTTCAGTTTTCACATCATATCCGGGAGCTAATTCAGATGTGATTGAAACACAGATAACGGAACCTCTTGAGCAGTCGATTAACGGGATACCCGGGGTAAGGACACTGACAAGCGTAAGCAGCCAGGGTTCCAGCAGAATAACTGTCGAATTCGAACTATCTGTTGACCTTGAAACAGCTGCAAACGACGTCAGGGATAAAGTATCGCAGGCTCAGCGAAGACTTCCCAGGGATTGCGACCCTCCTACCGTCACAAAAGCCGATGCCGATGCAAACCCGATTCTGTTTCTCACTGTTGAAAGTAATAAACGATCCTTGCTTCAATTATCTGAAGTAGCCGATCTGACTCTGAAGGAACAGTTGCAGACTGTATCGGGAGTCAGCGCAGTAAATATTTATGGCGAAAAACGATACTCAATGCGGTTATGGATTGATCCCGTAAAACTGGCGGGATATAGTCTGACTCCTATGGATGTTAGAAATGCTATAACACGTGAGAATGTCGAACTTCCCTCAGGTGCAATAGAAGGCACTACCACTCAGCTAACTATACGGACGATGGGGCTTATGACAACCCCCAAGGAATTCAATGACCTGATCATTAAACAAACAGGCGATCAGATAGTTAGGTTTAAAGATATCGGAAGAGCAGAGCTCGGCCCGGAAGACATAAGAGGTATTCTGAAAAACAACGGAGTGCCGATGGTAATTGTCGCCATAGTACCACAACCCGGATCAAATCATATCGAAATAGTGGATGAGATCTTCAGGCGATTGGAATATATAAGAAAGGATCTTCCCGACGATGTGAAAGTAAATGTTAATTTTGACAACACCGAGTATATCAGGTCATCTATAAAGGAAGTCCAGGATACAATATTTATCGCGTTCGGACTTGTTGTGATAATAATTTACTTCTTCTTAAGAAGCTGGAGAGCAACAATTATCCCTATACTTGTTATACCTGTCTCGCTTGTGGGAGCCTTTTTCATAATGTATCTTGCAGGATTTTCAATAAATGTCCTCACTCTTCTTGCCTTAGTACTGGCTATAGGAATTGTGGTTGATGATGCCATAGTAGTAATGGAGAACATCTACGTCAAGGTTGAGGGAGGAATGGCTCCTGTTGAAGCAGGATATGTTGGCTCAAAAGAGATCTACTTTGCCATAATATCCACAACGATCACTCTTGTTTCTGTTTTTTTCCCTATCGTATTCCTTCAGGGAATAACCGGACGCCTGTTCAGGGAGTTCGGTATTGTTATGGCCGGTACTGTTACTATCTCGGCTTTTCTTGCACTCTCCCTTACTCCAATGGTATCCACCAAGCTCCTGAAGCTTGAGAAAAGTCATACATGGTTTTATCGCAAGACTGAAGTTTTCTTTCAGAAGCTGAATGCAGTATACAAAAACGGTCTGGATTCATTCCTGAAACACAGGCATTATGCTCTTATTATACTTGTAGCTTCGCTTGGACTGATTTTCCTCCTCTGGATGACCACACCTGCAGAAATGGCACCACTGGAAGATCGTTCGCAGATAACCGTTAACACTTCAGGTACAGAAGGCGCTACCTATGAATTCATGCTTGCCTATGCTGATGATATTGCTGACCTTGTTGAAAATACAGTACCTGAACGTCTTAGTCATACAACTATGGTCAGAGGAGGTTCGTTTGCAAATATTCGCATAAGCCTGGTCAAACCCGATCAGAGGGAACGTTCTCAACAGGAAATTGCGGACCAGTTGACAGCCGCGGTGAGAACCAAAACAAAGGCAAGAGCGTTTGTTGTTCAGCAATCTACTTTCGGACAAAGGCGTTCAGGCATGCCTGTTCAATATGTACTTCAGGCTACTTCCATCGACAAACTGCGGGAGATAATCCCTGCTTTCATGAACAAGGTGACAGAAAGCGAAGTGCTTCAGATGGCCGATGTCAATCTCAAGTTTACCAAGCCAGAGCTCCGGATCCATATAAACAGGGAGAAAGCCATCACCATGGGAGTGTCAACTCAGAATATTGGCCAAACTCTGCAGCTGGCATTGAGCGGTCAGAGATTTGGTTACTTTTTCATGAATGGGAAACAATATCAGATACTGGGTGAACTTGCCAGGGAAAATCGTAATAAACCACTGGATCTCAAATCTTTATATGTAAGAAATAATGATGGCGATATGATCCAGTTTGACAACCTTGTTACATTATCTGAAGAAACAGCTCCGCCACAGCTTTACCGCTACAACAGGTTTGTAGCAGCAACAGTATCTGCAGGCCTGGCTAAAGGAAAAACAATAAGTGAAGGGATAGCTGAAATGGACAGGATAGCTGATGAGGTTCTTGATGAATCATTCCGTACAGCTCTTGCCGGAGATTCAAAGGATTTTATGGAAAGTTCTTCCAGCCTGATGTTCGCGTTCGCTCTTGCGCTGATCTTAATATTCCTTGTACTTGCAGCTCAATTTGAAAGTTTCAAGGATCCCTTCATTGTTATGATGACTGTCCCTCTTGCACTTACCGGTGCACTGATTTTTATGTGGTATTTTGACATTACAATGAATATATTCAGCCAGATAGGCCTGATCATGCTTATAGGACTCGTTTCAAAGAACGGAATCCTGCTGGTTGAGTTTGCAAATCAGAGAAAATCAGCCGGGATGACAAAGCTTGAATCAATAAAATACGCCGCTGCAGCACGTTTCAGGCCAATATTGATGACCAGCCTTGCCACAATTTTTGGCCTTTTACCTTTGGCACTCGGCCTCGGAGAAGGCGCCCAGAGCAGGATCGCAATGGGTACAACAGTCGTTGGAGGTATGATATTTTCAACATTCCTAACTCTCTTCGTTGTTCCTGCAATCTATACATACATTTCAAGTGAAATAAAACAGAATGATGATGAAAAGAAAGCTGCTGCCTCTTAGTTTCGCGATTCTGGCGCTTAGTGCCAATTCAGCAGCACAGCTGGTCTATGATCTTAATGATTGTATTAAGATTGGTCTTGAACAGAATTTCTCGCTGCTGATTGCAAAAAACAGTGAAGCAATAGCAAAAAATAATTTCACAATTGGAAATGCAGGCTACCTTCCTTCATTAGATCTAAGCGGAAGGCACAGTGGAACACTGAATGACATCGAAAGGAAATATTCCGACGGATCGGAAACCCAATCTGCCGATGAATTAAATACAACGTCATCAGTGGGAATGTCTATGGATATGACGATTTTTAACGGTTTCAACGTCCGGACTACATATAAGAAACTGAATGAGCTTAAGCAGTTAGGAGAGCTGAATACACAACTGGCAGTTGAAAATATGGTATCTGATATAATCGCTGGTTACTACAATTACATAGAGCAATTAATGCTTCTAAAAAACCTGCAGTATGCAGTTGAGCTCTCAAAAGAACGGCTGAGGATTGACGAAGACCGCTACCTGCTTGGCTCAAGCTCAAAACTCCAGGTTCTTCAGTCCAGAGTGTATCTTAACGCCGACAGTTCAAGACTTTCACGGCAGTGTGAAGTAGTCAGGGCAGCGCAGATACAACTGAACGAATTGATGGCAGTCAAAGATCTAAGCCAGATGTTTGCAACAACTGACACTGTGATTACTGTAAATCCCGAACTTCTTTTTGAAAAGCTTCTTGAAGAAACTCTTGAAAGGAATACCCGCCTTATGATAGCCGACAGGAATAAAACCATTTCGGAATATGATCATAAGATAATACAATCACGTCGTTACCCATATCTCTCAGCATCATCAGGATACAACCGTGCGCTGAATACCTTTTCATCAGGCGACATTGAAAGGAACTATACAAACGGTATGAACTACGGCCTCACCTTTGGCATAAATATTTTTGACGGATTTAACCAGAAAAGGAATATCCGAAATTCGTTAATACAGATAGAAAACAAGGAGCTTGAATATCTTGAGATTGAACAGGGAATAAAAGCGGATCTTATAACCCTTTACAGCGCCTACAGTAATTATCTTCGATTAATTACGCTGGAAAATCAGAACCTTCAGACCGCTACTGAAAACCTTGAAATAGCAATGGAACGATATAAGCTTGGGAGTCTTTCAGGTATTGATCTCAGAGAGGTTCAAAAAAGCCTTCTTGATGCCAGGGAAAGTCTGCTATCAGTTCAATATCAGGCTAAACTGGCTGAAATTTCACTAATGCTCATTTCCGGACAGATAATGGAGTATTACCAGTAAAGCCTGTATTCTATTTTTCTCCTTAATATAAAATTATTATATTTATGATAATTAAGTGGTTCACATGGAACCTTCATTATTTTATAAGCTTATTGTATCGTTTAAAACGGGATGAAGGTTTCATATCTTTATTCCTTATTTATCAATATGGAAAAGAAAACTGAGCTGATAACAAACAAAGACGGAAGCATATTCCATTTAAACCTTCTTCCGGATGACATTTCTGACAGGATAATTATTGTTGGTGACCCTGGACGCGTTGATATGCTTTCAGAGCTTCTTTCGGATATCAGAACAAGAAAGGAGAACAGGGAATTCAGAACAGTCACGGGAACCTTCGAAAACAGTGAAATTACCCTTATCTCATCGGGCATCGGCACGGATAATATTGATATTCTTATTAATGAACTTGATGCCCTGGTCAATGTAGATCTAAAAACCGGATTGGCAAAAGAAGACCGCGTCTCGCTGAGCATTATCAGACTTGGAACGTCAGGCGGGCTTCGCAGTGACATTTCAACCGGATCGTTTGTGCTTGCAGAATCAGCTGTAGGATTTGACAGCCTGTTACATTTCTATCATGGATACGACTGGATACTGAACACGCCCTTGGCGGATGCTCTTGCATATTACCTTGAATGGCCTGATATTCTCTCCTATCCCTATGCTGTGAATGCAAACAGCGAACTTATAGGTTTGTTTCAGAATGAGAAATTTATAAGGGGAATCACTATTTCTGCTCCTGGATTCTACGGACCCCAGGGAAGGCAACTGAGACTTGAAACATTCGACAGTGAAATAAATGACAAACTTTCCCAGTTCGAATTCAGAGGGAGTGTCATCTGCAATTATGAAATGGAAAGTTCGGCGCTTTACGGGTTATCTGCATTGCTTGGACATAAAGCTCTTACAGTCTGTGCTGTGATCGGGAACAGGATTACGGGTGAATTCATCAATGACTATAAGCCCCTGATTAAAGAACTGGCAATAAAGGTAATGAAACAATTCTGACTGAACCATACATGAGCATGCATCTGGGAAGAGTGAGGTACAAAGGATCATAATCTTCTAAATGGGAAAACAAACCTGCAGTTAGCCTGAAATGATATCCTTCAATAATTTGTAACAATTGTTACAAATTGCTCATATACCACCTGACAGCTTCTCTCATACCTTCGCAGACTGTGTGTGTTGGTGAATAGCCAAGCTTTTGTTTCGCCTTCTCCACTGAAGCCTGTGAGTGCGGAATATCTCCTGGCCGATCGGGCCCGTGAATCGCATCTATCCCGAGTACTTTATCGTCAGATTCACCGATAATACTCCTTATCAGATAGAAAAGCTGATTAAGATCAGTCCTTTCCCCGTGCGCAACATTATAAACCTGGTTAAGCGCTGATTTATCGGTAACAACAGCTGCCAGGTGATTTGCCTGAATAACATTGTCAATATATGTAAAATCCCTTGAATTGGTGCCGTCTCCGTTTATAACAGGTGCTTCATGTCCCAGAAGTTTTTTAACGAATAATGGGATAACTGCTGCATAAGCTCCTGCCGGGTCCTGTCTTCTTCCGAAGACATTGAAATAACGTAGCCCAATAACATCAATATTATAGCTGGATGAAAAATTAGCAGCAAAAAGTTCATTTACAAATTTGGTTATTGCATAAGGAGATAAAGGCTTCCCTATTTTATCCTCTACCTTGGGAAGATCGGGATGATCACCGTAAGTTGAGGAACTGGCTGCATATACAAACCTTTTCACACCCGCTTTTGCTGATGCAAAAAGCATCTTAACGAAGCCTCCTATATTGACATCAGTTGATGTAACCGGATCTTTAATAGAGCGGGGGACTGAACCCAGAGCCGCTTCATGAAATACAATATCCATACTGCTGACTGCATTTTCGCAATCACTGTAATTGCGTATATCTCCTTCAATAAGTCTGAAGTTTTTATTTGAAAAGAAGTCTTTCAGGTTTTCCCTTTTCCCTGTCGAGAAATTGTCGAGACAAACAACGTAATTGTCAGCGCTGAGCAACGATTCCACCAGATTGGAGCCGATAAAACCTGCTCCTCCGGTAACCAGGACCTTGCTGTTCATCAGTATCCGTTCCATTAGTTTCTTTAGTTAATGATTTATTAGAACGTAAAAAACCTGATGAAAATATGTAGGATATTATTTTTCAAGAAGCATCAGTATTTCTCCAAGAATGAATTCTGCTGTTTTCCCGTCGCCATAAAATCCGGGGTAGTTGAGTTCTTCTGTTGAATACATATAATTTATGAATTCTTTCTTTATCATGGTTGTATCTGCATCGACAAGCTTTACGGTACCATTAGTTACCAGTTCAACCCATTCGGTTTCTTTCCTCAGCACAATACAGGGTTTCCTGAAGAAATGAGATTCCTTCTGGACTCCGCCGGAATCAGTAATGATAAGGCGGCATTTCTTTTCAAGAAGTGTCATTTCAAGGTAAGATACCGGGGGTACGATTTTTATTAGACCGCTGCTTCTCATTTCCTCGAACACATTCCTCAATTTCTTTTTGAGGATATTCATTGTTCTTGGATGAAATGGCATCACAAAAGGTATGTGGTTTTCTTCGGCGAGAATTTTAAGAGTTGACAGGATATTGGACAGCCTTGTGGCGTCGTCGGTATTAAGATCGCGATGTATTGTAACCAGCACATATTTATCTTCTTCAAGCGACATCTGTTCGAGAAGCGTGCGCTTTTTCTTCTCAGCCAGAGATGCAAAATACAGTGAGTTATCATACATTATATCGCCGGTAAGGTATATTTTAGGATTATCAATAGTATACGGCGGACTGTTTTCAGGATGGAAACCCTCATTCATTAGATTCTTGAATGCGGCATTTGTAGGAGCAAACAAAAGAGTAGATGCATGGTCACTCATAATCCTGTTCAATTCCTCGGGCATTATTTTATTGAATGATCTGAGGCCGGCTTCGACATGAACAACTGGAAAGTGCTGTTTCGATGCTGCTACTGCCCCGGCAAGAGTGGAATTTGTATCACCATAGAGAACAACGCAATGCGGTTTATCCCTGAGTAAAACCTCCTCAATGCCGGCTATCATCATACCTGTCTGCCAGCCGTGGGGACCTGACCCAACCCCGAGGTTGTAATCAGGCTTAGGTATTTCTAGTTCATCAAAGAAAACGTCAGAAAGCTCTTTGTCGTAATGCTGCCCGGTATGAACTATTATATCGTCTATTTTGTCAGAGAAATGTGTATGGACTGCCCTGCTTATTGCCGAAGATTTTATGATCTGTGGTCGTGCTCCCACAATATTAAGAAGCTTGATTTTTGACATCAGGTTAAAAGTTATCAACTCTATTTATAAAGGTATGAATATTTTTGGATGGCTCAAACATAAAAGAAAAGGGCACCTGATTGAACACGGTGCCCTCATTGATTACTTTATTATTTATTTGGCATAATTAACCGCTCTTGTTTCGCGAATCACGGTTATTTTAACCTGGCCGGGATAAGTCATTTCGTTTTGAATTTTCTGGGCTATTTCAAAGGAAAGATTCTCTGCCTCCTTATCAGTAACCTTTTCTGCTCCAACGATCACTCTCAGTTCCCTGCCGGCCTGAATTGCATAGGTTTTCATCACACCCGGATACTGCAGCGCAAGGGATTCAAGCTCTTTCAGGCGTTTTATATACGATTCGACAACTTCGCGCCTGGCTCCCGGACGGGCTCCAGATATGGCGTCACAGACCTGTACGATCGGTGCAATCAAGGATGTCATTTCTGTTTCATCGTGGTGTGCTCCTATCGCGTTGCATATCTCAGGTTTTTCCTTGTATTTCTCTGCAATTTTCATACCCAGTATTGCGTGCGGTAATTCAGGCTCGTCATCAGGCACCTTGCCTATATCGTGGAGAAGTCCTGCTCGTTTGGCCAGTTTGGGATTAAGCCCAAGTTCGGCAGCCATTATAGAACAGAGATTAGCCACTTCGCGAGAGTGCATCAACAGGTTTTGTCCATAAGATGACCTGTATTTCATTTTCCCGATCAATCTTATCAATTCAGGGTGAAGGCCATGTATTCCAAGGTCGATAGCTGTTCTTTTCCCAACTTCAAGTATTTCATCCTCCACCTGCTTGCGCGTTTTATCAACCATTTCCTCAATTCTGGCGGGATGTATTCTCCCGTCTGTCACCAGTTGATGAAGAGAAAGCCTCGCGACTTCCCTTCGGATAGGATCAAATGCAGAGAGGACAATTGCCTCAGGAGTGTCGTCAACGATGATCTCAACTCCTGTTGCCGCTTCCAGTGCGCGTATATTTCTTCCTTCTCGTCCTATAATACGCCCTTTTATTTCATCTGATTCGATGTGAAAGACTGTTACGGCATTTTCTATTGCATTTTCAGCTGCTACTCTCTGTATGGTCTGCAGGACAATCCTTTTGGCTTCTTTATTGGCAGCCATTTTTGCCTCTTCCATAATCTCATTTATGTAAGACACGGCACCAGCTTTAGCCTCTTCCCTTAGTGATTCAATAAGTTGATTTCTGGCTTCATCGGCCGAAAGGCCCGATATAGCTTCAAGTTTGTCAACCTGCTGCCGGTGTAGCCTGGACATTTCTTCAGACTTCTTCTCTACAATTTCCAGCTGGGATGTAAGGTTTTCCCTTATGGCTTCTGTCTCATTCTTTTTCCTTTGTGTCTCCTCGAGTTTTTGTGACAGTGTTAATTCTTTTTGTCTTATTCGGCTTTCAGCCTGAGCGATCTTGTTGTTTTTCTCATTAATAACCTTCTCATGTTCAGTTTTAAGCTGAAGAAATCTTTCTTTTGCCTGAAGGATTTTTTCCTTCCTGATAACCTCAGCTTCTGCTTCGGCTTCATTGATGATTTTTTTGCTTTTGTTTCTGAGTGCCCGCTGCCACATTATGTATGAGAAACCTGATCCAATAACCAGTGATGAAAGGCACAAGACCAGGATGAGACCTCCGGAAATTGCACCAAATATTAATAATATCATAATCTTTAATTTATTTTAAGTTGTTTATATATAAATAAAAACCCGCAGAGTCTCTTCAACTTTTATAAAACCCCATGTCTACATGGATGGAGCCTCTAATTCAGGTCGAACTTCCACTGTCCCGTTTAACACGGGATCCCGAAAAATCGGGCTGAGGCCTGTCCTGGCTGAACTAAGGATGACTCCAAAGTTTTAACTGTTGAGTTTCAAAAATGAATGAAGAAACAATGCGGGCAATAAGTTAGTCGTATTTTAAAGAACGCTGTTACTCTCTTAAAGAACCGAATCAATCTTTTTGATCATTTCATTCAAGGCAGCCGGCAGGTTGTCATTCCCGGCTTTCTCTTCCTCTTCGGTAAGCTTCACCACGTATTGTAGTGAAGCCATTGCCAAAAAATCCTGGACATCTTTATCGGCATACCTCTGCTTATACTGCATTACCTTTTCATTTATCATCCTGGCAGCCTTCCTGATCTTTTCTTCATTTTCCGGTTCCACCTTCAACGGATAATACCTGTCAGCCACATTAACCCTGATTGAAAGCTTATCATCCATTGATATATCTTATCTGTTTAACAGAGCAACACATCTGTCTATTTCCCGCACCAGTTCTGTAATCTTTCTTTTCGCATCCGTCCTCTTCTCCCCTTCTCCCAAAAGTGCTCCTGATAATTTAATCCGTTCGTAATTATTTTCTAATTCCTTAAACTTGTCGTCACGCTCCCGCAGCTTCGTTTTAAGTGCTTCGGTTTCGTCCTTCAATACCCTGTTTTCGTTTTTGAGCAAATTATATCTGATTAACAATTCATCCAGCTTTCTGTTCAAAATGAATAACTCTTCAATAAACTGTCCAGACATACAGGGATCTTTAATACAAAGTTAATACAGTAAACCGTATTTTCAAAAAATTAACATATTTTGTTTGGCAAACAATACCAGAACAATACTTTTGCATTATTCAAAATATGAAATCGTTACTAAATGCATTTTCCAGGGATTTTCTTATTATTAATACTCTTATTTATCAACACTAAAGAACTGCCTGTAAACCGGAAAATGTTCGTACCACCCCTGAAACCTCCAGTTCTACTATCGGCGAATTTTGGCGAACTTAGAAGTGATCATTTCCATTCCGGGCTGGATATTAAGACTCAGGGAGTAACAGGTAAAGAGGTCATTGCGGCAGCCTCAGGATTTATTTACCGGATAAGTGTATCTCCTAATGGATTCGGGAAGACTCTTTATATGAGACATCCTTCAGGATATTCTACAGTGTATGCACATCTCGATCGTTTTATTCCTGAAATTGAAGAATTTGTGGTAGCCAGGCAATATGAGAAGAAGAGCTATCATGTCAACATTTTTCCCCAAAGGGACAGATTTACATTTGATCAGGGTGACCTGATAGCTTATTCCGGCAACTCGGGAAGCTCAACAGGGCCTCATCTGCATTTTGAAATAAGGAATACAGAAAATGAGGAACCTGTCAATCCCCTTTTATTCGAATTCGGTATAGAGGACAACATTAAACCTGTAATTGAGCGGCTGGTTGTTTATCCGGTAAAAGGCAACTCATATGTGAACAATCAAAATAAACCTTTTCATTTCTCCGTTGCAGGAAGCAGGGGGAATTATCACCTGCTGAATCAAAGGACAGTTAACATATCCGGAGCTGCAGGATTTGGAATAAAATCATTCGACTTACTAAACAACAGCCACAATAAATGCGGAATATATTCCATATCCCTGGAAGTTGACAGCAATACTGTATATGTCTACAAAATGGACAGGTTTTCTTTCACTGAATCACGTTATATTAACAGTCACATAGATTATGAAATCCTGATGAAAGAGAAGATCTATGTGGAGAAGCTTTTTCTTCAGCCAAACAACAGGTTGAGGTCATATCGCGATGTTGTAAACAGTGGTATAGTAACATTCGAAGATGGCAGGAAACACTTTGTCAGAATAATTGTAACTGACAAACACAATAATGAATCAGTACTGTCATTTGCTGTTAATTCCGTAGGTCAGCCTGAAATAGCCAGTCAGAAGGATGAGAACCATTGCATTGTGATGCCGTATTCCCGCAATAACAGATTTATGACTGATAAGGTCATAGTGAATATTCCTGCCGGGACTCTATATGACACCCTCCTTTTTGAATACTCCAGGTCTCCCCGTAAAAGCGGGATGTTGTCTGAAGTCCACCAGATACATAACCGTTATACCCCGGTGCATAAATCATATTCTCTCTCAATTAAACCTGACACTATCCTGCCCGGGAGAGCGGATCAAATGCTAATTGTACAGACCAATTTCAATGGGAAGGATATTCCTCTGAGAACCAGCTGGAGTAATGGTTGCATGACATCCAATCCCACAAGCTTAGGGACATTTTACATTGGAATTGATACCATACCTCCGGTAATAACAGCAAACGGATTTGCTCCGGATTCAGACATGTCTTCCAGAAAAGATATAAAGTTCAGGATTTCAGACAACTTCTCCGGAATAAGGACTTATGAACCTTCAATTGACGGCAAATGGGCATTATTCGAATATGATCAGAAGAATAACCTTCTGATATACCGATTTGACCAGAAGAGGATAACAAGAGGTACGAGACACAATCTGATCCTTAAAGTATGCGACAATGCGGGCAACATAAGTACTTACAAAAACTCATTCATTTGGTAATGATAGCGTTGCCAGGCTGATTTGAAACAGGCACTGATGGTCTAAGAATAGATCCTTGCAGGGTATATGCCCTTGCGGATCATAGTCCGTATACTGTCAACAACAAACGGCTTATCTTCACGGTAAGTGACCCCGAACCATCTTTCATTGCTCATGAGTATTTTAATGGTTATTTCACCGCTCTTGACAAATTTATCAACTGATGTAGGAATGTCAAGTTCTGACTTTGGATCCATTCCGTATGTATTTATAAAATTCGTGAATTCTTCCCGTAAATAATTATAGCATGACGGCTTAAAACCCCATAAATTCATAGAAGCAACTTCATTCCCGGTAAAATGAAGCAATTGCCCGTCAGGTCCCGGGGCTGTTGCTCCATTCTTTGTTTTTGTAATTTGACGCGTTTCTACAATATTTCTCAGCAGGCCGTCCTCTCCTACCTGGCAGACACCTCTGTTAACGTGTCCATGATCTGAAAGAGTGTTACCAAGTTTGTACCCAACTATGCAATAATTATTTACATCTTTGTCATTTACAAGAAAATCATGCAGGAGTCTAAAGGATTCAGCCCCATAGAAGTCATCGGCGTTGATTACCCCGAAAGGCTCATGTATTTTTTCTTCAGTAACCAGAATAGCATGACTTGTGCCCCATGGTTTCTGACGATCAGGGGAAACTTTCACACCTTCCGGAAGATTTGTAATCTCCTGAAAAACATAATCTATTTCAATCTTGCCTGCAAGTTTTTCAATAAATCTTTCCTTTACCTGTTCTTCGATGTCGTGCCTTATTACAAATACGATTTTGCCGAATCCGGCACGAATTGCATCGTATATGGAATAATCGATTATCGTTTCACCTGAAGGTCCTACTTCATCAAGTTGCTTATTACCTCCGTAACGGCTGCCCATACCGGCAGCTAAAACTAATAGGGTTGGTTTCATGCGATTCAGTATTTGATTCACAATTATACAGAAAATATTGTTATTTTTAGTATAACATATTTACAAAAAGACTTTAGCCGGGGCCTGATAAAAATCACATGGATAATATTCCTCGTTATTTCTTATCATTATCCTCATAATCCTTTGAATACAGCAATTATTAGAAATAATTGTCATGAATTTTAAGCTCGAGATCTGTGTGGACAGTGTTGAATCAGCCGTAAATGCTCAGGAAGCCGGAGCTGACAGGGTGGAACTTTGCGACAACCTGTCAGAAGGAGGGACAACTCCCGGATTTGGCACAATTATTTCAGCAAGGAACAATCTTTTCATAGATATTAATGTAATTATTCGTCCCCGAGGCGGTGATTTCCTTTATTCTGACATTGAATACGACATTATGCGGCGCGATATTGAAATCTGTGGCGAGAATGGCATAAACGGAATTGTTCTCGGTATACTTCATGCCGGCGGAGCAATAGATCTTGAAAGAACATCAAAGTTGATTGAGCTGGCAGCTCCCATGACTGTCACCTTCCACAGAGCTTTTGATATGTGCAGTGATCCGGTTCAGGGCCTTGAAGATATCATTGCATCGGGAGCAGTAAGGCTCCTGACCTCAGGACAAAAGAACAACGCCAAAGATGGGGTCGAACTGATCAGGCAAATGGCAATCCAGACCGGAGAAAGAATGATAATCATGCCCGGAGGGGGTATTGATGAAACCAACATTGCCCTTATCGCATCAACAACAAAAACCAGGGAGTTTCATCTTACTGGCAGAAAAACCATCGACAGCCAAATGATCTTCAGAAGACAAGGAATCTCCATGGGAAGCATACCCGGAAGTAATGAATTCACGAGAAAGGTCGCTGATGCCGGAAGAATAAGAAAGATCATTGCTATACTCCGGGCAATCTGAAGTCAAGATGATAAAAAGCTATGTGATGAGACAAAAACCTGTTAATCCCCAGTGTAAGCTTCAGTGGAATTGTGCCTTATGATAAAAGTCACGTGATAGTTTGAATTCTCATGCAGCTTTTTACCTTTGCAGAGTTTAAAGCAGTTTCATATTAATATTTTTCAGGGTTATAAGCTTCAGTTATTTCATGACCCCGGAAAAACGGCTTGAATTACTAATAAATAAGGTTGCAGGTTTTTATCCCAGGATTTGCTAAATGCATCAATCAGAACAGGGAAATCAATGCATATCGCATCGCCGGACAAATATGATCTGCAAGGTTAACAATTACATTTGGTTGTCAATTTTTAGTCACTTTATATTATGAAACAATCTCTTTTTAAAAATCTTTTGTTGCTGTTTGTTGTATTTATTTTAAGCAGCACTATGCGAGAAACCGAAGTCAATGCCTGTACCAATTTTCTAATCACCAGGGGTGCTTCATCAGATGGTTCAGTTATGATAACCTATTCTGCCGACTCTCATGTTCTGTATGGTGAGCTATATTACTGGCCGGCAAAAACATGGCCCAGGGGCGCCATGATCGATGTTTACGAATGGGATACGGGAAAATATATGGGCAGGATCCCGCAGGTTTCAAACACCTACTCAGTAGTTGGCAATATGAACCAGCATCAGCTTTCAATAGGTGAGACAACTTTCGGAGGACGGCCTGAATTGGTTGATACCACCGGAATAATGGATTACGGAAGCCTTATATACCTTACGCTTCAACGGGCAAAAAATGCAAGAGAAGCTATAAGTACTTTTTCAAAGTTTGTGGAAGAATTTGGCTATGCAAGTTCAGGCGAGTCTTTTTCAATTGCAGACAAAAATGAAGCATGGATCCTTGAGCTTGTCGGAAAAGGACCAGGAAGAAAAGGTGCAGTATGGGTCGCCCGCAGAATACCCGACGGTTATATTTCAGGCCATGCAAATCATCCAAGGATCACAACATTTCCATTATCTGACGGAGTAAAATCCATTTCATCAAAAGAACTTGACAAAATCCATAATCCTGAAGTGGAAACAGTTTATGCATACGATGTTATAGAGATTGCGCGGATTTACGGCTGGTTCAATGGCGATGACAGTGATTTCAGTTTCAGCGATACATTTGCACCAATAGATTTCAGCGGAGCAAGATTTTGTGAATCAAGGGTCTGGTCAGGTTTCAATATGGTAAACAACCAGATGGGACAATATCTTGACTATGCGACGGGCAAGAACCTCTCAAACAGGATGCCTCTTTGGATTAAGCCGGATAAAAAACTTGATCTCAAAGATGTTATTGGCATGATGCGGAATTATTTTCAGAACACACCATTGGATATGACAAAAGATGTTGGGGCCGGACCTTATGGGAGCACTGTAAGATGGAGACCAATGGAATGGGAGGTTGACGGAGTTAAATATATCCATGAAAGGGCCATTTCGACACAGCAGACCGGTTTCTCCTTCGTGGCACAGAGCCGCTCATGGCTACCTGATCCTATCGGCGGAATTTTCTGGTTTGGCGTTGATGATACATATTATACCGTTTACTCGCCAATGTACTGCGGAATTACCCGGGTGCCGGAAGCATATGCTGTAGGCAACGGCGACATGATGACATTCGCCGAGAATGCCGGATTCTGGGTATTTAACCAGGTAACGAATTTCGCTTATACACGGACAAGTTTATTGATGGATGACCTGCAGAAAAAACAAAAAGAACTGGAGGATGCTTATATCAACGATACACGCACGGTAATTGATACCCATGCAGCTTCACTGTATAAGAAAAACCCGAAAAAGGCAATTAAATACCTCACTGAATATTCTGTGAATGCCGGTAACAACACTGTTGCAAGCTGGAAGGATTTTTATCATTTCCTTTTTACAAAATATCTCGATGGGAACGTGAAGGAAAAACGGCCTGTACCAAAAGGGTATAAATATTACACCCCAAGTGTTAGTCAACCAGGTTATAGGGATGAATGGTACCGGATCATTGTCAAACATGCAGGCGACAAGCTCAGGGCTGAATAAAAACCAATTGCAGTGTAACGGAATAATTTCACACTGCAGTCTCGTACTTTATCATTCAGGGGATCCGGAGATAAGTGTGGCATTACATGTCGATGAATACACCGTTAGTTATGCACTGAAATACAGTTAAAACTTTTAGCATGAATTTGCGGATTATCAAAATATTATTTATACATTTGCGACCGGATTTTTAAGTCTTATTTAGTAAAATTTTGGCGAGATGAACTTAATGGATGTTGTTGATAAGGAATATGCTGTAAAGAGTGATTTTCCACGGTTTATTGCAGGAGATACAGTAACTGTTCATTATAAAATAGTTGAAGGGAATAAGGAAAGAATACAGCAATTCAGGGGTGTTGTTATTCAAAGGAATGGCAGCAAACACACCGAAACTTTTACAGTAAGGAAAATGTCAGGCAACATAGGTGTTGAAAGAATATTTCCCATTTCATCCCCATTCATAGATAAGATAGAAGTCAACAAGCACGGGAAAGTTCGTCGGGCGAGGATATTCTATCTTCGTGATCTTACCGGCAAAAAAGCACGCATAAAGGAAAAGAAATTCTGAATGGAAACACAAGAAATATAAAAGAGGGTGTCGCTTTTGAGACACCCTCTTTTTATTCATGATACTCGCAACAGGCCGCAAGTTATTTTTGATCCCTGATATCGTATTTTGCATTTATGTTCGCCTATCATTCAAATAGTTGCACGGAAATTGCTCGCCGCAATTCATAGAATACCCACTATGTGAAAGGTTACATATTATGGATATAACTACTATATTTGTTTCAGGAGATCCTCCCTTTTGGCTTTTGCTTCTTCTACCAGCCTGTCAGCCTTTTCATCAGCTTCCTTTATGACCTGTTGTGATCGCTTTTCTCCTTCATTCATAATAGAGTCTGCTGCTTTCCGGGCAGCCAGTTTGGCTACAGTTCCTTTATTTTCAGCTTCCTTCAGGATCTTCTGAGCCTGGGCATCAGCCTCACTTCTTATTTTTTCTGCCATAGAAGCAGCTTCTTTCCTTATTATTTCAGCTTTTTCCTCTGCTTCCTGAACAAGCTTGTCGCCCTGAGCTTCAACTTCGCTTTTAACCTTGTCTTTTACTCTTACAACTGCAGTATCAATTGCACCGGTTACAGTCTCCTCTATAACCTCTTTTGCTCCTGCAGTACTTTCAGTGGGAGTATCTCCGAAGAATGGTGTGATAACCGGCCTGGTAAAAGTGCCTGCTATTTTCAGGTTAACTTTAAGTGTTTCTGCAGGCTTATAAGTTAATCCCAATCCTGCTGCCTGAGCCGACAGGTTATCGATCAGGGTATTAACCGAATTTCCCAGATCTGATCGAGGGATCTCTGTTTTGATAATGTAATTAATGGTCTGATCCAAACCCTGATCTCCTTCAATATTCATTTTCAGATTTCCTGCCTGAGTGTTGAAAGGACTTACATATACTCTTCCTTCATTTATTTTAAAGCTGATATTCAGATCTTTAAATGTATTAGTAAATTTATCGCCCAGCTTCAACGTCTCTTTAATCTTATTATATGCAACTGATTCCAGAAGAGTTATTTCTTCCGATACTATTTTCCCTCCGCCGTCAATTGTATTTATCACAGGCATCAGATCAGGCGCAATAAGGCTTTTGTAAGCAAGTTTCATATTTAGTTTACCGTCAATACCTTTTGAGGCAGGGGCCAGCTTTCTGATCGAATTAAAAGTTGTAAAGGCATCTTTTACTGCCAGGTTTTCCAGATTCAGGTCGGCCACAACAGATGGATTAAGAGTATCGCGGGTATCATAATCAGCGTTCATTAAGATTTTGCCACCCAGCAGATCCATCCCGGTGTTTTTGATGCTCAGTATGCCATTTCTTACAATCATGTGACCTCTAACATTGTTTACTTTGATATTATTGTAAAGAAACTGATCAATTGCTGCAGTAAAGTCGAAATCAATATTTTCCGGTACTTTTACAGCTGAAAGGGAAGTTGTGTCAGATGATGTTGTGTCAACCTCCATTACCGACATTATTTCACCCAGGTCAGTAAGTCTGGAATTAAGACTAAGGTTTCCCCTGATGATCCCATCATCAAAGACGTAGGGGATGTAATTTTCAAGTTTGCCCTTTATAACGAAATCACTTTCCTTGCCTATATTGATGTCCGCTTCCCTTAAATCCGCGTAAGCCGGTGTAATTCCAAACCCGGCTTTATTTATCTTTACTTCAGGATATCCTTTTAATGCTACAAGCATATTATTGATTTCAATGTTACCTGCTGCATTGAACCTGTCGTATTGTTCTTTTTCGATCATTGATAGTCTTCCGGCAAGTGAGACCGACATGTCAATCAGTCCTGAAAGGTTCATGCTGTCGAGAGGCAATGCATTTTTTAAAGCTGTAAGATCAATTTTCCCTATCATCGACCCCTTAATATCGGGATCGCTTACGGGAGTTTTAAGGGAAAAAGTCATATCAAACGGATTGCCGGCAATTTCCATATGGAACTTTTCAATGTTCACGGATGTCCGGTCAATTTCTTTGCCATCAACAAAGAGGTCAGTCCTTATGTTTATGTTTTTAATCTGTTCAGGAAGAGCAGGATAACTTATCAATCCGTTATTGACCTTCAGGTCGGCTGCAATATCGGGCATTGTGCTGTCAGCATCACTGTAAATACCCCTGGCCGATCCCGTAAGACTGAAATCACCCGAAGTTTCCAGGTCGCTGTAATCCGACATGTAAACTGCAGGAATAAGAGAAAGCAGGGTTTTGAATGATGTTTCTTCAGTATAGAATGTAAGGTCAGTCACAATATCATCTTCAGGCATCGCAAACCAACCGGCAAAATTCACTTTTAAGTCATTTAACCTGAGATAGTTTTCTTTAAACATAAATTTCATACTGTCAAGGTTTGCCTGAAGATTCAGTACTGAATTGGCTGTTGCCTTATTTATGTATTTCATTCCATCCATAATAAAATCAACTTCTACGGCATCCAGAGTAATTGCAAGATTTGTTTCGCTGAGCGTAAGGTCGCCTCTCATATCCATATTAAGTCCTTTTATCAGTGCCTGCATATCAGATTCAAGGTCGGTATATGACACAAAGCTGTTCACTGCACTTATTTTCCGGAGAAGGATCTTCATGTCTGATGGTGATTCTTCTTCGTCAGATTCTTCTTCCGACTCTTTCATTATATCCCAGTTTGCAGAGCCATCTTCGAGCACTTTCGTCCGGATATCTGCCTGATCGATAATAATTGATTTGATCTCGTAACCTGACTTACTGAGCAGGCTTGAAAGGTTAAAGATCATATCTGCTGATTCCAGGTTTACCAGTGTATCCTTCTCAAATGCACCTGTTCCGGTTACGGAAATCCCTTCAAGAGAAAAAGTAATGTTTGGGAAGTTCCTGAAGAAGCCGAGTTTATAATCATTAAAATCAACTTTTGCATTAACAGATTCATTAATGATCTGTACAACCTTTGTTCTGATCTTATCCTTGAAAAATATGGGAAAAACAAGCAGCAGGACAAAGATTAACACTATCAGACCCAGAAATGCTTTCAGAATTACCTTGGTTGTCCTTTTCATTTTACTATGTTTTATATTGATTGTCAACGATATAATAATCAAATTATTTTACAGGAAATTACATATAAAGGTAGAAATAAACCTTAGAACAAAAATTTGTATATTTGCGATCGGTTTATATTAATGGTCCCGTAGCTTAACTGAATAGAGCATCTGACTACGGATCAGAAGGTTGGGGGTTTGAATCCCTTCGGGATCACAAAAAAGACGCTGCAAGGCGTCTTTTTTGTTTCCCGTGGGATGAAAACAGAAGGGATGGGGATTTGAACCGAGGAGCGCAGCGACGAGCTCGTGAGCGTAGCGAACAATCCCTTCGGGATCACAAAAAAGACGCTGCAAGGCGTCTTTTTTGTTTCCCGTGGAATGAAATCAGCTTCTAGTGCGCCATTTCAAGAACTTTTTCCGGAACCTTTTCCTGAGTAGATGCAATAAGCAAAGCTGACTTGTCATTATAAGCAGTATGCAGATATTTATGGGCTTTAGGTCCACCTACCCTGCCAAGGAAATTCTTGTATATCGCTTTTATTTCAGGATTTTCATGGCAAAAACGAGTGGCTGCATGAACATCAGCATTTTCAAGAGCTTTTATACGATTTTCAAGATCTGCTATTGTCTTGGGTGGCTGTCCGGCTCCCCCGACACATCCTCCCTGGCATGCCATTACCTCTATAAAATCATATTTGCATGAACCATTCATTACCTGATCGAGTACAATCTTTGCATTTCTCATTTCGTAACAAACAGCAACATTGAGCTTCTTTTTACCGATAGTAAGCGAAGCTTCCTTAAATCCATTCAGGCCTTTCACCTCTTTGAGGTCTACAAGGCCGGCAGGAGGATTCCTGCGTGTCATATTATAATAGGCAGTTCTGAGAGCAGCCTGCATAACACCACCTGTGTTGCCAAAGAGGGCTCCTCCGCCCGATGCGATTCCCATCAGGGAGTCGTAACTACTCTTTTTATCGACGAGATCTACCTTGCGGCTTTTAAGCATCATTGCCAGTTCATTCGTCGTTATGGATATGTCGGTGCTGGGCATTCCGTCAACTGTCAGTTCGGGCCTGGTAATCTCATATTTCTTGGCAGTGCAGGGTGTTATTGCCACATGCACAATATTTGCCGGATCTAGCCCTTTCTTGCCTGCAAAATATGTTTTAACCATTGAGCCCTGCATTATTATAGGACTTCTTGTAGTTGAAAGATGTGGCAGAAGTGATGGATAGAATATTTCAACATATTTTACCCAGGCCGGACAACAACTTGTGAACTGGGGCATCATTCCTTTTCCTTTAATACGGTGCTGAAGTTCTTTTGCTTCTTCCATAATTGTCAGGTCCGCACTGAAATTGGTGTCGAGCACATAGTCAAAACCTATTGCGCGACATGCTCCTATAATATTCTCAGGGAGATATGAACCTGACGGAAATCCATAATGATCTCCAATTCCAGCCGGAACAGACGGAGAAACAGAAGCAATAACAATCTTAGAGGGATCATCTATAGCATCAAGAACATTCTGCCAGTGGTACTTTTCCACCAGGGCTCCCCTATCACAAGCCATTATACAGGTTCCACAATGTATGCAGACATGATGTGTCTTGGTCTGCTTGTAAGTTCCGAACACCAATTGTTTATCCCTGCAGGCATCTATACAATCACGGCATCCTTTACATTTCTTTTCAAACCTCAATATCGACGGATTATTCTCCTGTATTGCTACATAATAATCCACAGCTGATTGCTGAAAAAACTCATACATCCATGGCTCAATGAAGCCGGCTCCTAAAAAAACAGATCCATTGAACAAAAGGACCTTTTCAATAAATTCCCGTCTGTTAATCTTACTCATATCTCAAAAATTGTTTCTTTAATTCTTATTATTATATATGGTATTGTTGAGCAAACCCAATACCGTCATGGTTTGCGGTTAAATATAGCAAATGATTGCGTAACCATTAAATGATTAATATCTGACAAAATCTTAAAAATCATTAAATATTGAAAATTCCTGACATTGCATTATGTTTTTGATGCTGGCATTCCCCGCAGCAGTCTGTGGAGAATCAGGTTTGCGAGCTCGGTGAAGCCAAAGTATATGCCGGGATTCATCCTTTTCATTCATGATAATTTCGTCTGTCCTGAAAGGAGAAGCTGTACGAGATGAGGAAGTGCATCAAACCTGCTGAGCCTCGCTCCCACTGCACCTGCTCCGGACTTTACCTCAACAAAAGGCGGATCCGGAAAGATGCCAAACCGTGTGTAAAACGCCTTATTAATAAACTGCTTTACATTTCCCGGGTCTGTTTTCTGTGTGTCGACATGAAGCTGAAAATAGTCACCC
>JAVEVC010000097.1:0-6620 GCA_034005245.1 Bacteroidales bacterium
ATCCAAAAAAAGTGCACCTTCAAGAATCCAGAACAGCTTGAACCGGTACTCGGCATTAGCTTCAATCTTGACGTCTGCTGTCTGGTTTATCAAGCCTGTCTCATCAGGCAAATAAGAACCCGGACCGAGCGACCTGACCTGCCATGCTCTTATACCATTTGCTCCGCCTCCAAAATATTGTTTCTCAAAGGGTATTGCCTTTGAATTTCCGTAAGGTATTCCCACGCCCAGGAAACCCCTGTAAACCAATGAGCTTACATCATTCAGGATTACATTATACCTGAGATCGATATCGGCTCTCACATATTGGGAAAAAGGTTGTCCCAGCAAACTGTAAGTGCCTTCCTTCTTCTTCGACCCGGCAAGTCTGCTGCCAAGTGCAAGAATATTGCCCGAAGCCTCGGCATTAAATCTCAGGAACCAGTAATCTCTCGATTTCTGGATTTTCTGATTATTAAAAATATATGAATAATTTCCTCCCAGGATCATTACATCTCTGTAACTGTATGCCAGGTAGGATGAGGATTCAATTTTCTCCATAAAAGCTGAGTCTATTGACAGAAGATTTACAATATTGAGCTGAAGAGGATTTACAATATGGGTATGGTATTCATGAGCAATCCAGTTATAGCCAAAAGTTGCATTTGCCATTGTCCTGGTATAGAATGGCATTTCCTGGTAGTTGTAAGCAGCAAGAATTGAAGTGGTTGGATTATATCTCCTCACGAACTCCTCCTTTTTCAGGAGCGGGAGATAAAACCTGGGGAGGCGCATGCCTGCCTCAGCTCCGTATTCCTGGGTGCTCCTCATTTTTGTATACTTCTGTGACAGGGATTCATACGCTCCCTTCAGCTTAAGATTGAATTGTTCTGCGCCATGAAACAGGTTTCTGTGCTGGTAAATCAGGTTCAGCGCACCTCCGAGATTACCCGCTGAGTTTGTACCTTCAAGTTCCACCCTGTACGACTGCTGATCAAGTATTGTGAGTTGGATGTGGCAATCCAGAAGCATTCCTGGCTTCCTTTCTGCATCCTTCATATCATGTTCAGAAAAAAAGATATTTACCAGCCGGTAGACTTTCAGGGCCATTAGGTGTTCCTGGGTTTGTTCAGTGTTGGTTACACTGTATATCGAACCGGGTTTGATATACAGTGATTGAAGGATGATGTCATACTTAAGGCTTCTCCTGTCTTTTGCAGTAACAAAATAATAACCGTTATGGTTTAGCGTATCGAGACTCACTGCATAGGCTTCTCTCCTTTCAAGGGCTTCCCTCGGACTGAAATCCGGATAAATGAAGACATTCCGTATCCGGTACATGGGGTGGGGCACATAGCTTGTGCGATTATTGTTATCTATCCTTAAAAAATTCCTTATTCCGTAATACACATTAACCTGCCTGTTCCCGAGTGTGCTGTCAATTCTGAAATAGATATGATCACTGGAGAATCCATAAAAGCCTTTGTCTTTCACGAACTTCTCAAATCTCAGCCTCTCCGCCTGAAGAACGTCTATATCATAAGCCCTTCCCCTTTCGATCAGGCAGTTGACCGAATCAAAATAAAACAATTTTTGTATGTTGGTATCGGCAAATTCATAGTAAAGGTTTCGTATTGTATAGGGTGTGCGAAGATTGATATCATAAAATACCTCTGATCTTCTTTTGACAGTTGCAACTGAGTCTCTTACACGACTATCGAAGAAACCTTTTGAGGAGATGTATGATTCCAGCTGCTCCCTGCTCTTCCCTGCAGCATACTGATCAAAAATAACAGGCTCTTCACCTATCCTGCGAAGCCACGAATGCGGCCATTTTTCCTTTTTTATATTTGAAAGATTGAATAGACCAAGATGGAATCTTGCCCCGAAAATCTTTTTATTGGGCTTTTGCTTTATATATGGGAGCAGATCGCTTTTCTTAATTCCATCACGGCTGATCTTGATGTGATTTTCCTCCAGCAGGGATTCCTGTTCGGGAACATATTTTGTCGGATTACAGGAAGATGAAATGACTAAGAGGACTAAAAGGAAAAGAATATATGGCCGGGTATGGGCTGATATTATATGTTTGCAGGTTCTTTTCAATTGCACCGGAGAAAATTGTATTCAAAGATATTTATAAAAAACTTAATTTAATGGCTTATTATTTATCACTCATCCGGATATAGAAATAATTATGCTTAGCAAGGGCTGGTCAAAATTCATCATATCACTTCAGAAGAAGAAAGACAGGGAAGAAAAGAGGCTGTTTACTGTTGAGGGCGACAAGCTTGTGAAGGAATTCCTTATGTCAGGCTGGATTGTTGAAGTTCTTGCCGGCAAACCGGAATATTTTGCAGCACTTCCTGCGGAATTAAAAAAAAAGCCGGTAGAGATTATCCCGCTTAGTTACGAGGAGCTTAAGAAGATCAGCAGCCTCACAACACCCCATAATGCACTGGCTGTCATCAGGATGCCTGAAACAATGATTGATCCGGAAGAAATAAATAACTCTCTGACCCTGATGCTGGATACCATGCAGGACCCGGGAAATATGGGCACAATTGTAAGGGTTGCGGCATGGTTCGGCATTAAAAATATTATCTGCTCTGAAAACAGTGTGGATATATACAACCAGAAAGTAATTCAGGCAACAATGGGAGCCCTATTGAGTGTAAAGGTTCATTATGCCGGCCTTAGGGAATTCCTTTCTTCAATACATCCCCGGGAAAATCCGGTTTATGCGGCAATGCTGGATGGGGAATCTCTTTACTCTGCTGGATTGAGTGAGAAGGGCATAATTCTCCTGGGAAATGAAGCAAGGGGAATATCAGCCGAGCTCCTTCCCTTTGTGACAAAGAAAATTGTCATACCTAAATTCGCCCGTTCTGCAGCCGGAGTTGAATCACTCAACGTTGGGATGGCTGCTTCCATAATAGTATCGGAATTTGCCAGAAGGACTTTCTGATTGATCACAGGGGCCAACAACAGGGTAAGCTGACGGAAACTACCGGTAAGTAAAGATCTATCAGCAGGCCTTATACCTGGCAGCTATTGCTTCAGCAACCTTTATACCGTCGACTGCCGAAGAGACTATCCCCCCGGAATATCCTGATCCCTCACCACACGGATACAATCCGCTAAGTGATATGTGCTCATATTTATCAGGTTTTCTTGGAATTCTGACCGGTGATGAAGTTCTCGATTCCACTCCGAGAATCACAGCTTCACTTGTAATATAGCCCTTCATGGACTTTCCGAATGCCTGCAGTCCTTTTCTGAGCCTGTCTGCCAGCGATCCTGGCAGCCATCTGTGGAGTGATGACGAAACCACTCCCGGGAAATATGATACTTTAGGCAGTGAACAAGATTGCAAACCATCAATAAAATCAGTTACTCGCTGAGCAGGGGCTCTTTGAGTCATGTCGCCGTTAAGCCAGGCCTCTTTTTCAAGGTCCTGCTGGAACCTTAGTCCTGCAAGCGGACCGCAGTTGGCATATTTTAAAAGATCCTCCGGTTTTATTTCCACAACAATCCCGGAATTTGCATAAGGGGAGTTTCTTCGCGAAGGCGACATTCCATTTACCACAATTTCTTCCTGAGAGGTTGCAGACGGAACAATAAAACCTCCCGGACACATGCAGAATGAATATACTCCTCGTCCGTCAACCTGTCTGGCAAGACTGTAGGCAGCCGGCGGCAGGAACTCACCTCTGGGCCTGCCATGGTATTGAATGTGATCGATCAGTTCCTGGGGATGCTCGACTCGTACCCCCATTGCGAACATTTTCATTTCAAGCGAAATGTTACGCCTGCTGCAAATCTCATAAATATCTCTTGCAGAATGACCCGTTGCAAGAATAACATCACCTGAAGAATACCTTTCCCCTTCGGAGACAACCACACCTGCTATTGAGCTTCCATTTACAATGAAATCGGTAACCTTTTTTTCAAACATAATTATTCCGCCGGCATCAAGAACTGAATGCCGGATACCTGTAATTATTCCGGGAAGCCTGTCAGTACCCAGGTGCGGATGAGATTCATACATGATGCCAGGATCGGCTCCGTGGTGGCAAAAAAGCTCCAGCACCCTGTAATTGTCCCCTCTTTTCTTTGAACGGGTGTAAAGCTTACCATCAGAGAAAGTGCCTGCGCCTCCTTCCCCGAAACAATAATTACTGTCGGGATTCACTTTTTGCTCCCTGCTGATTCTCGCTATATCTCTCTTGCGAAGTGCAACATCACGCCCCCTCTCAAGAATTACAGGCCTGAGGCCTGCCTCTATCAGTTTAAGGGCAGCAAACAGTCCGGCCGGACCGGCACCCACAATTATTACCTCCCTGCTGTTGGTTACATTCTGAGGTTTAAAAGGGGATATAACTGAAGGAGAGGGTTCATCGGGCTGATAGATTTCAACATCGAGATTGATCATTATCTTAGGCTTCCTGGCATCAACCGATTTTTTAATGATCCTCACCGCAATATCCCCCGGGGGATCCAGTCCTGCAGCCTTGCATGCAAGTTTCCTGACAGTACGCTCATCAGCAGCTTCCTCCGGTACCAGGTTAAGATGAACCCGTTTAGCCATGGCTATTCAAAATGAAAAGCCAAAACCCAGATCTGGGACTTCAATCTGTCGATTGCATTAAAGTATTCGGGATGCTGCGGTGGCGTATCATTTACAAGTACATCAAACAATCCGTTCGACATTTTGAGCTCGACAGACAGTTTAAAATACGGAAGGTAAAAATCCAATCCGGCTCCGAATTCATAGTAAAGATCGGGTCTTTCAAGCCTGAGATATACAGGTTTTTCCTCGTCATATTCTTTCTTGCCTGCAAGGTCATACCTGTAGTTAAGGCCCCCTATTATATATGGTCTGACATTATTCAGCCTGTCTCCCTTGTATTTTAAAAGCAGCGGAAACTCAAGAAAAGACGATTCAAGCCTTTGCTGCTCGTTATAAATTACCCTGTCCTTGAAATATCTTATGTTACGCTGACCGAACGACACGCCGGGAAGAAATCTCAGGTCAAAATAACGTCCAAGTTTCAGGTTAGTTACAATCTGAATATTTATGCCGGGATTAAGCAGGCTGACCTCAGGATAGAGTGAATCGGATGCAAGATATTCCTGGGAAGGCGTAATGTTAAAATCCATCAGGTTAGCGCCAAGGCTGAATCCGAAATGCAGGGGCTTATCATCATACCAGGAATCATTCTTCGGCTTCTGCTTCTGTCCGAAAGAATTTAAATCAGTTAGTATCAGGAATGCTGCAATCGCAATATAGAAGATCCTTTTGTCCAAGCTGAAGGATTTTTACCTGTCCAGGATTATTAACTGTTATATAATTAGTTTATTGTATTCAGTTTTTAACACCGGTATATATGGTTGATACTCCAAGAGTGAGCCTTTTCTCCTGAATTTCTGAATATCCCGTTGCCTTGAGTATGTTAATAAATAATTTCCCATCGGGGAAATCCATTACAGAATTGTACAGGTAGCCGTAAGCATCCCTGTCACCTGAAAAAAACCTGCCGGTTCCCGGAAGCACATGCCTGAAATAAAAATTATAAACCTGCCTGAAAGGGAATACCGAGGGTTTTGAAAATTCCAGTATGAGAACCGATCCTCCTTTTCTTGTTACCCTGTACATCTCTGATAATCCTTTATGAAGATCGCTGAAGTTTCTTACTCCAAAGGCTGACATTACAATATCAAATGAATTATCATCGAAATCAAGACTTACTGAATCGCACAAATCAAATTTTATCTTCTCTTCCAGACTCTTTCCGTGTATCTTTCTACCGGCCAGTTCAATCATTTTCTCAGAAATATCAATACCTATAATAATACCAGGATTAAGATCCATGGATTCAATAGCCATGTCGCCCGTTCCTGTTGCAACATCAAGGATCACCGGGTCTTTATGCCTGCCTGCAAGCACTGCCACTGCCTTTCTTCTCCATGACCGGTCTATTCCCAAAGACAAAAAATGATTCAGGAAATCGTACCGCCAGGCTATTGAATCAAACATTGACCCAACATCCGGTCTTTCCTTTTTCTTCGTTGTGCTATTCTTATTCTTCATACATCGAGGCTGTTCGCAAAGATAGGGTATTTTGTTTTAATGCTTGCTTACTCATCAGCAAGCTGGCGGATACCGGTTTTACGAGTCCGGTGGAGGCAGTGTGTTCTCCGGAATTCAACAGGGACCAAACGGGAGAAGAAAGCATGCATATATACTAGCTATCCCGGAATGAATGAATTTCTCCAGAACATAATATTCCCGTCTTGCTCCCCGCTGTCAGGCAATGTCCATTAACTTGAATGAATGAAATAAATATCACGAGGAGCAAAAATAATTTCTACTTTTACGTTGAATAAAGTCAGATACAACATGAATAAAATAATTCTTGTAACAGGCGCCACTGCAGGTTTTGGAAAAGCAACAGCTTTAAGGTTTGCAAAGGAGGGATATAATGTAATCATTACCGGCCGGAGAAAAGACAGGCTTGACAATCTTGAAAAGGAACTGCGTGAACTCGGCGCAGAAGTCCTTTCTCTTAACTTCGACGTAAGAAAAAGATATGAAGTAGAAGACGCAATTGCAGATTTACCGGAAAAATGGAAAGATA
>JAVEVC010000098.1:0-6500 GCA_034005245.1 Bacteroidales bacterium
CATGGTTATTTCTATTAATGCCACTACTGATAACAGGTCTTACATTTTGTGAAAAACCTGATCCGGACCCTGCCGGAACAGTGGTGAAATTAAAAACTTCCATATCGGCAGACTTTCTCCCGTTTTGTGATTCGGTTGCAGACATAGACGGCAACACCTACAAGACAGTAAAAATCGGTTCTCAGACATGGATGACTGAAAACCTAAAAACCACCAGATACAATGACGGCAGCTCAATACTTACAGGTTCTGGTGATGCGGAATATCCCTGGCTTTCAGAACGATGGTTCTGTTCAGAGGAGGGCGCTTATACCTGGTATGATTTTAAATATGTCAATAAGGAGACTTATGGCGGCATTTATAACTGGCATGCTGTAGCAACCGGAAGGTTATGCCCCTCAGGGTGGCATGTGCCGGACGAATCAGAGTGGATTGAATTAATAAGATTTTTGGGGGGTAATATAGTATCTTATGATGGCGCAAGTTTATACTGTCCGGAAACTCGTTTAAAGGAAAGTGGTTTTAATCCTGGTCCTATAGGTGAATTTAGTATAGCGTGGGGTTTTTGGACCTCTGATTTTATATGGACTGCTACTCTCACGCCACGACACAATGTTCCAATTATTGTAAGCTTTGAGCGTAAATTTGAGGCGGAGGATCAGGGTTATGGTGTGCGTTGTTTGAAGGACAATTAAGCAAATGAAATTTGTGATAGTAAGCTCGCGGGAATCAGATACCTGATAAGAACCTTCATTAATAAGCCCGGAAATATCAAACTTCAACTGCTATACAAAAAAGTTAACATGTGCTATGGAATTTCGTTATGGGCTTGTTATTTGGCCAATAATTCACCTATAGAATAGCGGATACCATTTTTGATAACAATCTCCACGTTCCATAAATCACCGACAGTATTAAGTGGATCGCCGTCAATGATCACCAGATCAGCAAGTTTACCTGGTTCAACAGATCCCAGGTCCTGAGCTACTCCTGCGGCTTCAGCAGGTTTGATTGTTGCGGACTGCAATGCCTGGAAGGGTGTTAATCCGCCATCCACAAACAGCCAGAGCTCCGCAAGGAGGCTGGTGCCATAGGGTACAAACGGGGCATCAGTGCCTGCAGTAACCTTTCCGCCTGAATTTATAATCTTAAATACTGCTTTCTGAAATTCATGAAAGTTTGGACCATAATTCGTTAAAGGAGGCCTTTCTGACCATCCTGATATATATTCCTCCGAATAAAAAGCCCTGAATTGTTTATTTTCCAGGAGTGCGGGATATTCTTTAATGATCTTTGTGAAACCTTCATGCATTACAATTGTAGGGGTGACCGTTATGCCTGAGCCGACATATAACTGTATTACATCATCATATATTTTATTCAGTGCAGACTGCTTGGGTGAATAACCCCTCCGGCTTGTTCCCCTGAAATGTTCCACGGCATCTATGTTGTACCGCGCAGAAGGATAGATCTCATGTGAAGACACCGGAAGCCCTTTAAGATGTGCTGCTTCAATAATTTCCTTCTGCATTGAATCGGTCATTCTTACATAGGTTTTTATAAGGTCGAGTCCGAGTTTCTCTGCACGTTCCAGCTCAAGCTGCATATGTTCCATGGTAAGCACCGGGTTTGATAATCCATAGTAGACCCGGCTGCCGTCAAGAAAGCCTGTTGTAAACAGCCTGGGGCCCGGTGTTTTTCCGGATGACCATGATTCTTTGCGTTCCAGGGCATCGTAAGGATCTGCCCCGACCTCCCGCACCGAGGTTATTCCGTTCGAAAGGAAGATCTTTCCAAGTTTTTCTCCCACACCTGAATGCAGGTGGGTGTGGCTTTCAAACAGTCCGGGCATTACAACCCTGTCTGAAGCATCAATTACCACGACATCATTACGGTCTTTATGAGGTTCAACAGTTTTTATCCGGTGATTGTCTATCAGAATATCGACATCAGAAATATAGTTGCTGTCGATCCCGTTGAACAACCGGCCTGCGTGAATTATATACTGTCCATCAGGAAAATACGGTTTCCAGGTCAGGTCAATATCAATATCTGTAAGCTTACCAGTTTCGATTTCAACTTTCCGGAGTTGATCAGCCGCCATGTATACGATCGCTTTTGAGTCACCCGTCCAGCTGATGCTTCCGGCAAGTTCTTCAGTGATCTGCCTGGATTTGCCAATTATCCCGCCATTTTCATCCACAGTTACAATACGAAGGAAGCCATCACTTACATAAGCCATCATTGTTCCATCGGGGGACCAGGCAGGCCCGTTCTGCCCCCTTATTCCCGGATATTCGGAGGGATCGATTGTAACAAGCCCTGATGTTTTATCTTCTGCTGACACGATAAAAAAGCCATTGGTTCCCTCGCGGTAATGTGAAGAAGCCGGCTTCAATGCCATAAAGGCGATTTTTTTACCGTCAGGTGCCCAGCACGGTTTTCCCGGGACAAATATCCTGCCGGTAATTTTTTCGGTTTTAAGGGTATTCAGGTTTATTGTATA
The DNA here is from genome assembly GCA_034005245.1 of Bacteroidales bacterium. Lineage (GTDB taxonomy): Bacteria > Bacteroidota > Bacteroidia > Bacteroidales > VadinHA17 > LD21. Next base: position 2,507 of record JAVEVC010000098.1, read on the forward strand.
CAGTATGGCTGATCCCCACTCATTCATCTCATTCTTGACAAAGAAGGCTATTGTTTCACCATCAGGAGACCAGGCTGGCACTGAAACGTTGTCTTCCGGTTTAATATCGACAAGCTTTGGGATACCGGTGGTGATGTTATGAAGCCATAACTGCATTTTACCGCCCCGGTCGGAAATATAAGCAAGAGTGTTTCCATCCGGTGACCAGGCAGGATCCAGATCAACATGCGGATCATCAGTGATCTTTTTAAGAGGTCCGCCAATAGTCTGTACATAGATATCGTTCAGGGCTGAAAATGCTACTTGTTTCCCGTCGGGAGACACTATCGGACCTGTTATCCCAACCGTTTTGTGTTCATTCTGATCATCAAAGTCATACTTTTTCCTGGCGTAGGCTGAACGGTCAAGGCTTACGACAGCTTCAAAGGGAATAATTTCAGTATCTGTTCCTTCTAAAATGCGCTTTTTTATTTTTCCGTCGGCCGTGTACAAAAATGTGCTGTTGTTGATCCAGGCTGCCCTGAAAGGGAAAATGTCCTCATCGGAAGATATTTCTGTTGCAGAAGCATCTTCAACATCTATAAGCATCAATCTCGTATTTTCCCTTTCGTATGCTGAGAACAGTATCATATCGCCATTTACATTCCATGAAGGTGCGGCAAGCCTAAGGGTGGAAGGGTGCAGAAGGGTTTTAATATCCTCACGCAGGATACAGATTCCGGCATCTTTGCCTTCAGAAACAAAAGCTATCATCTGGCCGTCAGAAGAAACGGAAGGATTATATTCATTGGCCGGGTCGCTGGTTAATTGATTAAGCTCATTTGTGATAAGGTCATTCTGCCAGATGTCATAGCTGCCTTTCCTGTCGGATGAGAACAGTATTTTTCTTCCATCCGGCGACCAGCATGGTTCGCGATCATCGTGATTTCCGGAGGTGATCTGACGAAGATCATTTCCATCTTTCCTTACTGTCCAGATATGATACGTCCCGCTCCGGTATGAATGGAAAGCGATAAGTTCCCCGTCGGGAGACCAGTTCGGTTCGTGGCAGTCTCCGAGGTCATCGGTGACTGGCTTCGCCATACCCCCTGTTGACGGCATTATCCAGATAGTCCCCTGGAGATCGAGAGCAAGGCTTTTACCGTCGGGAGAAATGGCGATTGCCATGTTTGTTCCTTCACTGAGGCTTATGTCAACTTTAGTGGAAGCGGATTGATTCCGACTGCAGGTGGTGGAACCTGCAAGAATTAATGGCAGAATCAACAGGTTAAGTACCAGTCTGTTTTTCTTTTCCAATTTCTTATTTATTAGGTTAAATTACCGGTTTAAGCCTGCCTGACTGACATTGTTCAGGCAAGGTTCCATGTTGCTGATTAATTATTGAATATTAGACTAATATGAATATTATTATTAATATTTCAAAACATTCAGCAGATATTAAACGCGGTAACCATGAAGAATCCGGAAGTCAGCAACGGGTGACCGGCAACTTATGTTAACTCGAGCGATCACTCTCACCTTTTCAACCGTACCAGCAGCGAAAGAGGGCTCTGGTTCAAAATCCTCCAGCGGCAAAAACTGCAAACTGAAAAATCCGGGAACATATAGCAGATCAGATATTTGTAAATACCCGGTTAAAAAAGTTAACGGCGGCAGATGAACAGTTGAAATCTGGTGTTAAACGATCAGGTTAACCTTTTAGAAGCTTCAGTTTCCGCTTTGTCGCGAAACACCCATCAATCAGAGAGTACCTTCACGTCCCTGAACATGAACGGATTATCACTTATCCTCAGCTTCTTGCCACTGGCTGTTGTCACATTCCTGAGAATGACTTCCCTGGTTCTGACATAGGGAAACTTCTCCGCATATGAGTCATCAGTCATTTCCTGATTGAAATCCGCAAATATTGAGGGACCCTTGTAGTCCGCCAGAAGTCCGGAGTCGTCGATACGCAGATTCTCGATTGTGATCCGTTCCGGCATATAACAGGTGTAGCCGAAATCGTGCCGGCCGGAATAGGATCCGCCGATAAGACTTACATTTGTGGCTTTACCGCCTGCGGGTACGAAAACGCAGTTGCGGATGAAGAATTCACCCTGCCATGTACTGCCATAGTCGGAGCGCAAATTGATAAGGTTCCTGCCGTAAATGGTAGAATTCTCCACGATAAAGGTTCCGCTGCCAATGGCGTTTATTCCCTGGTGTCCCAGGGTAGAGTTGCGGATGGTTGCATTGGCGACGCCCATGTGGGCATCGAACCTTGATAAGGTACAATTGTCATAAACAAGATTCTTGCAGTAGTTTGATCCCAGGATCCCCCAGTATCTGCCGTCATTGATGTCATTTGTCTGGCTGCAGTTCACGAATGACACGTTGAGGGCCCGGTTGAGGGAGATGTCGTAGCTGCCCATGGAGACCGTAACTCCTGCAGAGCCGATTGTCTGGTAGGTTTTGTGTCCGGTAAGGATGGTATTACTGACCGTCACATAGGCACACTCGCTGATATTTATAAAGCCACCGTAAGGTGCTCCATGGTCTCCTTCACCGGTAACGCGGTGTTCCAGACCGTTCACAAGGACATTGGAACGCCTGATAGCGATACCCCGGCTGTAGTAGGTGTACTTCGATTCGGCACTGTTGGCAATGGTCGTGAAACGACCTCCGGTGATGGTCAGCGTTGTTTCATCAATAGGCAGCGCTGTTATGTCAGTTATCTGGTCGAAATCCCATATAAGCGGAGCATCCATATCCACCCTGCCGTTCTTGTCTGCAAGAAAAATATCCGTCTGCGGGGATCCGTCGTTCTGGTTCGGCCCAAAACGGATGTAACGTTTTACATTGGAATTGGTGACATTGATAAGACACGTGCGGGGCAGGGATATTTCAATTTTATCCTGATTTCTTCTAAGTGAAGATATGCCTTCAGGCCTGAAAGGAATATTACTGGAGCTTACCAGGAAAATATGTGCATTACGGTCCTGGACATCTGAATCGTCAATGATAAAGGCAGCCGTTCCAAAATCGGTATCGGAACGGATGACTGCAGTGCGGTTCTTTCCGCCAATATAATAAACGGCACCTTCGTCGGCTTTAACGAAAAGGTTGTGCTTATTGGCGAAGGCATGAGTTGCAGCGATAGCGTCCATATCATCGGTTTTGCCATCACCCCTGGCACCAAAGTCGCTATAGCGGACTAATCCGGCAGCTTTAATTTTACGGAAATCCTTCGGGGAAACATTTATAAGCAATTCCCCATTCGCATTTGTTCGTACCCGGGTAAGATTCTTTTTGGATGTAATAACAACATTTTCATGCGGGCTTTTGATCTGCTCCTGTGCCATGCTGAACACACTGGGAAACAAGAAGAAAAATAAGAGTTTGTATTTCATGTTAAAATAAAAATTACTGTATTAATGATAATTGAGTGGTTCACATGCCTGCCTTTCGGCAGATAGGGAACCTTCATTATTTCCATTTTCCTTGTTGTCCCGCTTAAAGCGGGATGAAGGTTTCATAAGAGGTTACTTTTATTCTTACTCAATTTAAAAGATCAATAAGATTGTAGTCTTTAAATTTACGCATATTGAAACAAAAAAGCCAGCTATTTTTTACGCACAAACGCAAATCAAAATTTCAAGAGAATGTTTTAATGAAATGGAAATTGTGGATTTGTGAGGAACCAGTCCAATTAATCCTCAAGATTAGTGAAGTTCTGGGAAGTTCATAAATATTGTGAATGTGAGAGCGGGAGCGAACATTCTCGCATTGCCCATCGCAGCTATGACGAAGGAGGTTTTTTTTTAGTATACAGAGGACAAAAGTTGCAGCAAGATAAACCCATTATCACTAATATTTTAACGTTTCTTTGGTCTCTCCACAACTGAGCATATTCTTGCCAAAATACGGATTACGTATCTCCTCTGTCTCGCTTAGCCAATATCCGCCTTTGTTATTATCGAACATGGGACAAAACTGGTAATAAACGGTTTTATTC
>JAVEVC010000035.1:0-31180 GCA_034005245.1 Bacteroidales bacterium
TGTCATCCCCTGTGCCGGCAGGTATTATCCGGCTGCAAATCAGCGTCAAGCCATCTTCGCCGAGCACCAGCATATCGTTCATCAGTTTATCTGTAGACTGATTGTTATTTGCAGGAAGCTGGGCAAGAAGGTCTGCAACCTTCGTCTCAATCGTTCTATTATCCTGTGAATATGAGGGTGATGAAACGAGCAGAAATAAAGACGCAATTAATAATATTCTCTTAATTTTCATTTTTTATATTTTTCAAGTTTATTTTAACAATCCTGAACCAATTATAACTCATGTTCCCCTGATTTCTTCCCCTGCCCGATCCTTTCAAACGGAATCCCATCCTGTGGGGACCGGTGCCTGGAGGGTATTTTGCAAGGTCAGTCGTGGCGGGCATCATATCCTCCATGGGTCTCTCATAGGCGGATTAATGAGTCGGTTTGCGCCCTCATCATCAATGATCACCTGTTTTACCGGATCGAATTTCAGATTTCTTCCAAGACGCAGGGCGATCACCCCAAGATTAACGATAGAGCATGATCTGTGTCCGTTGGATTCATTAAGTGCGAATTTCTTGCGGGTAAGGACCGATTCTGTGAAGGTACCTATCTGAGGTTCAGGATCAGGAAGTGAATCGATGAGTTTTTGCATATCCTTTATTGTTGATCTGAAGCCCCGGTACACCTTTCCATCAGGCCCCTCAATGTAAGCAGCATCTTTATCGCGGTTCTCTCCGTCGAGAATTATCTGGCAACCATCAGCATATGTATAGGTAATCCTGCGCCATGAACCGACTGCATCATAATGCTGCTGCGGGGCATCAATCTCAACTGAAACCGGGCCGGTATCGTCCTTATTAAGCATGTACTGAACTGGATCAAGATAATGCTGTCCCATATCGCCAAGTCCTCCACCGTCATAATCCCAGTACCCCCTGAACTTGGAATGCACTCTTTCAGGATTGTAGGGTTTAAAAGGTGCAGGTCCCAGCCAGAAGTCATAATCAAGTTCCGCAGGTATCGGTTCCGGTTTAAGATTATGCAGTCCGCTCCAGTAAAATTTCCAGTCGTAACCGGTAATTCCGCTGACAGTCACCTTCAGCGGCCAACCAAGAACACCGCTGTCAATAAGTTTCTTTAAAGGCCTGACAGTTGTACCGAGACCGTAAAACTGATCCTTGAACCTGAACCAGGTATTGAGCCTGAACATTCTTCCATATTTCTGAACGGCTTCAACTACCTTAATTCCTTCACCGATGGTCCTGGTCATTGGTTTCTCGCACCATATATCCTTGCCTGCCTCAGCAGCCATCCTTGACATTATTCCATGCCAGTGGGGAGGGGTGGCTATATGTACTACATCTATATCGGGTCGTGCAATCAATTCCCTGAAATCGTGATAACCTGTTATATTTCCTCCAGCCTGGGCGATGGCTTGCTGCAAATGGGTTTTATCAACGTCACACATTGCCAGAACCCTGGTACCTTCATATTCAATATGCCCCCGTCCCATGCCTCCTGTGCCTATTATCCCTTTTGTAAGCTGGTCGCTCGGAGGTGTATACCCCTGTCCGCCAAGCACATGTCGCGGGATTATCGTAAACGCAAGTATGGCAGAAGTGCCTTTTTTTAGAAAATCACGTCTGTCAAGTCTGTTTTTTTTCATAATAACTTTATTTTCTATTTAATAATTAATTCCGAAGATGAGAGTGCATGCCCGGCAATCATAGACGGCAAGCTGGAAAGAATTGATAAAAGCATCAATACTATAAGACCCTGAGTCAACATGCAGTTTCCACGTAACGCAGTTCACTCATGCTTTAAGCAGTAAAGTGAAACTGCCCAGAGATAAATCATGCATGCCACCAGGAGGGTCATACCTATACTTATTGTGCTCATGTCGCTTATCCATCCTACCAGTAACGGGATCACTGCTCCCCCCGATATGGCCATCATCATAAGTCCTGATATTTCGTTGCTTCTTGCAGGGTATCTCGATACCGCTATAGAAAAGACAAGAGGCCAGATGTTGGCGACTGCAAGGCCAATCATGAATACAAGAAACCAGGCAAGCCCTGATGATTTAACAAGAAGAATTGTCACAAGGCATAAGATTCCAAGTATGGACGTCCACATGAAAAACTTCCTCGCGGAGATCCTGGTAAGCATCAGAGCACCGAGGAAAGTACCAAGCATTCGTCCGAAAAAGTAAATACTCCTTCCGTTTTCTGCAGCAACCTGGTCAATTCCGAATTTTTTCATAAGGAACTGTCCCGAGTTTGAATTAAAACCCACATCTACTCCCACAACAACAAATATCGAAAGTACCATTAGGAGTACAAAGTTATTACCGAGCAGCCTGAAAGAAGATGCAAAAGTTGCTTTTGTTTCTTCCAGTTTGGTCTCTTCTATTTTTGTTGAACCCAGCCACAGGGCTGTAAGGATTGAAACAATTCCGAAAACGAGAAAGAGGATCTTCCAGTCCCCGAATTTAGCTGCAAACAAGCCAGCAAGAGGGGCGCCAAGCATCGATCCTATGGCCTTTACAAACTGGGAAAAACTCAGGAAGCTGGAAGCCCTGTTGGAAGGGACAACATCCACAATAAGTGGATTTGCGGAAACCTGCACTATGGTGTTTCCTATTCCCAGCAGTGAAAAGCCGGCAAGGACCGTGGGAAAAGAGTAGAACAAAAACGGAAGAAGCAGTCCTAATGCTGTAACTCCAATGCCTATATTCAACATTTTCTTTTTTCCCAGCCGTGACTGCATAACACCCACGGGAACGGAAAGGATGAAAAACCAGAGAAAGGCTGCTGAAGGTATTAGCTGAGCAATTGTTGCACTCAGTTTCATGTCGGCACTTACCCTGTCCACTCCGATGCCAACCAGGTCGACGAAGCTCATGACAAAGAATGCCATTAGGACAGGAAGTATTATTCTGATGTTCACTTTTTGTGTTGCCATATGGTTATTTATTTAGGGTTACATAAGAGGAAGAGCATGCTGAACAGATTTCCAGAATATCTGATCAAGGAGATATGCACTTCCAATCAGCGCTGCATCTTCCTTGAGTTCTGACAGAGCAACCTTGCATTTGCATCCTTCCTTTTTAAGGCTCTCTTCAAAAATATCTCCGAACAGGTCATATGCATGAGATATATTCCCGCCAACTACAACAATTTCTGCATGGAATTTTTTAAGCCATGGAGCAAGGAATATTCCCAGGTCTTTCCCGAACGATTCAAAGATCTCCCTGGCATGCTTATCGGAAGGAGCAAGGGCTGCTATCTCCTTAACTCCATTCATGTCAATGCCTGTCAGTCGTTTATAAGTGCTGATGAACCATCGGGTGGAAAAATAATCATCAGCTATATTGTCCCTGTAAGGCAGATGGTACACACATCCAAGCTTTGGAACATCAGGGCCATCAACAATAGGAATGCGGTTGCTTATGAAAGCTGATCCGAAACCGGTGCCAAGTGTAATGGAAACTGATCTGTCGACACCTGACGCTTTCCCAATCAGCGCTTCACCAACAGCAAATGCTGAAACATCATTCATGAATCTTACAGGAAAATTCCATGCCTTGCCAAGTGATTCCCTGATCGCATTTTTTACATTGCATCCGTAAAGGTTTTCGTACTTGGCAACACCTTTTATATAACTAATACCCTTAACATAGTCAAAAGGCCCCGGCATGCCGAACCCGATTCCTTTTATCTTTTCGCCCTTTAATTTTCCCATGGCTTCTGAAAGCGCGAGAGCCCAAACGCCTAATATATTTTCAGCAGATGCCTTGTTATCAACAGCTTTCTCAGTAACTGTTTTACGTAAAACCTTAAATGATTCAAGGTCGACTGCCGCACAGGTAATATGGCTTCCTCCTATGTCGGCTCCTATTGCAAAACTATGCTTCATACCAGATTAATATGTATTTGTGAAGAATAACTAATTCGTAAACCGAGCCTGAAAGTATTTAAATTTGTTGTCAATGCAAAATAATAAAAACAAAATGTTGTCGGGGCAGTTTATACCCCGAAACCTTAAATAAATGAGATATGTCGTAAAAAAATCCTTCGATAATTGTATCTTGTATTTCTTATATACAGTAAATTGGACTTGTTTTTTAATTTGTTATTTCTTATAAAGACGCTCTAAATCTTTTATAAATGCCTAAAGTAACTAAGGAAGATGCTCTTCTGTATCATAGCAGAGGACGTCATGGCAAGGTAGAGGTTATTCCTACAAAACCGTATTGCACACAGTATGATCTTAGCCTTGCCTACACTCCCGGAGTGGCATACCCATGCCTTGAGATCCAAAGGAATCCGGAAGATGCTTACACATTTACTGCCAAAGGGAATCTGGTTGCCGTGATATCAAACGGTACGGCAGTGCTTGGACTTGGGGATATTGGAACCCTGGCCGGCAAACCAGTTATGGAGGGCAAGGGGCTTCTTTTTAAGGTATTCGCCGATATCGACGTTTTTGACATTGAAGTTGATGAAAAGGATCCAGACAAGCTTGTTGAGATCTGTGCCAGAATATCTCCCACATTCGGTGGTATAAACCTTGAAGACATAAAGGCTCCCGAATGCTTTGAGGTGGAAGCCAGGTTAAAGGAACGTGTTGATATTCCAGTATTTCATGATGATCAGCATGGAACCGCAATAATATCCGGTGCCGGCCTGCTGAACGCCCTGGAGATCACCGGAAGAAAGATAGAGGATCTCAGGGTTGTGGTATGCGGTGCAGGAGCGGCTGCCATCTCATGCTCGAGGCTGTATTTATCCCTGGGTGTTAAAAGGGAAAACATTGTAATGGCCGACAGCAGAGGAGTAATCAACAGTAAAAGGAAAGACCTCAACAAATACAAGCAGGAGTTCATTACAGAAAGAGATATCGACACTCTTGCTGAAGCCGTGAAGGAAGCAGATCTTTTCCTTGGCCTCTCAACTGCAAACATTATGACACGTGAGATGCTTGCATCGATGGCTCCCAATCCGATTGTGTTTGCGATGGCCAATCCCAATCCGGAAATAACTTATGAAGAAGCCTTTGAAACCAGGGATGATCTGATATTTGCTACCGGCAGATCAGATTACCCCAATCAGATAAACAATGTGCTTGGTTTTCCGTACATTTTCAGGGGTGCACTTGACGTGAGGGCAACAACCATTAATGAGGAGATGAAGCTCGCTGCTTCCAAGGCCCTGTCATTGCTTACCAAGGAACCGGTTCCGGAATCAGTCTTAAAAGCCTATAATATTGAATCCCTGAGTTTCGGGAAAGAATATATAATACCCAAACCGCTCGACCCAAGGCTTATTTCATGCGTAGCTTCATGCGTGGCAAAGGCAGCTATGGAATCAGGTGTGGCAAGACAACCGATAACCGACTGGGATGCCTATAAAAGAAACCTTGACAACAGGCTGGCAATACATATCAAGAAGGTGGGAGAACTGAGCGAATTCTAGAAATAGGAGCCTATTCGCTTTTTCTCCTGCAGATTCCCCACGACTTTCTTTTCAAACATTGATACAATTACATCGGAGATATCATTAATGCTGTACAACATCCTGTTTATTGTAACATCAAACAGGGAATCAATATCCTGAAAATTTTTTTCGAGGAATACGCGGATAAGATCATTTCTTTTTGCGTCTGTTTCAACGATGTACTTCCCTGCAGCTTCAGAAGTCATGTTCTTTTTTCTCATGACATTATCCATCCTCCAGTTAAAGGGAGCCACAATCCTCACATGAAGAGAGTCGCGAATTCCCCTTGCTATTGAAACGCCACCCCGCCCCACAAGAACAATATTTCCTTCCTTGCAGATTGAAAGAACCACTTCTTTTATTGCTTTTTTAACCCGCAGATCACTCACAAAGCCCCCGGAAAAAGCCATTATCATCTCCGATAGATCATTCAGTTTCATCCCCTCATAAAAGCTCTCAACCCTGCCATAGTCAATGTTGAGATCTTTTGCTATGGAATAAATGATATCCTTATCTACCCATCTCCATTTTGTCGTCTCAAGCCTTGTATTAAGGCGATCAGCCACCCTCAATGCAACCTCGCGCGCATCACATCCTGTTTGCCTTGAGATAGTTATAACCGGTCCATCACTTGCAGGATGACTGCTAAGTATGGAATCCCTGTAGCGTTGATCAAAATAGTTAAAAAACCTGTCCATCTGCTCACTCTCCTTTCCTGTTGGTAATAACAATGTTAATTAACCCAAAAACATGTATATCAACCGCTTATACCTGAACCCTGCGGATAGAACGCCGGCAGTGGCTGTTTATGCCACCGCACATTAAATTCCGATATAAGTTACATGAAAAAAATGGATTTTCGAATAACTATGACAGGAAATATAATAACATCTTTCTGCCTGCTTCAATGAAATCATTCGCTCATCAAAAACGGTCCAATTTTTGATGTTGATTAATTGATCCGGCTTGCTATGAAAAGATATCCTTTTTTCGAACTTCTTACAGTTTTTCTTCTTGTCATACATGTAACATCATGCAGGAAGAATTATTCTCTGGATGAGAAACAGGCAATCCTTTTTCAATATGAATATGTGAATAATGCGATGGGATACCAGCACAACGGTTTTTACATCGATAACGAAGGCAATGTGCTCACATACAACAACCCGGAGCAATGGCATTTCCCCGATGAAACATTATCCATCAACGAGGACCATGTGGCCGAAAACCTTGCTCAATGTACCCATTCAGGCATTAAGATACAGAATGAGATACTGGAAAAATACAGCGGACACATTCCCAATATCGTCTCAAGCAAAGTTACTGCTGCAAAAAATACCGGTGCCGACAGAGGCAGAATCCAGTACCTCTGTTACCGGTATGATGAACATTCACATTGCTACAAAGGTGCTCTCATTAAGATGGAAGGAGATTTCACAAAAGAAAACCTTAACTTTTATTCCAGGAAGCTGACAATGTGGATGAAATCTATAGTTGATTGCTTATCAAAATAGAGACAGTTCCTCAAATTTCTTTTTGTTAACCCGCATTCCAAAATTATAGTCAAAAGGTTTTTTGGTTAAATCAGTATTTAATATATCTTTACTTAAAACCACATAAACACTAATTATTAAACACCGATTATGAGCACACCATTCTTCTCAAGACCCGAGCTGATCTGGTTTATTATAGGCCTTTTGCTGTTTCTGCTTGAACTGGTCCTGCCCGGATTTGTGATTTTTTTCTTTGGCGTAGGTGCTTGGATCACAGCTCTTCTATGCCTCATTGCCGATCCCGGTATCAACCTTCAGGTAGTTGTTTTTGCAGTAACTTCTGTGCTTGCCCTTATTGCTTTGAGAAAGGTCCTCCAGAAGAAGCTCTTTTTCGCAAGGGATGGCCTGTCGGAGGTAATCGAAGATGAATTCACAAATAAAGAGGCTACAGCACTTGCAAGTTTCAAACCCGGAGAACAGGGCAAGGTTGAATTCAAGGGCACTACCTGGAAAGCCGAATCTGAAAGTCCTGTAAAAGAGGGCGAAAAGGTTATTATCAGGAGCAAAGACAATTTCAAACTTATTGTTGAACCAAAAAAATAAAATGATGGCAAGTACTACTGTAATTCTATTGGGAATAATCATACTGGGATTTATCCTTGTTGCTTCCATGGTAAAGGTTGTTCCTCAGAGAACAGCAATAATCGTTGAAAGACTTGGCAAGTACCGCGCAACTTATGCTGCTGGATTTCAGGTTCTTATACCTTTTATTGACAAGGTACGCTACAGGCACACACTTAAAGAGCAGGCTATAGATGTTGCGTCACAGACCTGCATAACGCGCGATAATATAGCGGTTGAAGTTGACGGAATACTTTACCTTCAGGTGCTGGATCCTCAAAAAGCTTCATATGGCATCGATAATTACAGGTTTGCGTCAATCCAGATAGCACAGACTACCATGAGAAGCGTTATCGGGAAACTCGAGCTCGACAAGACATTTGAGGAACGCGAATCAATAAACGCCACAATTGTTGATGCCGTAGACAAAGCCAGCGAACCCTGGGGAGTCAAGGTTGCAAGGTATGAAGTTAAGAACATATCACCGCCACAGTCGATACGCGACGCTATGGAAAAACAAATGAGGGCTGAAAGGGAAAAAAGAGCCATCATTGCAGAGTCTGAAGGCGCAAAACAGGCTAAAATAAATGTTGCTGAAGGAGACAAACAGGAGTTGATCAAGAAATCGGAAGGAGAAATGCAGAAACGCATAAATGAAGCTGCCGGAAAGGCTTCCGAAATAGAGCAGGTGGCCAAAGCAACCGCCAATGGACTGAGAGCCATTTCATCAGCAATTTCTGAAGAGAATGGGCTTAATGCTGTAAACCTCAGAATAGCAGAACAATACCTGGGAGCATTCGGGAACCTGGCAAAACAGAATAATACTCTCATACTGCCTTCAAATCTTACCGATATTGCCGGTATTGTTGCAACCGCAACTTCGGTGTTCAACGAAACAAGGGATAAGAAAAAATAAGGCGGATATTCCTGTCCTGACAAGATCCCGGAAACATGGCTGCAGGCACTTCTAATCCCTGGATGATGATGTTATGCCTTGGGCGCTTATTTCAGTGCAGGCTGTAAAAATTATGCCTGCTCGAGTTTACCCAGTTCTTTTATTACCCTTAAAACAGGAATTATGCTTGCATTAATTGCAACATAATGTGTATAATACGCCAGCAGATCCTGGCTTTAACATATGATTAACATAACATTAACATAAAAAACTGCAACAATTTATTCTATTAGGCGTCTATATAATGACAGTAAAGCTTAAAAAAGAAATTACTATAAGTTTGAATTCAGGAGCAGCATGAAAGTGAAAAAATTTAAAACGCATTAAAGATCTCTTCTATGGCCGTTCGGCCAAATTCTACGATCAGGTTTAGGTTAGGATAGGAAAGACACCCCAAAATGTCTTTCCTTCTTTTTTTATTGTCAGATTATTAGCTACTTTGCAAACTGAATCCTTTAAAAACAGCATGATATGAAAGCATATCTTATTATTATTGTATTCTTTGCAGTAGTCCTTAATTCCTGCAATCAGGAAGAATCCGGGGGCAATCCGTTTTTCTCCACGTTCAACACTCCCTTTGAGGTTCCTCCCTTCGACAGGATCAAGCCTGAGCATTATAAACCTGCCTATCTTAAAGGCTTTGAGGAACAGAACAGAAAGATTGATGAAATAATTAACAATCAAGCTGATCCTACTTTCAACAACACCATAAGGGAGCTTGAATACAGCGGTGAGCTTTTAAGAAAGGTATCGCGTGTTTTCGGCGCTGTCAATTCAGCAAATACCAGCGACACCCTCCAGGCAATTAACCGGGAGATAACCCCTCTCTATACAAAACATCGCGATAATATAAACCTGAACAACCAACTGTTCCAAAAAATAAGCAGGGTCTATGAAAATAAAAGCCAGTTCCGGTTAACGGAGGAAGAAGAAAAAGTCCTTGATGACACCTACCGGAGATTTGTAAGAAACGGAGCTGCCCTTTCTGATAGCGACAAGGTCAGACTGAGACAAATAAATGAGGAGCTGTCCCTTTTGTCTGTTAAATTCGGAGAGAATCTCCTTGCAGAAACAAATGATTTCAAGCTGGTAATTGAAAATAAAAATGATCTGTCAGGCCTTCCCGAAGGTGTAATAGCTCAGGCTCAAACTCTTGCAGAAAGTCATAATATGGACGGGAAATGGCTGTTTTCGCTTCAGGTGCCAAGCATGGTCCCTTTCCTTCAGTATTCCGACAAAAGAGAGCTCAGGGAAAAGATCTATTCCGCATACTTCAAAAGGGGAGATAATGATAACAGCAGGGACAACAAGCAGATAGTCGAAAAGATTGCCAGACTCAGAGCAGAGCGTTCCTCACTATTGGGATACAGCAACCATGCCAGTTACGTATTGGAAGAAAACATGGCAAAAACACCTGAGAGGGTTTTTGATTTTCTTGAACAGGTTTGGGAAGCAGCTCTGCCTGTAGCAAAAGCTGAAGCATCAGAACAGCAAAAGCTGATTGACAAGGAAGGAGGAAATTTCAAGCTGAGTCCATGGGATTGGTGGTTTTATTCCGAAAAGATCAAAAAAGAAAAATATGAACTTGATGATGAGATCATAAGACCCTACTTCATGATCGAGAACGTTATTAACGGAATGTTCTATGTAGCTAATAGATTATATGGCCTTGAATTTCAACAACGGACGGATATTCCAAAATATCATCCCGATGTACTGACTTTCGAGGTAAAGCGAGGCAAAACGCATATCGGAGTACTTATGATTGATAACTATCCGCGAGCCTCGAAACGTGGTGGAGCATGGTGCGGGGCATACAGAGGTCAGAGCCGCGACTATAAAGGAAAAATGATCCATCCTGTTGTTACTATAGTTACTAATTCCACACCGCCTTCCGCCGACAAACCCTCCCTGCTTACAGCCGAAGAAGCATCAACATTGTTTCACGAGTTTGGACATGCACTTCACCAATTGCTTTCAAACGTAACCTACCCGAGCATGTCAGGAACTTCCGTGCCAAGGGATTTTGTTGAATTGCCTTCGCAGATCATGGAACACTGGGTACTTAAACCCGAAGTATTAAATGTCTACGCAAAACATTACATCACCGGTGAAGTAATACCGGGTGAAATTGTTGATAAGCTTGAAAAATCTGCAATATTTAATACAGGCTTTGCTACAGTTGAGTTTCTTGCCGCGGCACTCCTCGATATGGAATACCATACAATCTCTCAATCCCGGGAAATTGACGCAAGGCAATTTGAATCAGAGATCCTTGACAAATACGGACTTATTCCAGAAATTAAACCCCGGTACAGGTCAACATATTTCAACCATATATGGGCAGGCGGATATGCTTCCGGCTACTACAGCTACTACTGGAGCGAAATGCTTGATGCTGATGCCTTTCAGGCATTTAAAGAGACCGGTGACATTTTTAACCGCGACATTGCCGCTAAATTCGAAAATGAGATACTCTCAAGGGGAGGAACAAGGGATCCTCTGGATATGTACATAGCTTTCAGGGGTAAAGAACCGGGCATTAACGCCCTGCTTCAAAACAGGGGACTCAAATAATGCAAAAAATCAGAAACTAAGACGTTACAAAAGATAGCCAAAGCATATCCGCCAGAAATACTATGAAAAAAAAGATCCGCTTCAGCCTCCTTTACCGCGACATGTGGCAATCGGCCGGCAGATTCCAGCCAAAGGTGGAACAACTCAGGGAAGTGGCACCCTGCATTATAGAAATGGGCTGTTTTGACCGGATTGAAACTAACGGAGGAGCTTTTGAGCAAGTCCAGCTTCTTGCCGGTGAAAATCCGAATATAGCTGTAAGAGAGTGGACAAAACCCTTTAATGATGCAGGAATACAAACCCATATGCTTGAAAGAGCCCTGAATGGCATCAGAATGTTTCCCGTACCTGCAGATGTCAGAAGACTTATGTTCAGAGTAAAAAAAGCCCAGGGAGTGGATATTTCCAGGTCATTCTGCGGACTGAATGATCATCGTAACCTTGAACTGTCGGTAAAATATGCCAGGGAAGCAGGGATGATTTCTCAGGCAGCCCTTTCAATTACACATTCACCTGTTCATACAGTAGAATACTACATGGATGTTGTAAAACATGCCGTGGAATACGGAGCGGATGAAATATGTCTGAAGGATATGGCCGGAGTAGGAAGACCGGTAACACTTGGCAGACTGGTAAAACAGATAAAGACAAAATATCCGGAAATTCCTGTAGAGTATCATGGCCACTCGGGCCCTGGTATTTCGGTCGCATCAATGCTTGAAGCGGCCAGGGCTGGCGCTGATATCCTCGATGTGGCAATGGAGCCCCTAAGCTGGGGAATGATACATCCCGACATTATAGCCATACAGGCTATTATGAAAGACGCTGGCTTTGATGTCCCTGAAATCAACATGGACGCATACATGAAAGTGCGTTCGCTTACTCAATCATTTATTGACGATTTCCTGGGATTATTCATTGACCCCAGGAACAGGCAGGTGTCATCATTATTGGTATCCAGCGGATTGCCTGGTGGAATGATGGGCAGCATGATGGCTGACCTGAAGGCAGTCCATCAGGGCATAAATACTTCGCTCAAAAACATGGGCATGCAGGAACTTACTGAAGATGAACTTATAATGAAACTGTTCAGGGAAGTGGAATACATCTGGCCACAGATGGGTTACCCTCCTCTGGTGACTCCCTTTAGCCAGTATGTCAAAAATGTTGCCCTGATGAACATCATTCAGATGACGAGCGGAAAAGAAAGATATGGCATGATTGATAACAACACCTGGGATATGATCCTTGGAAAAGCCGGAAAACTTCCGGGAAACCTGTCAGATGAGATTATCAGCATCGCAAACAAGCTGGGAAAAGAGTTTTACACCGGCATACCTCAGGATGCCTACCCTGATGAGCTTGATAATTTCAGGGCAGAAATGAAGAAAAACGGATGGGACAACGGACCTGATGATGAAGAGCTGTTTGAATTGGCCATGCACGACCGGCAATACCGCGATTTCAAATCAGGCGCAGCAAAGGCCAGGTTTGAGAATGAAGTACTAAAAGCTAAAGATCAGGCAAAAATGCAGGTAACCATAAGTATTCCAGGACAGTCAAAAACAACAGGAAAAACAGATAAGCCTGAAGCAAAAACAGATACAAATTTGAAAACCGTTGAAGCTTCATCAAGAGGCAAAGTATATTATAACCTTTACGGAGAGCATACAGAACCAACCAAAGAGGGTGATCCGATTTATGCAGGAGACCGGCTATGCTATCTTCAGACCAGTTCAAATATTGAAGAAATACTGTCGCCCTTTGAAGGCGAGATGGCTGAAATAGTTGTTGCGCAAGGCAGTAATGTAAATAAAGGGGAAGTTCTTTTCAAAATAAAAGTAAAAGATCTCCTTGCAAGAAAAAAGAAACGCAGGTGATTCTCACTGATGAAATGGAAGGGTTATACTTTAGAGGAAAAGATTTGAAAATGAATTATATTTACCAATCATAAGGTTTGCAGCCAATGGATCTTAGGCATCTCAAATGGTACCTGCTCATTCTTTTGATAACATCTTCCGCCTCACTGACATCAGGCCGGAATCCTGTTGCAGAAAAAGGCGTTCTGGATCTGCGGGAATATAAAAGTGACAGGGAATTTATTGTACGGCTCGACGGAGAATGGGAGTTCTATTGGGGCAAAATGCTTCATCCATATGATTTTACTTTAGGAAAGACTCCCACTCCTGACCTGTATGGAAGGGTTCCCTCGTACTGGACCAACTACCAGAATGATTCCTTATCCATACAAAAAATGGGATTTGCAACATACAGGCTAGTCCTTTTGATGCCTGAAGGAATGAGCCAGAGAATGGCATTTGATGTACCGGTATTTGACTCCTCATATGACCTGTTCGTCAACGGCGTCTACCTGGGCAGTAATGGAGTTCCGGGAAAAACCGCTGGTGAAACAGTCCCTCAATATAAAAGAAATTTTTTCAGTATTGACCCTTCATCAGACTCACTGTCAATACTTATAAATGTTTCAAACTTTCATCACAGGAGAGGGGGTTTCTGGCTGCCGCTGAGAATCGGGACATTTGAAAAAGTCAGAAGGACGGTTTCAGGAGAATGGGCAGGAGAATGGGCTACTATAAGCCTGCTGATGGGATTTTCACTGCTTTTCCTGTTCTTTTACCTTATGTACAGGAAAGACAAGCTGATGGGATTCTTCAGCCTTGCAACAATCGGTCTGGCAATAAGACCCCTGTTTACATCGCATTTCCTTATTCTTGATATCACAGATTTGAAATGGATATGGATTGTAAGACTTGAATACCTTGTCCTTTATTATATTCTGATAACATGGTTCTGGTATATAGCCAACCTATATCCAGGAAAAAATATTAAGAGAACCTCCTGGATTGTAACCGCTATATTCTCTGTCAGTGCAGTTTTTACGCTGTTCCTGCCGGTAAGGATATTCAGCTATTTTTCTTTCCCGGCTTTTGCTTCAATGATCCTCCTTATAGGCTATGCCATGTCGAGAAATATAAAGGGCATGATAAGCGGCAAGACAGCTGATTACATATATTTTTTCGCCTTCCTGATGCTCTCCCTCGGAGCCATCCACGACATGTTTGTTGCCCTCGGACGGCCATTAATCTCATCGGGATACATTCTTACATTTGTGCTTGTCATATTCGTAATAATACAGGCATCCCTGTTACTGTACAAATGGGTAAGCGCTTTCGACGAGAAGGAAAAGCTTCATAACGACCTGGAATATATGAACCGTAACCTGGAAATGCTTGTAAACGAAAGGACACAGGAAATACAATCACGCCGGGAAGAAATTGAGAATCAGAACAGGAGAATAGCTCTCCAGAACCGCCAGATGTCGGAAACAATTCAACTTAAGAATAAAATCTTCTCTGTCATTGCACATGACCTCAGAAGTCCGGTTGTAAATATCCTTTACATGCTGAACCTTCTCAAGGAGGATGAAAACAGGGACAAATATGATCTGTATGCAAATGCCAGCATCCAGTATGCCCAGCAGGTGATCACTTTGCTTGAAAACATGCTTGTATGGGGAAGAGGACAGGAAGAAAAAATCAAGTATTCCCCCGGGCATCACGATATAGCAGACCTTATCCTCACAAACCTGAGCATATTCAAGGAATCTGCCGACAAGAAAGAGATCACCGTGAACTTCACCCAGATAGGAAGATCGATGGCATATTTTGACAAGGACCTCCTCGATATAATAATAAGGAACCTCCTGTCGAATGCCATTAAATACACTCCCCGGGGCGGGAGGATCAGCATTGTCATGAAAGACAGATCGCAAACGGGTGATGGTTTTCTGATAAAAGTGAGCGACAATGGTGTTGGAATACCTCCGCTGAGACAAAAATACCTTTTTACAATGTCGGAGATGGAAAGCACACCCGGTACGGAAAATGAAAAAGGGACAGGCATTGGACTAAAGCTGTGCCATGAGCTCATAAAAATAAACAAAGGCACTATTGCGGTTGAAAGTAAGGAAGGTGAGGGTACTTGCTTTTCAATTTCAATACCAGGGCCCGGATAACTGATAACAACCCATCCGCAAATCCATTAGCTCATGCATTTATTATGTCCTCAAGACCTTTCCTGTTAAGGATCACTATGTATCTTCCCGTCGCCCTTATTAAGCCGTCACTCTCCATCTCGCCTAGTGATCGCGCTATTGAAGGCCTTGCCACACCGAAAAACTCAGCCAGATCATTCTGAGTCCTGTCAAGCGACACTTCATTATCCGTACCAGCTTTTTGAAGGATATACTGGGCCAGTTTTCCTTTTATTGTTTTGAAATTAAGGAACTTGATCTTCTCGGAAAGAAACTGGGTGCGGTTTGATATCATGCCAAGAAAGTTTACAAGTATACCATCATGGCTCATCAAAAGTCTCAGGAAATCCCTTCTTTCAATAAACAGAAGACGGCAGGCATCAAGTGCAATTACATTCACAGGAAATATATTCTTCTCACCGAAAAGAAAAGCTGCAGCAACCGATCCGGGCGCATTCACTTCCTCGATCTTTATAACCCTTCCGGCATAATCGGTCATTTCACCCTTAACAGCTCCTTCCAGGACCATGATATAAGAGCTGACAGTATCTCCTGCGTGAAAAATGACCGCACCTCTCCTGAAGGTTTTTATTTTATACCGGATCAGCTTCAGTATTTCTTCAACCGTTTCGTGAGTGAGTCCGTCAAATAAAGGAGCTTTATATATTACTGGAAATTCCATAGCGATACAAATAGATTATTATTCCGGTATCATCTTTTTTGGATAACCCAGGATGAACAGCATCAAAGTTAAGATTTTGTAACATTTGTTACATTATGCTTCTGGAAATTTTACTTTCTTGCGTTTATAAATCAATCAAAAGGACTTTATGGTAAGGGACATACTGAAAATAGACGAAGAGCTGTGCACCGGTTGTGGATTGTGCGTGCCAAACTGTCATGAAGGGGCTCTGCAGCTTATAGACGGCAAGGCAAGACTTGTCAGCGAATTGATGTGCGACGGTCTGGGAGCCTGCATAGGTTATTGTCCTGAAGGAGCCATTTCAGTTGAAAGAAGGGAGACAGAACCATATAATGAAACCAGGGTAATGGAAATCATGATCTCAAAAGGGAAAAACACAATTTCCGCACATCTTAAACATCTAAAAGAGCACGGAGAGACCGGATACCTTGAAGAAGGAGTCGATTACCTGAAAAAACACCGCGATAAGCTGGAATTTAATCTAGACAAGATATTGACTGAAATCAATGAAAATATGAAGTATCCGGATCAACCAGCCAACAGGTATAACGGGAATGAACAAAACCATAAAGGATGTCCGGGCACGAATGAAAGGGTGATCGCAAAACCAGAATATTCTTCCAGAGGATATGGGGACACGGTATCAGAGCTTCGTCAGTGGCCTGTACAGATGCATCTTATCAATCCCGAAGCATCATACTACAAGGGATCCGACCTTCTGTTGGCAGCTGATTGCACAGCCTATTGCACGGGAGAGTTCCACAGCCGGCATCTCAGGGGAAAATCCCTGGCTATAGCCTGTCCCAAACTTGATCAGAACACCTCAGTGTATGTGGAAAAAATAAAGGCATTGATTGATATTGCAGAAATAAACACAGTTACAGTGCTTTTAATGGAGGTGCCATGTTGCGGCGGATTACTGAAGATGGTGAATGCCGCAGCATTGGCAGCTTCCCGAAAGGTCCCTGTAAAAAAAGTTATCCTGGGAATTTCGGGTGAAATACTGCATAATGAATGGATCTGAGAAAAGAATATATAAATCATTCTTCCTGTTTTATAACTTAAAAAAAATTATCTTAGTAACAGGGTAATTCTCTATCAGGAATTCAACAAATCAGAAATGCAGATATGAAAAATGATGTTTTTCATATCGGTGCGAAAACAGGAGCAGTCTATATCGGACTCGATATTGGATCTGTTTCACTTAATTCGGTGGTGCTTAATGAAGAGTACGGCGTCATCGAGGATAATTACGATTATATCTGCGGCAAGCCATTCAATGTATTGAAAGACAGACTAGTGTCGATCCTGGGAAGGTGCCCTCAGGAATCGGTAAAGGGTATTGCCGTTACAGGCTCAGGGGGCAGGCTGGCAACTGAAATCATCGGGGGCATATTCGTAAATGAGATAATCGCTCAGGCCACTTCCGCCGGAAGGCTCTATCCTCACGCCAGGACAGTGATTGAGATAGGAGGCGAAGACTCAAAACTCATAATACTTGAGAAAGACCGGTCGAATGGGTACTCCAGACTGGCTGATTTCGAAATGAACAGCATTTGCGCTGCCGGCACAGGCTCATTTCTCGATCAGCAGGCCCGCCGTATAGGAGTATCCATCGAAAAAGAGTTTGGGGAAATGGCATTAAGATCAGCAGATCCGCCGCGTATTGCAGGAAGGTGCAGTGTTTTTGCCAAAAGCGATATGATACACCATCAACAGATTGCAACACCTCTTCATGATATAGTTGCTGGCCTGTGTTTTGCCCTGGCTCGCAACTTCCGAAGCAATGTAGCAAGAAGCAAGGAGATCAAAAAACCTGTCATATTCTCCGGAGGTGTAGCCGCAAATGCAGGGATGGTAAGAGCCTTCAGGGAAATACTTAACCTTGATGTCAGTGAACTCATCATACCCGAACATTATGCTTCAATGGGAGCTATAGGCGCTGTGATCTATGCTCGTTCCAACGGGCTTACAATGAACCACTTTAAAGGACTGGAAAAACTAGACAGGTATCTTTCGGAGAATAATGCTCACTTCGACAGCCTTCTCCCGCTAAAGGAATCTGAAGCTGTATACAATACAGATGTGCATTTTAAAACAGGAGGCAGTAAAAAAGTGCCTGTATTTCTGGGTGTTGATGTTGGATCACTCAGTACAAACCTGGTTCTCATCGACGAGGATCATAATGTAATCTCGAGGCGCTATCTTCCTACTGCAGGAAAGCCTCTTGAGGCTATTCAGAAAGGCCTTACAGAGATCTTTGAAGAAGCCGGCACTTCTGTAATAGTAATCGGCGCAGGAACAACAGGATCAGGGCGTTATCTGACAGGCGATTTCATCGGTGCAGATACCATTCAGAATGAGATTACAGCACAGGCAACAGCTGCAATAGACTATGACCACACAGTTGACACTATTTTTGAGATCGGAGGTCAGGATTCAAAATATATCAACATAGAAAACGGGGTTGTGATTGATTTTGAAATGAACAAAGTCTGTGCGGCAGGCACGGGTTCATTTCTTGAAGAACAAGCCGAAAAGCTCAATATAAGCATTGTCGACGATTTCGGTAACCTTGCCCTGAAATCTGAGTATCCGGTTAAGCTGGGCGACAGATGCACTGTATTCATGGAATCTGACCTTAACACCTGTATTCAGAAAGGAGCACGAAATGAAGACCTTGTTGGAGGCCTGGCTTATTCAATTGTCTATAATTATCTTCAGAAGGTGGTTGCTGATCGAAGAATTGGCAACAAGATCTTCTTCCAGGGAGGGGTAACAAACAACAAGGCCGTTGTTGCAGCATTTGAACAGGTCACTGGGAAAAAGATCACCATCCCGCCTCACTTTGATATCACCGGAGCAATTGGCGCTGCGATTCTTGCACAAAGATCGATGAGTGCTGGACAGAAAACCAGATTCAAGGGATTCGAAATAAGAAACGTGCCATACAAAACAAGCAGGTTTGTCTGCCAGGGATGCACAAACCACTGCGAGATCAGGAAAGTTCAAATAGCCGGAGAAAAGAAATCATTGTTCTATGGCGGTCGATGTGAAAAATACGAGACCACTGGGCGCAAAAAGAGCTCAGGAAATATTCCGGATCTGTTCGCCAGGAGAACTGAAATGCTTCTTGATGGTTATGATGAAGAGAATACCGGAACTGATGGTCTTACTGTTGGCATCCCGAGAGCATTAATGGTCTTTTATCAGCAGTTTCCCTTCTGGCGCACCTTCTTCGAAGAACTGGGATTCAGGGTGATATTATCAAAAAAGTCAGATAAAACGCTGGTAACAAATTCTATAGAATCAGTAACATCGGAAACCTGTCTTCCCGTTGAAATTATACATGGTCATGTGATTGACCTCATCGAAAAGGGAGCCAGGTACATTTTCCTTCCATTTATTGTGAACGGGAAGTACAGGAATGGAGACAGAACATCCAATTGCAATTGCCCCTGGATTCAGACATATCCATTCATGATAAGGGCAGCATTAAAAGAAAGGTACGACATCTCGGGATTTCTTACTCCAACTTTGCATTTCAGGTATTTCGAAGGCCTGCTGTTAAATGAACTTACCGGATTTTTCAACGGGAAATTCGGAATCAGCAGGGTAAAAATCAGGAACGCCCTTCATAAGGCCGATAAAGCCCAGGCAAGCTTTGAAAACAGACTGGTAGAATATGGAAAACACATCATGGCGGATATACCGCAATCGTGCAGGCCAGCAGTCATACTTGGAAGACCGTACAACAGTACAGATCCCCATCTTAATCTTGGCCTTACAGAAAAGCTGCTTGCTCAGAATGTAATGCCCGTGCCGCTTGATATGCTCGATCTTTCACAATACAATATTTACACTCATTACAGAAATATGTACTGGCCCAACGGCCAAAAAATTATCGCAGCAGCTCAGCATGTGGCCAAAACCCCTGGCTTGTATGCAGTCTACCTTAGCAATTTCAGATGCGGGCCCGACTCCTTCATCTGGCATTATGTAACTGAAGAAATGAAAGGGAAGCCTTTTCTTCATCTTGAAGTTGATGAACATTCAGCCGATGCCGGAATGGTGACCCGGATAGAGGCTTTCCTCGACAGTCTGAAAGGATCGGAACTGAATGAGAAGAAAGAAATAAATGTTATAAGGCCAAGAAGGAATTCAACTCCTACTCTCAATAAAAGAACTCTGTATTTTCCATATATGCACGACGGGGCATATATGATTGCGGCGGCTGCAAGAAGTGCCGGCATTTATTCGGAAGTTCTTCCAAAACAGACCGCAGAAGATATAAACCTCGGAAGAAAATACACATCCTCAAAAGAGTGTTTTCCAATGATCTGTACCACGGGAAGCTTCCTTAAAAAGCTCATGGAACCGGGTGCAGATCCTTCAAAAATGTGTTTCTTCATGCCTGACCACAATGGTCCGTGCCGATTCGGTCAATACAATCATTTCCAGAGAATACTGTTTGACAGGCTCGGATTCAGGGAGGCTGAACTTGCAACACCCTCAAATGATACATCTTACGCTGATCTGGCCGGGGATAAAAGCAGCAGGTTCAGGATCAACGCCTGGAAAGGTTTCGTTGCTTTTGACTACTTGAGGAAGCTTTACAGGGAAATAAGGCCATACGAGCTAAAAAAGGGAGAAACCGATGCTGTTTATGACGCTTCACTCAAGAAAACAGAGAAATGCATTGAATCAGGATCGCAAGGTCTTCACAAACTGCTTGCAGAAATAGCTTCAGGCTTCTTGTCAGTTAAGGTTTGCAGAAGTCAAAGGAAGCCTGTTGTTGCCATTCTGGGAGAAATATACATGCGCGACAATGCAGGCTGCAATGGCAATATTGCAGAACGCCTTGAGAATATGGGTATTGAGGTTCTTATCGGACCGTTCTCGGAATGGATAACATATTCGACCTACCGGTATGCTCGCGACAGCAGATGGAAGAATGACACAAAAGGATTGATAAAATCGAAGATCCAGGGTCTGGGTCAGGAAGCAATTGCAAAGTATCTGTTATATGGTATCCGGAAATACACCGACATCCAAAAAGACCTTTCGCTTCATGAGATACTGAAACTTAGTAATAAATATGTTAGTGAATACTACGATGGTGATCCGCCGATAGCTATTGGGTCATCAGAGGCGCTTGTCTCTAAAGGAATATCAGGCATTGCTGCCATTCTGCCATTCACCTGCATGCCAGGAACTCTCGTTGCATCCGTGAGTGATTCTTTCCGTAAAGACCATAACGGAATACCTTTTATCAACATTGCATACGACGGACAGGATACGGTATCTCTCGACACACGTCTTCAGGCATTTGCATACCAGGTAAAGGAATATTCGTCGCATTTATGATTCAGACGGCAGAAACTCTGAATCCAAGATTTTCGAGCATCCTTTTCACTTCAGCAGATCCGCCGCTTAATTTAACTGTGTAAGCCATGAATTCCCTTCTGAGAGGATAATCTCCTCTTTCTATTTCAAAACGGGCAGGATCAAACCGCAACCTGACGTCATCCTGCAAAATATTATAAGAATGAAAAACTGCTTTTCTGATTATCTCCTCAACGGATTTTCCATTGCAGTCAATCATTACAACAGGTTCGGGGGGAGAAGGGATCTCAGAGGGATACCATTCGGTAAGAGGGATATCAAAAAACCTGCTTAAAGCTCTTACAACAGCTGCAGTTCCATTTGCTTTTCCGTCAGTTGAATAACCTGCTATATGAGGCGTAGCCAGAAATGCCATGTGCATAAGCGGTATATCCAGCTCCGGTTCCTTTTCCCAGACATCAAGGACGACCCCCCCGAGCCTTTCAGTGCCAAGGGATTCTTTCAGTGCTTCGGTTACAATCACTTCTCCCCGTGATGTATTTATTAGCCAGCTTTCCCTTTTCATCTTTGTCAGAGTGTCGGTTCCGAAAAGATGATATGTTCTGTCGGTTCCATCCCTGTTCAGGGGAACATGCAAAGTGATGATATCCGAATGGATAAGGATTTCGTCAAGTCCGGAAAAATCTCCTCTGTTCTCGTTCCTTGCACGCGGAGGATCATTAAGCAAGACATTCATCCCCATAATCCTTGCAAATTTCTCCACTCCCGAACCAGTATTTCCGACCCCAACAATGCCAAGGGTTTTATTCCTCAGATTAAATGATGCTTCCTGTGCAATTCTCAGCAATGCGGCCGCTACATATTGCTGCACTGAAGTTGCATTGCATCCCGGAGCGCTTGACCAGGCTATTTTCTGATCCGAGCAAAATTCGGAATCTATATGATCAACGCCAATAGTAGCTGTGCCTATAAACCTTACAGGAGTTCCCTCCAGCAGTTCTGCATTGCATTTTGTCCTTGTTCTTATGAGAAGGGCATCGGCCCGTGAAAGATCTGTCCTGGTGATCCGCCCTCCCGGAAGATAAACGACTTCAGCAAACGGTTCAAGTACTCCTTTTAAAAACGGTATCTTATCGTCAGCTACAACTCTTATCATGTCAATTATTAACCGTGATCACACAAAAATCAGAAATAAAAAATGTGAATTATTACTCTGTAATCATTCCAGATATAATTCAGACTTTAAAAATATAAAAGTTTTGTTTCATTACGAGGACCAAACAGATCTTATAAGCATTATTTTAAAAATTATTAGCTCTGCTTCACAATTGAACAGATCATATGAAATGCCTGATAATCAAACCTGGGTGAAATGGATGATGATAAAACCAGGTTAGTCTTGCGACAGAATATGGCATGAAATGCCGTAATCATCAGACGCGACCATGTTGGCATTATTTTTGAACTGGAAAAAGTTACAATTATCATTATTTTTTTAGTTATTTTACAGTAATTTTAGAAAATGAACATCTTTTACAACAGTAAATCCAAAACCATGAAACAATTAATTACCCTTGCGTTGCTGATTGCTCTTCAATGCTTCGGAGTGAGGGCTCAGATGCCCATAGTTCTTTCCGATGACACAGTTTCTATCGGCATTAGCAGGATGCCGGCCATTTCAGTTGACATCCCTGAGGTTGACTACGATAAAACCCTTAAGGAATGGGTAAAAAGCCTTCAATCCGGAACTAAATCAAAAGTAGTAACGGACAATGATGAAATGTCGATTTTTGGAGCCAGAATTAAACCAATAAGTTCCAACACTCTGAATGTATACAGCAGAATGACCAAGATGGACCAGATGGTAAGGCTTACAGCTGCATTTGAGCTTAAGAAGGATCAGTATATAGACAAAGCTTCGGGAGCAGCTGAATACATAAATGCACAAAACTACCTGAAAGAATTTGCAAAGGAAAGATATATTGAACTGGCAAAAGATCAGGCAGATGCTGAAGAAAAGAAATTACGCGACCTTGAAAAGGAACTCAGATCACTTGAAAATGAAAAATCCAAGTTTCAGAAATCAATTCAGTCGGATAACAGCAGTATCCTGAGCGAAAGAGAGAATATCACAGCTCAGAACAACGAATTACCGGCTATTGCTGCAGCTCTTGAACAGGCCAGGGTTGAATTTTCAGCAATGGAAGCAGGACCTGCCCAGAAAGAAAAAGAAGTCGCAATTAAGGACCTTGAAAAAAGACAGAAAAAAGCTCTTAGTTCAATTGAATCATCAGAGAAAAAAATAGAAAAAGCAACATCAGCCATTGAGAAATCAACCAATGATATACCTAAAAATGAAAAGATGCAGGAAAAGGTCAGGGAACAGATAGCCCAGCAGGATGCAGTCTATCAGAGCTTTGCTGATAAGTTGAAAAAAATCAGGTCATACTGACAATCAACAAGTACAGAGTATTGCCATTTGCCGCCAGTATGCTAAAAGTCAATTTATTCTCAGCTGTATTGATATTTTTCAATACAGCTTTTCTTTTTTCACAGCCTGCCATCAAAGCCGTTTATTCTGAAACACCTCCTCATTTTGACGGTAAATTAAACGACGAGGTCTGGAGCCGAGCTGCACTGATAAATGAACTGTATCAGCGTGAACCAAAAACAGGAGAGGTTGTTTCTGAAAGAACAGAATTCCTCTTCCTGTTCGACAGGAATAATATCTATGTTGGAATACGGTGCGACGATCAACCCGGGGCAATAACAGCCAAGGAGATGGCACGTGACGTTGATCTTGGCAATGACGACAGGGTGCAGGTAATACTCGATACATACCTGGACGGCAGGAACGGTTACTGGTTTCAGCTGGGTCCACGTGGAAGCATAGGCGATGCCCTCATAAGCGAAAATGGAAAGGATTTTAATAAATCATGGGACGGGCTCTGGGACGGTAAGGCCACACTTACTGACACAGGATGGGAAGGAGAAATGGTAATACCATTTAAGACTCTGGGCTTCAGAAAAGGATCTGATACATGGGGCCTTAAACTCATACGGCACATCAAAAGAAAATCAGAATCATCGTACTGGCCTGCCACTACACTTAATGCTGCCCGCTTCAGCGTATCGGACGCAGGAAGGATCGAAGGTCTAACCAATATAACCCAGGGAATAGGCATTGACATAATTCCCTATCTTACAGGCGGATTAAGCAAAAAACCCAGATCGGAAGAAGAATTGCCACCTGAAACAAACCCTGTGGCAGATGGAGGTATAGATGCGTTCTACCAGATCACCCCTTCTCTTAAAGCAGGCATCACAATTAACACTGACTTCGCCCAGACAGAGGTTGACGAAAGGCAGATAAATCTTACCAGGTTCAGCCTGTTCTTTCCTGAAAAGAGAGATTTCTTCCTCGACGGCTCCAACTATTTTACTTT
Source organism: Bacteroidales bacterium (assembly GCA_034005245.1). Classification (GTDB taxonomy): domain Bacteria; phylum Bacteroidota; class Bacteroidia; order Bacteroidales; family VadinHA17; genus LD21. The sequence goes on from JAVEVC010000035.1 coordinate 24,682, forward strand.
CGGCATTACAGGCGATGATGAAAATCCCCAGAGTACGCAGATGATACCTTTCTTTTCCCGAAGAATAGGTCTTGACGGGGACGGCAACCCCGTTCGGATCAAATACGGAGGAAAGTTCACTGGCAAAGCCGGCAAATGGAATATGGGCTTTCTGCATATAAAAGATGAAAATGAATGGGATAATCCCGGCTACAGTGCGATAAGAGTATCAAGGAATATCGGTAAGCAATCATCTGTCGGAATAATCGGAACAAACGGTAACGCCTTCTCAGAAGCTGAAAATACCCTTGCCGGTATCGACATCAGGCTGGCAAGTTCAGAATATTCAGGCAACAAGAACATAATAGCAAATCTCTATGGAGTAAAATCCTTTACACAGGGCCTTAAAGGGGACGACTATTCTCTTGGAGCTGAGCTGAACTATCCGAATGACGCATTTAATTTCAGGGTAGGCTATCTGCAGATAGGACAGAATTTCCTTCCCGGACTGGGATTTCTGCCAAGAAATAATATCCGTGATTTCTACGGAGGTATCGGGATAGGGCCGCGTCCAAAAAACTCTCCGGTGATGCAGATCCGGACAGGATTGAAATTCGCGCTTATTTCTGACCTGAAATATGGTGGCATGCAGACCTCTGAGATAGATCTTAACTACGCCGAGATCCAATTCCTCAGCGGGGATATTATTTTGCTGTCATCACAATACCAGTTTGAATCACTTAACCTCGACTTCGTAATTTTTGAAGATCACGTAATACCTGAGAGTAATTATCACTTCTGGAGGCATTCACTGACACTAACCTCCGCAAAGAGAAGAAAACTATGGCTATCAACTAAATCCGCCATTGGCTCGTTTTACTCGGGCAAACGTACTGACCTGCTTGTTCAGGCAGGTTACAAGGTGTGCGTGCCTGTTTATGCAGGTGTTGAATCTGACCGCAAATGGGTTGATCTTCCTGACGGAAGCTTTACAGCACAGATCTACAGGCTCAACCTGAATTTCCTGTTCAATCCCAGGATTTCCTGGTACAATTTCGCTCAGTACGAAAACCTTACAGAAACAATAGGCTGGCAATCAAGATTTCAATGGATACTGTCTCCCGGAAAAATAATCTTCCTGACTTTCAATTCCCCCATAATAGATCCTACAGAAAGGTTCAGGGCTGAGGCATATGAGGCAAGGATAAAGGTCAAATACGCCGTCAGGTTCTAGGGTGCTTAAACTGAGTGCCTAAACAATCTATTGCTAATCAAGATCTTAAAATGACCTCAATTGTACTTCTATTCAATTATACTTAGCTCATCAAGCAAATAACCGGCTCCCGCCAGCTTATCGATGATGAACAGTATATACCTGACATCAAGACTGATATTCCTGCTCTGCTCAGGGTTGAAATCCATGTCACTGGCAACGCCTTCCCAGGCCCGGTCAAAGTTTATTCCTATCAGATGCCCGTCGGCATTTATCACCGGACTGCCCGAGTTACCTCCCGTGGTGTGATTATCGGCTATGAAACATACAGGAAGCTTCCCGTTAATTCCATAACGGCCAAAATCTTTCCTGTGAAAAAGCTCTTTCAATCTGTCAGGAACATCATAATCGTAAATATCAGGATTATCTTTTTCAATAATTCCTTTAAGAGAGGTACTGTGTGTAAAATAAACGGCATCTTTTGCGAAGTATCCTTTCACCTTCCCGTATGATACCCTCAGGCTTGAGTTTGCATCAGGATAAAAAACCCTTTCGTCATCGAATTCCATCTGAGCTTTCATATAATCCCTGTTAAGCTCTGCAAGCTCACCATTGATCCTGATTATTTCAGGTCTGATTTTGTTCGAAAGAAGGTCCCATGCTTCAGTTGCCATAATGTAAAAAGGATCCTTCGATATTTTTTTTGAAGCTGATTTGTCAAATTCATTAACAAAATCAACGAATTCTGATTCATTAACAAACACTGACTTTTCATAGGCCTTTTCCCCCGCTGCTTCAAAGTCACCTTTACATGCATTCTTCAGATTCATGTAACCGGGTATCAGCCATTCCCTGTTAAGGGTTTCCCCATAAAATTTCATCAGCGAAACAAACAACTTCATATCTGTTCCCTTATCATAATTCCTGAAAAAATTCCTGGATGCTCCAATAATGTCAGCCTTCGTCTTTTCAATTTCATCCGCTGGCGAACCTGACTTAAGGAGGTTATCCAGAATCCTGACTCCGCTGGCAAGGGTTACTGCTTCAATTCCGTTAATGGACTCATTTGTTAAATTATAAGCAATATAATAATCCTTTAATTCCGCATAGAGCTTTCTGTAAGCCGGTAAGATATTACCATATTTAATTCTTCTGGCCTCATCAGTCTCTATCCAATCGGCAAGCCTTGCTTCAAATTCCTGCTTCTCTCCTATTGTATTCATCCTTTCAAGTCCCTGGTTCTCACCGATCCATTTTTTCCATGAATTGGCAATCCCTGACTTCTTTGCGGAATACTGGATCCGTATAAGGGGATCGGAATTCATTGCTTCCTCCATTATTGCTATTTTCTCTGTTCTAACAGCGATCATCTTGGGGTTTACATAGTTCTTGATCATATCTATGTAAAAAGAAGGCTGGTACTCGGCAGTGCTTCCCGGGTATCCAAAGACCATTGTAAAATCACCCTCTTTTACACCTTTGAGAGAAACAGGAAAATGATAGAGAGGCTTGTATGGAACGTTTTCATCAGAAAAGTCAGCTGGCCTGTTATCCTTTCCGGCATATACCCTGAACAATGAGAAATCACCTGTATGTCGCGGCCAGACCCAGTTATCCGTCTCTCCTCCGAATTTCCCTATGGCCGATGGCGGAGCTCCGACAAGTCGTACATCATTGAATTTCTCGCTTACAAGGAGAAAATACTGGTTGCCCATGTAAAAGGGCTTAACCTCGGCCTGATAGCCCGACTCTTCCTCAGCCTGATGGCTTATCAGTGCAATATTAGACCGGATGACTGATTCCTTATCTGAACGGCTCATGGTATCTGAAATACCAAAGAAGACTCTTCCCGTAACATCCTCCATATAGCGAAGGAAAGTAACTGACAGGCCGGGGTTCGGCAACTCATCTTTCCTTGACATTGCCCAGAATCCTTTAGTAAGGTAGTCGTTTTCAAGACTAGAGTGACGCTGTATGTTTCCATAGCCGCAGTGATGATTTGTTAGTACAAGACCGTCAGGAGAGATCATTTCTCCCGTACAGCCGCCTCCGAACAATACCACGGCGTCCTTCATACAAGCCCTGTTAACACTGTATATATCTTCAGCTGATAATCTGAAGCCTTTTTCACGCATTAGCTCAATATTATATTTCTCTATCAGCAAGGGGATCCACATCCCTTCATCTGCTCTTAGCAATGGTGAAATAACGGCTGGGATCAACGCACAGAAAATTACAAATACTTTTTTCTTCATTGTTGCTTATGTTCGGTAATTTTAACGATCATCTTCTTTAGCTCCATGTACAACAGATCTGATGGAAGGCCCATCACGTTGAAATATGAACCTTCTATTCTACTGCAGGCTGCGATCCCTATCCATTCCTGAATGCCGTATGCGCCTGCCTTGTCATAAGGTTTGTCTGAATCCACGTAATAAATGATCTCTTCGTCAGTGAGATCCATAAAAGTGACTTTTGTTGACGATGAGAATGTACTCCTGCATCTGTCTGATAAAAGACATACACCCGTTATTACTTCATGGGTGTTTCCGGAAATGAGGCGCAATATTCTGATGGCATCATCCCGGGATGCAGGTTTGTCAAGTACCCTTCCGTCGCACCACACAATTGTATCTGCCGTAATCACTATCTCATTCCTTTTTATTTCAGGCAGGAAACCTTCGGCTTTTCGTTCAGCAATATACAGGGCAATCTCTTTGCCTTCCAGTCCGGAAGGGTAAGCTTCATCCCAGTCCCGGATCACAACCCTGAACTCAAGCCCGAGCTCTTCAAGAAGTTGCTTTCGTCTCGGCGAGCGTGATGCAAGTAATAAGGAGAATCCCTTCAGTTCGTCATTCAGCAGCATATCAGATTAGATTACCTTTAATTATGATCATTACCACTACTGAATAAAGGATTCCGGTTAGCATTACTATCTTGATCATTCTGCTTGCTGAATGGAATTGTTCTCTTCTCCTGCTGCTCAGAAGGCGGAAGATTACATATACCAGGGGCAGGGCGATCGCGACAGTGATGTAGAGCAGGGTAATGAGGTCATTTATGAAGAAATACCACACCAGGTAAAGTGAAATAATTATGAGAAGCACCAGACATGCTGAGATTATTCTTGAGGTCAGGATACCGGTGACAACCGGCAAAGTATTTCTGCCGTAGGCATTATCTCCTTCAAAATCCTCGATATCCTTCACGATTTCTCTGGCTAAGTTTGTCAGGAATGCAAAGACAGAGAACCCTCCTACCCAGTAAAACAGCAGGCTCAAATCAGGCGGGCTTACAGCATTCAGTTGACAGTACCTGTACAAATATGGCCATTCATAGATTGCAACGAGAAGCGGCACCATGGCTGTCAGAAAAGAAACCACCAGGTTCCCTATGAGAAATTGCCGCTTATAGCTTGCAGAATAAAAATATAACAGACCTGATACTACAAGGAACATAATTCCCAGCCAGAAATATCCTGCTTTCCACGACACGTAGAACCCTGCTGCCACTCCTCCTATATTAAGGATATTATGCCACATCATTGCCTGCCTTCTGGGAATTTTTGTTCCGACAATAACTTCACCCCTGTTGATAAGGTCAGTTCTTATATCAAAATAATCATTAATCACGTATCCCCCTGCTGTAATCATAACAGTTGCGGCTACGAGAATGATGAAATCATACCATGGGAACTGAAGAGTCAGCGGTATCATCCGGTCACCGCCGCTGACCGGAAGGATGCTTATTCTGCTTATCACAGGTTCTATGATACAATATCTCATCATTATCATTGTAAGCGCTACGATGAGAAGGTTTTGCCATCTGACAAGCTTTATGAATGATTTCATGGTTACCATTTAAATGCTTCTGTGTCCATCCAGTTATTATGAAGTCTCAAAACCTGTTCTATTACATCCCTGACACATCCTTCGCCTCCCTTTTTGTCGGAGATATATGAAGATACCTGCTTTATTTCACTATCGGCGTCGGCAGGGCAAACAGGGACTCCGGCATATTTCATAACCTCATAGTCAGGGATATCGTCACCCATAAATAATACTTCTGATCTGTTGAGGCCATGTTTTTCCAGAAAGACTTTAAAATGGTCGAGTTTTGTACGGCTTCCAAGGTATATATCATCATTGATGCCAAGCATCTTTAGCCTTTTGCGGTATTCCTTTGAGTTGCTTCCAGAGATTATGCCTACCCGGTAGCCTTTTTTGACAGCAAGCTGAAGTGCATATCCATCGCGCAGGTTGATGGTACGGTTAGGCACACCGAATGAATTAAGATTTATTGTCTGAAGTGACAGAACCCCGTCTATATCAAAAACAAAAGCTTTTACCCTCGTCAGATCTTCCTTGAAATTGGTCATATTTTTTTCTTTTTATAAAAATCCATTATTGAGGAGGTGACTTCTTCATATATTTGCCGGAGCTCCGGAGAGAATGCAAGCAGTTTAATATGCTTTTCTATTGTTCCTGTATCAGATCTGACAGCCGGCCCTGTCTGGGACTTCACCGGATCATTCTCAAAAGCTTTCAGAACGGTTTCCCTTACAAGAGGCTCCAATGTTGAGAATTCTTCTCCGGCTTCCTCTGCAATGATTTTTGATGCGGCCAGCATATGGTTGGTGAAATTGCATGCAAAAACTGCGGCAACATGAAGCAGTTTTCTTGAAGCAGTCTCAGCGAAATGAGCCTTAGCTTCAAGTGAATCAACAAGTTCCACAAATACAGATTCTGAAACCCTATCGGATGCTTCAATAAAAAACGGAAGGTCGCGGAACATGATTCTCCTCCCGGGAGAAAAAGTCTGAAGGGGATAAAGCACTCCTGTATGCTTCATTCCTGAAGGGAATACATCAATTCCGATGCTTCCCGCAGTATGAGCTACGACAGTATTTTCATGGCAACGGATCCTGTCAGCCACTTCCCTGATGCTATCGTCGGGAACAGCTATAATTATTATATCGGTACTGCCGTTGAAAAAGGGATCGCTGCTCCATTTGGAGTTGAGGTATTCAACCAGTTCGCGGCAGCTCTCCTTCTTACGTGAAACAATGTTTATTATTCTGTGACCTGAGTCAGATAATGCCCGGGAAAGGGCTCCTGCAACCTTACCCGCTCCAATAAATGATATCCCGTATTTCTTCACAGAAAAAATTTTCAGAAATATACAAAAATGAACCCATATAAGACACATGGAATTAACGGCTTCTCATTCCGAAGTTCATTCAACAGGCAAGGCTGGAAGGCGTTGGGCTATTTTCCGTATAGATTTGTTGAGACGCTGGTAACCTCA
>JAVEVC010000036.1:0-31099 GCA_034005245.1 Bacteroidales bacterium
GTAGGACGTCGCCGACCTTATATAAAAAGCCCTTCAGGCAACTGAGGGGCTTTTTTAATACAAGATAATTTGAAGAACCTGCACGGTGCTGATCAGTAGTACAACAGAATCGCTCGGAACTTTTCCTGCGTGGAACTCTGTGCCCTCTCTGCGGAACTCTTGTGTAGTGTAAACCCACAAACCCTATCAGCCTTTGTGTAGTGGAAACTCACAGATCCCTGTCAGCCCTGCCGCATGGATCGTAAGTTTTGATATGCCGGAAAACCGTAAGAGATTCTAGTAGAACTTGTACCTTTTGTCTTCAATATTGGCTTCCTTGCGAAGAGCCTCATAAGCCTCATAGGTTCCCCTCATCTGGTAGGTTATGAGAAGCCTGTCCTTAAGCGATTGGCTGTCTTCTCCTTCAGCCTTTGTTATATTATTAACAGTAAGCATATAAACTCCATTGTCGCCTTTTACCGGTCCGGTTACTGATCCGCTTTCCGCAGCAGATGCCGCAGCTATAAGGGCAGGCTCATTTCCCGCGCCGGGAAGTGTATATGATCTGAAATTAACCTGGGCGGCATCCTGAACCGAAAGGCCCATGACACCAGCAATATCATCAAGCGATCTACCTGGTTCATTGTTTTTTACAAATTCTGCTGAGAGGATTTCAGCTTTCTTGTCCTTTAGAAGATTGAAGCGTATTTCATTTTCTACATCAGCGAGTGGAGCAATACCTTCATCCTGAGCCTTTGTGCAATATGCAACAACATATTTGTCGTCTATTTCAAATACGGCCTGCTGGTTGTTGTCAAGGACGATCTGAGTTTCTTCTGTCTGAAAAAGGGATATAATAAGGCCTCTTGCATTATTTAGTCCGGGCAGAGTCTTCTGTTTTGGAGTTATATCATTTGCAATCCGCTTATTCAGTCCCTTCTCTGCCACAGCCTGATTGAATTTCTCATAGGTGTTGTTCGTACCGGCAAACTGGCTGGCTTCACTGTAGATCCTCTGATTTGTAGTCGATCCGGGAATAATTTTTCTGTCAACAATACCAATGTTGTACTTTCTGGTACTCCTTGATTGGTCAATAATTTCTATGATATGTATCCCGAACGTTGTTTCAGCAGTGACTATATCTCCTTTTTTTGCAGAAAAACAGACATTATTGAACGGAAGAACCATTCTGCCTTCGGGAAACCACCCAAGATCCCCTCCAAGCTGCGCCGAACCCTGATCATCAGAATTTGCAATGGCCAGCACCTCAAATCTTGTGCCTGTCCTGATGAGATTTATCAGACTGTCAGCTGATCTTCTTAATTGTTCCGTTGTTGATGCCTGATCGGGCGACAAAAGTATATGACGTGCATGCACAGAATCGGGCCGGTTTGCCACATTGAGAAGCCTGGCTAGCTTAAAGGTCCCGTCTTCATTGTAGGGGCCAAACACCTCTTTCAGATCCTCTTTTTTTACGAAATCGGAAAGGTTTGAAGGAACTTCGCTTGCTGGAATATAAAAGCCGATGTGTCTTGTATCGGCTGTCAGGTTTATGAACTGAACAGGATCGGCAGCTTCTGCAAATTCAACCTTTGTTTTATTGATCCATTCATCGGCTTGTTTTATATCATCTTCCGATGGCACAATATCAAATGTTACATACTCAACATCCCTTACAGCATTTCTCCGGAAAGTCTCCTTGTGTTTTTCATAGTAATCTTCGATTTCATTCCTGCCTATCTTCACAAGAGAATCAGGAACAGAGGAATAGTTCCTGACAACATAGCTGAAATCAACAGTTGATGCGGACAGGTTTTTGTCAAATTCAATTTGCCTTGTGGTTACAAATAAACCTTTTGATACCAGGGCATTGTATTTTGCATTCATCCTGTCATTTACAATTTCATCTTCGAAAAAGAGCCAGTATTTCCTCGCGGTTTCATCAACTTCCGTCTGCTTTAGGAAATTAACTAGGAAAGACTTATTGAACATGCCCGTTCTCTGGTCTGTAAAAAGCTGCTGTACAATTTGGTGAGGATTATTCCCCAGAACCAGATCATCAACCTCTTCGGCGCTGACTCCAATCCCAAGCTTTTTGTACTGATTATCAAGGATTCTTTCCCTTATCATCTGCTGCCAGGTCTGTTCCCTGATTGATTCTGTAGTAGCTTCGTCAAGATTCGAGGTTCCTGAAAGCTTGTAGATCTCCACAAGGTTCTGGACTTTCTGTTCAAAATCCTGGTACGACACGGATTCCTGTCCTATCTTCCCTATTTCATAATACTTCCTCGCTTTGCGGTTTTGTCCGCTGCCACTGCCAAAAAAATCGCTCACAACGAACAGTAAAAGTGCAATACCAATAACTACTGCAACCAGTACCCCTGCTTTTTCCCTTAAAAATTGAAGTGTTGACATCAAAACGGATGATTATGTGAATATTTCCTTACTGAATTCAGCCGACAAATATAAGAAATTTCCGTCAAAATTCAGGCAAGCGGGAAATTTGTTTGCCTCAGTGTAATTAACAGTGATACAGAAATATAATGAAAAACATCGTATTAATCTTTATATGCGGGAAAAAACTCTACCAAAGCTTCCCCGCTTGCCGTTCCCGCATTGAAATGTGATAATTCTCATCTTTTGCTGCGAATAGGAAATATTACAATATCTTGTAATCTGCTGTAAAGGAATAGGTGCGGTATTTCAGGGAAAAGGCCAGGCAGTCTGGTTAACAACTTTAAAAAGTCAACGCTATGTCAGAAAACCTGAGAGGCCTTTCAGAACGGAAAGGATTGGAAGATAATCTGTTTGAGGAAATATCCAAAGCAGGAACGAACAGTGATATGAATATTAAAGATGTTCATGAAGAAATTGAAGACAGGTTTCTTATTGGAAAGTCCTCGGTCCTTGGGGTTAGTACATTTTACGATTTTCTTAGGAAACAGCACAGTGAGAAAAAAGTATTTGTTTGCGATGGAACATCCTGCCTTACATCAGGACGGCAGAAAAAGCTAAAAGCTGCCCTTCTGGAAAATTTCAGCGAAGATGAAATCGGGACGGTCACCTGCCTGGGGCATTGCCATTCTAACAATGCTTTTAAGTATGACCATAGAACGGTTATCTGGACAGGTAACAGGATAAACGGCCAAAGCCTGAATGATCCAGGTCAAAGTCATCCTCGTTTCCATACAGGGACGAATACCGGTAAACCGGCCTTAATGAGTGAAACAGGCAACTTACTGGAGTATTACGGTATACTCCGTTCTTATTGCAGGAATATACCTAAAGCTATTGAGCAGATTGAAAAATCGGGACTGAGGGGAAGAGGTGGCGCCGGTTTTTCTTTTTCAGCCAAGAAGAAAGCATCACGTTCGGCAATTGGTTCGAGGAAATATATTGTTTGTAATGCTGATGAAGGCGATCCGGGTGCTTTTTCCGACAAATGGCTGCTTGAGGAACGACCTCATGCAGTCCTTTTCGGTATGATGGCGGCCGGTATGATCACAGGAGCTGATACCGGAATTATATATATCCGGGGCGAGTACCCTGAATCGGTTAAAGCTGTGAATAAAGCAATTGGTGAGCTTGCAGCACATCGCATTAACAGCAGGGAGCTGTGGAAATGTGATAAGGATTTCAGGTTTCATGTAGTGGAAGGAGCAGGAGCATACATTTGCGGAGAGGAAACATCACTCCTGAATTCGCTTGAAGGCCTGAGACCTGAAGTCCGTACAAGACCTCCCTATCCGGCTACTTACGGTCTTTTTGGCAAGCCAACCCTCCTCAGCAATGTTGAAACCTTTGCTAATATAAATTATATATTAAAGGAAGGAGGAGAAGCTTATTCCTTGCTTGGAACAGAAAAATCACCCGGGTCAAAGCTTGTTTCCCTTGACGGAGGATTTAACCGCCCGGGATTGTATGAAGTGCGGATGGGAACTCAACTGAGTGAAGTGATTGACGGTATGGGCGGGGGGACAAGATTCCCGGTTAAGGCCTTTCAGATTGGAGGCCCCCTTGGGGGAATTGTCCCCGCATCGAAAGTACACGATCTGACGGTCGATTTTGAATCATTCGCCGGGAAGGGATTCCTTCTTGGCCATGCGGGAATTGTATCAGTGCCTGAATATTTCAGGATGATAGAATTCCTTTGGCATCTCTTTGATTTCACAGCAAGAGAGTCGTGCGGCAAGTGTTTCCCCTGCAGGATAGGTGCCCGAAGAGGTGAAGAGATGCTTGCAGGTGCCATGAAGAGGGATCAGAAAATAAGCAGAGAACTGTTCACCGATCTTCTGGAAACCCTTCAGTTTGGATCTTTATGTGCACTGGGAGGCGGACTTCCTTTACCCGTCAGGAATGCCCTCGATTATTTCCCCGAGGAACTGGATAAATATTTTCGTTAGAAAGAAACTTGCCATGGAGAATATTTCGTTTATCGATAACACACCCTATCCTTTTAAGCCCGGGGAAACAATACTTGAATATGTTCGGAGAAACAGAGGCAGGAATTTAATTCCAACCCTGTGCCAGTCGGATAATCTTGAAAACTATGGCTCATGCAGGATCTGCTCAGTGGAAGTTGCACTGTCACCAGACGGGCCGTCAAAAGTGATGGCCTCCTGTCATACCCCTGTTGGTCCCGGATATTATATTTATACTTCCACAGAAAAAATAAAAAAGCTAAGAAAAAATATCATTGAACTTGTTCTTTCTGATTACCCTCACGAAAAGATAAATCCCCGCGACGGAGATATGCCTACAGAGTTTCAGGAAGTTCTGGTATCCATTGGGATCCCGGAAGTGAGATATCCTTCAACTGAAAAGAAAAGAAAATATCAGCCTGACAGGAGCCATCCTTATATCTGGTCGGACCTCGATCAATGCATATATTGCTACCGGTGTGTAAGGGCTTGTGATGAACTGCAATCAGAGCACGTGCTCGGAATTGCAGGCAGGGGTCATGAAAGCAGGATAATAAAAGGATATGACGCCGACTTTATTAATTCCGGCTGTGTTTCATGCGGTGCATGTGTTCAGACCTGTCCTACAAATGCCCTCTCGGACCGTTATGGTACAAAAACCGTTCGTCCCGACAGGATTGTCCGGACGACCTGTACTTACTGCGGTGTTGGATGTTCATTGGAAGTGAAGGTTAAGGATGAGGTGATAAAGGGTATTCAATCTCCTGTCGATGCAAGCGTTAACCGCGGACATACCTGCCTCAAAGGCCGCTTCGCCTTTGAGTTTTATAAGAGCCCCGACAGGCTCAGGTCCCCGATGATCAAGACCGATGGGATATTCCGGGAAGTGACATGGGATGAAGCTTTGTCCTATACAGCTTCAAGGTTCAGCGAAATAAGGAACAAATACGGTGCTGACTCTCTTGCAGGAATTTCATCGGCTCGATGTACAAATGAAGAAAACTACCTTATGCAAAAGTTCTTCAGAATTGTCATCGGAACAAATAATATTGATGGATGTGCAAGGGTCTGCCATGCACCTACGGCTATGGGAATGCAATGGGCTTTTGGTACCGGCGCGGCAACAAATTCAGTGGAAGATCTTTATAAGACCAGATGCATTCTTGTCATAGGAGCGAATCCCACTGCTGCACACCCGGTAACAGGAGCAAGGATCAGGGCAGTGGCTCAGAAAGGCATCCCTCTGATAGTCATCGACCCGATTAGAACGGAGCTGGCCAGGTTCGCTAAATATCATCTTCAGAACAAGCCCGGGACAAATGTTGCAGTGCTGAACATGTTCGCATATTTTATCCTTAAGGAAAATCTTGTTGACAATGAGTTTATTGAAACCAGGACAGAAGGCTGGAATACCTTCAGGGAATATCTTCTCAACCTTAACATTGATAAGCTGGAAGATGTCTGCGGTGTCAGCCGTGAACTGGTCAGAAAGGCAGCTGCTGAATACGCTGGAGCAGATGCTGCCATGGAGTTTCATGGTCTGGGCGTTACAGAACACTGGCAGGGAACCAAGTCGATAACCCTGATATCCAATATAGCAATGATGACGGGTAATATTGGGAGAGAGGGGACAGGAGTGAATCCGCTTAGAGGTCAGAATAATGTCCAGGGTGCAGCTGATATGGGAGTTCAGCCTCACCAGGGCCCGGGATATCTTCCGGTAACTGACAATCAAAGCCTTGAAGTGTTTGCAAGATATTATGGAAGGGAGCATCCCTCAAAACCGGGATACAGGATACCGGAAATGTTTGCTGCATCAAAGCGCGGAGCCCTGAAAGCAATGTGGATAATGGGCGAGGATCTTATTCAGACTGATCCCAATACCTGCAATGTAAAGCAGTCTCTTGAGAATCTCGAGTTTCTGGTCGTTCAGGAGCTTTTCATGACTTCAACCGCAAAACTGGCCGATGTTGTTTTCCCCGCATCTTCTTTCTTCGAGAAAGAAGGAACATTCACAAATGCTGAAAGGCGTATCCAGAAAGTGACAGCCGTTGTGAAACCACTGCCCGGCACAAAACCAGACGGCCAGATTGTCGTTGAAATGATGAACAGGATGGGTTATCCCCAGGAGCCGTATTCAGCTGAAGTAGTTCTCAAGGAAATATCCGGGATAGTACCTTTTTTTAAAGGTGTGAAATGGGACAAGCTGGGAACAGATGGAAAACAATGGCCGGTAAATGCCGACGGAACCGATACCAAAATTCTGCACAAGGATAGTTTTAAGCGAGGAAAGGGAAAATTTCATGTATGGGACTATGAAGAATCTCCGGAACTGGTTGAGAATTCTTCGGAATTCCCCTTTGTTCTTACAACAGGACGAATTCTGGAACATTACAATAGCGGAACTATGACCCGCCGAACCCCGAACAGCGAGCTTGTGAAGGAGGACCTTCTGCTTATTCATCCTGAAGATGCAGCTCTCAGATCAGTTAATACCGGTGATATAGTAACAATAATTTCACAAAGGGGAAAGCTATCTATGAAAGCAGTACTGACGGATGTTGTGCGACGAGGGGTCTTGTATACAACCTTTCATTTTCCAGAGTCTCCCATTAATTATCTTACAGGTGAGGTAGGTGATGAATTCACGCTTACACCCGAATACAAGGTTGTGGCAGTGGATTTCAAAAAATCCCTTTTCGATATGATCGGACTTCCCGGCTGACCCGCGAAGAGTTTATTCTTTCATAAGAGCTAATGTCGGCTTAGTAAGGCCCTGTATTGTTATTAAGTCCCATGGCACCTTTTTAATCCCCCTTGCTGGTTTTCATTAAAGAGTCTATTATTTACGAGCGGAACATTTCCATTCCGGTGGTTTCATCATACCTTACTTAAAACCGCCTGATGCTATTTATAAAGCTATGACACAGATGTATAGTGCTTTTTCTTGTACCTTGCTCAACACAAGGTTATTTTCTATTGTTGTGCTTGCTATCTTTTAAAGGTATCTTTGAAAAGTATATAAATATACAAATACACCCCCTCTGTAAAGGGGGTGTATTATGAAAATATATATAAATAATGAAAAAATACATAAAAAAACAGGGGGTATATACAAAAATTAAGTATATTTGACCGTTTAAAAATAAAAAAAATGGCAGAACTCAGATTTAGTGCATTAAGAGAAGTATTTAACAGGGAGCCTGTTAAATTTGAGGCATCTTCAAAAATGATCTCAAGATATTTCGGGGAGGATGTTTTTAACCTTCACAAGATGGAGCATTATCTTTCCAAGGATGCTTTCAGGGTTGTCAGGAAAGCGATAGAAGAAGGCAAATCGCTCACCTGGCAGGAAGCAGAACAGGTTGCTATCGGGCTGAAAGCCTGGGCTCTGGAAAGAGGCGCGACACATTATACTCACTGGTTCCATCCGCTTACTGATGGCACAGCCGAAAAACATGATGGTTTCATAGAATTTGGCGATAATGGCCATCTTGTGGAGAATTTTTCCGGAGCTGTACTCGTTCAGTCAGAACCCGATGCTTCAAGCTTCCCCAGCGGAGGTATAAGAAATACATTTGAAGCCAGGGGTTACACTGCCTGGGATGTCTCCTCACCGGTGTTCATTGTCGGAAACACCCTGTGTATACCTACAATATTTGTTTCGTATACAGGCGAAGCTCTCGACTACAAGGCGCCGCTGCTTAAGACACTCTCCGTTCTCGACAGGGCGGCAACTGAAGTCTGTCAGTATTTTGACAAGGATGTGACCAAGGTGTACGCTACCCTTGGCATTGAGCAGGAGTATTTTCTAATTGACGAAGCATTATATTATGCAAGACCTGACCTGGTACTTGCCGACCGAACCCTTATGGGTCATCAGTCGTCAAAGGATCAGCAGCTGGCCGACCATTATTTCGGGTCAATACCTGAACGTGTTATGTGGTTCATTAAGGATTTTGAATTTGAGGCGCACAAGCATGGGATTCCGGTTAAAACGCGCCATAATGAAGTAGCACCCAACCAGTTTGAATGTGCCCCCATTCACGAGGAGGTAAACCTGGCTATAGACCATAATCAGCTGCTCATGGATATTATGAAGAGGATTGCAAGGCGTCATAAGTTCAGGGTTCTCTTCCATGAAAAACCGTTTGCGGGAATCAACGGTTCGGGAAAACACAATAACTGGTCGCTGGTTACAAACAAGGGAAAGAATCTGCTGTCTCCGGGCAAAAACCCCAAAACAAACCTCCAGTTCCTGACTTTCCTGGTTAATGTTATAAAGGCAGTTCACGTAAATAACGACCTCATACGAGCGTCGGTGATGAATGAATCAAATTCTTACAGGCTTGGAGGGCATGAAGCTCCACCAACTATTATATCGGTTTTCCTTGGAGGATATCTGAGAAACATTCTTGAAGAACTTGCCAGCAGGGTAAGCGATAACAAAATGACGCCTGAAGAAAAGACAGAGTTAAAGCTGGGGATAGGAAAGATACCTGAAATATTGCTTGACAATACTGACCGTAACCGTACCTCCCCGTTTGCCTTTACCGGCAACAGGTTTGAGTTCAGGGCAGTGGGATCTTCGGCAAATTGCAGCGCCGCAATGATAGCTCTCAATGCTTCAGTTGCAAATCAACTGATAAAATTTAAGAAAGACGTGGATGCGGCAATTAACAAAGGCCGTAATAAGGATGAGGCCATATTCAGAGTGCTTAAGAAGTATATTCTTGAATCGGTAAAGGTGTTGTTTGAAGGAGATAATTACAGTATCGAATGGCAAAAAGAAGCCCGTAAAAAGGGCCTGTCCGATATCCCGAGCGTACCGGATTCAGTAAAAAGGTATCTCTCTCCGAATTCCAGGGAAGCTCTTGTTGACAATGGCATCTTTACCGAAAAAGAACTCGAGAGCCGTGTTGAAGTTGAATATGACAAATTTACTAAGAAAGTCCAGATAGAGGCAAGAGTTCTTGGCGATCTGGCAGTTAATCATATTGTACCAACAGCTGTACAATATATGACACAGTTGCTTGATAATGTCCAGGGTCTAAAGGGTGTCTTCAGCGAAAGTGAATATGAAAACCTAGCAAGGCCAAACAAGGAAATCATACTGAAAATTTCCGATCATATCAATGGCATTAAGAAGATGGTTGAGGAAATGATAGAGGAGCGGAAGAAAGCTAATGTGATCAGGGATTCATATAATAAAGCAATTGCCTACGAAAACAATGTCAAGCCATATCTTGACAGGATCAGAATGCATATTGACAAGCTTGAACTGATTGTCGATAATGAAATCTGGCCCCTGCCAAAATACAGGGAATTGCTCTTTACAAGATGATCGTTCCGTAACACTTGTAACTCTGCCCTGCCTGATATTTGTCAAGGTCTCATTAATTTGATTATTTTTATGATCAAATTGAATGAGGAAACATGAAACGATTCTTATACCTGTCATTAATATTGCTTATTGCCTTTGGCCAGGTTGCAGAAGCACAGAGGCGTAAAGCTGAAAGAGCCTACTCTGCCTATTCTGCAGGCGAGTATTTTGAGGCTATTGACCTTTTCAAGGATTCATACTCCAGGACCAGCAGATCAGACAGGGCATCCAGGACAGAACTAGGCTACATGATAGCAGAGTGTTACCGCCTTGTTAACGATCCCAGGAACGCCGAGACATGGTACAGGCTTGCTGCCCGTTCAGCAACATCCAAGCCTGAGTCTCAGTTCTGGCTGGCTTTAATGCTTAAAAAGAATGGCAAGTACGATCAGGCTGTTGAAGAAATGAGGAAGTACAAGCAGATTGCCACGTCAGATCCAAGGGCTGACCAGGAGTTAAGAGCTATTGAACTGGCTGTTGAATGGCTAAGAAATCCGGAAGCTTACAGGGTCGAGGAACTGAAGGATCTTAATTCCAGGGAGTCTGATTTCAGCCCTTCTTACGCACGGGACGATTTTGGAGTAGTCTATTTTACCTCATCTCGCGAAGATGCAGCTGGCAGCAAAACCCACGGAGCAACCGGACAGAGTTTTACTGATATCTTTGAAAGCAGGCTCGACAAAAAATCAAAGTGGAGCACGCCGGTGCCGGTAGAAGGGCTCAATAGTGAATTTGAAGACGGAACACCTGCTTTTACAAACGGCTATAGCGATATATATTTCACCCGCTGCGAAGCAGGGAAGCGTGAAACAAAAGGATGTATTATCATGCATTCCAGACGTTCAGGTGATGAGTGGAGCAAGCCGGAAAACATAGGCGTTCTGTCCGACAGTCTCGTGGCAGCGCATCCCGCACTTTCACAGGACGGGCTTTCCCTTTATTTTGTGTCTGATATTCCCGGAGGTTCAGGCCTGAAAGATATCTATTACTCAACACGTTCCTCAGAAAATGATGAATGGTCGGCTCCCAGGAACCTGGGGCCGGATATTAACACGAGCGGTAATGAACTCTTCCCTTATCTGAGAGAAGACGGAACCCTTTATTTTGCCTCCGACGGGCATATCGGGATGGGAGGACTCGATATTTTCAAGGCAGTCCTTCAGCCAGATGGCTCATGGACCGTGGTTAATATGAAAGCCCCGATAAATAGCTTTGCTGATGACTTCGGAATCGCATTTGAGAACGGAAACGAAAAAGGCATTTTCAGCTCGGCGAGGAAGGGAAGGGGAAATGATGAACTCTATTCATTTGAGCTTCCGCCTCTGAGATTCAATGTGACAGGGCTTGTAAAGGATGAGAAGACAGGAAGTCCTATCGAGGGATCAGTGGTCCAGCTGATAGCAAGCGACGGATCAAATCTTCAGGCTGAGACAGGTGCAGGCGGCGACTTCAAATTCGCACTTAAGCAGGATGTTGATTATATTTTCCTTGCATCCAAAAGAGGTTATCTGAATGGCAAGGAAAGAGAAACCACCAAGGGACAGGATAAAAGCCGCGATTACATGGTTACCATTCTCCTGACAGCAATCGACAAACCAATTGAGCTTCCAAATATCTTTTACGATTTTGGCAAATGGGACCTGAGGCCTGAGTCGATGGTATCGCTCGATAAACTGGTTGAAACACTCGAAGATAACCCGAATGTCACAATAGAGCTTATGTCACATACTGACTCCCGCGATACTGAGGAGTACAATCAGGATCTTTCACAGAAAAGGGCTCAATCGGTGGTGCAGTATCTTATTGAAAAGGGCATAGCCACTGATCGATTATCTCCGAGAGGCTACGGGGAATCAAATCCAAAAGTTGTTGATAATGAAGTGTCAGTATCATACCCGTTCCTTAAGCAGGGAGCAACTCTGACCGAACAATATATCAACAGCCTGTCAACCGAAGAACAAAAAGAGACAGCTCACCAGATTAACAGGAGAACTGAATTCAGGGTCCTGAGAACAGATTACGTGGCACCGGGAAAATGAAACCCGTTGCCACTGACGCTTCGCCAGGCAATCCTGAATCCCGAAACCTGATCCGAGGCAAAGCCGAACTCGCTGAAAAACATGAAACATGAAACATACATTTATTATATTAATCACATTTCTTGCCTGTCCAGGCCTCCTGAGATCTGAAATCAAAGACTGTGAGCCTGTCAGGGTCCTTGTTGTAACCGGCGGCCATGATTACAGGGTTGAAGAATTCAACCGAATGCTCTCCAGCCTTGAGCCGGCTGTAACTTGCCAGATAGCTGAACTGCCCGGTGCTTATGAGATGTTCTTGCCCGAAAACAGGAGCAGGTATGACGTGCTTGTATTTTACCATATGTGGCAGAACATAACTCCTGAGCAGGCGGAAGTTTTTTCAGGCTGTATCGCCGGCGGCAAGCCGGTAGTCGTGCTGCATCACAGCATATGTGCCTATGATGACTGGCCCGAATACTGGAATATTGCGGGAGGCAAGTATTTCCACAAAGAGACTGCCGTTAACGGCAAATTGTACAAGCCTTGTTCGTATACTCATGATGTACATTTCAGGGTACGGATCATTGATAAAAAGCATCCGGTAACAAAAGGGATGAGGGATTTTCAGATCTTCGATGAAGTATACCATGGATACTATGTTAAGGAGGATGTTACTCCATTGCTTGCAACAGATCACGATGGCAGCGAGCCGGTTATAGGCTGGACACATACATACGGAAAGGCGAAGGTGGTAACACTTCAGAGCGGACATGATGCCCCGACATTTGAAAATCCTGATTTCAGGAAACTGCTTAAACAGGCTGTTCTCTGGGTTTATCAGGAATCAGGAAAGAGATAGCTGATAAACCAGGGTCAGCCCTTTTTTATATCTTTATTCCCTTAACATTCATGTCATGCCTGAACAGTCGAAATACAGTCAGAGAGGAGTATCTTCATCCAAGGAAGATGTCCATGCCGCAATAAAGAACATTGATAAAGGATTGTTTCCCGGGGCATTCTGTAAGATCACACCGGATGTCATCGGAGGCAGTAACGAGTATTGCAATGTGATGCATGCTGATGGAGCAGGAACAAAATCCTCACTGGCATATGTTTACTGGAAGGAGACCGGCGATTTGTCTGTCTGGAAAGGGATAGCCCAGGATGCTATTGTCATGAACCTGGATGATCTTCTTTGTATAGGTGCCTGCGACAATATTCTGATTTCGTCAACCATAGGACGTAACAAAAAGCTGATCCCCGGAGAGGTTATCGCATCAATCATCAGCGGAACGGAAGAGATACTTGCAGACTTGAGGGCTCTCGGAATAGGAATCTGGTCAACAGGTGGCGAAACTGCTGATCTTGGTGATCTCGTAAGGACAATTGTTGTTGATTCTACAGTAATTACCCGGATGAGGAGGTCAGATGTTGTTTCAAATCATAATATAAGGGCAGGTGACGTCATAGTCGGGCTGTCATCATATGGGCAGACCAGCTATGAAAGGGAATATAACAGCGGGATGGGCAGTAACGGCCTGACCTCTGCACGCCATGATGTTTTTGGCAAATACCTGGCTGAAAGATACCCCGAAAGTTTTGATCCGTCCCTTCCTTCCGGCCTGTTCTATTCAGGAAATATGAAGCTGACCGATCTTGTTGAGGGAACAAATACAACTGCAGGTAAGCTTGTACTCTCTCCAACACGCACCTATGCTCCTGTGATTAAAAAGATCCTTGGACAAATGAGCCCTGAGATTCACGGAATGATACATTGCTCAGGAGGAGGACAAACAAAAGTTCTGCATTTTATTGAGGATCTTCATGTAGTAAAGAACAACCTTTTTCCCGTACCCCCTCTCTTCAGGCTGATTCATGATCAGTCCCGGACATCATGGAAAGAAATGTTCCAGGTATTCAACATGGGTCATAGGTTCGAGATCTATACCAATCGCGAAAATGCCGATGAGATAATCAGAACGGCAGCCGGATTCAATTTGGAAGCTAAAGTGATAGGATACTGTGAGATGTCTGATTCCAAAAGACTTACAATTGCCTCTGAATTCGGGGAATTTGAATATTTATGATCATTATTTATTATATTTGCAGCCAATTTTTGGATTATGGCCGGCAATATTATAATCGAAAAGCTCGAGGGAGTAAAGCAAAGGTTCGTTGAGGTGGGTGAGATGCTCACGCGACAGGAGGTGCTTTCGGATATGGAAAAGTATATAGGGCTTAATAAGGAATTTAAAAGCCTCAGGCCGATCATCGATGCCTACGAGAAATACAAGCTTGCCCTTTCAAATGTTGCAAGTACGAAAGAACTGCTGGCAACCGAGAAGGACGAGGAAATGAGGGAAATGGCAAAGAGCGAACTGGAAAAGCTTAATGAACAGCTTCCGGAAATGGAGGAAAGAATCAAGCTCTTGCTCATACCTGCCGACACTGAGGATGACAAGGATGCTGTTATGGAAATCCGGGCTGGTACCGGAGGCGATGAAGCAAGTATTTTCACCGGTGATCTTTTCAGAATGTACACCAAGTTTTTCGAGGCAAAAGGCTGGAAGGCTGAAATAAACCGGTACACTGAAGGAACTGCTGGCGGTTACAAGGAAATTGTTTTCAGCGTTACCGGCGAAGGGGTTTATGGCATCCTAAAATATGAATCAGGAGTTCACAGAGTGCAGCGCGTTCCCCAGACAGAGACCCAGGGAAGGATACATACATCAGCAGCTTCCGTTGTTGTTCTCCCGGAAGCTGATGAGTTTGATGTTAAAATCAGGAATGAAGATATCAGAAAAGACACCTATTGCTCCTCAGGCCCGGGAGGACAGTCTGTTAATACAACCTATTCCGCCATACGCCTTACCCACATCCCCACAGGAATTGTCGTTACCTGCCAGGATGAAAAGTCCCAGATCAAGAATTACGACAAAGCCCTTAAAGAATTACGAACAAGGCTCTACAACCTGGAATACCAGAAATACCTCGACGATATATCGCGCAGGAGAAAGACTATGGTTTCAACAGGCGACAGGTCAGCAAAGATAAGGACATATAACTATCCTCAGGGAAGGGTGACTGATCACAGAATCAACCTTACCCTTTATAACCTTTCTTCAGTTCTCGACGGAAATATCTATGAGCTCATCGATAAACTGCAAATGGCAGAGAATGCAGAACGCCTGAAAGAAAACTACTTATAGCAAACGATAATGAATTATCAGGAATTATTCGAAACGATCGCTTCAAAGCGCTCGTTCCTTTGTGTTGGTCTTGACACTGAAATTAATAAACTGCCTGCCCCGGTTATGGAATATGAGGATCCGGTATTTGAATTTAACAGGAGGATCATTGATTCAACATCAGAGTATGCGGTTGCATATAAGCCGAATGTTGCTTTCTATGAAAGTAATGGCATAAGTGGATGGAAATCGCTGGAGGCGACCCTGAAATACATAAGGGATAATTATCCGGGTATTCTGGTAATTGCCGATGCTAAACGCGGCGATATAGGAAACACATCGAGGATGTACGCCAGAGCCTTTTTTGAGGAGCTTGATTTCGATGCTATTACGGTTGCCCCATATATGGGTGAGGATTCCGTAACACCTTTCCTGGATTATCCCGGCAAATGGGTTGTCATTCTTGCCCTGACATCCAACAAGGGGGCTGACGACTTTCAGTATCATAATGAAGACGGTATCAGGCTTTTTGAAAGGGTACTCGATGTTTCGAAAAAATGGGGATCGCCTGATAATACTATGTATGTTGTCGGCGCTACGAGGGCCGACACCCTCATAGAGATTCGCAGGATAGTCCCAGACCATTTCCTTCTTGTCCCGGGTGTGGGAGCTCAGGGAGGCAACCTTGAGCAGGTTGCAAAATACGGTCTTAACAAAAAATGCGGGTTGCTGGTGAACTCATCCCGGGGAATAATCTATGCTGATAATTCAGTGAATTTTGATAAAACAGCCGGAAGAAAAGCAAAGGAAATGCAGCAGGAAATGGCTAAATATCTGGCTGCTAAGGGTATTATCTGACATGAGTCTTTTTGCTCCCGGCACTCTTCCATGACAAACATATCTATGTTGCCTGTGCTTCTTTCCACGATCAGGAACTTCAGCTTCATTATGATAAGTTGTTACTTAAAATATCCCTCCTGAAGGTATCTTTTGTCCAGCTGATTTTTTGGTTTAATAGTCCCGGACCGCGATCTGAAGCGGCAGTGGGCAAATATGATTTTCCTGTACAATCTTATTTTTTTCTGCTTAACACTTCAGCCCTTGCAAAAAAGCAGGAATTTCACTATATTTATAATCTCGCTGTATTTTTATGTTGTGCTGAAATGAAAGAGGAATTCCTCCATTTTTTGTGGAAATATGGACTTTATGATTCTGGAAGCCTGATTGATAGTAAGGGAAAACAGATCGTTGTTCTTGATCCTGGTGAACACAACCATGATTCGGGCCCTGATTTCTTCAATGCAAGGATCCTGATTGAAGAAACTGAATGGGCCGGCAATGTTGAGATCCATTTGTCGGCATCCCATTTCGACATCCACGGGCATAACAGAGATCATGCATACGATAATGTCATTCTTCATGTTGTGAGTGTTTATGATAAGGACGTGTTCAACGCCAGTGGAGAGAAATTGCTTACGGTCAGGATCGGTTTTGATGAATCGCTTTATCAGAAGTATTGTGACCTGCTTGGCTGCCCGGGTAGCATTGCATGCCGCAATGAAATAAGGAATACAGACTCCTTCCTGATCAGGCACTGGCTCAGTGCTCTTGTGATAGAAAGGTTGCAGGCAAAGTCATCTCTTGTTATGAAGATCTTTTCTGACACTGGGAACGACTGGGATGAAACATTCTACAGGTTGCTGACCAGATATTTCGGATTCAGGATCAACGCCGAGCCTTTTGAGATGCTTGCAACAGCTTTGCCCTTCAGGATAATCCGTAAGCATGCCGATAACAGGTTCCAGATTGAATCATTACTGTTTGGCTCAGCAGGAATGCTTGAAGAAACGCTTTTCAGGGAAGCTGTCAGCGATGATTATTTCAATAACCTGCTCAGAGAGTACAGAATATTGTCTGCGAAGTATGCTCTAAGGCCTGTTCATGGCTGGCTTTGGAAATTTCACCGGCTAAGGCCTGTCAACTTTCCAACCGTACGGATATCTCAGCTGTCTGCTATGCTCCAGACAGCGGGAGGCTTATTTTCAAGGACTATGGAAGCCCGGGATATCAATACTCTCAGAGGGATGTTTGAAGTGTCAGCTTCGGATTATTGGTCTGATCACTACATTTTTGGAAAGAAAAGTGCCAGGGCATGCAAGAAGACCGGATCCCAGGCTGCAGATATCCTTCTCATCAACGCTGTTATTCCTCTGGTATTTGTCTATGGCCGGTTCAGGAACCAGCCCGGCTTGTGTGAAAGGGCATTATCATTTCTGGAGGAGATAAGCCCGGAAGAAAATGTTACAGTGAATGAATGGAGCGGCTGCGGATTCCGGGCTGAATCGGCATTTTACACCCAGGGACTTCTTCAGCTTACTAATGAGTACTGTAAAAGAAGACGGTGCCTCGATTGCAGGATCGGGGGGAAACTTGTAAGCATGGGGAAAGAAATCAGAACAGGCAGGCAGCTTTTTCGCGACAGATGATAGAACTGCGAAAGTATCGGTTTGTTGATAATTATTTATAAAATGTTGATTTATGTTACCGGTTGACGCAACCAGGAAGGGTAATTTTACGTCATTATTATGTAAGAGCGAAGGCAATAAAATGCCGCCTGTTACGTTAAAAATTTAACGATATGGTTTAAAAGTTGCTTGAAGTAACTTGAAAGATAATAGAGACATTATTAAACTTTAGGGAGATTTTCCCGACTCATATTGAAATATTTGTTGCCGGCATTAAAAAAATAGTCAATTGTTTGATAATTTACATAAAAAAGCCTTATTTTTGCGTTCCAAAATTGGAGACTCGATCTATTTATGGATAAACAATATATTAGTTAAAAATATGTACTTGACCGCAGACAAGAAACAGGAGTTTTTCAAAACATTTGGGACGTCGGAGATAGACACAGGTACTGCAGAAGGCCAGATTGCACTATTTTCATACAGGATATCACATCTTACTGAACATCTCAAAAAGAATAAAAAAGACTTCAGCACTCAAAGGGCCCTGATTAAACTCGTGGGCAGAAGGAGAAGACTTTTAGACTATCTTAAAGTCAAAGATATCGACCGGTATCGCGAAATCATAAAAGCGTTGAAATTACGTAAGTAACGGAAAAAGGCAATTTTGAGTTGCCTTTTTTTGTATTATTATTGTCTTGACGCTAATTCAGGAAAATAAATCATACACTAATGTTTACAATAAAAGAGAAAAATATAGATCTTGGCGACGGGAGAATCATTACCCTCGAAACCGGGAGAATGGCCAGACAGGCAGACGGAGCGGTACTACTTAAAATGGGCCGGACAATATTGCTTGCAACAGTTGTGTCAGCAAAGGAGGCTAAGGAGGCAGCCGATTTTATGCCACTGTCAGTGGAGTATAAGGAGAAATACGCTTCATCGGGTCGCTTCCCTGGCGGGTTTCTGAAACGGGAAGCGCGTCCCTCGGATTATGAGATACTCATATCAAGGCTGGTCGACAGGGCACTGAGACCTCTCTTCCCTGATGATTTTCATGCCGAGACATTTGTTACCATTAACCTGATATCCGCCGATCTGGATATCATACCCGATGCTCTTGCCGGACTTGCAGCTTCAGCTGCCCTTACCATTTCTGACATACCATTTAAAGGGCCTATGTCGGAAGTAAGGGTGGCCAGGGTAAATGGCGCATTTATTGTTAATCCCACAGCTACTCAGCTTAAGGATTCTGACATCGACCTAATGGTTGGCGCTACATATGATAATATCCTGATGGTGGAAGGAGAAATGAAAGAGGTCCCTGAAGCTGACATGCTTGAAGCTCTGAGAGTAGCTCATGATTCAATAAAAATTCAGTGCAGGGCCCAGATGGAATTTGCCAGCGAGGCCGGTTCGAATCAGAAACGTGAATATTCACATGAGGTAAATGATGAGGATCTGAGAAAGAAGGTATGGGACGAGACTTACGAAAAATGTTACAAAGTTGCCAGGAGCCTGACTGCCGACAAGCATAAAAGAGAAGAAGCATTCGATGAAGTCATTGCCGGTTTCCTGTCACAATATACGGAAGAAGATGCTGTTGATGAAGCGCTTGTAAGAAGATATTATCATGATGTTCACAAGGAAGCCGCCCGCCGGCTGGTTCTCGATGAAAACCTTAGGCTTGACGGAAGAAAACCCGATGAAATCAGACCGATAAACTGCGAGATAGATCCCCTTCCAGCCACCCACGGCTCATCACTGTTCACCAGGGGGGAAACCCAATCCCTTACGACAGTGACCCTGGGTACAAAACTCGACGAGAAGATTATTGACGATGTCCTGAACCAGGGTACTGAAAAATTCACCCTGCACTATAATTTTCCTCCCTTTTCGACCGGGGATGCCAGGCCCGCCAGGGGTGTTAGCAGACGCGAGATAGGACACGGGAACCTTGCTCACAGGGCACTGAAGAATATTATGCCTCCAGAAGAGGAGAATCCTTATGCTGTCCGTGTCGTTTCAGACATTCTTGAGTCAAACGGATCTTCCTCAATGGCAACCGTATGCGCCGGGACTCTTGCTCTTATGGACGCAGGCATTCAGATAAGAAAACCTGTATCTGGAATTGCCATGGGCCTTATCACCGACAAGGACTCAGCAAGATATGCCATCCTTTCGGATATTCTCGGGGATGAGGATCATCTGGGTGATATGGACTTCAAGGTTGCCGGTACCCGCGATGGCATAACAGCAACACAGATGGATATTAAAGTTGATGGATTGTCATTTGAAGTTATGGCAAAAGCGCTGGAGCAGGCAAAAGCAGGCCGGCTTCATATACTTGATATCATGCTGAAAACAATAGCCGGGCCCAGACCCGAACTTAAACCTCATGCTCCCAGGATAGAGATGCTGACCATACCGAAGGAAATGATTGGAGCACTCATTGGACCAGGTGGTAAAGTAATTCAGGAAATACAGCGCGAAACAGGCACCACAATAGTAGTCGAAGAAATTAACGGCTATGGCGACGTTAATATATTCGGAGAAAACAAGGAAGCCATAACCGCTGCCCTTGATTGGGTTAAAAGGATTGTTGCCGTTCCTGAAGTCGGTCAGATCTATAAAGGTAAAGTAAAGACTATTGTCCAGTTCGGAGCATTTATCGAGATACTGCCCAATAAAGATGGATTGCTTCACATTTCGGAAATAGACTGGCGTAAGATCAGGACCGTTGACGAAGTATTGAAGGAAGGCGATGAGATAGAAGTCAAGCTCATTGATATTGAGCCTAAAACAGGCAAGCTTAAATTGTCGAGGAAAGTTCTGCTTCCCAGACCCCCACGAGAGGAAGGAGACAATAGAAAATCAGGCGATCAGCGTCATTGATCATTCCGACCTGTAAAATATACACCGTAATTACATCATCAACTGTAATTGCATCATCATTTTGAATATCATGAGTTAGAGGCGTAGCATGCTACGCCTCTACGCTTCTGCGCCTCTGTCCTGCTACGCCTCTGCCCGGGTGCACCTCTATTCTTATGTTGAAAATGTCCCTGTCATTAATTACATTTGGTTTATTATTGTTGAATGATGCGGATAAGATACAATTACATTGTCATTGAAGGCAATATCGGAGCTGGCAAAACTACCCTTGCTTCAAGGATTGCAACTCAGTATAATGCCCGCCTGATTCTTGAGCAGTTTGCAGATAATCCTTTTCTGCCTAAATTTTACAGCGATCCTGAAAAATACTCATTAGCCCTGGAAATGTCGTTCCTTGCAAGCCGGTATAAACAGCTGAAGGAAGTGCTTGAAGACCAGAATCTCTTTAAAAGCTTTACAATTGCTGACTATTATTTCATGAAATCCCTTGTTTTTGCGTCTTCCACCCTACAGGGCGATGAATATATCCTTTACCGGCAGATTTTCTATATTATGTATAACCTGCTGCCAAAGCCCGATTTATATGTCTATCTTCACCTTTCTCCCGATCGCCTGCTGGAAAACATCAGTAAGAGGGGACGGGATTACGAAAAATCCATCACACGGGAATATCTGAAAAGCATTCAGGAGAGCTATTTTCAATTTTTCAGTCAAAATCCTGATAATAAATATCTTATTATTGATACCAACAATCTTGACTTTGTTTCCGAAAAGGAACACTATGACCGGATAATCGACTCAATTTTCAGCAGTGAATACCCAAACGGGCTGAACAAATTGATTTTATGAACTTTTTTTGGTATGTATATGTTTTTTTATAACTTTGCGATTACTTTGAAAAAAGCTATATTGTTAAAGGAATGTCTATTAACAAGAGATCGTAAACATAAATAATCAGTTATCATGAAAAAAATCAGAAGCTATTTTATCCTTTTTCTTGCAGCAGCTGTAATGACAGGTTGCAGTGGATTGAATAAGATGAAAACAGAAGCTGGTGATATCAGGTATGAGGTAACACCGAAAGTACTTGAGGCACACGGCGGACTGGTGAATGTAACCATCAAAGGCACATTCCCTGAAAAATATTTCAATAAGAAAGCAACACTCGAGCTTACCCCTGTTTTAACCTATGCAGGCGGAGAAACAGCTTTTGATAAGGTACAGGTTCTTCAGGGTGAAAAAGTGCTGGCCAATAACAAAGTGATATCATACACCGGAGGTGATTTCACTTATACAAGCACAATTCCTTACAAGGATGCAATGAAGCTTTCTGAACTTGTTCTGAGAACTAATGCTACTATGGGTACAAAAACCCTCGATTTTGATCCGGTTAAATTAGCTGACGGCGTTATTGCTACTTCAACACTGGTAGGGAAAATGCCGGCCCCCATCATGATGAAGGATAAATTCCAGAGAATCATTCCCGAAGCACAGACAGCCGATATAAACTATGTTATCAACCAGGCTGACATTCGCTGGGCTGAATTAAGGGCTGATGATATCAAACTTTTAAGGGAATATATAAGCCAGGTTGATGCTGATCCTGACAGACAGCTCAAGAAAACTGTTGTAAGTTCTTATGCATCACCCGACGGCGAATTTGATTTTAATGAAAGGCTTTCAGGAAAGAGAGGTGCCTCAGCTGATAAATTTATTAAGAAAGAATTCAGCAAAATTGAAGCTGCAAAAACCGATGGATTCTTTGAATCAAAAACTACAGCAGAAGACTGGGAAGGATTCAAGGCTGAAGTTGAAAACTCATCTATTCAGGATAAGGAGCTTATCCTCCGCGTTCTTTCAATGTATTCCGATCCTGCAGTGCGTGAAAGGGAAATCAAGAATATGTCATCAGCCTATGAAGTGCTTAAAACCGACATTCTTCCCAAGCTGAGGAGATCAAAGATGACCGTCAATGTTGACAAGATAGGCCGTACAGATGACCAGATTCTGACACAGATGAAATCAGATCCCGGGGTACTGAGTCTCGAAGAGATGCTATATGCTGCAACTCTCACAAGCAATGAAAATGAGAAACTCACTTTCTACAAAGCTGCAGCCAGTGAACATCCCAAGTGCATCAGGGCTCATAATAACGTTGGCTATATTCTTCTGGGAATGGGTAAAATTGATGAAGCAGCTGCTTCATTTGAAAAAGCCAAAGCAATTGAGAATAACGATGTAGTGAAGAACAACCTTGGCTTTATAAGCCTCGTAAAGGGTGAAATAGTGAAAGCTGAGGAATTGTTCAATTCAATGACTGCCGCTACACCCGAATCAAGGAAAGGCTTGGGAATAATTGCCATTACCAGGGGAGAATATGACAAGGCTGTAAACTATTTCGGTGATATGGCATGCAATAATCTTGCACTTGCTCAGCTCCTGAAGGGTGACGTTAATAAAGCCAAAGCTACTCTCGACGCTTTGAAACCATGCCCTCAGGGAAAGCATGGTTACCTTAAAGCAGTTGTGGGTGCCCGTCTCGACGATAAAAACTATATGCTGGCAGGCCTGAGGGAAGCAATAAGTGCCAATCCCGAATGGAAAGCATATGCAAAGAACGATGTGGAGTTTGCAAAATTCTTTGCTGATGATGCTTTCAAATCAGCTATTCAGTAATTAAATCATATTTTAATTATAAAAGAGGAAGGGGCATTCTCAAAATGCCCCTTCCTCTTTTTATTAGCATATCACTGCATTCCCACCAACCGGTATTAATGGCTGCAGAAGACGCTGTAGCAGGAGTTCACATCCACCTGGAGATAAGTTTCAGCCCGATATCTTCTTTGTAAGTTCCCATAATACTATTCCTGCACTTACTGCAATGTTAAATGAATGCTTTGTACCGAACTGAGGTATCTCAATGCACAGATCACAGCAATCAATAACCCTCTGATCGACACCATTGACCTCGTGGCCAAACACAAGTGCATATTTACCCTCCTTCTCAGGAAGGAATTTTCCCAGTTCAATCGATCCTTCAACCTGTTCAATGGCTGCAATTACATAGCCCTCCCCTTTAACTTCCCTGATTGCGTCGCGGGTGTCCTTGAAATAATTCCACTCAACCGATTCTGTTGCTCCAAGCGCTGTCTTCATGATCTCCCTGGCCGGGGGCTGTCCTGTAATGCCGCACAGGTATATCTTTTTAACCGCAAATGCGTCGGCTGTCCGGAAAACTGATCCTGCATTATACTGGCTCCTCACATTGTCGAGAATTATGACAATTGACGATTTTTCAGCTTTCCTGTACTGGTCAACTGTTAACCTACCCAGTTCACTGGTCCGAAGTTTCCGCATCTTCTTTTTTGCACTAAAATAACCAAATTATCCAATTTAATTTTTTATATTTCTATATTGAAACCGATGATTAAGAGATTGTTATTTAATTAATGACTGTGAGGTATGAATATCCATGAATATCAGGGGAAGTCGCTTCTCAAGGCATATGATGTCGACATCCAGGAAGGTTTCGTTGCTGAATCGGCCGATCAGGCAATGCTGGTTGCCAGGCAGTTACAGGAGAAGACCGGCACTGGTCTTTTTGTGGTTAAAGCTCAGGTTCATGCAGGCGGAAGAGGGAAAGGCGGAGGGGTAAAGCTGGCAAAGTCGGTTGAGGAAGTCGGAATCGTTGCAAAACAGATGCTGGGGAAAAGGCTTGTCACACCTCAGACAGGCCCGGAAGGGAAAAAAATATCCATGGTGTTGGTTGCAGCGGATGTTTTTTATAAAGGAGAAACTGAACCGGCAGAGTACTATGTAAGCATGCTTCTTGACAGAAAGAGAGACAGGCATATTATTGTATATTCTCCGGGGGGAGGAATGGATATTGAGGAGGTGGCTGAAAAAAGCCCAGGCATGATCTTCACTGAGGAGATATCACCATTAACCGGATTGCGGCCGTTTCAGACAAGGCGTATAGGATTCAGGCTCGGTCTTGCGGGCTTGGCATTGAAGAATATGGAAAGATTTCTGAGGGGTGTGTATGAAACTTTCATCGGAACTGATGCCCAGCTTCTTGAAATCAATCCTGTATTGAAAACAAGCGACAACAGGGTGCTGGCTGTTGATTGCAAGCTGGTGATTGATGATAATTCGCTCTTCAGGCATCCTGACCTGGCAGGGATGAGAGATATAAGGGAAGAAGATCCGGTAGAGGTAGAAGCCGCAGAGAACAGTCTTAATTATGTAAAACTAAACGGGAACGTTGGTTGCATGGTTAATGGTGCCGGCTTGGCAATGGCCACAATGGATATTATTAAGCTATCGGGCGGTTTCCCGGCCAACTTCCTCGACGTGGGAGGAGGCGCCAGCAGTGATACTGTGGAGGCAGGATTCAGGATTATTCTCAGGGATCCTGCTGTAAAAGCAATACTTGTCAATATTTTCGGCGGAATAGTAAGATGCGACAGGGTTGCAAAAGGCTTAGTTGAAGCTTACAAATCACTTGGCGACATCAAAACTCCGGTTATTGTCAGGCTTAAGGGTACAAACGCCGCTGAAGCCAGGGAAATAATAGATAAATCGGGATTGTCTGTAATCTCTGCAACCACCTTTAACGACGCAGCACAAAAAGTCAGCCGCGCCATTGCAGGATAAAATTATTTTTTGTGCGTTCCGTCGCAGTAGGGTTTGCAGCCTGACCGGCCGCACCTGCAAAGGTATACTTCAGAAATCGTTTTGCCGATGCCTTTCTTTATGTCTCTCAAATAGATATTTCCGGTTATCTTTAAAGGACCATTATCAGTAACCTCAACTATCGTATCATTTATGTCCTTGTCTTTTTCTTCCATAATCCGTTATTTATCCTCAAATCCGATTATCTTGTGATGTCCGTCACAAAACGGAAGCATCTTGCTTGCCCCGCACCGGCAAATTGAAATGATGCTGTTTTTTATTTCCTTTCTTTTGCCGCCGTAGAGCAGCGTGAAACTGCCCTTTATCAAGACTGGGCCATCGGGCATGATTTTCACGGAGACAGTATCTGAATCCTGATTTAACTGCATGGAGTTTACCAGTTCAGGTCTTCTGAAGTTGATATGATTTGTTTGCTCCGGTCCTATTGCATTATTCTTATCTTCATCATTCCACTTCCATGAAAGTGCTTCCGTTGGGCACATATTGACAACCTCTATTATCCTTTCGGTTGAAGCTGCTGACATGTCAACCCAGGGCCTTCGGCCAGGGTCGAATACTTCTATTAGCTCCCTGTAACAATAGGAAGCATGCACACAGGCTTCAGGCTTCCAGTAAACTGTTATCTCACCGTTGCTGTATTTCCTTCCGCCTGAGAACTTTTTGTGACTTTCCATTTAAACTGCTTATTTGTTCGCAATTTAATGCTTTTTGTGAAATAATATATAACCTCCTTCCGGGCGTGAACCACCACGAATCCATATATTTGCATTCAGATGCCGGAGGGTGCTTTATCTGTTCATTTTTAGCGCGATAAGATCAAGTTTTTTATTCATCGGACAATAAAACCATGCTGTAAAAGTTTTACCTATGAAGAATGGTTTTACGTTGTTTGTGAAAAGGGACCTTGTGGTGCTTCTGATATATGTCGGTTATGATAAATCGGTTAGGTAATATCTTTAATAACAGGTATAATAGATATCTGAATGTTATTATTCTTATGTTTTTGCTTTTAATTAACGATTTATCTGTTTTCAGCATCCCGTCAAAATCATTTTCAGCTGTTTTAAAATCAGATGCTTTCAGTTACATGGCCCTGATAGCTGCCACTGGTTCGGGAATTATCCTGGCATTGGCTGTTTTACTCCTCCTGGCTTGCATTCTGCTATTGGTGTTTGCATCAAGGTTAAGTAAGAAAAACCAGGAGTTGAAGATCAAGGATGATACCATTGAAAAAGTAAATATCGATCTGCGGGAAACAAAGCTTGAGCTGGAAAGCCAGAAAGACCTGATTGCCAGGGAATATTCCGAAACCGAAAAGTTCTACAGCATACTGCTTCAGTCAGCTGACGACGGGATATCGTTCTATGACAGGGACTGGAATCTGAAATTTGCCAACAAGGCATTCTATTCAGTTATCGGACTTGATAGTGCATCATACGTGAAAGCAGATCCGCCTGCCCTCCTTCATCCTGACGACTCCGATTATGATGCCACAAAAGTGACAGCCCTGACAAGTAAAGGATTCTACGACAGGGAGATCAGGATTAAGCACAGCGACGGGCACTATGTAAGCCTGTCAACCAAATCGGTTGTGGTAAAGGATAACAATGGAGAAGTTATAGGCTCCCTGACAATATCAAGAGATATCACCCCGCTGAGGCATGTTCATGAAGAACTGATCAGGGCAAATAGGGAAGCAGAAAACAGCAACAGGTTAAAGTCAAGTTTCCTTGCCAATATTTCACATGAAATAAGAACTCCGCTCAATAGTGTTGTCGGATTCTCAAACCTGCTTCTTTCCAATGACCTTTCAAATGAGGTCAAGGCAGAATATATCGAGCATATTAATCACAACAGTGAAAAACTGCTCCAGATAATAGGTGATATAATTGACCTTTCAAGACTCGAAAGCTCACAGATAGAAATAACGTATGAGGAAGCATCACTTAACGCGATTGTAACCGAGATAGCCGAGGAGGCCAGGAAAATGATCAGGCGGAATGAAAAGGCAATAGTGCTGGAAGTGAATAATCAGTTTGAGGATAGCGGCGACCTGATTTTTACCGATAAAATCTGGCTTAAAAGAGTTCTGAGCCACCTGATGGATAATGCAATCAAATTTACACTAGATGGTTCAATAACTCTTTCATACGGAAAAGAAAATGATCATCTTGTGTTCAGTGTACGCGATACGGGCATTGGCATAAACAAGGAAAATCTTGACCATATTTTTGAAGAGTTCCGGCAGGAGATTGACGGCCATCATCGTCCTTTTGAGGGACTGGGTGTAGGTCTGACCCTTGCAAAAGAAGTAGTTGACAGGATGGGCGGCAAAATCTATGTCCAGTCAGAAAAGGGAGTTGGCTCGGAATTCAGTTTTTCAATCCCTTACAGGCCGGCCGGCGCAAGCGTGAAACTGAAACCAAAGACACATAATAATGATTTTCCGGAGGTTCAGTTGAACTGGGCCAGCAGAAAATGCCTGATAGTTGACGACAATAAGGATGTTCTGCTTTATCTCAACAGGGTACTGGCCGATACAGGGATCAGGGTCTACAGTGCCAGGTCAGGAGCAGAAGCCCTGGAAATATTGAAGAGCACTCCGGATATAGATGTAGTGCTTCTCGACATGCAAATGCCCGAGATGAACGGCATTGAAGCAACCAGGGAAATAAGGCAGATAAGGAATGATATACCTATAATTGCCCAGACAGCTTTTATCTTTGAGGATGATAAGGATATAATCCTTGAGGCCGGTTGCGATGCCTGCCTGATCAAACCTATAAGAAAAGACCATCTGCTTACAGTAATGTCGTCATTCTTAAAGTCGGGCTGACCAAACGCCCGCCGGTATTTTATACTCTGTTTATTTCTTCTTACATTGCATTCCATTGCAATTTATGCCTGATAACTTTGCTGATATAGTTCTTCCTCTTGCCGTAAAGGGAAGGTTTACTTACCGGATCCCACTGTCAATGCAAGGCATGATTGTGCCGGGATTAAGGGTTATGGTCCAGCTTGGGAACAAGAAGCTTTATTCAGGAATCGTCAGCAGAGTTCACAACGAACCTCCGGATGTTCATAATATAAGGGAAATCCTGCAGGTGCTTGACCACTCGCCGTTGGTAAACAGCATTCAGATGAGATTATGGTCGTGGATAGCCGATTACTATATGTGCACAACCGGGGAAGTGATGAAAGCAGCTCTTCCCTCGGCATTTTTCCTTGAAGGAAAGACGTATGAGCCAGTCAGGGAAAAATACAGGCCAAGGATGGAATCATTTGTTGTACCGGCATCAGGATATAGTGATGCTGAACTTAATGAAATACTTGATAAGCTGGTCAGAGCCCCCAAACAGTTTGAAACACTCACCACATACCTCAGGCTGAGCGGTTACTCGGAAGGGAATGAAGTGCCGCCGGTTAAGAAAGCGGCCGTCCTGACGGAATCAGGTTCCTCAGCATCAGCTCTCGATGCATTGGTAAGTAAAGGAATATTAACCATCGTCACACAGGAAGCAGGAAGATTGCAGGATTATTTTGAAAAGACAGAACTGCTTAATATCCTTAGCAAAGCCCAGAAAGACGCCTTCGACAAGATCTGTGATAATCACAGGGATAAGGAGACGGTCCTTCTGCACGGTGTGACATCAGGAGGCAAAACGGAAATTTATATTCATCTTATTGAACAGCAGCTTAAGCTTGGCCGGCAGGTCCTGTATCTTCTGCCGGAAATATCCCTGACAACACAGATAATACTGAGACTCAGGAAGCATTTTGGCTCAGCTACAGGCATATTTCATTCACGCCTTAATGAAGCTGAGAAAGTTGAAATATGGAAAAAAGTGGGGAGATTCAGGGAGGGTACTGAACCATACAAACTCATTCTGGGTGTGAGGTCAGCTCTTTTTCTGCCCTTCAGTAACCTTGGACTCATAATCGTTGATGAAGAACAGGACGGATCATATAAGCAGCAGGATCCGGCGCCCAGGTACAATGCGCGCGACTCGGCAATTGTTCTGGGACATTTGCACAAGGCTAAAGTTCTCCTCGGATCAGCTTCACCCTCAATTGAAAGCTACAGCAATGCTCTTTCCGGAAGATATGCCCTTGTGGAACTGAAGGAAAGATATGGACTGGTTAAACTGCCCGAGATCGTTGTAGCCAATACAAAAGAAGCATACAGAAAGAAACTCATGGTCTCCCATTTTACCCCACAGCTTCTTGAAGCAATTGATCACGCGCTGGGTAACAGGGAACAGGTAATCCTTTTTCAGAACAGACGAGGGTTTTCACCTTACGTAGAATGCACGGAATGCGGATGGATACCGACATGCATTAATTGCGCGGTCAACCTGACATACCATAAAGAGGCCGTCAAGCTGCTCTGCCATTATTGCGGATACTCTTCAGCCCTGCCATCGAAATGCGGTAATTGCCAGTCATCAGGCCTCGTTACCAGAGGATTCGGAACTGAGAAAATCGAGGATGAGATTAAGATAGTCTTCCCTACAGCCAGGGTAGCCCGGGTGGACCATGACTCCACAAGATCGAAAAATTCGCTGAACAGGCTGATAGGCAACTTCCAGGAAGGCCTGACTGATATATTGATTGGTACTCAGATGATATCAAAAGGACTCGATTTTGACAATGTTACAGTTGTGGGTATTATGAATGCCGATAATCTGCTCAACTTCCCTGATTTCAGGGCGCACGAAAGAAGCTACCATATGATGGAACAGGTTAGCGGCAGAGCCGGCAGGCGGTCTAAACGCGGAAAAGTTATTATTCAGACAGCCGATCCTTTAAACAGGATCATAAGATATGTTTTGCACCATGATTATGCCGGCATGTTCAGAGAACAAATGGAAGAAAGGAAAACATTCAACTATCCTCCGTTCTGCAGGATGATAAAAATCCATGTAAAACACAGGGAAAGGGCTTCACTCAATCACTTTGCAGGCATATTAGCTGATGACCTTAGAGCAGCTTTCGGGTCCAGGGTGCTTGGCCCGGAATATCCCCTCATATCACGCGTCCAGAATTGGTATATCAAATCAATAATTATCAAGGCGGAACGTGAAAGATCTCTGCCTGAAACCAAGCATGCGTTACACAGGATAATAACAAGGATCGAAAAGCTGACGGGTGCTTCATCGCTGAGAATTGCTGCGGATGTTGACCCTTACTAGTTGCTATGGCCGGCTTTGTTCACCGGCAAAAAGATGTTATTTTTGAAAATAATATGAATCAAAGATGAAGATTGAAGTATCTAATGGCGAAATAATTGATAAGCTGACCATTGTCCGGATAAAGCTTGAAAGGATAAAAGATGAAAGCAAACTTTCAAATCTTCAGAAAGAATACAGGGAACTTAGGAATGCATCTGCCAATATCCTGAGTGAGTCAGATCCTTTGTACAGAGATCTTTATGAAATTAACCTGGCGCTCTGGGATATTGAAGACAAGATAAGGGATTTTGAAAGAAGGAAGGATTTTGGTGGAGAATTCATTGAAACAGCCCGCTCGGTCTACATTTGTAATGACAGACGATCAGAAATAAAAAGGCAGATAAATATCAGGACTTCTTCAGATCTTATCGAAGAGAAATCATACGAAAAATACTAGAATGCGTATCCTTGTCATAAGGACTTCGGCTATGGGCGATGTTGCCCTGACCATTCCCGTAATTGCTGCAATGAGGGAGCAGCATCCTGATGTCGGAATAACTCTGCTTACAAGGAAAGAATTCAGCAATTTCTTTCAGACTTCGGGCAATCTCAACCTTTTTATCGCCGATTTTAGCAGACGGCACAGGGGTATTCCGGGGCTGATTAGGATGTGCAGGGATATAATAAAAACCGGGGAATATGATCATGTTATTGATCTTCATGATGTTATCAGGACCAGGGTACTGCGTTTCTTTTTCCGTATGGCCGGGATCCCGGTTTCGGTTATCGACAAGGGCAGACAGGAAAAACGTGCTCTTATAAAGGGAGTCTCCAGGCAGAGACTCAGGCATACAACCGGTAGATACTATGATACATTTGCACGG
>JAVEVC010000005.1:0-102093 GCA_034005245.1 Bacteroidales bacterium
CATGGGAGCTTATCAGCCAACAGGTTAAGGTTGACAAGATTTATCTGGAAACTCATCGTGACAAGCTTGTCGTTGACGAGAAAATCCTTGAATCGGCAATAAGATTTTTCAGGTCAAAAGGATTAAAAGTTGCCGGTGGAATTACTTATACCATTGATGAAAGCAATAATTTCGAAACTTATTGTTATTCAAATCCCGAACACCGGAAGAAGGTCAGGGAGATTGCCGAATACACAGCCAGGCATTTTGACGAATTCATTCTTGATGATTTCTTTTTTACAAGCTGCAAGTGTGATTTGTGCATTAAGAAAAAAGGGGAGATGAGCTGGACCGATTTCAGGCTTCAGCTTATGACCGATGCAGCGCGCGATCTTATAATCAATCCGGCAAAGGCTGTAAATCCGCAGGTAAAGATAATCATCAAATATCCCAACTGGTATGAGCACTTCCAGGGTCTGGGTTTTAACCTCGAAACGGGGCCCGAAATGTTCGACGGGATTTATTCAGGTACTGAAACGCGTGATGCCGTAAACTCCGATCAGCATCTTCAGCAGTATCTTAGCTATTTGATAATAAGATACTTTAATAATATTGCCCCCGGTCGCAATGGCGGAGGTTGGGTTGATTCGGGAGGGTCATCTTACCTGGATCGTTATGCGGAACAATTCTGGCTGACACTGTTTGCAAAGGCCCCAGAGATAACCATGTTTGATTACAGACAGTTGCAAATGCCTGTCCGCCCCGGGCAAAGGGGTCAATGGCAGGGCAGCCAGACCAGTTTCGACTTTGATGAAATGATGAAGCCGGTTGCAGCGAAAAATAGAACCATATATCCTCCGACCCTGGCACGGGCTGCAGGATTAACTTTCGAAACAGTTGACAGTTTTCTGGGTTTGCTCGGCAATCCGGTTGGCGTAAAAAGTTACAGACCTTTCCATGCCACCGGAGAAGACTTCCTCCAGAATTACCTTGGGATGATAGGAATTCCCATGGACATTTCACATGTTTTTCCGACAGACGGCAATATGATACTGCTGACTGAATCAGCAAAATTTGATAAGGAGCTTATCCAAAAAATTAAGCAGCGCTTGCAGGACGGGAAAAATGTAATGATAACATCAGGTTTACTAAGAGCAATGCAGGGAAAGGGAATTGAAGATATAGCTGAAATTGTATATACCGACAGGAAAGCACTGGTGACAAATTTCAAGGCAGGATGGTTCATGAACTGCAAGGCATCGGATGAAATACTTATTCCACAGATCAATTATCTGACAAATGATTCCTGGGAAGAAGTATCAGCTATAAAGGGTGCCACAGGCTGGCCCATACTTCACAGGGCACAATATTCAAAAGCCAATTTGTATGTTCTGACCATTCCGGAGAACTTCTCTGACTTATATCTGTATCCTGCTGAAGTACTTAACCGGATACGGGCTGTTGCTACCCAGGATTTTAATATTAAGCTGGAAGGTCCGTCCCGGGTGAGTTTGTTTTTATATGATAACGGGACCTTTATCGTTGAGTCTTTCCTCCCGGAACCCGTTGCCGTAAGGATCATTACTGACCGGCAAATAAACGCTATTGACGACCTGCTCACGGGGGAAGTACTAAAAGGTACTGCATTGCCTGTACCGCCTTTCAGGATGAGACAGGCAGTTCCGGGCAACAGTTTTGAAGTGACAGTTAAACCTCATTCCTACAGGGTGTTTAAAACCCTATAGGAATATTAAACAGACTATTATTATTCCCTGATGGTTTTTATCCTAAGTGAGACATTAGGACAGTAATAAAAGCCGTATTTTTTCAGTGATGATTTTTTTGCATGAATTGAACTAAAACAGATACCTTTTTAAGATTTTAATCAAAAACCACAAGTTTATATGCCAGCCATATTTGACCAGACATACAATTTGTTAAAAAGCCGTTTGGGTGACAGGCTCGAAGAGCTTTTTATTGATGACGTCAGGATCGGGTTATATCTAACAGCTGTAAAGCTATCAGATAACAGCGTAGGTACTGCATCTAACCTTACCTCCAATGATCCGGTATGTATAAAAAGCAACAGGGATTTCGGTGATTTTACGCCACTGAAGATAAAAGGTCAGAAAGTTTCAGATATAATGCAGTTACAGAAACAATCGGATATTATTTCTTCCCTGAGAACAGCAGTGTTAAACGCAATTGCCTCAAGTGCTGTATTATCAGGGGATTTTAAAATCGTTGAAAAATGCGACCCCCTCC
Organism: Bacteroidales bacterium; assembly: GCA_034005245.1. Lineage (GTDB taxonomy): Bacteria > Bacteroidota > Bacteroidia > Bacteroidales > VadinHA17 > LD21. The sequence goes on from JAVEVC010000005.1 coordinate 2,245, forward strand.
AGTTGCTTGATCTTGCACCCCATAAAACAATAACCATTGTAGGTGCTTTCCATTCATATATTCAAACAATTTCGCAGACAGGAAACACCCTGCTTGTCCTGGAACTGAATGAAAATGCATTAAGGCCGGAAGAAAAGAAGTATTATGTACCTGCCGGTGATTTTATGAAAGTAATTCCGGAATCAGATATTGTTATAATCACAGGCCAGACAATTGTAAACAGTACAATTGACGAATTGGTTTCGTCGGTTATGCCCGATACACAGGTTATAGTGGCAGGTCCTTCAAGCGGCCTGCTTCCTGATGTGTTGTTTAATAACAAAGTAAATATAATAGGTACTGTAAAGATTACGCAGCCGGATATTCTTTTTGAACTTGTAAGCCAGGGTGGCGCGGTATTTCATATGTTTGAATATTGTGCCGAGAAAATTTGCATACTAAAAACCGATGAAACACCGACTGAGTGAGAAATGGATCAAGGCGTCCATTGCAGGAACCATCTGGGCTGCTTCTGAAATTGTACTTGGTAGTTTCCTGCATAACCTGAGGGTGCCGTTCAGTGGTAATATTCTCACAGGCATAGGATTGATTATCCTTATATCAATAAGTTACATCTGGACTGAAAAGGGAATATTCTGGCGTGCAGGCCTGATTTGTGCCATTATGAAAACAATGTCGCCAAGTGCGGTGATCTTCGGTCCAATGATTGCTATTTTTTCCGAAGCTGTACTACTTGAAGCATCTGTTCGTCTTTTTGGAAGAACTATGACTGGCTACCTGGCGGGATCCATCCTGGCAATGTCGTGGAACCTGTTTCAGAAAATTGCCAACTACATAATTTTTTACGGGGCAAATATTATTGAAGTTTATAACAATTTGTTAAGGTTTGCCCAGAAACAGCTTAATATTCAAACAGATATAGTTTGGCTGCCAATAATATTCCTGCTTGTACTATTTGCATTTTTCGGACTCATTACAGGTATTATGGGAATTATTACCGGGAAGAAGATGCTTAAACAACCCTTGTCGGGGCAGACTCCTTTCGGAAACGGATCTTCTGCCGCGGTACGGCAGAAATCTTCAGGCGACCTGAATTATTCCATTGCATGGCTTGTTGCAGATGTTTTACTAATTATAGGTTCATTCATATTAATATATTATACGCCCTGGTATGTATGGAGTTTTGCAATAATCGCCATTATTGTGATATGGGCATTAAGATACAAAAGAGCCTTGCGCCAGATCTCAAGGCCTAAATTCTGGGCATTCTTTGTTTTTATTACCCTGATTACTGCATTTGCGTTTACAAAAGCACAGGAAGGGGATGTTTCCTGGCAACAGGGAATCTTAACAGGTATCCAGATGAATTTCAGAGCTGCGGTTATAATTGTTGGATTTGCTGTTCTGGGGACCGAATTGTATAATCCCGTCATCAAAAATTTCTTTCAGAAGACTACATTCAAAAATCTTCCTCTGGCACTGGAGCTTTCAGCTGAAAGCCTGCCTTCATTTATTGCCGTCATCCCTGACCTTAAAAGCCTTTTAAAAAATCCGGTATCTTTGTTCTACCAGGTTATTTCACAGGCCGACATGAAATTAGCGGAAGTCCTGAATAAAAATTCTTCTGAGCCGGAAATATATCTGGTCACAGGATCCGTAGGAGCTGGAAAAACAAATTACATAAAGAATCTGATAGGTTTTTTTAATGATAATGATATTAAAGTTGCTGGCATATACTCTGAAAGAATAATGGATGATTCCCGGGCCGTTGGATATGATGTTGTGGATATTTCCACCGGCACGAGAAAGGCATTTCTCAGGGAGTATGAGAAATGCGGAAATGAAAAGATCGGCAGGTTTTATATCTGTCCGGAAGGGCTGAAAATGGGACAGACTGTTTTAAGGTCACAGGTTGGCGGTGATCACAGGGTTTTGATTGTAGATGAGGTAGGATTACTCGAAATAAACGGCGGGGGATGGGCAGGCCCGATTGATGGTTTGCTTGCCAGACCTTGCAATATAATTATGTCTGTCAGGGATATTTATGTTGACAGAATAAAGGCAAAATGGCATCTTTCCCGGGCAATAATCCTCAATGTCGGGGAGATTGATCATCTGAGTGCGGGAAAGAGCATAATGGAACAATTACCAGCGTAATAATATGAAACGAAGGAATCCGGGTAATGCAATAGATTTCTGGGTTAATATTTCCCGAAAACATTGTGTTTGACAGTGGTTTTTCAGTTCAGACAGGTATTTTTCATGGTCATGATGAAAAAAAGAAACCCCGGATTAATTATAATTTTGTTGCAGTTTCTGTGCATTTCGGTTTTGAATACCGGGAGTGTACTGTTTTGTTTCCCTGGAACTGGTACATTGGATCAAAGAAGAAATTACTTATTATAACAGCAGGCTGAGGAAATTGTTAACGATAGCAATATTCTTCAATAAATAAGCTGTTTAAGACTTTAATGGAGAATAAAATTAATATTAATAAATTTGCATAAGCGACATTTGGATATAAACAATAGAGTATTATGCCCAACAGAATAAGATCACGGCGGATTAAGGGACCTCCGAGGATGGAAGGATTCAAGCCTTTCGGGATCCCGATGAGAGAACTTGAATCTGTGGATCTTTTGTATGAAGAATTTGAAGCTCTGAGACTTGCCGATTACGAAAACCTTACACAGGAAGAAGCTGCGGCGAAAATGAATATATCGAGGCCTACATTCACAAGACTGTACGACAAGGCTCGTAAATGTGTGGCCAGGGCTTTTGTTGAAGGGAAAGCAATTATCATACGGGGAGGGACCTATTTTTCTGAGGATTACTGGTACAGGTGCAGAAATTGCCATGAAACAACAGTATCGGAAAAACCTGAAAAGAATTGCATAAAATGCGATTCTGAAGATATTATTCAGTTAAACTGGAAACCACAGGCCTGATCTATTATCATAATGGTAATTTAACCTGTCAAATACCTGTAATTAATCATTCACCTTCGGCATAGTAATAATACCTGCTGACATCCGGAATCTTTGAGGGAACACAGGTTATTCTTTTCTTCTGCCTGGTTTTCTGCAACGAGTTCAAATAACTATTACTACAGGTGATCGGGCCTTCTTCTTGTACTGATCAATTGCCATGAACTTAGCCATGATCGGGACCGAATAAATTAATGCAGATGATTTTTTATTCTGTTGTCTTCATATTTCTAATGACCAGTGACCAGCCCTGACATAAGGTTCAGGCGGATAGTAGAGGGAAAGTATAAAAAGAGTCAGACTTTCAGGGAATTTATTTGCAAAACAGAACATGTTTCATATGGCTATTTAATATGGCGAACAGGCTGATATTAATTATGCGTCTCAATGAAATTATTTATGGTATAGAAGATACGGGCAATCTCTTCTGTTTCAGGAAGAGAGTTTTTTATCAGTTCAATATAACCGCGCTTTTTAACACAATCCAGTGTTGGCCTGAAATTTATATCATAAATCAAGCCTGCCTGCAGTAGTTTTATATCATTTACATTATTTACGTGCTTCATATAAACGATATGTTTATTAATTAAATCCTCATAAACTGATTTGGAAATTCCCGGAGTATCAGGTAATTCTAGAACAAGGGCTGAATTCCTCTCACCGTAGTTCCTGTTATAATAGTCAGTTACCACTCTCAGGATGTCAAGTTTATCCGCATCGCGTATCAGTTTCGAGTAGAAAAGGCATACCTCTTCTTCTTCCTGCGGTAATACCGGAAGATTATGATTTCTTATAGAACAAAATATCACCTTTTGGATGTCTTCATCAAGTTCTCCCAGGACATTATGTTCTTTCAGGATTTTAATACCCAGTTCAGCATGATTCTCTGATTTGTAATCGGCAAAAGTTCTATACCTGTCATATTGTATGAAACGGCCAATATCATGGAAAAGAGCAATTATTTCAGCCAGGTTCACTTCATTTACATCCAAACCAAGCTCTGCCCCCAGGCTGTTGATTTCTTCAATAACCCGTTCAGTGTGTTCAGCCTTGATATTTATGTTTGTTTGAAACTTATCATCATCGTATTTAAATGTTCCAACATAGTTTGTGAACCAGTTTTTTAACTTTTGAACCAGTTCGGTATCAGTTATGATCTTCATTTTTTTAATTTCTTATTCGTCAAAAGAATATTCCTGGCATCCAAAATTTGTTATACACGGCTGTTTTTGAATTTTATGGAGCAGAATTTTCCCTTTTTCTTTTTTTATTTAAAATTTCCTAAAGCTACAGATCTTTTTTAAGTAAAACAGGAAAGCAAAATTATATGAACATCCGTTCATATAAAAAATTCAGACTAAATTTGGATAAAATATATTATGAGAATCTCCATACTTACAGAAAACCATGCAGGGGCCTTTACGGCTGCTGAACATGGCCTGTCGTATTTAATCGAATTCGACGGGAAAAAGCTTCTTTTTGATACAGGCAAAAGCGAAATGTTCTTAAGAAATGCCAGTATCATGAATATCAGCATGGATAATATTGACAGGGTTATTCTAAGTCATGGCCATTTTGACCATGGAAACGGGCTAGGTTATCTTTCCGGGGGAGATCTTATATGCCATCCGGGATCTTTTGTACGACGATTCAGGAAGAAGGATCATACTTACATAGGGCTCCGAAATTCAAGGGAAGAATTATCCGGGATGTTTAATCTGTTTACAACAGCAAAGCCCATGAAAATCACTGAAAAAATATTTTTTCTGGGTGAGATACCACGTCTGATGGAATTTGAGTCAAGGGCTACCCCGTTTATTTTTGAAGACGGAACACCCGATTTTGTTTCGGACGATACCAGTCTGGCTATGATATTAAAGGATGGTTTATTCGTTGTTACTGGTTGCGGTCATTCAGGGATTGTTAACACTCTGGAACATGCAAAAAAAGTTACAGGGGTGAAAGAATTATATGGAATAATGGGAGGATTCCATCTAAAGGAGATCGACATCCAGGTAAAGGAAACCATAAAGTATCTTAAAGAAAACAGGGTAAAAAAAGTTATGCCGTCCCATTGTACTGAACTTCCGGCCTTGTCTGCTTTTTATGAAGCCTTTGGCATCAGGCAGGTATGTTCAGGCGATATATTTGAATCAAGGTGAACAGATTCAAAACAGTTAACCGAATTATAACCTGACTCACATTTCTAACACAGTACCCGTTGCAGAATTCTGATCAGGGCATGTCTCGTGAGTTCAGCTCTTCTGTTATAGTTTGCCCGTAAATATTATATTATGAACGGTTGTAATCAGAAAAACATAAACGAAGTGAACATAGGTTCGTTTTAATTTGTATATTTGTAATTAGTTTATTAATAACTCAGGCTCTTTAGTCTGAATACAAGATAAATGCAAAACAGATTAATAATTAAAATTTTAAAAGCTTAAAATTATGCCAGGAGGAGATCGTACCGGACCAATAGGACAAGGTCCTGTTACCGGAAGAAGACTAGGTTATTGTGCAGGATATGATTCACCGGGTTTTGCAAAGGGAAGCGGAAGCTGGATGGGCAGAGGCTTTTCCTTTGGAAGGGGGATGGGCTGGGGCCGTGGTTTTGGGCGTGGCCGTGGTTTTGATGTACCGTATCAGAACTATGCTGTTGGTTCTCATTGGAGGGCTCCGGTGAGCAAAGAAGATGAAATCAGGTTCCTCAAATCAGAGGCAGATGCTCTTAAACAATCTCAACAGGACATAGAAAAGCGCCTGAAAGAATTGGAAAAGTAGCTGGATTTGTAATATTTCAAAGCTTCTCAGGATTATAATAGCTGGTTTTATTCAAGAATCCGGGGTAGGGAGAATATGCTATGGACTGAACTGTCTTGAAGCGGTTATGGATGTACCATACTAATAAATGGATTTTTACCGTTATTTATTGAGATTCTGTTTAGTAAATTTACATGGTGAATTATATGTTATAGCAAGACGATGAAAACCATTCAGATCATTTCTTTATTTTTGTTTATTATTATTCTACACCTTTTTCCCCTTGGTTCAAAGTGCTATGGATCAGGAAGTATGGCTGATCCCCCACAAATAAGTTTTGAAGAGAATGAATATGATTTTGGAGTAATTATGCCAGGTGATGCTGCTGTGCACTATTTCGTGTTTTCCAATTCAGGCAGTGGTCCTTTGGTTATATCAAATGTTCGCTCTTCATGCGGCTGTACTGTTCCAGCCTGGCCAAAGACTCCGATTCAGGCCGGTGCCAGGGATTCCCTGAAGGTAGAATACAACACAAAAATAAAAGGAGCGTTCAACAAGACCATAACAGTTCAATCCAATGCAGCGAATCCAATGGTTGAACTGAGGATAAAAGGAAGCGTGTCCAAAACCAAATAAGTTCCGTTAAACGAATTAGCCAACCTTGTGAAATGCTTTATCAAAAAAGGTTTTATTCTTATCCTTTCCGCCGGATTATTCCACTTTTGTACAAATCCGGAAGAACCTGATCAGTATGAGCAGCTGTCGCTTGAACTTGTTGCAACTGATGTAACAGCATTTCAGGGGACTGATGGTTCAATCATTCTCAATGTTACCGGTGGTGTGCCTCCTTATATCTTTAACTGGTCAAATGGCGAGAGCAGTAAAGACATTTATGACCTTACGGCCGGGATTTATACTGTAACCGTCAGAGATGCCGTGGATTCAACGGCTACAGAAAGTATAGAGATTAATCAACCTGTTCCTGAAAATATTGTCATGGATGTTGAAGGTAATATTTATACTACTGTCAAAATAGGTGAGCAGATATGGATGCAGCAGAATCTCAGAGTATCTGTAGCTCCGGACAGCACTGAAATTGCCAGCTTAGTTTATGGAAACAATCCTGATAATGAAGAAACCTATGGGAGGCTATATTCCTGGAATGCTGCAATGAATGGTTCAACGGCTGAAAAAGCTCAGGGAATATGCCCTGTTGGCTGGCATATACCATCAGATGGTGAATGGAAAGAACTGGAAATCTATCTTGGGATGACTCAGCAGGAAGCTGATATAACCAATAACTGGCGTGGTGCGGGTATAGGTTATAAATTAAAGCAAGGAGGCGAGTCAGGTTATGAAGCTGTTTATGCTGGCAGATATATAGGAAACGGAAGGTACGACCTGCTAAATCAGTATGAGTATATATGGACCTCGACCGAATTTGGCGATAACGCATGGCGCAGGTGTCTTAGTTCAGGAGTTGGCACTGTAGGCAGATGGAATACATTCCCGAAATCTTATGGTTTCTCTGTAAGGTGTATTAAAGATTAGCTTAAGAGAATGAAGAATCTGTTTAATCTAATATTGCTGCTAATATTTCTCGCTTCGTGCTCAAAAGGAGAGAATGAAGATTGGGGAGACCCGAATCAGCCACTTGTCTTTACTTCACTTGTAGCTGAACATGATACAATAGATTCAGGCGGATCAACAAGTGTAACTGCAGTGGCATCAGGATACAGGCTTACATACAATTGGTCAGCAACAACAGGTGATATTCTCTATACTGGCAGCGAAGTAGTATACGCAGCTTCACCCTGTCAGGCCGGAAAAAACAAAATTACATGCACAGTAAGAGATGGGAATGATGCTTCTCAGACTAAAGAAATATACATTGTTGTCAGGTAAACATTTACTAACTGCCCTGACTTTACTGGCATTAAATGTTGATAATTTATCCTCACAATGTCTTTCCTCCGTAAATCCGGTTGGCGGATCACATAACCTTCTGGTACTGGAAAAAAACTCCCTGAGAATAATTTCTTTTTACAGGTATAACTATGGGGATCAATATTTCGAGGGTGATGATCGCTCCGATTTTAATCTGATAAAGAGTGCAAACTATAATTATGCCGGCAGCATTCTGGGATATGGTTTAAGCGATAAAGCTACCCTGGAAACGGAATTCGGCTATTTCTTCAACAAAACACAAAAATATAACCTGGATCCTGAATATTCATTACGGGGAAACGGGTTCTCCAACGCCAATATTTCACTTAAATACGGTTTATTAAAAGACAATAGCAAAAGATTTTTTATTTCCTCAAGCCTTGGTGTAAAATTCCCTTTTTCCACAAAACCTGTAATTCGCGGGGGGGTTGAGCTTCCGGTTGAAGTTCAACCAACAATAGGGGCTTTAGGAATGATTTTTCAGATGTTTGTTGTAAAGGAACAACCTGCTACTGGAGTAAGATATTTTCTGACTGGCCGGTTCGAATCCAATGCCAGGAACAGGCAGGATTACAAGCTGGGGTCATCAGTCTTTACTTCAGTGTTCTTCTCGAAACACCTGATGTTTTCCTGGCTGAAAGGAGACTGGACTGCTATCCTGCAGGTAAGAAATGAAACCCGCAGACAGGATAAATCAGAATCGGGCTGGATCGAATCTTCCGGCAGTACCATTTTTTATGTTTCACCCCAGATCAATCATTTCATTAATGAAAAATGGAATGTTTCATTAATGCTTGACCTTCCGGTTTATCAATATTTCAACGGTACGCAGCTGGCAACAAAATATGGCGTCTCACTGAATTTTTCAAGAGATTTCAATTTGTAGGAGTTGATTTTTCTGTAAATTGAAATTTCAAAATATTTCTGCCATAGCTAAACCATGAGCTTTCCCTCCAGGACTATAGAATAATCGCTGATGATCACTGTAAAGATAATTACCCCTGAAAAGACGAGCATAATAAAAGCAACTGCCGGCCTTCCTCTTTTGGATATTTTAAGAAATAACGGGGTGGATGTTCATGCTCCTTGCGGCGGAAAGGGGACATGCGGTAAATGTACCGTGAAAATCACAGGAGAAGGTGATGTACTGTCGTGCAAATATTTCCCCGACAGGGATATTGAGGTTATTTTACCCGGAAGAGTTGAAGCAAATATACTGACCCGGCAGACTGAATTCCTTGAGGACATGGCATTCAGCATAGGTTCAGGCAGTCATTTTACCGCAAGGCCTGTTGGCGCAGCCATTGATATCGGCACAACAACGGTGGTAATCTATTTTTTGAATCTTCTCACAGGACAAATAGAAAAGATTTCATCGTTTTTAAATCCTCAGAAAGTGTATGGAGCCGATGTGATTACAAGGATATGTTACTGCCAGGAACAGGAGAACGGATTATCTGAGTTGCGCAAGTCAATTGTCGGCTCAATAAATCATGAGTTCGATATTTTCATTATGCAGAAAAGAATGAAGCCTGAAAATCTTGAAAAGGTAATAATAGCAGGCAATACAACGATGCTGCATGTTTTTTTGGGTGAGGACCCTGTATCAATTGCGCTGGCGCCATTTACTCCCAGGTTTACCGGCAAGCAAACAAGAAGCGGGTATTCAGCAGGACTTAAAATAAACGCTGATGCCGAAGTTGTTACTCTGCCTGTTATTTCAGCTTTTGTTGGCGCTGACATAGTGGCCGGACTATCGGCATTAAAGGATATTTACAGAAATTACCTCTTTATAGATATTGGGACCAATGGCGAAATAGCTGTGGTAATGGATGGCAGGATACTGGTTTGTGCCACTGCGGCTGGACCAGCCTTCGAAGGCGCAAACATATCTTGCGGTATGGCTGCAGTATGCGGTGCTGTCTCAGGCTTTCCGGATCGGGAAAACATGGAAGTGATTGGCAATTGCAAGCCTGCAGGGATATGTGGTTCCGGCATTGTTGATGTTGTTGCGTATCTTTTGCGTACCGGTTTGATCGATGAAACGGGTTTCCTGAAAGAGCCGTTTCTCATAGAAAGTGATATGAATATTGAGGTAAACCAGCAGGATATACGTGAAATACAGCTGGCAAAATCGGCAATTTATTCTGGTATTAAAATACTGATGAAGAAAGCCGGATTATCATTCGGGGACATAGATGCCTTGTTTTTAGCAGGAGGTTTCGGCAATTATATTAATACAAGGTCGGCAACTGAAATAGGTTTATTGCCGATTGAGCTGGGAAACAGGATTTATCCTGTTGGCAACAGTGCCGGCATAGGCGCACTTCAGTTCTTGAAATCAAATGCCTTTGAGAAAAAAATCAATTCTACCGTTGAAAAGGCTCAATATGTAGAATTGTCGAATGTTGATGAATTCCCCCTGGAGTTTGCTTTAAATATGAATTTCTGAAAAAATACAGTCACTTTCTTTAGGCTGGATAAGTGTAAATAATATTCAGCTTATATATTATAACTATCAGATATTAAACATCTTAAGATTTGTTCTCTGTCCTTGAGATGATCATTTCAGATATCTGTTCAAATGCAGTAACAACACTTTTGTTCTTCTGGCTGAAAGCGCTCAGTCCTTTTTCGGCAGCTTCTCCCAATTCCAAAACCAGTGGTATCTGTCCAAGCAAAATAGTATCAAACTCTTTTGCCAGCTTAAGTCCGCCTCCTTTCCCAAAGATATAATATACTTCATCGGGGTGTTTTTCGGGAGTAAACCACGACATATTTTCAATCACTCCCAGCAAAGGCACTTTGAGGTCTGGATTTGTGAACATGGAAGCTGCCTTGCGTGCATCGTTTAGTGATATTTCCTGGGGTGTTGTGACTATCACTGCACCTGAAAGGTTTAATTTCTGGACCGTAGTAAGCTGAATATCGCTGGTTCCCGGAGGAAAATCAATGATCATATAATCAATTTCACCCCATTCTGTGTTTTCAAAAAGTTGGGTTACAGCTTTACCGGCAAGGGGGCCTCTCCAGATAAGTGACTGGCTGCGGTCAATGAAAAAACCTATTGAAATAATCTTTACTCCGTATTTTTCAATCGGGAATATCATTTCTTTGTCTCCAAAAGCTGTAACATCAGGTCTGGCATCCTCAATACCAAACATTTTCGGTATTGACGGTCCGAAAATATCTGCATCAACAAGCGCAGTGCTAAGCCCATTTCTTGCAAAAGCAATTGCCAGGTTTGCTGCTACAGTTGATTTTCCCACACCGCCCTTACCTGATGCTATAACGATTATGTTCTTAACCCCCTTCATCGGGATTTTCTCAAATAGATCACTCATTTTTTTTGATTTTGGATTCTGTTCCATATTGATTTTATTTTTTTACTTATTTCAAGATCCGGATTATATTCAGTTATACTTTTCCCCTGTACCATGGCCTTTGTAATTTCACCAGTGAACTCAAGTTTCCCGGCGATGAAGATACCGTTTTTTATGCACCAGTCTTCAATCTTTTCGCACATGGATACATTTAGGTCATGTTTATTTATGATAACACAAGCTGGCAGGTTGAATTTCTGAACCACACCCATTGCCCTCTGCATATCGAGGAGGCCCGATATTGTCGGTTCAGTAACGATAACGACCTGGTCAACACCTGTTATGGTAGATAGTACGGGGCAACCTATCCCCGGAGGCCCGTCAAGTATTATATTGTCAATACTATTTTCTGCGGCTGTTTGCTTTGCTTTTTCCCGAACCATGCTAACAAGCTTTCCGGAATTTTCTTCCCCGGGCGAAAGCCTCCCATAGACCATTTTCCCGTTTCTGAACGATCCGGAATACATCCTGCTTTTATCATTTCTGACCATTGTTATGGCATTAACAGGACAAACATGGGAGCATAGGAAACATCCGTCACAGGATATCTCAGAAATGACTATTTTGCCGTTTGAGTTTGATATCGCATCAAAACGGCAATAGTCTTTACATATGCCGCATCCGGTGCACAGATCTTCATTTATAACTGCTTTATACCCGGAAATATATACAGCTTCTTCTTCCAGGGTCGGATTAAAAAGCAAATAAAGATTTGCTGCATCAACATCGCAGTCGGCAATCACAACCTTCCCGTTTAATGTGGCGAATGCAGCACTCAGGCTCGATTTCCCTGTCCCTCCCTTACCGCTAATTATTGCTGTCTCCATAATTTTCATTTATTTTATTAATCATAGCAAGCAATTGTTTTTCCAGAAGTTCATCATTATCTGTCACAAGTTTGCCTCCGGCGTATATTTCTGCAATTTCTTGCTTAAACGGGATCTCCATTAAAAGAGGAATGTTTTCACTTTTTATGTAATCCATTACTTTGTTGTCTCCCATTCCGGTTCTGTTGATAATTACGCCGCATGGTTTGTTAATTGTTTTGAGAGTCTCTACACTCTGTTTGAGATCACTCAACCCGAAAGGAGTTGGTTCTGTAACCAGGATAACATAGTCTGACTGAGAAACAGTTTGAATAAAGGGGCATGATGTTCCGGGAGGAGAATCGAGAATCACAATACCGTCAAAGTTCTTTATCTGTTTAATAGCCGCTTTTATCACGGGAACAGGAGACATGACACCAATATTCATCCGTGCCTCAATAAGAAGATGTCCCTTGTTTGTGGAATATATGTTAACCTTTCCCAGTGAAGTCGGTTTTTCGGTTATTGCACCATCCTTGCATGCAACGCTGCAAGCTCCGCAGCCATGGCAGAGATCTTCAATTACATTTATAATCCTCACCGGAGGAAGAATAAAAATTGCGTTATAGTTACAATACTCATAACATTTTCCGCAGTAGGTGCATGCTTTTGTATCTATAACAGGAATCAACTGGGTAATTTCAACTGATTCTATGTGCTCTTTTTCAAAAAAAACAGCAGCGTTAGGCGCTTCTGCATCACAGTCAATAAGCACAGAATCATATTTTTTCTTGATAAGACCATTAAAAATATTTGTTGCAACAAGTGTTTTCCCTGTTCCTCCTTTCCCGCTGGCTATTGCAATTTTAATCATAACTTATCCTGATTAATTATTTTCAGCACAGGATGTTGTCCTGAAGCTTTTTTATCTGTATATTTAATTAAGCATTTTATTCGGGTAATAATTTGTTCTTTTTGATAGGATTAGATCCTTAAATGAAAGGCAGGTTTTCTTGTTTATCTCAACGTGATTCACTAATAAAGCTATTGCCCGGGGAAGAAAAGAATATAATCTGAACAATCATTTATTAAATCAGGTTGTGATATTCGCGGATATAGAACTTATTACCTTCATAAATAATTTGTTTAATAAGTCTTTGCTGTATGAGTGAATTGACCACGGCAAAACCGGCTTCATTATTCCTGAGCAGTTTAAGCAGAGAATCTTCCCTTAGGGGATGTACAGCTGTGATATTAAGTATGTCCTCATAAATGTTTCCTGTATAACCAGTGTCGGATCCTTCAAAGCCAGTAAGGAATTCTGCATTTATTTTGTTGGCATTAAAGATTTGCCAGGCATCATTCATTTTTTCGGGTTCAGGCGGTTTGACGGTTTTTTCTGCAGGAGGTCTTATCGGAATGGCCAGGTAAGCCTTATAAGGATTAATTTCTCTGATAAAACCTGCCAGTTTCAACATACTATCTGTTGAATCATTGATTCCTTTAATGAACATTGTTTCTGTGCACAATCTTCCTTTATATCCTTTTGAAAAGAGCACATTATTTTCAATGGTCCTCTCGTAATCAAGTTCTTCTGCAGGCCTGTTTATTATATTCCAGGTATTTACATCCCCGGCATCCATTTTCAATGATACCCAGTCTGCCAGGCTGAGGTCTTCCCTTACTGAATCCAGAAACAGCAAAGAGGCATTTGTAATAACTGCCACAGGCAGTCCGGTTTCTTTCAATAATGTTATTGCCCTGCCCAGGTTTTTATCAAGAGTAGGCTCTCCGTTAGAAACGAATGTCAGGTAATCAGGCTGATTATCACTGGTTATCTTATCCAGGTGTTTTACAACTTTTTCGTAAATGGTTTCAGGCTTAAAAAAAAACTCTCTCTTGCAGTTTTTATTTTTTGTCTTTCCAACCTGGCAATAAATGCAGGCATAGGAGCATACCTTGGGTGATATTATATTGTTTATACCGAGGCTTTTTCCAAGCCTTCTTGATGGAACAGGGCCGAAGCTGATCATCTAAAAAGAGGTTGATTTGTTTATATCATTATTTAAAAACGGAGCATTGAATACGACGAAACTATCTTTTTCAACTTTGAGCAGTTCTGCAATTACGTTGCACTTTACCATGAGCAGGAAAAATATCCTTTCATCATTTAAATGTATTAATCCTTCAAGATTTCCCTGGCCTTTGGAAATAATCAGGTCAGCTTCATAAAAATGTTTCCTGAACTCATCGCTCGATTTTTCGATAATCGTTGATGGAGCATCATAACCATTTGAAATAACCTGAGCTACGTCTCTCATACCTATGCATTCAGCGTCCTCTAGCGTTGCATCATTTATAACAGGCATTCCTCTCACAACAAAAGTTACTTTTTTGTGATTCATTATCTGTATGAAAAGTTTATCAAAAACTATTTCTCCTGCATTGTCTCCCAGGTAGAGAATAGATTCTGCTTTTTTCGCAGCGTTCCTGAGTTTTTCTGAATGATCAATTGCGAAGCCTGATTCAAGTGATTTGTTGATGGTGTTTTCCAGATTGAAGTTCTGGCTGGCGGCAAAATCAATAACATTACCGGCAATTGTCAAACGTAATGCGGTAAGAAATGGATCAGGCGCCAGTTTAACTATATCCTTCATTTCCTTAATTATCCTTAAAGCATGCAGGTTATTTTCCTGCTTCTCTGTTTTGTAGGGATCGCTGTTGCCAGTATACTCTTTCAAAACCAGGTGCATTTCCCGTGCGAATTCCGGAGAGCTTATTTTCCCATGATGAATCCTGTAATATTCTGTCATGTCAAGAATAAAGCTGTTTTTTGCCTGTGTTGAAAGAGATTCCTTTTCCAGAAGTTTCTCAAAAGATCTTGCCAGGCAAAAAAAACAACGATAGTCAAATATCATTCCGCTATTGCTGTTAATGGTCGCAGTAATTTGCTCCTGCTTCCAGTGTATTGCTTATCAGGTCGCTTGCCAGTTCCTTTGGACTTTTCAAAGGCGCTCCGACAAAGACATTTATTTTTTGATGATTAAAAAGACCTATTGCTCTTTGTCCCATCCCTCCGGCAATGACATCAGTTACTCCTTTTTCTGCAAGCCATCCCGGCAGTAATCCTGGTTCGTGAGGTGGTGGTGTCACAAGAGTTTCTTCTGTAATTAGGTTTTCATTAGCTTCAATAATTGCAAATTGCTGGCAATGTCCAAAATGTGAACATAAAATCCCGTTTTCCAATGGAATGGCAATACGTTTTTTCATTAGATTATATATAGATTAATATTTTAGTTTTTAAAACCTTTTTTCAACTGTTTCCCCTGGCCGCGGCCTTTACCTGGCTTTCGATTTCTGCCCTGGCCTGTGGGTTCTTCATTGGCAGTATTTTTTCTGCAGCGTCCCATACCGCGTCCTGTTCCTGAACCTTTTCCTTCAGGTCCTGTTCCATTCATATTTGGCATTGTTTTAGATTTATTGGTTTAACATAGTTATTATTTCTTCTATTTTTTTCTCAGGGTCTTTAATGACGATCATCTGGATTTTAAGACTGTCGAGCAAGGACTTGATCTTAATTCCGAATTCGCCTGAAATGATTTTCTGTACATTGCGCGATGCTACAATTTGTACTGAAGCAGGGCCTGCTCCATTTTGCACATCCTTATTGGGATTGGGAATGAATTCTATACCCTTTGATTCATTGTCGTAGATCGCAAAATAGGCACAACGCCCAAAACGCTGGTCCAATTTGCTTTCAAGTGAATTACCTGTACTTGTTATTGCTACTTTCATGGTTTTAGTTTTAATAATTATTTATTTCATCACCTGTGTTTGAAAAATCTGAACTTTTACATAAGGGGCAATAGAGGAGCTCTGTCTGTTTTTCGGGATTATTGAAGAAACATCCGCATGTTTTACAAGAATACCATTCGCTATCGAAATAGATCTTCCCGCCTTCAATAATTATCTTTTTTCCCATCACCAGCGCCTCTGCTATTTTCTTTCTCGCCGATGAATATATACGTGTAAGAGTCGGTCTTGATACTGCCATCAACACGGATGCCTGATGATGGTTGAGCATCATATGATCGCACAACCTAATAGCTTCATATTCCTCATACTGAAGGAATATTCCCTCAGCCTTCTCATCAACTCTACCGTTCCTGTATGGTTTAAATCCGGTAATTAATGGCGGATTGCTTATTTTTCTCAATATGACAGGTCTTGGCGACATCAGTTATGAGCAATAGTTCAATACAAATATAATGAGCTTTTGTTCATAAACAAAATCTGATGCAAATTTTTAATATTCCCGGGCAGATAATTTGCGTGCAGCAATTCTTCTTGTAATATATTTAATTGAAGTTCCTGAAGAAAGCTCCTTATATGAAATTAATAGACTGGGGAGTAACGTATCCTGGCTCAACCCGGGGAATAATTAACCCTGCCCTGGTGGCAGCTGCGGCGGGAATAAATATCTATTTTATCAATATTCTCTAATATATTTGACTGACTTGTTGGCAGTGTCAATTATAGGACCCTTGGCACCCATTACAAAAGCTATATACGATCCCCTGATGGAAAGAAGTCGATCGTTTGGTTTTAATCCGAAAGTTTTAAGCATTTCCGGTGTAAGATACAACAGGTTTCTTTTCAGATCAGCCCAGCAGTAAAAACGGCTTTTATATTTCACAAATTCACCCTCACAAGTTTTGGGATTATTAAAACCGGGATTTTGTTCGAATATTCCCTTAATTATTGTTTTTTCAATCCAGTCTCTTGATGAAACACAAAATCCTCCGGTTTTTTTACTCCCAGAAAACAAGATTACTTTTTTACATTCATTAAGGTGGTATTCCCTTAAGGCCTTTCCGGGAATTTTGACCTTGAGATCGTCATTTATCAATGACCATCCAAAAACATATTTCCCGCCTTTTACTAATTGGGGCACTTTTATTACCAGATAAGATCCAACAATCTTTTTACAACACCTGCAAGGACCAGGGCAAATACAATTTCAAAGATGCAAATAGCCATAGCTCTCTTCCAGCCGTATTCTTTCCATAGGACAGAGATTGTAGCTACACAAGGTATGTAAAACATGCTTACAATAGCCAGTGTAATCATTTGCTGGGGACTGAGCACCTGGGAAAAATTTGTGGTACCAAGAAAAGCTGCCAGCATGACAAGAATTAGTTCTTTCCGCAAAATCCCGAAAATGAGTAAAATCCCTGTAATGGCCGGAAGCCCCAGCCAGTTAACGGTTAGCGGGCTGATAAATGAAGAAATAGCCGGCATCCATCCTGCAAGGTTTATACCCTGTATTATTACTCCTGAAATTATGACAATCGGGGCAGCTATATAAATGAATTCCTTCAGGGAATCCCATGTCTGGTATAATATTGTTTTCAGCTGAGGACTTTTGTAATCAGGCATCTGCATTATCAGCTCGACAGGCTCTCCCATTATAAGTTTTGAAGATATTTTTCCTGCTATGAAGATCACTGCTACGGCAAAAAGATACAAGCCCAAAGCCCACCATAGGCCTACGTATTTCCCAACAAGGCCAAAAACAATCACGGAAACAGCTGAACATGGGACAAGTGTAACAAGAAAGGCTGTGATAAATCTCTCCCTTTTTGATTCCATGATCCGGCATGACAGGCACCCCGGAACGTTGCATCCAAATCCGATTATGAATGATATACATCCTTTCCCGTGAATACCCATTTTATGCATAAGATTATCCATAAGAAAAGAGATGCGCGATATATACCCCCAGTCCTCAAGCAGATAAAGTATTAAATAAAAAGGCAGAATATATGGAAGGGCTATCTGGATGAGTGCCAGAACACTTTCAACTGCTGCCCATCCCAAAGCTGGCAGGAATGTAGTCCCCACGTTGTTGTTCCACCATGCATGCCATTCTTTGAATATTGAATCAATCCATCCCGAAAGCCAGTTCCCGAAGCTGAACACGCTAAAAAACATTCCGCCCAGAATAAGGATCATGATCAGATAGCCGGTGAACTTCTGAGTGGTAATGGTATCAAGCCGGTCGTTCAGTGATAATTTTCTATTTCGGGTTATTTTTACTGTTTCACGCGTTATGTGGGAAGCAAGATGGCTTCTCTCGTCAGCAATCACCACAGAAGAATCGTGTCCGTGAATTTCTTCCAGGTCTGCTGCCAACTGGTTGACTTTTTCCAGAATTTCGGGTTTCTTTTTCCGTATATGTTCCGTTATGTCGTTATCCTTTTCAAGAAGTTTTATTGCCATCCAGCGGACCGGGTAGATATTGTCAGTATCAATAAGCAAATCAGATAACTGCTTAATAGCTTTTTCTATTTCTTTTCCGTATTTATGTATCTTGCGATCAGGCTTCTTTTCCTTGAGTTCAATAACCTTGTCAATTAACCTGGTCAGGCCTTTGCCTCGCCGGGCGACTGTTTGAACTACAGGGATGTTCAATTTAGCCTGTAGCTGTCTTATATCAATTGCCATTCCCTTCCCTTTTGCCAGGTCAATCATGTTCAGAACCAGAATGACAGGGCATTGCAGTTCCAGAAGCTGAAGTGTGAAAATCAGGCTTCTTTCGAGATTTGTTGAGTCAACAATATTTACAACACAATCAGGGTGCTGGTTGATAATGTGTTCCCGCGAGATTAATTCCTCAATAGAATAGGTTGTTAGTGAATAAATGCCTGGCAAATCAAGAACATCCACGGTGTAACCTTTATAGAAAAGTGTTCCTTCACATTTTTCGATTGTTTTTCCTGCCCAGTTACCAATATGCTGATGGAGCCCAGTAAGAAAATTGAATACGGCAGATTTTCCGGAATTCCCCTGACCTGCAAGAACAATATCTATCTTTTTTTCATCCGTCATTTCAGCGCCACCATTATTTTGAATGCCAGTCCGTGCCCCAGCACAAGCCTTGAACCCCGCACTTCAACCTGCACAGGTCCTGAGAATAAGATCCTTCTTATAACCCGTATCTCGGTTCCTGTTGTCAATCCCAGATCAGCCAGCCTTTTCGCAAGCATTCTTCCCCCAAGCACAGATACAATAACTCCTGTCTGTCCATCTTCGAGTTCGTTCAGTCTTTTTTCAATATTGCCGGCATTCATACTGTGTAGTTTATTTCTATATATAAATACATGTTAAATTGTTGTGTTAAAATCATTTTTCTTCCACGTGCCTCAGTCCTTCAGCAAAAAGATTATTGATATGTATGTCATCAAGCGAATAAAAAGCCAGTTTGCCAACTTTGTTGTATTTGACGAGCTTCATATTTCGCAGTGTCCTCAACTGGTGTGAAATTGCTGAACTCGATGTACCAATAACCGCCGCAATGTCCTGCACGCATAATTCATTTTCAAGACAGAGAGAATAGATTATTTTGGCCCTGGTAGGGTCGCTCATTGCCTTAAATGTTTCTGCCAGGTAATGGAAAAAGCTTTCAGATTTCATGTTGTTTTTAAGCAACATGACTTTTTCTTTCTCAATACCGGTTATCTTGGGGATTATTTGATCTTTCCTCTTCATCCCTTTATGTGAACATCTGTTCAAATGTTCATGCAAAACTATATATTTTTGCGGAAAAATAAATCCTTACAGGAATTATTACAGAAATAAAGTCTTTATAATGAAAATAAATGAGAAAGTCAGTTTGTCCGATCTTTCTGGCTGGATTACCTATTGTTCCGGCATGTTTTAAATAAATTATTTCACAGCAAATTCTCCCTGCAGTCTGATATCTTCAGAAGATCTGCCTATCATAACTTTGAAAGTGCCAGGCTCAACAACGGATTCCATTGACGGATTCAATAATGCCAGGTCTTCATGTCTTAGTTTAAATTCAACATTTTTCTTTTCTCCCGGGTCCAGGGATATCTTCCTGAAACCTTTGAGTTCCTTTACGGGTACAATCACAGAAGCAATTATATCGTTGATATATAACTGGATCACTTCATCTCCTTTTCTGTTACCAGTATTTTTAACATCGAGGGAAACAGAGATTTCCCCGTGATCACCGGTTTCGGGAGGACTGATCTGAAGATTTGTGTATTCAAAATCTGTATAGCTGAGTCCAAAGCCAAATTCCCAGAGAGGAGAGGCAGGCATATCAACATATGCCCTGCCCCATGCGTTATTGATCCAGTATGATTTCGCCGTTGAATAATTGTAATATGCAGGAAGTTGTCCGGAATGGCGGGGAATGGTAATAGGGAGCTTGCCTGACGGATTGCAGTCACCGAAGACTATGTCGGCAATTGCATGGCCTCCCATTTCTCCGGGGATCCAGGCTTCAACTATTGCCGGTACATTTTCGGCTGCCCATCTGATTGACAAAGGCCTTCCATTAATAAGTACCAGTACGACCGGTGTCCCGGTTGAATGCACAGCTTTAAGGAGATCCTCCTGCATGCCTGTCAGATCGAGACTTGCTACATCATATGCTTCCCCGACAGTTCCTTTACCCTCAGGATTGTTCCATTCATTTTCTCCCAGGACTACTATTGCTACATCTGCATTTCTTGCTGCTTTTCGGGCTTTGGTTATCTCGTTAAGCTCATTTCCGATAACATCGCAACCCTTTACATATTCCACGACAGTTTTTGGTGCAACTTTGGTCTTTATCCCATCAAGTGCTGTGACTATTTCCTGCAGGACCACTTTTGCAGTATAGTCCCCAAGCTGGTTTTTTTCATGATCAGCATTCGGGCCAATCACCGCGATTCTTTTGAGATCTTTCCTCAGGGGGAGGATGCTATTTTCATTCTTTAAAAGGACTATCCCCTGGCGTGCGGTTTCCAGGGCAACATCGATGCTCTCTTTTGTATGCATTATTTTTTCTGCATGGTCCGGATCTACATACGGATTGTCAAATAATCCCAGCCTGAATTTTTGTTCCAGAATCCGTCTTACCGCGCGGTCTATAAGATCCATGGAGACCTTTCCCTCTTTCAGGCTTTCAATCAAGGGTATCATGTATCCGTCTTCATGTGAAATTCCAACATCAAGACCTGCCTTGAGCGCCAGCTGTCCGGCTTCCTTTTGGTCTGATGCAAGGTTCATGTACACAAGGGTGCCAATACCTCCTCCCTCGCTGAGCACCAATCCATTAAATCCCAGTTCATTTCTCAGAATGTCGGTTAAAAGGAATTTTGAAGCATGTGTTGGCATTCCGTCAATGGCAGGATAGGTTGCCATTACGCCCAGAGCACCGGCTTTTTTTATACCTGCGATCCAGGGTGGCAGAAACACTTCGCGAAGCTTGCGTTCGGATATTTCCATTGCACCTCTTTCAAGTCCGCTGGAAGGTTCACTCTGTCCTGGATAATGACATAAGCCGGCCACAGTTTTATTGGTTGCAGAAACGTCATCTCCCTGGATGGCTTTCACAAGAGTTTCAGCAATACATGAGCACAGATAAGGGTCTTCACTGAATCCTTCTTCATTCCTTCCAAGCCTCGGATCTCTGTTTGGCTCAACGACGAGTGTGAAAAGCTGATGAATGCCAACCGCCCTTGCTTCCATTGCTGCAGTTGAATATATCTTGTTCACAAGGTCCATATTCCATGTACTGCCTATGGCAAGACCTTCAGGAAAGATAGTCCCGCCTGAGCACATCAATCCGTGAGTTCCTTCTTCAGTCTGCAGCAGGGGGATTCCAAGGCGTGTTTTTTCGACGGCTATTTTTTGCAGCTCATTGAAAAAATCAGCCTGTTGTCTTGCCCCTTCGTGAAGTGCATTGTTTGCCAGAGTGAAAAAACCTCCGCCCGGACCAAGACCATCCATGAACCTTCCTTCTGCAAATTTCCTGAAGCTTTCCATCTTTTCAGGTACGTCCCTGCCGAAATCAGATATATAGCCGCAAGGCATATTCATCTGTCCGATTTTTTCTTCAATGGTCATTCTGGAAATCAGGTCATCAATTCTTTGCATAACCGGATAATCAGGATCCCGATAAATTAAAACTTCTCCAGATTGTTTTTGTTCATTATTTCGAATGGCCGGAACATAATTGCGGTTGGCGGTATATATCCCTTCTGAAGAGGTAGTCAGAAACCTGGAAATATTCTCAGGATCCGAAAGAGATGCAGTTTGATCTGTGCTTTTAATAATGGTTTTATTATCCTGGGCAAGTATGCTGCCGGCATAAAGACAGGCAAGAAAGAAAAGCATTACAGAAAGAATGCACTTTTGTGGTTTAATGACTCCCATGGCTGGTTTATTAAAATTGACAATTAAATATCAGATAAATATTTGACTCTTTCAAATATATCATTTAGCCGGGAACAAGCTGCAATTATCCCCCATTCAATCAATATATGCTATACAATCTATCTGCACAAGTATGCCGTCACGCCCCATCTGATCAATGCCTGCGCCACTGTAGGAACGGACAGGCTTTGGGTCAGGGAAGAAAGTAGCATAAACCTCATTCAATGGCCCGATGTTCTTATTTGGTTCAGCTACAGTCATATGCACTTTCAATACGTTTGCCATGGAGGTGCCTGCTTTTTCAAGCATGTTCTTCATATCGGTGAGGGCGCTGTGAATCTGAACTTTTATATCACCGGGCTCAGCCCTCCTGTTGGCATACCATCCTCCGATGCCGCTCACAAAAACAAGGTGTCCCGACCTGATGCACAACGACAATGGGGCAGTGGTTGGATATACACTGGGAATGGCAACCTTTTTGGGGTTCCATTCATCTGTTCTTTTACCTTTTGGCTTTATGGCCATTTCACTACCCATTGCTCCTGCAAGAGGCAGGACTGTCAAACCTTTTACTACTTCTCTGCGTTTCATGTTACTTACTTAATATTAATTAACGGTTATTTATTTGGTATCACTTCTTCTTCCGTGAAGTCATTGCATTTGGCTATTCTTAGTTACAATATTTGATTCTGTAATCCTGCAAGGCAGCTGGTGACCTTCCTGAAAATTAAGCGTGCGATAAAAATGAAGAGTTCGAACTGAACAAATCCGAGAGTCAGAAAGAAAAGAGCCTCTGTCGACACCAGCTCTGTTCTATGTCTAAATGAAAAAAATGCCGCAGTAAGAATTATTATGATCAGGAAAAAGACATGCGACAGCAGCTTTTTCTGGTCAACAAGATTTTCAAACGTTATTTTTTTCACTCCAACAAAATTACAGGTTCTTTGTTAAATTCTCTCCATCCACAGCTCCCTGATTGTCTTGACAGGGAATTTATTTTCTCAATACATCTATTGCCTTATTGTTAAAGCTTAAAGAAGGTATCAGAAGAAGTAAGACGATTAATACAACTGTTGCTGATGTAACTAAATCTCTTTTCATGGCTCTTGTTTTTAATTTTCAGTGATTTTTATTCAAAGGAAAAACAATGGATGGAAGTTAAAAAATCATTCTTGCAGAACTGTCACAACAGACATCTGCATTGTCTGAAATGAGGCCTGGGCCGTGAATAGCAGATGATGACTCTTTATGGGGATGATTTTTTACTTCCTGGGGCTGCAGGAATATAATGCTTTTGTATATATTAGAACAAAGGAAAATGTAGCGGTTGGAATTATACCGGCCGTAGCCTGAACCTGGAGATCGCCAGTAAACATTTAATATTTAACATTCTACAAAATCAGAGTTATGAAGAGTATTTTAAAGCAAATTGCCGATCAGAACCGGCAAATGGAAAAAGCTGAGGCAGATGCAATTAATGCAGAAATTGCAAATCCTGCTACAACAAGCGACCGGAGGAGCTTTTTAAAGAAAGCTGCACTGGGAGGCATTGCCCTTGGGGGTATGATGAACCTTTCGATTGAGGATACTATTGCCCAGACAACTTCAAAAGTGCAGCGTTCATCTGCTCCGTCTGATCTGAAGATTACAGATATGCGGACCGCCAAGACTGCCGTAATGGGTGGTACAGCCATTGTAAGGATTGATACAAACCAGGGTATCTATGGTTTGGGAGAAGTAAGGGATGCTGCCGATTCGCGATATGCACTGATGCTGAAAAGCAGAATCCTGGGAGAAAATCCATGTAATGTTGAAAAAATATTCAAGATAGTCAAGCAGTTTGGCTACCATGGTCGCCAGGGAGGAGGAGTTTGTGCTGTTGAAATGGCAATGTGGGATCTTTGCGGCAAAGCCTATGGCGTGCCAGCCTGGCAATTGCTTGGGGGACGATACAGGGACAAAATCAGGCTTTATGCTGATACTCCCGGCGGTGATAATCCCGAACAACAAAGGGAGCGCATTAAATACCGTACTGTAGATCAGGGCTATACCTGGCTGAAGATGGATCTGGGCATAAGGAGTATAATGCATATTCCGGGCACCCTGGTCAATCAGGCTTATTGGACAGAAAATGACCGTTTAATGAGGGAGATCAAGGATTATTACATGACTTCCGGAAGGACTCTTCATCCCTTTACCCAGATTCAGATCACCGACAAGGGTCTCGAAGAAATGGGAAAGATCGTTGCTGAAGCCCGCGATCTTGTTGGATGGGAGATCCCCATCTTTACGGACCATTTCGGACATTTTGATTATAATAACGGTATAAGGCTGGGCAGGGTACTTGAGAAATACAGGCTGGCCTGCATGGAGGATATTGTTGCATGGTTCTATACCGAACAATGGAAAAAGCTTTCAGATGCCCTGGAAACTCCGATGATGACAGGCGAAGACATATATCTGCTGGCCGGATTTAAGCCTCTGATAGACATGCAGGCAGTCGATATTGTTCATCCTGACCTGGCTACTTCCGGAGGTCTTCTTGAGACCAAGAAGATTGGTGATTATGCTGAAGAGAATGGAATAGCCATGGCGATGCATCAGGCCGGAACGCCTGTTTCCTTTATGGCCAACGTGCATTGTGCAGCAGCTACTCAGAATTTCCTGGCTCTTGAACACCATTCGGTGGATGTGGAATGGTGGGAGAGTCTCGTGAAAATGACAGGCAAAAAGCCACTTATTGAAAAGGGATTTGCTCCGGTACCTCTTGATTCACCCGGCCTGGGAATTGAACTAAATGAAGAGGTTGTGAAACAGCATCTCAGACCTGACGAACCCGGATATTTCCTGCCTACTCCTGAGTGGGATCAGCGGCGTGCCGCCGACCACCTTTGGAGCTGATTCTTGCCTCATCCGTTGGCAGGCTGAGCTGGCAGCCTGCCAACGGATTATTTTCAAAGGTCTCAGAATGTTTTTGCGTTAAAACAATGCTGTTGACGACAGTAAGTAATTTGCCGCAAAGTCTTATGCCATTGCGCTCAGCCTCCTTACTCTTTCTGCCATTGGCGGGTGGGTGCTTAAAAGATTTTGGAGGCCGCCCATGAAAGGATTCACTATGAACAGGTGACTGTCTGAGGGTTTACCGCGAATGATAGGATTGGCTGACGCACCACGGCTTAATTTTTCAAGTGCGCTGGCCAGAGCATGAGGCCGGCCTGAGATCTTTGCACCTCCCTCGTCAGCAGCATACTCTCGTGTGCGTGATATGGCCATTCTCAATAACATGCCGGCCAGAGGTATTAGTAAAATGCCTATGAATACCATGGGATTCCTGCTCCTTGATGAAGAGACACCGTACCTGCCCATTTGTCCCAGAAGAGTTATGGCGCCCACAATCGTAGCGGCAACTGTACTGGTAAGAGTGTCCCTGTTTTTTACATGCGTAAGTTCATGAGCCATAACACCTGCAAGCTCATCGTCGTTCAGTATCCTTAAAATACCCTCTGTTGCTGCTACTGCGGCATGGGAGGGGTTCCTACCGGTAGCAAAAGCATTCGGGGTCGAATCAGGCACAATGTAAACTTTTGGCATTGGCATACCTGCTGCCATAGTAAGGTTTTCAACAATGCTATACAACCGTGAATTCTCTTCCCTGCCAACCTCCCTTGCTGCATATCTTTTCAATACTATTTTATCACTGAACCAATAGCTGAAAAGATTCATGATCATTGCCAGAATAAAAGCAATGATCGCTCCCTGAGTTCCTCCGATCAGCCTTCCGGCAATTATGAACAGAACTGTAAGAAATGAGAGGAACAGAAATGTTTTGAAATTGCTCTTCATGGACCTGATATTTATTTTGATTTCCTTGCTGATTGATAATGGCTATCAGGATTTCCTGAGAATCTCGGTTGCTTTATGCCAGTCGTCTGCAGGTGTTCCGTTTTCTCCACGCCTTATGCGTTCGTTGTAGATTTCATAAGCTTTTCTGCTTATTTCTATTTCACTTGGTTCAGCTTTACCGGTCGTAACTTTCCTGCTCCTTGCAGCTGTACCCTTTGTACCTTTGCTGCTTCTTACCGGCTTAACAGTCGCTGTGGTTTTCTTTGCCTTATTGCTGGTCTTAGCTACTGACTTTTTCATCATTTCAAATTTTAATTATTTTAACGAAATTTAGGTCTGGCAAATTTACATGAATTATTTTATCTTTTGATTTTCTAAATTTACTGAATACTTATAATTTTTAAGTAACTGTTATCTACGTTATTTTATACTACATCTTTTGACATATTGTTAAAATATTAACACTACAGGTCATGAAAAAATTCTCAAGAAGAAGGTTTGTGGAGACAACAGTAATAAGTGGTGTCGGAGCGGGAATATTTCCAGGATTGGCTGACAGCAGGGGAAACGTTGGTGAAGGCAGTTCAAACAAGGGAAATAATCCTGCCGGGTTAAAAGTACCGGATAAAGGGCCGGTAAGGGCTTATGAAGCCGGGAAGGATATTTTGCCGCCTCGGTTTGATACCATGCGTCCCATCAGGGATAAACTTAATATTACTGTAATGGTCGGACAGGACCAGGGAGATTTCAGGGGCGATGATGACAAGATCCTTCAGGCGGCTGTGGATTATGTTGCGGGCCTGGGAGGTGGTACTGTACATATAATGCCGGGAGTGTATTCCATGCGGAACTCCCTGTTCCCAAGACCGGGTGTAACAATAAGAGGTTCAGGGAATAAGACAATTCTCAAAAAATGCGCAAGTGTCAGCTCAAAATTGATCCGTGAAGCAGACTGGTATGAATATTGTGTACAGGTTGAGCACCCTGAGGGATTCACTGTGGGAGGAGGCCTGGCATTAAGCAGGGATGATAAAAATCCGGAAGAGGTACGTTTTTTTACAATCACAGGAATAAGCAATAATGTCCTTTTCCTTGACAAGCGAACAGAAGTTAATTACTGGATGATAGAATCAGCCCGTGCAAGTACGCGATTTTCAATAATTTATGGATTCAATGTTGACGACGTTGCTATCTGTGATCTTGTCCTCGACGGCAACAGGAATGAAAACGAGCATGTTAACGATAATTACGCAGCTGCACTTTTCATGCAATACTGTAACCGGTGGAATTTCAGAAATGTGACCGCACGTGACTATAACAGCGACGGATTCAGCTTCCAGGTATGCGATGACATTCATTTTGAAGACTGCTCCTCAATAAATAATGCCGATCTGGGCTATCATCCGGGAAGCGGATCGCAGCGTCCCGTCTTTATTCGCTGCACTTCAAGGGGTAACAGCCAGGGATTTTTCTGGTGCTGGGGTGTATGTGACGGTATTGCGGAAGACTGCCTGGCGGAAGGTAATGCAAGATACGGTATCAATTTTGGCCATCGGGATACCGATAATATAATAAGGAATTGTACTATTGAGAACAATGGCGAGACCGGCGTCATTTTCAGGGAGGAACCTAATGAATACCGCACCGGCGACAGAAACCTTCTTGATGGCTGTATTATTCGCAATAACGGAAATGCCGGACCAGGTTTGGGAGTCGATATTCAGTACAAGACCAGCGATATTACGATACGTAACTGCAGGTTTGAGAACAGCGCAGGAGGGCTTCAGCATACCGGAATTCGCATCGGGCAGGATGCAGAGCGCGTTGACCTTGAAAACAATATATTCTCGGGGATTAAAGTTCAAGTTGAAGACTTGAGGACAAGGGCTAAAATTTAATTGTAAATGATTGATATGCAAATTCAATCAGTTCATATTTTTTGGGTGTCCGGCGCAATTTATTGATGTTGTCACTATTTAAATGAATTCCTGCCGGCTGGAATATTTATTGTTTCTTGGCTTAATTTGTATCACCGGGCTGTCTCTGATTTCTCCGATTCCAGAAGACAGGAAAAGAAAGCATGATCCCGGAAATTTTAAGTGTGTTAAAGAAGCGTCGGATGATTTATACCTTTTTGATAAATTTACGACACTTTTGCATGAACTTCTGTTTTTAGTCCAAATGAAACTTGAAGAGCTTGGATATAATAAGACCCTTGAAAAATTCAGGACTGATAATAACCTCACCGGTTTCGATACCGGAAGAATTGTCGCTGAACATAAGGAAAGATATGTTGTCCTGACAGAACTTGGTTATTTCGATGCTGAAATAACGGGTAACATGCGTTTTACAGCAAAAAGCAGGTCGGATTTCCCGGCGGTTGGCGATTGGGTAGCCGTGGCTACCTTTAACTCTGATTTTGCAGTGATTCATAAAATTCATCCACGGTCTTCGGTCATTAAAAGGCAGGCAGCAGGTCAGTATGTTGATATCCAAATCATAGCAACCAATATTGATTATGCTTTCATAGTGCAGGCTCTGGACAGGGATTTTAATATTAACCGAATTGAAAGGTTTCTTACAATTTGCAATTCATCAGGGATCAGGCCCATTATCATACTCACCAAAACTGACCTGCTTGATATGCAACAGATAACTGAGATAACTGCTGATCTGAAAGTGCGCATAAAAAATGTTCCTGTTATAGCAATTAGCAATACAACGCTGGAAGGGTTTGACAACTTGAAGAATATCATCAGGAAGGGGAAGACATATTGTTTGCTTGGATCTTCTGGTGCCGGAAAATCATCAATACTGAATAACCTGTCAGGCCGAATCAATATGAGAACAGATGCAATCAGCTCCAGCACGGGCAAAGGGAAGCATGTGACAAGCCACAGAGAGCTGTTTGTGCTTGAAAACGGGGGGATTTTGATAGACAATCCCGGGATGAGAGAAGTTGGAATAACTGATGACGGCATTGGTCTGGAAAAGACATTTGACCTGATTGTTACCCTTGCCACGAAATGCAGGTTCAAGGATTGCAGTCACACTAATGAAACAGGTTGTCATGTAATTGAAGCAGTTGAAAATGGTGAATTAGCCAGGGCATCTTACGAGAATTACCTTAAAATGCTTAAGGAAAAGGTTTATTTTGATACTACGGCAGCAGAGAAGAAAAGAAAGGAAAGAATATTCGGGAAAATCATTAAAAACTATAAAAAGAGTTACGGCAAAGACTTGCAATAATCCGCTATTATTCCGGCAGCAGAATGGGAATCCCGGATTTTTTCATTACAGTTCCATTAATATGCCTTTCTGAGCTCTGCATCAGACTTTTTTGCCATTTCCCTTATCGCCGGCACAAAAAAAGCGATGAATCCCAGAAAAGTAACAGCTATGCCTGAAATTATGAAAACATTTGGAATTCCTATAGTATCGGCTACGAAGCCGGTCTGAAGCAGTCCAAACATGGAAGGTATAAGGGTTACACTGCCATAAATCGAAAAAACCCGGCCAAGAATAGCTGGTTCTATGTTTGTCTGAATCACCACCATGAAAGCGGCTGAATAAACTGACATGGTTATCCCGCCGATCAGTGTCAATCCTGTAAAAATCCAGAAACCCGATGAAGGCAAAACCCCTGAAAAGAGAAAGGTCAGACCAACAACCACATACATTGCATTGATGATAAAGATCTCACTGAATTTGAATTTCTTGAATCCCAGAATAGTGCCGCCTGTAAGCATTCCCAGGCCCCAGGCCACCTCAACTATGCTCATCTGGTAGGTACCTCCCAGAAAGTGATTTGTGGTCATCAGAGGGAACAGTGCAGCAACAGGCATAATGAAAAAATGTGCCAGCACTATTAAAATAAATAACCACAACAATCCGGGCTTTAGATATATCTCGCGCAAGCCTTCTTTCAATTCCCGATACATATGAGGCGTGTGCGTTTCATCTTTTTGCGGTGGATTAGGTATATACACAAGAGCCAGAGTGCTTACAGCTATCAAAGCACCCAATACATCTGACATCAGAACCCATGTCATATTCAATACGCTGATCATGAGGGCAGCAAGTGCAGGACCTGCTATTACACTCACTGAATGGATTACCTGGTTTATTCCCGAAATCCGCATAAGCTCCGACTCCGGAGCAAGCAATGGTATTGAAGCCTGCATCGCCGGAACATGAAATCCGCTGCCCAGTGAACGCAATACCAGTAATAAATAGATAAATGAGATTTTCACATTGCCTGTCATGAACAATAGTCCCATTATGAATGAGCATATTGCTATGAAAATATCTGCAGCGATCATTGTTCGCCTTCTGTCCCACCTGTCTATAAGCACCCCGGTAAATGGTCCGAGAACAAGCTGAGGCAGGAGGCTGGCTATTGTGGCAAACGCAAGCACTTCGGCTGACTTTGTCTCAATGCTGAGCCAGAATACAACGGCATACCCTACCACAGCACTGCTGAGGGTAGATATGAGCTGCCCTGCCCAGATTATCATGAATGTCCTTTTCCAGCCCGGCATAGTAAAAAATTGGGAAGTGCTAAGTAAATAATTTTAATGACACAGCTCTGCAAATTTAACAATCAGGCTGCCGTTTCGTTTAATCCTCATTTGTGTTCGGCTGCAGCGGACGGAAAACATTTGTATTTAAGCTCTCATATCATAGCAACAACAAATTAAACAGAAATTAATGTTAATTTTGGTAACAGAAGTGCTTTGGTGAGGTACTTTTATTTGACTGAATACCGGTCACGTAGATTCCGGTGTTTTAAACTAAAACTAACTGACAATGAAACACCTGATGGTAGTACTTTCATTCAGAAGAATACTGTTAACATTTATGCTGGCAGCTCTTTGCGGAATAGCCGCGGCAGGCGGTAAACCGGGGTTCGTGAAAGCTTTATGGTGTCATAAGGGGGGCTTTGTGATAAAGAACACCTATAAGGCAGACAGTGTCCTTAGCAGTTATGAAAAACTGGGGATCAACCTTTTGTTTTTCGGAGCAGGAGCGCTTCCTTATTCAGATTGGAATTTTCTTGACAGCCTGATTGCCGATTGCCATAAGCACAATATTCAGCTTCACCCCTACATTATGCCCGGGCAAAGGTCAGGTGCAAAAACTTCCATAACTGACAGCCACCCCGAATGGCTGGTAAAAAATATGAATGGTGAGCTTACCCGCAATATCAATCTGGCTCATCCCGAAGCCCGGAAATTCCTGCTGGAATCGGCAGCACAGTTCCTGGATCATGATATTGACGGACTTCATCTCGATTATATACGCTTTGACCTTCACCAGTCTTTCAGTTACGACGATCTTACCTGCAGGATGTTCAGGGATGAGTATGGCACAAGCCCTCTCGACCTTGACAAAGATACCGGTGATCCGTTATGGTGTGTCTGGCTTGACTGGAATGCCGGCAAAGTAACATCACTTGTCAGAGAATTCAGATCCATGATCGCCAGATCAGGAAGAAAGATTCCCCTGTCGGCAGCTGTTTTTCCGGATCCTTCAGCTTCAAGATATGAGGTCGGACAGGACTGGGAACAGATGGTAAAGGAAGGTCTTCTTGATATTGTAAGCCCGATGGTGTACATTGATAATTCCGAAGTATTCAGGAAAGACGTGGAAAACGCGAAGCGGATCTGCAGGAGGAAAGCCAGGGTTATAGTCGGGATATGGCTTGGACCAAGATATCACCGCGATGTTGATGTTGCGGGAATGGTCGACCACATAAAAATTGCCCTTGAGGAAAAAGCTTCCGGAATATCGTTCTGGTCGGCATCTTCTTTTACAAAAGAATATCAGGAAGCATTTGCCGGGTTGTTCTCAAAATGAAGGCCTTCTGACCTGCCCTAACAGAAGGACTTGCCTATTGTAAAAGAAATTCCATGTAGCTCTGAGACCTGCATTGATCATCAAAGAGGATAGGAAAGAACAATTGTTCAAGCAAATTTTTCCTTAGAGGGATTAAGCACTTTTATTTTGTGTGAAACAATAGTTTAATGCCGGGTTTGATTTGTATTGGACGGAGGTGTTACTTGATTATTCCCGCTGTCTGGCTTCTCATTAAGGCGGTATTTATCCTTTCTCACAAAAACATAGAGGAATATCAGATAAAGTATCATGATTGAGAAGACATTAAGCGCAAGGATTATTCCAAAAGCCTGCCCGTAAAGGAACAGGATCGAAAAACCCAGGAACAGACTGTTGTAGAACAATGCCGCGAATAGGGACCTGGCTTTCAGGTTGAAACGTGAAGGGGTCCCGGGCTTCTCGCGTGAAAATACAATCAAAAAGAGTCCGCCCAGCAGGCATAATAGGATAAGTTCATCAGCAACATTTGTGGTAAATACGGTAAGGAACTTCTTTTCGAGGTACATTGAAACTATGGCAAAAACAGGGAGTGATATTCTCAGGTCAATCAGCATGAAAAGTAATCCGATAACAGATCCGGTAATTGCCAGGATAATCCCTGCCGGTCGGAAAAAGTGAGGCAGGCTGAATTTCATCAGATCCGTGTCAGCAGCTTTATTTGTCATGATAAAGAAAGTACTTTCTGTATTGCCTTATTCTCTGCTTTTCCCGTTCACTCATATTATCATACATCTCATCTGCAACAGATTTCCATCTGTCACCGAGAGGCTTTGTCTTCCTGTAAAGCTCCTCAGCAGTTTCATTTTGGTTCAGGTGGGTAGACTTCACGCCCGGGAAACAGGTCAGCGGGATTAATGCATCAGGGACATCCATGATAGGGCAGGGGCGGTGAGGATTTTGTGAAAAGGGCTTGAGCTTTCTGAAATGTTTGAAAAATGGCGAACGAAGAGCCTCTGCCAGCGAAATGTTATTTATGTTAGTGTCGGAATAGTGGAAAAAGGCACACGGTTCAACATCTCCGTTTGCATTGATGTGCATAAATTCATTCGCAGCGGCTACGCATCCAAAATCCCTATGACCCATGTTTGAAAAATCAATTATTATGAAGTCGTGTTTTTTTGAATAAGCTTCAATTTTATCCTTGACATACTTTCTCTGGATATCATTAAGGCATAAAGAAGTGTCGGCATCTTTTCCCAATGGAATATAATTTAACATCCAACCGAACCAGGCACCTTTCATGCGAAGGAAATCAAGGAATTCATCACTGCAGACTTCCTCATAGTTTTTTGCATGATAGCATATTGAAAATCCAAAACCTATGTCATGGTTTTTCAGATGATCCATTCCGGCAACTACTTTGTCGAATGTACCTTTCCCTCTCCTGAAGTCAGTTTTTTCACGGAATCCTTCAATGCTCATAAGTAGAGTAACGTTTCCCAGTCTGGCTATATCACCTGCAAACTTGTCGTCGACCAGTGTCCCGTTTGAATAGATGGTAAATGTAAATCTATGCTTCTCGAAGAGTTTTAAAAGATCATCTTTACGCATTAGAGGCTCTCCTCCAGTTAGAGAAATATCCTGCACCCCGAGTCTTTTAGCCTCTGTAAGAATTTCATCCATCTTCTCATATGAAAGCTCGCACCTTCTTCCGTAATCAGCAGCCCAGCACCCGATGCACTTCAGGTTGCATGCTGTTGTAGGATCAATCAGTATAACATATGGAATGGGGAATTTGTATTTCCATTGCAGCCAAATTTTTTGCAGAGCATACCTGAGACCATTTATAGTTATGAGTTCAAGTATAGTATGAGAAAGAAAAAATTTCCGGTTCCTGTAAACGTAACTCTTATGATGCGGATAAGGAGGGATCTTCTTTCTTTCTCCCAGGATTGTTAAATATCTCATATACAATGTTGTAATGAAGCCCTGTCAGTCGTTTTGAGTGCTGGTGTAAACAGGGAACCAGGCAGTGTTGTTGTCTTCAAAGGTAAACACTATCCCAACCAGTCCGAAACGGTGATTTGCATAGTAGGTAATTTTCCGGATACCAGTGCCCAGCAGGGAATTCGGGATCTCTTCAACTTCCATAACTTTTATGTTCATAAAACCATATGGATAATCATCATCTGTCGATTTGCTGACAACTGTCCTGTAATCCCCCGTTGAACCAACAGGGTACTTATCTCCGACCGAAGAACTGTATTTTGCCCATATGCCGGCGGTAGGACCTGACAGGAATTCAATTCCTTCGGTTGTGTGTTTGAACTTAACACTATTGGATGAAACCGTATTACCGTTTATTGTAAGTTCAGGGATATTTGAAAGCAAATTTTTGAGCGCGGGGTTGTCAACAGTACAGGATCCCGAATAAACCGAAACTCCGTCCTCATTGCTGGTTACAATTGCTTCAAAATTACTTACACCGGCAACAGTTGCTGAGGTTGACTCAACCGTTACTCCGACCTCACCCATGGGAGACTGCTCGCCGCCAAGCTTACTGTCACTGTCCTTTTCACAGGAAGAAATAACAAAAATGATCGAAAAAAGAATCACAGATAAATAATTTATTTTCATAATTAAAAAATTTAAAGGTTTCAAACATAACGCAAAAATGAATAGTCTGCGTATGGATGTTAAAAAAAATCCCGCACTTGTTAAATAAGAAAATCCCGATCCTGGTACTTTCTCCTGCCTTGCCGGTTTTTTGATATCACAGATACTTTATGTAAAGAAGTTAATGGAATTTTATGTTGATTGCGATATTGTGATTCACATTGTGCTTCCTTAAGGTATATTTGCAGGTCATCATTATTAAAAAAGGCAATATGGATAGAAGAAAGTTCCTTGGTAAATCTACAAAACAACTAGCCTTGTTGAATATAGCAGGTTTTGCTTCAGCCACCTCTTTTGCGAAGGATCACAGTAATGTCAGGGATAAAAATCAGGATGTCAGGGATCAGAGCGAAATCAGGCACAGGTTACTTGGGAAAACAGGTATCAGTCTTCCCATCGTTAATATGGGAGTAATGAATGCTAATAATCCTGGTCTTGTCAGGGGAGCATGGGATTCCGGGATGAGGCTTTTTGATACTGCATGGGTTTACCAGAACGGGAATAATGAAAAAATGGTTGGCTCGGTGCTAAGGGAACTGAATGTAAAACGGGAGGACGTAATTATTGCAACTAAAATAGATCTTGCAAAGCCCGGCCCCACCACCGGCAAGGAAGGGAAAAAGCTTTTCCTCCAAAGATTCGGGGAAAGTCTCTCGCGACTTCAGATGGACTATGCAGATATTCTTTACTATCATTCAGTATCGAGCCCGGAAGAGACGAATGATCCTTTTATTAATGAGGCATTTACAGAGCTCAAGGAGAAGAAGAAAATTAGATTTGCAGGCTTTTCCACTCATTCCTACTGGCCCGACCTGGTTCTTGACGCTGCAAGCCGTAAGTTCTATGATGTCATACTGCTCACATTCAACTATGGTATGTATCAGGACCAGAAGGTTTTTGACGCGCTGAAACAGGCATATCAGGCCGGCATCGGACTGATTGCAATGAAAACACAATGCCAGCAGGACTGGTATAAAAGAAATCTGCCTGTTGAACAGCAGAAGTTCTACGAGGGTGCAATAATGAATTCTGCTTTACTTAAATGGGCTCTTCGTTGCGAATATATTACCACCGCCATCCCGGGATTCACTAATTATCAGCAGTTAAATGAGGATATAGCTGTTGCATATGATCTTGAATATACTAAAGAGGAAGAACAGTTTTTTAACAGCAGGGAAATAAAGCTTGCTATTCAGTCGGTTTGCAGGCATTGCGGTGAATGTGTTTCAACTTGTCCCAACGGAGCTGATATCCCCGACCTGATGAGGACTCATATGTATTCTGCTTCTTATGGTAATCCCCTGATGGCCAGGTTAACATTATCGAGGATCGCGGAAGGAAGAGGGCTTGATGTATGCAGGGATTGCAGTGTATGTACCAGCCGGTGCAGCCTCATGGTTCCTATAGCTGATCGTATCCGGGAGCTTAAAGATATTTACTGCTGAAACGCACGAATACCGGCACGCTTTACAGTTATTTAAGTCTTTTTTCTGGTTTTATCCGGCCAGAGATTAGTCCGGAATAGCGTGTTAGTAGTTAAATGCCATCGAAAACGACAAAATGACACCAACCATAACATTGTCATGCCATTATGGCGCATGTATTGTGTAGTTTTTTATTCATTTTCATAAATACATGTATTCGGAAATGACAGAATTTTCATTTCGGATTCTATGGTATTCTTTTTGCAAAATTATCACTCAGAAAAAACATGTTTAACTAAAATAATGGAGGAAAATAAAATGGCAATAGTAAGATTATCAGATCGTTTACCGTCGTTATTAGACCGGTTTTTCGAAAATGACATGTTCGACTGGTCGAGCCGTCATTATTCAGATACAAATACCACTCTTCCGTCAGTTAATATTAAGGAGAGTCCGGAAGAATTTGAGGTTGAGGTTGCTGCACCTGGATTAACAAAAAATGATTTCAGGATTGAGCTTGATCATGACCTCCTCACTGTTTCGTCAGACAGGAAAGTTGAAAACGAAACAAAAGAAGGCCAGCATTTTTCGCTTCGGGAATTCAGCTATCAGTCTTTCTGCAGGTCGTTCACATTACCCAATACAGCCGACAGCGAAAAGATAGGTGCAAAATATGAGAACGGTATTCTTAAGGTACATATCCCCAAAAAAGAGGAAGCAAAGCCAAAACCTGCAAGGACAATTGAAATAAAATAATATTTTCCATGCTTGGCTCCATGTTTGATATGTAAATGCCGGGAGATTTGACTCATCTTCCCGGCATTAGCTTTTTGTGATAATTCGCACCGGATGTAAAAATTATGACAGTTACGGTAATCAAAATTCTCAAATGTTTCTCGCGAATTTTTAACACCGGATAGTTTTCCTTTTAAAGGGTTTTAATAATTTAATCCCATTTTTAAGATATAACATTAATTATAAACCGGTTCAGTATGGATATTGTTATTGAAAACCTTACAAAAAGATTTGGAAATCAGAAAGCTGTGGATAATATTTCTCTTAAGGTGGCAACGGGAGAAATACTTGGATTTCTTGGACCTAATGGTGCCGGAAAAACGACCACAATGAAGATCATAACAAATTACATTTCTGCTGATGAAGGTAAAGTATTTATCGGTGGAAAGCTGATAGATGATCATCCTCAGGAGATAAAAAAGCACATAGGATACCTTCCCGAGAACAATCCTCTGTATCCCGATATGCCTGTAATGGATTACCTCGAATTCTGTGCAAGTATAAATAATATTGACAAGCAACTGATTGGAAGGCGGGTTGTTGAAATGATAAGAATTACGGGCCTTAACAGAGAAAAACATAAAAAGATCGGAGAGCTCTCAAAAGGCTACAGGCAAAGGGTAGGCCTTGCCCAGGCAATGATCCATGATCCTGAAATACTTATACTTGATGAGCCCACTTCAGGCCTCGATCCGAACCAGATTGCTGAAATACGCAAACTAATACGTGAACTGGGCAGGGAGAAGACTGTAATTCTGAGCACTCATATTCTGCCAGAAGTTGAAGCCACATGCGACAGGATTTTCATTATCAACAAGGGGAAACTTGTTGCAGACGGGACAGCCGAGAATCTTAAGAAACAGGCTCAGGGATCGGACATTCTGAGAGTACGGATAGAAGATGGTGATCCCGACCAGATATTTAAATCGCTCCAGAGCATCCATTCGGTGGCCATGGTCGATTTCGCCGACCGTAATATGAACAGATTTGACGTTCACTGCAGGGCTGATGACGTAAAACGCGAGATATTCAGGCTGTGTGTAGATAAGCACTGGATACTGACCGAAATGACACCTTTTGAAACCAGGCTTGAGGATATTTTCAGAGAACTGACAATGAACTAACAGTTATCGTATTATGAAACCTGCATGCTCTTCAAATACTCACAGCCAGGATGATTGGAACAACGAACATGTAATTTCGCTTTCTGCCAGAGAGCGTACATATGACAGTTAAAACAAAAATTCTATAAGCATGAAAAATATATGGGTAATAGCTAAACGTGAATTTAATTCATTCTTTGATTCCCTTATTGCTATAATCATGATAGTGCTTTTTCTGGGATTCACGGGATTTTTTACATGGATAACAGGTTCTGATATATTTCTTTTAGGACAGGCGAATCTCCGGTCATTCTTCGGGATTGCTTACTGGACCCTTTTCTTTTTTATTCCCGCCCTTACTATGAGGTTGCTGGCCGAGGAGAAGAAAACCGGGACAATAGAGATGCTTCTTACAAAACCTGTTACCGACAGGCAGGTAATACTCGGGAAATACCTGGCAACAGTTCTCCTTATTGCTGTAACACTTGCATTTACACTGCCATATGTGATCACTGTTGCAAAGATCGGTAATATGGATTTAGGGGCTACTATTTGCGGGTACCTTGCATTACTATTGATAAGCGCCGCTTACGCAAGCATTGGTCTTTTTGCCAGCAGCCTGACCAACAACCAGATAGTGGCTTTCCTGCTGGCACTTTTCATAGGCCTTTTTTTCCATGTTATATTTCAGATCGTCGCTTCCGGCATGAAAGGCCTGTTAGGCCAGGTAATAAATACCCTTAGCATGACTGTTCATTTTGAGAGCCTCTCGCGGGGGGTCCTCGATTCCAAAGACATTGTTTACTTCGGATCGCTGATATTCCTGGGAATATTTCTGGCTGAAGTATCATTAGCTAAAAGGAATGCCTACAGGTAAATTAGGAAGCGCTTTATGTTTATCATGAATAAAACCTGAAACTATATGAACAAAACAGCCAAAATATCTTCAACCATACTTCTCACGGCAGCTATTCTGATTATTGTGAATATCCTGTCGGAGAACTACAAGTTCCGGCTTGATCTTACTGAAGGAAGGGAATACACTCTGAGCCCCGCAACGCGCAATATCCTGAAAGACCTTGAGAAACCGGTTACGATAACCGCGTATTTTTCAAAGGACCTGCCTCCAAATATCGGCAACATTGAAGGAAATCTCAGAGATATGTTGATTGAATACAGCAACAGGTCAGAAGGAATGCTGGTTTACAGGTTTGTAAATCCGAATGAAAACGAAGAAGCAGAACGCGAAGCAGTGAATAATGGCATCGGGCCGGTAATGATAAATGTCAGGGAAAAAGATGAAATAAGGCAGCAAAAAGCATATATGGGAGCAATTGTATCTGTGGGAGAAGAAAAGGAGATAATCCCATTTCTTCAGCCCGGTGCTGCTATGGAATACGCTTTGTCGACAGCAATAAAGAAATTGTCTGTTGTTGAGAAACCAGCCGTTGCCATTATTGGAGGACATGGGGAACCTTCAATAGGTGAGCTTTCTCAAGCCTATGCAGGACTAAGTGTTCTGTACAGGATCGACCCTCTGAACATGACAGATTCTACAGATATTCCGGAAAACTACAAGACCATAGCAATTATCAGGCCTACAGATACCATATCAAGGATCCAGATTGAAAAACTTGATAAATTCCTTGGCCGCGGAGGCAAGATCTTTCTGGCTCTCAACAGGGTAAATGGCGATTTCTCGACAGCTACCGGCCGAAGTGTCAGTACAGGCCTTGAAGAATGGCTAATGGGTAAAGGATTGAATATCTCGGATGATTTCATAACAGATGTTAACTGTGGAAGTGTCACTTTGCAGCAGCAACAGGGCAATTTCATAATGAGCTCCCAGATCTCATTCCCTTATCTTCCGGTCATAACAAATTTTGCCGACAATCCAATAACTAAAGGACTGGAAGAGGTCAGCCTTCAGTTTGCCAGCCCTGTTACATATTCCGGAGATAGTTTGAAAAGATTTATTCCACTGGCTTTTTCTTCAGAAAAATCAGGAGCAATTAAACCTCCTGTATATTTTGATGTCCAGAAACAATGGACAGAGGACGATTTTCCAATGTCGGGTATCGCAGTTGCAGGGATTCTTGAAGGCAATTTGTCAGCAGGTGCGGATTCAAAAATAGTAGTTGTTTCTGATGGCGACTTTGCAGTGAACGGATCACAAAGAGGAAATCAGCTCCCTCCCGATAACGTAAGCCTGCTTGTTAATTCCATTGACTGGCTGTCAGATGAAACAGGTCTTATAGATCTTAGGACAAAAGAAGTTACTTCACGTCCAATAAGGGAAATTTCAGACCAGGCAAAAACCCTTATCATATGGATCAACTTCATGCTGCCAATACTCCTTGTCATAGGCTTCGGACTTATCAGGATGCAAATCAACAGGAACAAAAGGATAAAAAGAATGGAGGTTAATTATGAGTAAGAGATTTGATAACAAAAGACTGCTGTATATTCTGACCGGATTGGTACTGGTCATGATTCTGACAATGGTCTTAAAAACAAATCGGCAAAGATCGACTATCGGCAGTAACCTTTTTGATATAGATACTTCTGCTGTGCATAGGATTGTATTTATTCCCGGAAAATCTGCAGGAGAAACTTTTGAATTTGTGAGAGACGGCAGTAAATGGACCATTAATCAGGGAAATGTAACTGCAAAACCTGAGAGCAATGCTGTTAATAATATATTATCGGGAATATTGGAAATCAAACCGCAAAGCCTGGCAGCTATCGACAGATCAGCATTGCAGGAATATGAACTTACGGATTCTCTGGCCACCAGAGTCAGATTGCTCGGAAAAAATGAAAAGATCCTTGCCGATGTTATGATAGGTAAATTTGTCTACAGGCAGACAGGTAATCCATACCAATATGGCGGGAATAATATAGCCGGAACCACTTATGTGAGAATTTCCAACGAAAATAAGATTTATGCCGTCGACGGTTTCCTGGCGTTGTCATTCAGCGGTGCATTCAACGACTGGCGGGATAAGACACTCCTTGAATTCAACAGGGAAGATGTTACAAGGATAGTTTTTAAATATCCCGCCGACAGCAGTTTTGTTCTGGAATTCAGAGACTCCGTCTGGTTTGCCGGTAACCATCCTGCAGATTCATTGATCGCGTCGAACTATATCAATTCGTTAAGTAATATTCACGGGGAGGATTTTGTGGATGATTTTAAGCAAGGTACTGTTCCGGCTTATCAACTCAGCATTGAAGGCAACAACCTGCTGAATCTGTCCGTTAAATGCTACAATCTTGAGGATCAGGATGAGTATGTCATTAATTCTGGTATTAACCCCGCAACATATTTTAAATCAAGGAAAGAAGATTTGTTTAAGGATTTGTTTAAACCAGCAAGTTTTTTTCTGAATCCCTGAAGAAAGAATTAGTTCACCTTTCTTCGGTATACTCTGCCCGGGTCAGCTGTTATGAAAAGAGAAGTTCAGTTTACTCTGTCTGCGGAATAAGAGGATTAAAATGTCCACTTACCATGATTATACAATCAGTATAAGTTACAGTAATTGAACTGTTTCTCAATATGGTTGCCCTATAGTGCTTTCATTAAAAAGAAGAATCCTGATTAAACACTATTCAATTTCTCCAAAAAACCTTTCCACATTCATTATTTAAACAATTCCTTGTATCAAATGATTTTTATATATTTGTTAACGTTTGTTAAAAGATAATTTGTAATAACCTGATAATCTGAATACAATGGAAATAAAAATAACGAAAAGCCTGACAGCTGTAATTTTTGCCTCTGCATTAATATTAACTAACATCAATGCACAGGAACGGAATGATGTGATCAAGGTATATAATGAAGGAGCAAAATCGATGCAGACGGACATCCCGGCTGCCATTAAAGCCTTTGAAAGTGTGGTTACCCTGTCTGACCAGGTTGGCGAATCAGCCAATGATCTCAGGGAAAAAGCCATAAAGGTATTGCCGGGTTTGTATTTAAAATCAGCCAATAATGCAGTGAAGGAAAACAAGTCTGTATCCGAAATAGTTCAGGCTGCAAAAGTTGCAGTGGCTGCAACCGATAAATATGGAACCGCAACTCACAAGGAAACTGCAAAAAGATTAATGGTACAGGCTTATAATACGATGGGCACCAGTTACTTTACAAATAAGGATTATGAAAATGCCCTGTTGGCTTTCGACTCTCTCCTGATTATCAATCCCGATTATACCAACGCGATCTATAACAAAGCGTTGGTTTACAGGAGCCAGGACAACTCTGCAGCTTTTGAGGAGGCGATTGATCTGTACCTGTCAAAGTTGGTTCCCGGAACTGATGATGAAAGATCTAAACAGGCATCTGAAGTGGCACTTGAATATTTCCGTGCTGCAGGATCGCAGGCAAATCAGGCTGAAAATCTTGATGAAGCTCTACTTCTCCTGAATAAGGCGGCAAAATACGGCGACGACAAGGATCTTTTCTATTTCTTTGCCGATGTATATAACAAGCAAAAGAAATTTGACAGTGGTGCAGAATATGCACAGAAAGGACTTGATATGGAAACCGGTGATGCTGAGGCTAAAGCTAAATTTTATTTTCAGCTTGGACTGGCACAGGCCGGCAAAGGACAGACAGCTGATGCCTGTGCTTCTTTCAAAAATTCGATGTACGGACCTTTTGCTGAACCTTCGAAAGCACAAAGAACAAACCTTAAATGCCAATAATCTTCAGCGATTACTTCAGGGGTTGTTTGCTCTGAATAAACCATCCTGGTTGGCAGCCATGCAGTTCGTCTTTTCCCTACAACCAA
Source organism: Bacteroidales bacterium (assembly GCA_034005245.1). GTDB lineage: Bacteria > Bacteroidota > Bacteroidia > Bacteroidales > VadinHA17 > LD21. Next base: position 44,839 of record JAVEVC010000005.1, read on the forward strand.
GAAAATCCTTGCCGACAGCTTTATCAAAAGCTACGGCGAGGATTTTAAAAAGGTCCTTTCAGTTAATATCAGTAGATGTATTCTGAAAGGCGAATGGATAATTACCTGCTATTTTATCCTTGTGCGTGAGATCTCAGTACCCGATGGGTACATGATGTCGCCCTGCTCTTCAGCAGTAATGATTACCTCATCAAAATCAAAGGCAGTAAGGGTTTTCAGTGATGAAGTTTTGGCATTCCTGACATTCAGCTGTCCTATGTTTTTTATGCCCTCATTTTTTGTTGACACCCACACAACATAAGTCTTCTTTGAAGGAGCTATCCTGTCAACGCTGGCAAGATTTTTTGCCGTTACATTAATAGTGAAGTTGTTGTGTTTATCCGTCTTTTTTACAGCCGTTATATCGGCAGCCGGAGCAACAGACGATAAAGGGAATTTTACTGTTGAGGCACAGGAAACTGCCAGGAGCATAGCTAACACAAATAACAAATTTCTCATAGTAAATAGATTTAATAATTATTACAAATGACACCGATTACTTTAGTTTTAATGCTGTCAAATATTTGGAAATTTCCATACTTATTATCATTGGGATTGCAAGAAAAAGGACGTATAACCATTCGTTGATTGTTATGGGTTCAATTTTGAGAATGTTTTGCATAAAAGGTATTTGCATGCTCAGGATATGGATACCCTGTGCAGCAAGCACTCCAAAGACAAGGATTATATTTCTCTTAAGCGGGACCCTGAATGCTGATAATGTTTCAGAGCGGCAGTTAAAAACATGGAAGTTTTGCATGAACACCATGAGGAGCAATATCAGCCCGCGTGCATGTATCTCATTCATCTGGGTGTAATTATTGAGCCAATACCAGTAACCAAAGACTACTAATCCCATGGTTGCGCTGGCAACTAAAGTTTGTCTTATCATTGACCGGTTAAATATTGATTCTGAGGGTTTCCTTGGCATTTTCAGCATTGTACCCGGTTCTCCTCCCTCGAATGCGAGTGCTACATCCTGAATTCCGTTCGTAACCAGGTTAAGCCACAGCAGCTGAACCGCAAGCAATGGAAGAGGAAGCCCGGCGATTATTGACAGAATGAACAGTATGATTTCTGCTGCTCCTGTACTGATGAGAAGATAGATAACCTTCCGGACATTATCGTAGGCAAATCGTCCTTCTTCCACTCCTGCTACTATTGAGGAAAAGTTGTCATCAAGAACTATCATTGAGCCAACCTCTTTTGCGACGTCTGTGCCTGATCCCATAGCTACGCCTATGTTTGCCCTCTTCAGGGCAGGGGCGTCATTAACACCGTCGCCCGTAACAGCAACGAACTCGCCCTCACGTATCAATACATCAACAATCTCCAGTTTCTGGATGGGAGAAACACGCGCAAATACGGTTGTTGATGCTACAAGTTGTTCATAGGCAGGACTGTCATGTGCTCCGGCTTCACTGAGCATGTCCCCGGTAACTACCTTATGTCCTTCTCCGATTATTCCCAGTTCCTGTGCTATGGTGCCTGCAGTGCCTGGATGATCGCCGGTTATCATTAGCACTTTGATGCCTGCCTTTTTACAAGTGTTAACAGATTCTTTTGCTTCAGGCCTTAATGGATCAATAAAACATGCAAGTCCGCAGAAAACAAGTGGCGGGATATCTGTGGTCTCATAGATTTCCTTTTTCTCGAAATTTTCATATTCTTCCATGGCAAATGCCAGCACCCTGTAGCCTTTGACGGCCATTTCATCAGCTTGTTTTGATATTGATTTCTTATCAATGCTTATTGTATCATCTCCGGAAATCATCCTGTTGCAAAAGCTCAATATAGTTTCAACTGCACCCTTGGCTCCAATCATAACCATTCCGTTACTGCTGCAGAATGCAGCGGAAAATTTCTTTTCCGACTCATAAGGGATCTTGTCTATAAGAGGATAATTCTTCCTGATCTCGTCGGGATTCAGACCTGATTTGTAACCCATGCCAAGAAGTGCAATATCCATTGCATCACCATGGTATTTCCAATTGTCATTTTCCCTGTATAATGAACCTTCGTTTGCCAGAAGACCTATCTTTATCAGGGTCCTGAGATGAGCATTTTGTTCAGGATCTATTTCCGTTTCAGGATTATCGTCGTCATCAACCTGTCCTTCACCGTTGTAACCTTCTCCGGATATTGAAAAGCTTTTGCCGTAAGGCAGTATTATTTTTTTCACTGTTTGTTCATTTACAGTCAGTGTTCCTGTTTTATCGCTCGCAATTATGGTGCAGCTTCCAAGGCTTTCTACAGAGTTAAGTTTTCTTACGATAACATTTCGTTTTGCCATTCGCCTGGTGGCAATTGATAAAGCCACAGTCAATGCTACAGGCAATCCTTCAGGTATTGCCGATACAGCCAGGGCTACCACAAAGAAAAATATTGCCGAAAAGTCCATACCTCTCATTCTCAACAGAAAAGCAAGTAATATTGAAAGTGCTGAAATAAAGTATGTGATCTGTTTAATAAATTTCTCCATCCTGAGTATCAAAGGAGGCTTGGCTGATTTCCCTTCTGAGACATTCCGGGCAATAAGGCCAACCTGTGTTGAAATACCTGTTCCTACCACTACTCCTGTTCCCCTGCCTAGCATAACTGTCGAACCTGCAAAAGCCATATTGGTTCTTTCTGCAACACCAATATCATGGCGGAGAACTCCGGCACGTTTTTTTGCAGCAAGGGATTCCCCTGTAAGAAAGCTTTCATCAATTTCAAGATTTATGGCTTCAAGCAATCGCATATCAGCGGGAACTTTAATTCCGGAATCCAGGTAAACCAGGTCTCCCGGCACCAGGTTTTCTGATTCAATTTCCTGGTCCTTGCCATCACGCCTGACTCTTGCCTTTATTTTTAACAGCTTTTGCAGACCTGAAGCGCTCTTTTCGGCATTGTATTCCTGAGTGGCACCCAGGATGCTGTTTATCAGGATCACAAGAAAAATGAAAATAGCATCTTTCCCTTCGCCGATGGCCACCGATGCAACAGCTGCTGCAATAAGTATAAAAATAAGGGGATTAAGCAGCTGGTGTAAGATGATGGCCCATATTGTGATCTTTTTGCCCTCGGGCATCTTGTTGTGACCATAAAATCCAAGCCTTTTTTCAACTTCAGGCGATTCCAGCCCGTAACGTGTTGTCCGGAGCTCTTTGAGAACATCCTGTATTTCAAACGAGTGCCAAGGCTCTTCTACAATATTAGGTTTGTGCTTTATCTCCATATTTTTTTATCGTCTCTTTATTACTGTTATAAGGCTTTCCTGTTTCTAATTCTGAATGATTTTTCAAAATACCAAAGGTATTGATTCATCGGCAAATAACAATGGGGTCATTAAGGTATCGATAGCATTATCCTCTGGCTTGTAAACTTCAAATAGGATTATTTAATGCCATGAAGGCATATCGGATTTAAACACAAACACATGACTCTGAAATGGCCATTAAGGATTGATCTCTAACCTTTTACAGATAACTCCCGGTCAGTTTATTTACTTCCCTCATTATGTTACTGGAATCTTCAATCCATGGTTGCCAAAATATCCGGGGTATCTAAATCAGGATGTTGACCTGAATGCTATATTTTCAATACTGATGGTACAGGAAAAATTCCTAATTTTAGTAACAATTGCAGAATCTGTGATAAAAGTAAAGCGGGATTTTATGCATGTTAACGTTTTCAACAACCTAATCTGATTGCCATGAATATTATCAGTCAAAAACTTAAGATATCTGAGAAAATAGGATACGCTCTTGGAGATGGTGCTGCAAATATAGCCTGGCGCGGCGTTTCAACATTCCTTTTTATTTTTTATACTGATGTATTCGGCATTAACCCTGCTGCTGTGGGGTTGCTTATGCTTGTTGCCAGGTTTAGCGATGGGGTAACCGATGTTATGATGGGGATCGTCTGCGACAGGACAAACTCGAGATATGGTAAATTCCGCCCCTGGATTTTATGGACGGCAATTCCTCTGGGTGTAGCACTCTCTCTTCTTTTTACGGCTCCAAATTTAAGTACTGCAGGTAAAATAATCTATGCCTACACCACATACATTTTATTTACTCTTGTCTACACAGCAAATAACATCCCATATGGTGCTTTAATGGCAGTAATGACAGGTGATGACAGAGAGCGAACAAGCCTTGGTTCTTATCGCATGGTGGGTGCATTTACTGGCGGAATGGTCGTTCAGGGAGCTCTTTTGTTCCTTGTGGCACATTTTGGCAATATTGATCCGGTTATTGAGGTCTCAAGACTTGAACGTGAAAAATATAATGTGGTTGTATCAGCTGAGCGGGATGTGAAAAACGTTAACATCCAGACCAGAAAAGGAATAGCCCTTTTCGAATGGGCCGAAAAGGACTTGAGTTATGAAGGGAATGCGCCTTCCAAAGCAGTTAGTTTTTCAATGGAAGGACAAAAAGAATATTCCTTCATAGTTGCTGGTGAGGAAAACCTCAATGCAGAGGAGATTACTGTAATTGATCAGAAAAAAGGCTATACAAAATCAATTTATCTTCTGTCTGTATTCTTATCACTGTTTATGCTGATGACCTTTATTTCCACAAGGGAGCGTGTGATGCCTCCGAAGGAGCAAAAGACAAACCTTGTGAAGGATTTTAAAGACCTTATAAGGAACAAACCGTGGATCATACTTCTTGTCATAGGATTGCTTTTCAGCGTATATAACTCTATTAAACAAGGCATTGTGGTCATATATTTTTCCCATTACCTGCATAAGCAACTGCTTGCTGCTTCGTTTATGGTCGCATTGATGCTGTCTTCAATAGCCGGTGCCATGATAACATCTCCACTGGGCAAACGTTTCGGGAAGCGTAATTTGTTTATAGCAGCATTTATCTTCTCCGGATTAGTAAATGCATCAATAGTCTTTTGCGGGCCGGAAGACCTGATTGCCCTTTTTACCCTCGGTATTATCTCCGAATTTGCAGCGGCAATATTCCCTACCCTGTTTTTTGCAATGCTTGGTGATGCTGCCGATTATTCAGAATACAGGAACGGACGCAGGGCAACAGGACTCGTATATTCTGCAGGTTCGTTTGCGACAAAGTTCGGAGGAGGTGTTGCCGGTGCAATTATAGGATTTGTGCTGGCTGCATTCAATTATGACGGACAAAATGCCGAATCCATTCAGGGCGCCATCCCGGGAATAGTTATGCTGATGAGCTGGATACCCACAGTAATAGCTCTTATCGCTGCCGGTATCATGACACTTTATCCGTTAAACCAGATGAAAATGGATACCATTACAAAAGAATTGAACAGAAGAAGAGCGGGTGAACCTGCATGATTCCTCCGGCATTAATTACATTATGTAGTACTTGGGATAAATAATCAAATTAATACTATGAAATTCGGACATTTCGACGATCAGAACAGGGAGTATGTGATCACCAATCCTGAAACCCCCTGGCCATGGATTAATTACCTTGGAAGTGAAGACTTTTTTTCGCTCATTTCTAATACAGCTGGAGGATACACTTTCTATAAGGATGCCAAATTCCGGCGCCTGACACGCTACCGGTATAACAATGTGCCAATGGACAGCGGAGGCCGTTATTTTTATATCAGGGATGGTGCTACGGTATGGTCACCTGGCTGGAAACCCTGTAAAACACCTTTGGATAAATATGAATGCCGGCATGGGTTAAACTATACTTCAGTTGAAGGTGCAAAAAACGGTGTTTCAGCCCGGATACTATTTTTTATCCCGCTTAAGACATGGGCTGAAGTCCAGAAATTGACTATCACCAATAACTCATCGGAAGGGAAGAATCTTAAAATCTTTTCTTTAACCGAATGGTGCTTATGGAATGCATCTACAGATATGGAAAACTTCCAACGCAATTTTTCAACAGGTGAAGTGGAAGTCGAAGGGTCAGTCATTTATCATAAAACAGAATACAAGGAACGTAGAAATCATTATGCATTTTACTCGGTTAATACTCCCATAGAGGGTTTTGACACCGACCGTGAATCTTTTTTTGGACTTTATAATGGTTTTGATGAACCCAGGGTGGTCATTCGGGGAGAGCCTTCCAACAGTATTGCACATGGTTGGTCGCCTATTGCTTCTCACTATATTGAACTAAGTCTGAAACCGGGAGAATCCAGGGATTTTGTATTCATACTGGGTTATGTTGAAAATCCGGAGGAACAAAAATGGGAGTCCTGCGGTGTTATTAATAAGACCAGGGCAAAAGACCTGATTGCCAGATTCGATACCTCAGAAAAGGTCGATTCTGCACTGACCCGTCTGCGCCTTTATTGGGACAACCTGCTCAGCATTTATACTGTTAACTCAGGGGATGATAAGCTCGACCGGATGGTCAATATCTGGAACCAGTACCAATGCATGATAACCTTCTGTTTTTCGCGTTCGGCCTCATTCTTCGAAAGCGGAATTGGCAGGGGAATGGGTTTTCGTGATTCTAACCAGGATTTGATCGGGTTCGTACACCAGATTCCTGAACGAGCACGCGAACGTATTATCGATATTGCTTCAACCCAATTTCAGGATGGCGGTTGTTACCATCAATATCAGCCTTTAACCAAACGTGGAAACAATGATATTGGCGGTGGATTCAATGATGACCCGTTATGGCTGATACTGGGAGTTATAAGTTATATAAAGGAAACAGGTGATTTCGGCATCCTAAATGAAGTAGTTCCTTTTGATAACAATATTGATCTTGCACGTCCACTCTTTGACCACCTTACTGCCTCATTTGATCATGTAGTGAACAATCTGGGCCCCCATGACCTGCCATTGATAGGACGTGCTGACTGGAATGACTGCCTGAACCTCAACTGCTTCTCGAACGATCCCGATGAATCGTTCCAGACTACGGAAAACAAAACCCAAGGCACAAAGGCAGAATCATTAATGATAGCAGGTTTATTTATAGTGTACGGGAATGAATACAAAAATCTCTGCATAAGGTTTGGCAAAACCTCAGAAGCCGACAGGGCTCAAAAGGAGATAGATAAAATGATTTTGGCAGTAAAAGAGTACGGCTGGGATGGAGAATGGTTTGTAAGGGCTTATGATTATTATGGAAATAAGGTTGGAAGCAATGATAATGAGGAGGGAAAGATATTCATTGAATCTAATGGCTGGTGTGTTATGGCAGGAATAGGATTGGAGGAAGGTCTTTGTGAAAAAGCCCTCAACTCGGTCAGAAAACATTTGGATACAAAATTTGGTATTCTGCTTAATCAGCCTCCATTTACCAGGTATTATATGGAATACGGAGAAATCTCAAGCTATCCTGCAGGTTACAAGGAAAATGCAAGCGTCTTCTGTCACAACAATCCATGGATAATGATTGGCGAGACAATCATTGGCAGAGGCGACCAGGCGTGGGATTACTACAGGAAGATCTGCCCTTCTTATCTTGAAGAGATAAGCGAACTGCACAAAACCGAGCCTTATGTCTATGCTCAGATGATAGCAGGGAAAGACTCATTCAAGCCGGGTGAAGCCAAAAACTCATGGCTCACAGGAAGTGCATCGTGGAATTTCTATGCAATAAGCCAGTTTATTCTGGGGATCAAACCGGAATATGATGGACTCAGGATCGATCCCTGTATCCCGAAATCATGGGAAAGTTATCAGGTGATGCGTAAATTCAGGGGAGCAATCTATAAAATAAGGATATTTAATAACAACAATGTAAACAAGGGGATTGTCAGGGTTCAGATCGACGGCAAGAAGCATAACTCTAATTTGTTACCTGTCTTTGAGACCGGAACGACCCATTCTGTCACTGTTGAAATGGGATAGTCTTATAAAGTGATTCAGGTATAAACTTTTTGCTATCCCCGATGCACAAAAACTGGATTATCTGCCTGCCTGACAATGCGGCCATTACTGTTCCTGTAAAAGGTGCAGTCCACTGACCAACCATATATAATCCTTCAAGCCCCGGAAGTGTTCGAACAGGTTCCGACACATTCATATTGGCATCGGTAATGTACCACCCGTCAGGGGATCCCTTATAATTGCCCGTATATCTCACATATGTTGCAGGTGTTGGTATATCAATCATTTCTATCTGAGAGGAGAAACCGGGCCATCGTTTCTCAAGCTGCCTGACTGCATATTCTGCAATACGTTGTTTTTCTGCATTGTAATTTATTCTGTCCTTTGCCAGGTCATCCCAGTATTCATATTCAGTATCAAACCATACTTCAACGGCTGATTTGCCTTCAGGGGCCATGCTTTTGTCAAAACAGTGGTGTAAAACAGTCATCCACCTGTGTTCCCTGCCGGCAATTGTTACAGGTTCTTCAGGTTCAAAGATGATCCGGGGAGGTTCTGCCGACAGGTCCCTGTTTACTCCGATCATCACGTGAACTATCGGCTTAACGGGTATCCAGGTTTCATACATGTTCCTGATCTTATTATCCAGATACTTTCCGCCGAGAATATTAAAAATGAGATTATATCCGTCGCCTGCCCAGATTATCCTTTTTGCCCTGTGCTCGGTACCATCTTTCAACCTGATGCCTGCCACTCTGCCATTTTCAATAATGAGATCAGTAATGAAGCTGTTGTAATGTATCTCTCCGCCAAGCTGATTATAGAGGTTTGCAATACTAAACATCACTTTTTGTGAGCCTCCAAGAGGTACACCTGCTTCAGTAATTCCACTTCTTACAAATCCAGCCAAGGCCACCATAGGGAATCGAGGCATCGGCCAGCCCGGAGCGTCTACAAAAAACCTGACCGCTTCCCGAAGAAAAGGACTTTTGAACCTCGCTGCAAACTCCTGGACAGTCATCCTTTTGTATCTCGTGAAAACCCCAATCAATGGAAGAATATAAGGTATCTGCCTTATTCTGTCGGCGAAAGTAATGAGCATGGCAGGCTTCAGGGATGCTGCTTTCATTATATCGGGGCCGAAGATAAGCCTGGTAAATTCCTTTATCAGCTTTTCATCATCCGGAGAAATAACTGTCATATCATCCTCAAGCTGTTTCCGGTCAACAGAAAAATTCAGCTTTTTTCCCAGTCCTTCGATCTGTGAAATCTGTCTGTGAAAATGAAATTTAAAATTTCCAGTCACCCCAAGTTCCTCCCACATTTTATGCATAGGGCCGGATACAGAGCCCATCAGCATATGCATGCTGATATCAAATGTATATCCCTTTCGCTGCCATGCTGTGCACAGTCCTCCGGGGACTTTGTTCATTTCATAAATTGCTGTCCCGTAACCGTTCATCTGTGCATAGCAGCCTGTTGATAAACCCGATATGCCTGCTCCTATTATTAATATATCCTTATCCATAATTGATTGGTTTGATATGTAATAAATAACAATTTTATGAAATATATTGATTTTGAATGCGGTAATTCTGATAAATATTTCCTGTCATTTTGCTCTGGCAGATCGAGCGGGTAAAAGTTAAGATGTCAGGAGAGGTGTTTCTCTGTTTATTCAGGTATTAAATTTCGACCGGGCATAATATATTCATCACCAAACAGGTAAAACGATCATGTAAAGAACATTAAATAAGGCATATATAACAGTTATGTTCCAAGCAGAAAATTCGAATGATTTTTCCGGTCTTGTTTGAAATATAACAATAATAATTATATTCGGCCTTTAAAACTTTTAAACATTTTAAAACAGTTGTTATTATGTTATTACATCAGCAGTTTGTTCGAATGGCAAAGAAGCACGCCGGGAAGCTGGCAGTTATTGATAAGGCAACGGGTAAGAATATAACTTATTCGAGAGCTCTGATTGGAGCGCTTATCCTGAGTTCAAAATTCAAAAAATATGATAAAGGATTTATTGGGATCATGATCCCTACATCTGCCGGATGTGCTCTTGCCACAGTCGGAGCCCTGATGAGCGGCAGAATACCTGTTATGATAAACTATTCGACAGGTGCTGAGGCAAATGCAAGATATGCACAGAAGAAATGCAAGTTCAGGACAATCATTACTTCGAAAGCACTTCTGGAAAAAATAAACTGTCCGGTAATTGAAGGCATGGTGCTCATTGAAGACATAATGAAAAGTGTTACCACAGTTGAAAAGCTAAAAGCCGCTTTGAAAACCAAACTTCCTTTAAGTATGATCCTCAACTGCATCCACAAAGGGAATGAGAATGATACTGTAGCAATCCTTTTCACAAGCGGTAGCGAAAAAGATCCGAAAGCAGTACAGCTTTCGCACCGGAATATTGCATCCAACATAAAAAGCTTCGGTGATTATGTGAAGATTAATGAGTCGGATATTTTATTGGCAAATCTTGTCTTTTACCACATTTTTGGCCTGACTGTTGATCTCTGGGTTCCTTTTTACTATGGCATGACTATGGTATCGTGTCCCAATCCGCTGGATTTTCAGGCGATAAGCAGGACTGCTAGGGAAGAAAGGCCAACAATCATGGTGGGTACCCCAAGTTTTTTCTGGGGATATCTCCAGAAATCAGAACCTGGTGATTTCAAGTCATTGAGATTAATGGTGGCAGGTGCCGATAAATGCCCTGATGCGCTGAGAGAAGGATACAGGCAAAAGCATGGAGTCACCCTTCTTGAAGGTTATGGGGCAACCGAAACATCTCCTGTAATTTCGGTAAATACGACTGAATTTAACAGGCCGGGGAGCACAGGGAAGGTAATACCTGATGTTCAGGTGCGCATTGAGAATTTCGAAACAGGAGAAGAGTGTTCTCAGGGCATGGTGGGGAAGATCATGGTCAAGGGAGATTCGGTTATGAAAGGCTATTATGATGATCCCGAACTTACTGCTGAAGTACTTGTTGACGGCTGGTATAATACAGGCGACATGGGCTTTTTCGATGAAGATGGTTATCTGTGGCATGCAGGCCGGTTTAAGAGATTTGCAAAAGTCGGGGGAGAAATGATCTCCCTTGTAAAGGTTGAGAACATCCTTGAAAAACTTCTTCCCGAAGGGGTCTCATGCTGTGTCGTTGAAATACCTGACACTAAAAAAGGATCCTATATAGTGGCTACAGTTACCAGGGAAGTAAACAAAACCGAGATACTTCGGAAACTGATGAATCACCTTCCAATCATAGCCCTTCCAAGGCAATTTCTGGTTATCAATGAATTACCAATGATGGCCACGGGGAAAATCGATTTTAGAAAAGTTACGGAAATGGTACGGACTATCATGAGTGATTCAGTATCATGATAGTAAACTCAGCCGGATTTCAACAGAAGTCCTGCCTGCACTTTCAGCATTCTCACCGCATCAGCATTTTCAGGGCTTTTTCCTTGAAGGCAGTATAGGGAGGATATCTTACAGGGATGTCAAAAAGAGTGGATTTTTCCAGAACCGACTTCATGTTTGAGAATGCCTCGAATGATTTTCTGCCATGATAACGTCCTATTCCGCTGGGACCTATGCCTCCGAACGGAAGATATGCAGAGGCGACCTGCATGACTGTATCGTTGACTACTGCAGAGCCACTCTGCGTTCCTGAGAGAAACTCCCTTGCCAGTTTTCTGCTGCCAGTGAAAATATATGCTGCAAGAGGCTTTGGATTTCGATTTATGATGGGATAAATCTCGCTGAAATCATGAAAAGTGACAACCGGAAGTATCGGGCCGAAAATTTCTTCCTGCATTATAGGATCATCTGGCATGACACCGGTAATAATGGTAGGCTCCACATAACATTTTTCGGTGCTCAAGCTTCCTCCATAGTATAAATTACCGTTTTTAACGAATGATTCCATCCTATTGGTTTTCTGGATATTAACCATCCGGCAATAATCTCTGCTGCCTTCAGGGTCTTCACTATAGAACGATTTTAAGATATTGATGAGAAGTTCTAAAAGACTATCTTTCACCCTTTCGTCAACAAGGAGGTAATCTGGAGCTACGCATGTCTGGCCCGCATTAATAAATTTCCCGGAAGCTATCCTTTTTGCTGCAAAATCGAGTTTTGCATCAGCGGTAACCACACATGGATTTTTACCGCCCAGTTCGAGAGTGAAAGGAGTGAGGTTCTCAGCAGCTTTAAGCATCACCTTTCTTCCAACTTGTGTGCTTCCGGTAAAGAAGATATAATCAAATGCATAATTCAGAAGGTAATCACTAAGGGAGTGCTCTCCTCTTATCAATGCAATAAGTTCCTTCGGAAAATGGTCGAGAATCTTTGAAATAAGATCTATTGTGTGAGGAACCTTCTGAGAGACTTTCAGAATAACACAATTGCCTGCTGCAAGAGCGCTCATTGCCGGGACTATGGAAAGCTGAAAGGGATAATTCCAGGGAGAAAGAACCAGAACCTGTCCATAGGGTTGGGCTATGAGGTAACTTTTCCCCGGGAAATTAACCAGCGTATTTTTTACTCTTTGCCTGCCTGCCCATTTCCTGAGATTGCGTATCATAATGTTGAGTTCCACAAGGGTAAATCTCGACTCCGTTGCAAGAACCTCGAATGCAGGTTTGCCGAAATCCTTGCGGAGAGCTTCAATAAGTTCTTCTTCATGATCGAGAATCAGATTTCTAAGCTTCTTAAGGTTCTCAAGCCTGTAATTTATATCAAGTGTCCTGCCTGAGGCGAAAAATCTCTTTTGATTTTCAAGGATCTGTCCTATCTCTGTTTTGTCCATTTTATCAACTTTCCTTAATTGAGGTGCAAATATATGAACTAATCTGATGAACCTGATAATTCTGCTTGTTATCCCAATCAGGCAGCTTTATCTGCAATAATCAGGTTTACGAACACATACTTTTTGCTAAATTAGCTATATGTTGGCGGAAGGATTATTCTGAAATTTAATGGCAATAACACGTTTCGAATTTGATGCGGTCATAGAGAAGCACGAAAATATCAATGCAGGATATATTGAGTTTCCCTATGATGTGAAAGAAGTGTTCAATGGCAGGGGGAGGGTTAAGGTCAAGGCATTTATCGATGGTTTCCCATATTCAGGATCTCTGGTAAGAATGGGCGGAGGATGTCACTGGCTCGGTGTCACAAAAGAAGTACGCAAAGCAATCGGGAAAGAACCTGGCGATACGGTCCATGTTATAATTGAGGAAGAAACCGGGGAGAGGAAAGTAGAGGTGCCGGATGATCTTATGGAACATTTTCAAAAGGAGCCAGTCATACATGACTATTTCAATGGCCTGTCATATACAAACCGGAAGGAGTATGTCAGATGGATTGTTGAGGCGAAAAAAGCAGAAACGAGATCAAACAGGCTATTAAGAACAGTTGAGATGCTCAGGAAAAGCATTAAAAACCCATATTCCGGGGATAATTCTTTCTGATCACGCAAAAGCGCCCTTCAGGGCATTCATCAAAATCTGGTTTAAACATGGCGGGATTTTCAGATCATTATAAATATGCATCTTTTTGGCATCCCTGATAAGGAAAAGAATACACTTGCATATCGAGAGGAATTATTATTTACTTTTGTGCTCAAAATTAAAAAAAGGCAAGCAGGATTCTAAATGCCTATTTAATAATTAATTGCAGTAAATCCAACATGGCTTTACAAAATACCATGTGAATAGCTGTCCAGGATTTAATAGTTACACAAGTCAATGAGTAATACCCTGTTCCTGATCATTTTGTTACTGACATTTCCTGTATTCTTTGTACCTAAAGCTTTTAAGTACTATTATTCACTTTTAGTACTTGCAGGAGGCATAATTCTCAGCTCAGTCTGGCTGGCAGATGCTTTTTCCGGCACCGCACGGCCCGTTAAGCTGGATATAGGCCTGCCCTTTCTTCAAAATGGACTGATTCTGACAATCGACAGGCTTTCTGCATTTTTCCTGGTGGTAATAAATATCACTGTAATTACTGGATTTCTTTATGCAAGAGACTATATTAAGCCGCATTACAATACAAAAAACTCCCTTCGGATTTCAATACATTTCTTTTCATACATGTGGCTTTATATTTCGATGATAATGGTAGTTATGATTCGCGATGGCCTGCCTTTCCTTATTGCCTGGGAAATCATGGCGCTGTCATCATTTCTACTGGTGATCTTTGACGCAGAGGAAAGAAAGATCATGAAAACGGGAATTAACTATCTTATTCAAATGCATGCAGGGATGTTCTTTATTATGATCGCGTTCCTTATTGTCGGCAGGGATACAGGCAACATGAGTTTCGACTCCCTGGGTGATTATTTCTCCGATCATTCAAATATTCTCATTTTCGTGCTTTTCTTAATAGGTTTTGGCGTAAAGGCCGGTTTTATCCCGATGCATTCATGGCTTCCGGAGGCACATCCCGCAGCTCCGTCACACGTTTCGGGCGTTATGTCGGGAGTGATGATAAAAATGGGTATTTATGGTATTTTCAGAGTACTCATGTTCGTTCAGCATGATATGATGACAATAGGTATTACAATAGTGGTCATTTCGGTTATATCGGGAGTCCTTGGTGTAATGATGGCAATTATGCAGCACGATCTTAAGCGCCTCCTGGCTTATCACAGCATTGAGAATATCGGGATAATAGGAATGGGAACAGGCCTGGGGATGGTAGGCCTTGCAACGGGTAATCAAATCCTTAGTCTGTTCTGTTTTGGCGGAGGCTTGCTTCATGTTTTTAACCATTCACTTTTCAAATCACTTCTTTTTTTCAGCGCCGGATCAGTATACAAGGCATCCGGTACAAGGGACATTGAACAACTGGGAGGCTTGATCAGGAATATGCCGAAAACATCGGTTCTTTTTCTGACCGGCTCTCTTGCAATATGTGGATTACCGCCCTTCAACGGATTTATTTCCGAATATCTCATTTACGCAGGGATGTTCAAAAGTTTGTCTGCCGCCAATTTATATCAATCCATACTGATCCTGGGAACTATAGTAGCTCTTTCACTAATAGGCGGACTGGCGGTCTTTTGCTTCACAAAAGCATTCGGCATAACGTTTCTTGGAGTGCCGCGTACCAGGAAAGCTTCAGAAGCAAAGGAAGTCAGCAAGGCCATGCTATTGCCGCAATATATCAATCTGACTTTTATTGTTCTGATTGGACTGATACCAATGTTTTTTGTCAGGCCTGTTTTCACCATTATAATCCAGTCATTCAATCTTACAGGCATCGCAACAGTTGCGGGACCTGCAGTTGATAACCTGATGAAGATAAGCTTAATCAGCGCGGTATTTGTTTTAACCGCCGTGAGCCTTCTTATTTACAGGCATTTCCATCTTAAATCAAAAGTTGTCACGACCGGGCCCACATGGGGGTGTGGTTATACAGCGTGTACATCAAGGCATCAGTATACAGCCTCCTCCTATGCGTACAACTATAACCATGTTGCAAAACCTGTTCTCCAAACGAAAAAGTTCATGAAAGAGATAAAGGAGAATGAACTATTCCCCGGGGAAAGGAATTTTACAACGCGGAATGACGATATTTTCAAAAAATACCTGATTGACAAACCGGTAGACTTCCTGTCAGATCTTCTTAAGAAGATTGCAGTAATGCAGACTGGCCTAATTCAGCATTATATCTTGTATGCATTCATTTTTATGCTGCTTGTGTTTCTGTTAACCTATTTTAATCTTATCTGATAATGCTTGGATTTGCATTGATATTGATTACAGCATTTTTCTTCCCGGGAATAATCCTGCGAACTAAAAGCATTGCCTCGGGCCGTAAAGGCCCGGGGCTGTTACAGCCCCTCAGGGAGATTATCGTGCTGCTCAGGAAAGGCTCAGTGTTCAGTGATACTACCGGATTAATTTTTCAGATTGCTCCTGCAATAACACTCTCAGGCATTATTTGCGCCATGCTGGTTATCCCTTTTACCAATCAGGGATCAATAATATCTTTTGATGGAGATTTTGTTTTCTTCTCTTATATGCTTGCCCTGGGCAAATTTTTTGCCATCATTTCAGCTCTCGATACGGGCAGCAGTTTTGAAGGGATGGGAGCCAGTCGCGAAGCTTTCTACTCAATGCTCGTGGAACCGGCATTTTTCATCCTGCTGGCCACTTTTGCGATGTTTACGGGATTTACTTCTTTCTCAGAAATATTCAGCAATTTCTTTATCACAGGGAGTCATTATGTGTTAATATTCAGCATAATAGGATTTTATCTCCTCGTTCAGATCGCTATGGTCGAAAACAGCAGGATCCCTGTTGATGATCCGAAAACACATCTTGAGCTTACCATGATCCATGAAGTCATGATACTTGATAACAGCGGATTCGATAAAGCCCTGATCCACATCGGATCTTACCTGAAATTTGCGATTTATGGCGCCCTGATATGCAACGTGCTTGTTCCTGCTGATTGGAATGTCTTTCTGCAGATTGCCTTATTCTTCTCAATTCAGGCATCGGTTGCAGTAATAATCGGCCTGACCGAGTCATTCAGAGCACGAAATAAGATGAACCTTAACCCGAAATTCATTCTCACTCTCTCATCAATCGGTTGGATTGCATTTCTCATAATACTGATAATGACGGATAAATTGGCATAGTAAAGGAAGATGATTAATTATTTTATTGTACTGTTTGCGATAACCCTTGTATACTTTGCTTCTGCAGAGAGACTGATAATTTATTCAAGGCTGATTGCAATGCAGGGATTATTGCTTTGCGGGATTGCAATATTTGAACTGAGAGAAGTCAATACTGCCAACCTGATCTTCATTGTGGCTGAGTCATTCCTTTTTAAAACCTTGCTGATACCCGATCTTCTGGTCAGGATCATTAAGAGGTCGGGTGTTTACAAAGTCCACAATCAGGCAATGCCGGGATTCTACCTTCTTATCATGTCGATATTTGCACTCCTTATAAGCGTGATACTGGCCAATTCCCTTATAAATCCTTTCATAAATACGATTTATATGGTCATAGCCCTTTTTTCCCTGTTTACAGGATTGTTGCTGATTGTTACTCACCGGCTGATCATTTCACATCTCATAGGATTCCTTATAATTGAGAATGCAGTTTTCATTTTTTCCCTGGCTGTCGGAAGCGAGATGCCAATGTTGATCAATATAGGAATACTGCTCGACATTTTTGTGGGGGTACTGATTCTGGGGTTCTTCGGATTAAGGCTCAGGGCACATACCAATGAGCTGACAAAGTTAAAAGATTAGGAAAATGATTCTTTTATTTTTTTATATCATTTCGGTATTAATGAGCATCCTGATAGTACTGCTCGGAAACAGGACGTTCACCAGGATTACTGCAATAGGATACGCATTGCTGCATATTTTATTCACAATCTATTGCTGGGCCAGCCTGGGAAAAACGGAACTCATTTATTTTACTTATACACCAGAAGGAGTCTTGTTGCTTTCAGCATTATCATTTTTAGCGGTACCTGTAATTTATCATGGATTCATATATGCTTCAGGGGACGAAGTAAAGCGATTCAATATATATCATTCTGCGCTTATTGCATTGATGATGTTCATGTCAGGCGCTTACCTTGCAAACGGGATGACTGTATTATGGATATTTGTTGAAGCCACAACTCTTGCCGTTGCAGCACTGATCTATTACGACAGGACAGAAATTGCTCTTGAAGCTGCATGGAAATATGTTTTCATCTGTTCAACAGGAATTGCCCTGGCCTATCTGGGAATTTTATTCCTTGGTTTCATTTATGGCCGTGAAGATGCTTCGACCTTGTCTTTCGCTTCTCTCTCAGGTATACTAAACCAGGCCAATCCCATGTATCTGAAGATTGCTTTTGTTTTTGTCCTGATAGGATTCAGCACCAAAATGGGCCTCTTCCCGATGCATACCGTTACAATCGATGCGCACTCCGTAGCTCCCCCTCCTGTCAGCGCCCTTATTTCCACTACTCTTATGAATGTCGGCTTTCTTGCAATTTTCCGTGTATATAAATTATTCTCATCATCCCCCATCCTGCCCTTTATGAATAATGTCCTGATACTTTCAGGCCTGCTTTCATTGCTGATTGCAGCAGGCTATATGCTTAAAGCCAAACACCTTAAGCGGATGCTGGCATATTCAAGCCTCGAAAATATGGGGTTGGTGGCTATAGCCATAGGAGCAGGGGGAATTGGTTACTATGCAGCACTTCTGCTGCTGATATTGCATACACTGACGAAATCGGGACTTTTCTTTCAGATGGGTCAGCTTTCGCGGATTCTTCACACTTTCAGGCTTGATGAATGCGGAAATTATATGAAATTGTATCCTGCAGGTGCGCTGGTGCTTTTAGCAGGAATGATATGTATACTGGCAATCCCTCCTTCGGGATTGTTCATTTCTGAGTTTATGATCTTTAAGGAACTGGTTTCCAATGATCAGTGGTTAATACTTTCGCTTGTGATCATTCTTCTCTGCTTTGTGATCTATGCGATGAGCACCAGGATAATGCATATTGTCTTTTCTTCCCCGCGCGGTAATTATTCGCCTTTGCCTCCGGGTAAAGTGAATTCTGTTGAAACAGTCAGCCAGTTTGTTTTTCTGGGACTGGTAATTGCCATGTGCTTTTATCAGCCACAATTTCTGGTTGATCTCATTAATCAAAGCATTGCTGTTTTGCCAAAATAAAAATCCGATATGAGCCAGGTGCAATATACTATGTTAAGGAACAATTCATCGCCGGTTCACCTTGATGCGATACCATGTTTAAAATATGAAGATTTTTATTTCCTGGTTTGTGATCTGTTAAAGAACAGTACAAAACACTGTCTCAATTACTTTTGTGTTAGATCAAATGATCTGTTAAGGTTTTATTGCTTTATAGCTGATGATGCTACAGCTGAAATAGCAGTGTTTTCCCATGAAACGAGAAAAGATGAACTAGTTTTAAGGTCCCTGGCTGTGACCTGCCCGCGACTTCAATTTTTTGAAAGGGAGATTCATGAGAATTACGGCGTTGAATTCACCGGACACCCCTGGTTGAAGCCTGTCAGATATCCGCACGATCGTTCGGACAGATCAGAAACGATGGTTGGTTATCCCTTCTATACCATTGCAAGCGAGGAATTGCACGAGGTGGGAGTCGGGCCTATACACGCGGGGGTAATTGAACCGGGGCATTTCAGGTTTATCTGTAATGGCGAAAAAGTTCTGCATCTCGAGATTCAGCTTGGGTACCAGCATCGTGGCATAGAAAAGCTTTTTATCTCGAAAGACAATCCCTTGCAGAGATGTATACTTTCTGAAAGCATTGCTGGTGATACAGTGGCAGGGCATGCCCTAGCCCATTCACAACTTGTTGAATCATTGGCAGGTATTGAGGTTGATGAAATATTGCAGATTGAAAGATGCATTGCCCTTGAGATGGAAAGACTTGCTGTCCATATAGGAGACACAGCTGCACTTTGTGCTGATGTGGCCTATCAGCTAGGGCAGGTGGTATGTGAAGCTCTCAGGACTACAGTTATTAACACAACCCAGTTATGGTGCGGCAATCGTTTCAGCAAAGGAATGATACGTCCCGGAGGGACTAATTACCCTCTTACTGATAAGATTGCTGATGAAATATTGAAAATGCTTGATGACACTGGAAGAAGGTTTGTTCAGGTAACGGATCTTATTTATTCCCTCCAGAGCGTGCTGGCCAGATTTGAGGACAGGGGAAAAGTTACAAAACAACAGATGCTCGACATAGGCGCTGTTGGTATGACGGCACGAATGTGCGGCGTTGAAAGGGATATCAGAAAAACTCATCCTTTTCAGTATTTCAGGAAGTATAATGTGAATATGGTTACACTTGATACCGGTGACGTAAGAGCAAGAGCAATGCTCCGTAACCTTGAAGCCCGGGAATCTGTAAAAATCATAAGGGAACTCATACAACTGTGGAGGCAGAAAACCAGGGATTACGGCAAGCCGGTATATGATTATAAATTAAAACCTGATTGCATGGGTATTTCAGTTATTGAAGGATGGCGGGGAGAAATTTGTCATATCGCCATCACCGACGGAAATGGCAATCTTGAATGTTACAAGGTTAAAGATCCTTCAATCCATAACTGGATGGCTTTGGCCCTGGCAGTCCGCAATCAGGAGATATCTGACTTCCCGGTATGCAATAAAAGCTTTAACCTTTCATATTGCGGGCACGATTTATAACAATATTCTTATCTTCTCATTATGCTTAAAGAGATAAAAGTTCTGAAAAGCCATGGCAGGCAATACGTAAAGAACCTGCGCACTCAAAGCGTTTCTGACGTATTCAGGGGAAGACCTGTTATTTCCGGAGACATAAGCCGGGAAGAGATTGAAATGGTCTGTGCATTGTGCCCCGTGCTGGCAATAAACAGGGAATGCGGATCAATTGACCTGGGAAAATGTGTTTTCTGCAGGGAATGCTCATTTGCCTTTCCCGGGAAGGTAAAATTCACAAATGATTACAGAATTGCTGTAAATAAGAGGGATGACCTTGTTGTGCATCCTGGCGCAGATACCCTTTTAAGATTGGATGAAGGGAAAATTCGAAGGGAAATAAGAAGAGTTTTCAGGGGTTCATTAAAGCTCCGGCAGGTCTCTGCCGGAGGAGATAATTCCTGTGAAATGGAGCTGAGCGCATCGGGCAATGTAAACTTTGATGCAGGCCGTTATGGAATTGAGTTTGTTGCGTCTCCACGTCATGCCGACGGAATTGTAATTACCGGTCCGGTAAGCGAAAATATGTCAGAAGCCCTGCAAATCTGTTATGATGCTGTGCCTGAACCAAAGATCATAATTCTTGCGGGCACTGATGCCATCAGCGGAGGAATCTTTGCAAATGGCATGGCAAATCAGGAAAACGTACCTTCCGGAACCATCAAAAGGGAATTTATCAGCAGTCATCATATTGATCTGTACGTTCCAGGAAATCCAATGCACCCTCTGACTTTCATCAACGGAGTGATGGATCTCCTCGGTATAAGGTGATATCAGCCAGTCAGCACTGACCGCGGAACAGGCTTCTGCCATCGTGCCTCAGAGTTGTTTCGGTTTTTAAAATCAGATAACCAGATTTTATAAAATTCATTAATACTTCATACTTATCATCATAATATTGACGTTAGATTAACCACTAATTGACAAAAAGATGAAAAGTAGAATGTTAATGACTGCGGTTGCTCTCCTGATAAGTATATGTATTACAGCTCAGGATGCAACACAAACCCAGTCCCAAACCCGGGCTGGCAAAAGGACCCAGGCTCAGACTGAAAAACAAAATCGGTCAGCAGCATCAGTTCAGACCCAGACACAGGGTCAGTATCAGAATACAGGTCAGATGACCAAAGAGCAGAAACAGGCAAGGAATCAGGAAAGAAAAGCTCTTAAACAGCAGAAGAAAGAATTGAAAAAGCAACAGAAGGAAATGAGAAAACAGGCAGCTGCCCAAAACCGTGATCAGATCATGGAACAGCAAAAAGCTGCTGCTAAAAACAAAGGAGCACGTACTACCACTCCGCAGCATAATGCTGCAAAAGTCTCCAGAGGAACAGGCCCTGGTAAAAAATGATGTGTCAGGAATTCAGTCATAACACAGCTGGCGCACTCAAATGAATAGCGGAGAAAGTTAAGAGAAGAAAACGTTAAGCATTTTCAAAAAATCCCGTAATCGATATTACGGGATTTTTTGGTAAATATGCATATTGCCAGCCGTTTTGTATTGCTAGCTCCCAAAGCCCATTCCGTTAGCCTGGCCGCTAATCCCAGGTCATTTGGCAGGAGTTGTTTCACGCAGGTCACATATCCCGTTTTTATTTTCATCGACAAAATATCTTCCGCCGGGAGCAATTCCCTGTCCTTTACCCGGGCCAAGCCCGCGGCCTTGATCAGGCCTTAGCCCGCGCCCCTGTCCTGCAGGCAATCCTCTTCTGTTGCCTGTTGCTGCAGCATTGCCCATCCTGCGTCCGCTCCTGTTGAATTGCCGGTTCGTTTCATAATAATCACAAATGCCATTTTTGTCTGCATCTACAAAGTTACCGCTTCCTGCCTGCCTTGGAGGTTGCTGAATTTGTCCTCTTGTATTATCCTGTGCAGCAACTATTGCTGTCAATGCCATAAAAGCCAGTCCTGTAATAAAAAGTTTTGTTTTCATAACCATAAAAATTAAGTGTTTATAACTATTGATCAAGTATTTCTCTGCCGCGACCTCTTCCATAAGGATTCCTCTGTCCATTCCTTCTGGTCTGAATATCTGTGGCAAACATTTCCCCGAACAGCTGTTCGAGCTTTTGCTGTTGTTGTTTATCGCAAATTTTTTTAAAATCAATATAATATCTGTATGTCAGCTTTTTAAGCTCAGCATGCAGACTGCCTATTGAATCTGAAAGAGCATCAAGCCTGGTATTATCGCTTGTTTCTCCGGCCATTTCTTTCAGCATCTGGTGACGTTTGTCAATCAGGGAAATATTAATATTCCTTACCCTTGCTCTGAATTCCGGATTGAATTGCCTGAAACTCGCCATCTGATCTCTGGTGAGGTTAAGCTGATCACGAAAATAGCGCCCGCTGAACTGCAACGAAGCATTTTCTGACTGAGCCCCGCCTGATACCATTGGAAGATTGCTCTCAGTTTGATTGTGCCGGTGATAGATAATCGTTACGATCGTTGAGATATTCATAAGGGCCAGTATCACGATAGCCCAGATCATCCACCTGTTTTTACTTTCCGGTTTCATGGGCAGCCTCCTATTCGTTTGAAAGAACTTCAACTGATTCCAATGCAGAATCATCTATCAAGGCAAGTTCAACAGGGATATGTTGAAGGTTGCCGGAAGGCCGTGCAAGGTTGCCAAGTATTATACCGAAAAAAACTGCAGCGGCTAACGATACGGTCATCAATACTGGCCTGAGGACCTTTATAAACCCGGTTTCGGCTTTGTTTTCTGAACTCTCAATACGGGCTAAAACCCGGGCTGAGAGGTAGGGATCAGATTCAAGCTGTTTTTCCCTTTCTATTACTTTATCGGTAAGGATCTCCATCCTCAAAATCTCTGAGCATTCCCTGCAGGACTTGATGTGATCTTCAACCAGAGCTTTCATATCGGGCGATAATTTCTCCTCCCGGTATGCATCCATTTCTCTCTGACATAACTGACAATTCATTTTTAGTTGATTTATATGGTTAGAAACAAAACTTATAATTTTCCTACGGTCGTGGTTATATTTTTTTTTGCGAAGCCCCTAATTTTTCCCGGAGATTCTTTTTTGCACGCTGAAGCAGGGCTTCAACAGCCCCTTCGCTGATTTTCATTATTTCCGCTATTTCCTTCTGCGGGAGTTCATCATATTTGCTGAGCACCATGGCTGTACGCTGATTTTCAGGAAGCGATTCCAGTGCCCTGTGAACCATTTTTACATGTTCCTGCCTTATAAGAATTTTCTCGGGGTTGTCTTCATCCTTTAAATGGTAAAAATTGTCTTCTTCTTTTATGTTAGCAGAAGTATCTCCCGGCTTCCGGAATAAAATATTCAGAGGAGACTTTCTTATCCTGTTGAGAGAGGCATTGACAGCGATCCTGTAAAGCCATGTTGAAAAGGCAGAATTTCCTTTGAAACGGGACAAAGACTGATATGCCCGGATGAAAACATCCTGTGTAAGATCATCTGCATCCTCCTTATTATGCACAAAACCAAGGCAGGTCCTGAAGACCATCTGCTGGTACTTTTCCACCAGCAGCCGGAACTTCTCCCTGTCGCCCTTAAGGATAAGTGCTATAGCATCCTTATCATCCATCTGTCGATTTATATCCTTATTTAAGGAGGAATAAATACTTTTATCTGTTAATTACAAATAAAATATCCTATAATTTTATAAATTAATCTCTGGCTAAGAGATCCTTGCCGGCAAAGTTAAACTAAATTGATAAACGGGAGATCTAATATCCGCAGCATCAGAGCGAATCCCGATGCAGACTGGCAAATACTGCCGAAGCCGATTCGACAGTTACTTCTGCTTGTGTAACCGGTATTGATAAAGATTCCGGGGAAAAGAGACGAAAGGAAATAAAAGAAACGTGATCTGTTTATAAGATTCATATATGGGTAAAAAAGAGATTGTTTCCACAAAATGGATTGAGAACATGGCTTTTGAAACAGAAATCAATGGTCATAAGATAGTTATCGATGCCGATCCTGTATCGGGAGGAGAAGATCGCGGCCCGCGGCCAAAACTGCTGATGCTTTCAGCCCTGGGCGGGTGTACAGCCATGGATGTTGTGGCAATTTTGAAAAAGATGAGAGTTGAATTGTCAGGATTGGAAGTAGCAGTTGAGGGAGATCTTACCGAAGAGTTTCCGAAACATTTTTACAAAATACATGTCATTTATGACTTTACAGGGAAAAACCTTCCCATGGATAAACTTCAGAAAGCGGTTGAGTTATCCCACGACAAATACTGCGGGGTCAGTGCTGTTTACAGGAAAGCCATGGAAATGACATCGGAAATTAGGGTAAAAGAGGAATAATTGCGTTAGCTGAAGTCTTGCAACTATGACATATGTTGTGACTGCTTCATGTGTTTTTTGCAAGCCGGGCGGCTTTTAAAATTCCTGCGGTTTATCGTGTTTAATGAAGGTTCTGTTGTCAAGTTCTGTAAAAGCTATATCAAGTTCTTCCTGTGTGTTCATTACAATTGGTCCGCCCCAGGCAACCGGTTCTTTAAGCGGCCTGGCTGCTGCCAGGAGAAACCTTGCCCCTCCGGATCCGGCTTTGACTATTATTTCATCATTGTCAGAACCGCTGTCAGAAGAAGCCGACAGAAGCAAAGAGCATGCCTTATCCTCAAAACTTACCATTGCCTCGTCAGCAGCGAGGGTTCCTTCAATAAGGTAAATGAACACAGTATGGTCATTGGGAGTTTCATTATAAATCCAGATACTATCGGGTTTCAATTCAACATCGAGATACTGAACTTTTAAGAATTCACCTTTTACAGCTCCGTTTTTATTCTTGTAATGGCCCGACAGGACTCTCACCGTAGCATTATTTTCCTGAACAACAGACACATCATTTTTTCTAATATCACGATATGCCGGCTGTGCCATCTTGTCTTTCCTGGGAAGGTTTACCCAGAGCTGGCAACCCAGCATTCTTTCAGACGGTTTGGGCATTTCCTGGTGAATAATACCTGAACCGGCGGTCATCCACTGGCATTGAAGTTCCCCTATCACACCACTGTTTCCCAGGCTGTCTCCATGTTCTATCTTCCCTTCTATCAGGTAGGTAACCGTTTCGATACCACGATGAGGATGCCATGGGAATCCTCTAGTATAATCCTTGGGATCTTTTGAATCAAAACCGTCGAGCATAAGGAAGGGATCAAAGTCTGTAACAGTCCTTAAACCCAGGACCCTTCGCAACCGTACGCCTGCTCCGTCAATGGCATCCTGCCCTCTTACAATCTGTGTACATTTTCTTCGAGACATATTTTACCCTTTCATCGATTATTAAGTTATTCCAAGATTGCGGACGGTTTTTCGCAGTGCTGAAATAAATACAGCATTCAGGAATGCCATCAGCCTTCCAAAGGTAATGAAAAAAGTCACAATTACATTGATATAGAATGCTTTCAGCCGCAGGAATATATCTTAAACGTATGCTGTTAAAAAGTTAATCCTATCCTGAATGAAAATAATTTGTTGATAACCACATCCCAGGGTTGATCTTCGTTATCCCTTGTGATGTCAAAAAGGTTCTTTTCAAATCCGATTCCGAAAACAATACTGTTGCTCCCACTGACAGGATATTCAATACCGCCTGATATGTGATATGAAAGATTGACCGGGCGGATCTCAGGCAAAGCGTTGCCTCCTTTAATATTAGCCGAAGGTATATCGGCTCTTCCGGCGAGTACGATTTTTGGATCGACTCCAATGTCAGTGAAAAGCATCCCATAAGTGGTCTGATTTGTCCTAAGCTTTATTCCAAGAGGGATGGAGAGATAGCTTATCTTGTATGTGATTGCTTCTCCCGGCTCTACCACAATAGTTTCATGATAGTAATTTCTGAGCTCAAAATGAGTAGTCTCCCTGCTGACAAGTCTCCCTCCGGCATTAATTATATTGACACCTGAAGAAAATGAGTAGTTGGGACTGAAATACTTGTTATATGAAATTCCGAAATTGAACCCTGGCACGAAACCTTCATTTCGTGTATCATAACTATCAGTGGTAAACCAGCTTATGACAGGATCAAAATGTATGCCGAGGCTTATTATTGAAGGGCCTCTTCCCGGATTGAACCAGGGATTATACCCCTGGCGATAATCCTGAGTATGCTGATTATAACTGCGGTTTTGCTGATATGGTACTGCCGGATAACGGGGACGATAGCCTGGCTGGGAGTTTGAGTTCTGGAACAACAAAATCAACGAAATGGCTATTATTGCTGTATTCGTTCTGCCGGGGTGTTTATGGTTGCCTTTCATTGGCTTAGTTTTAAATTCAGATGTTATTTAAATGTACCTGTGCAACTCTAATTACCTGTAAAAGAGAATACAAATATTAAGCCAATTCAAATCACCGGAACAAAAAAATCCTGCAAATAATAAATCCACAGGATGTTAATAGTCAATATACATTGATTTCGTGGAGATTAAGGGATTCGAACCCTTGTCTTATGACTGCGAGTCATATACTCTGACCAGCTGAGCTAAATCCCCCTATTTATTATTCAAAAATAATGTAAAATCTTTGAAAAATGAATTATTAGTATTGTAATTCATTGCTGCCAGGGTATATAGAAGTCACTTTACCGGGTTTCTGGAATAAGTCGCAACGGGCTGGGGAATGGGTTTGATTAAATTCAAAAGAATCGGGTTATATTTGCATCAGGTTGTTTTGTGCAACTGTCAGTTTTATTGATATGTGCCATGATTAATTAGTAAGGGCAACCTGCTTTGAATAAAGAGAATGTCAAATAAAACAGCTTCATAAAAATGGAAAATGATGTTTTGATATGCAACTGCAATGAGGTTTATAAAAGTGAAATTGTAAAAGCGATAAAGGAAAAAGGATTAAAAACAGTTGAGGAAGTCGGCGATGCAACATTGGCAGGAACCGGTTGCGGACAGTGCCAGGACGATATCCAGGAAATCCTGGATGAATTGAACAAGTAACAGATGTGAACGGGTTTTGTACAGATAAATGATTATCGCTATAGTGCTGTTAAATAATTAACAGCGGGCTGCCCTGGTCCGGTAATTAGCATCCTGAAATCAAATTGTGACCTATTAAACAGTTACCCGTCCAGATATTTTTTTAATGCATCCATCAGCTGATGTCTGGTATGCACGCCTGACTGCCTGTATTTTATTCCACAGTACCTACATATCATTAGGCAACAGTATATCATTTCATACGGAACGGTTTATGATCATATTTTATGGACGCCCAAAATTATCAAGATAAAGAATTGCCGCAAGCGTGAGCTTAACAGTCAGAGCTGCATTCCTGAAATCCGTTTTATCGGGCGTATCACCTTCCGTATGATAATTGGGATCTCCGTAGGGCATTGAGCCAATATTCAATACAGCCCAGGGGAATCCTGCCCTGATGAACGATCCGTCATCATCGCCCGGGCTTTCGCTTTTGTACTTTGACTGTTCAAGCCCGATACCGTGATGAATATTAAGCCATTCCATAAGATCTGCAAGCTTTTCACCCTCAGGTGTTGTATACCGGGTAACATTTGCAAGCCTGCCAGCCATAACGGGTGATTTGACCCCTATTCCGTCGAGGTTAATCAATGCAATCACATTGGCTCCTTCTGCTTTAATATTCTCAGCTGCTGTTATACTTGTCCAGGGTGTATGTTCCTCATTGCAGAAGATAAACCTGATGGTATGATTTGGCTTGTAACGTTTCAGCATTATAGCCAGTTCAAGCAGGCCGGCGGTGCCTATTGCATTGTCATTAGCTCCGGGCGATTCAATCCAGCTTTGTGAGTCCTTGTGTGCTATCAGGATTATAAGATCGCGCGGGTGTTTCTTTCCTTCCCGGGTTGCAATAATATTGTGGGCAGTATACCAGGGAGAATCATCAGGAGGAGTAGCATACTGATGTGCCAGCGGTTTTGTGAGATCTCTGCCAAAAGCCCTTACCCTTGTCTCATCTTTCTCAGGTTTGTAGCCATTTTCAACAAGCTGCCGGGTAATCCAGGAATCAGCTTCTTCAAGGCTCGACTGGCTATGGCCAGGTAAAGACCAGTTCAATACCCTTCTGGGAAGATCCCCTGAGAGGTAATACACGCATTGTGTTATTCTTTCTGTATCAATTTTCCCGGACAGGGATTTGAACGAAGACTCGTAATTTCTAACGACTTTATTATCTTTTGCATCAAATGATTGGGCAATAATCATTGCCGGATTTACAGCCAGAATTATGAGCAGGACAATGGCCTTTTTCAAATTATTCATATTGTTACATTATAGGTTTTTTGTCGGTATGAAAATACCTTTAGCCTTGTAAGAAAATTCAAACATCAGTGTTAGGCGGGAACTCTCCGGGAATATATTTTTATTTTTCTGAATACTGTTCCTTTATGCTCCCAGGTCCCATCTTCTGAAATAAAGGGCCTGTCTTACAACAGGAAGAGTCTTTAATTCGATCTCCTCGAGCTGTGACTGGCTCAGGGGTGTGAATTCCGAAGCGATCCTGACGTTCTCCTCAATCTGTGCCAAGCTGTCCACGCCTATGATCGTTGTGCTTACGGGAAGGCTCATATTGTAAGTGAGAGCCTCCCTTATTGAGATGGTCCCCGGTTTTTGAGTCCTCAGGCGCTCATCTGTCTGCTGGTCAGGAGGCGGAGGCGTCCATGAGGAAAGGAGGCGGCTGCGTGTTGTAACCTTCATCCCCACAATCGCTATTCCTCTCTTCTGAGCTTCTGGAAGAAGGTAGTTTTTAAAGCTGAGATAATGCACATCAGCAGCATTTACAGCCAGTAGTATTGAATCGAAGGGATAGCGTTTTATTGCTTCAAGAAGTACAAGCGGTTCAAAATGCCCGGTTATGCCAAGATACCGCACTATTCCTTCAGATTTGGCTTTTTCCATGGCTTTGATTGCTCCATCGGTACCAAAGATCTGGTCTACCTGGTCCTGTCTTTGAATATTATGAAGCTGCCACAGGTCGAGATGGTCTGTCTGAAGGTTCCTGAGGCTTTCTTCCAGAAGACGCATTGATCCGTCATATGTGCGGTCATGGGTTTTTGTGGAGAGCCACACCTCGCTCCTTCGGGTTTTCATGACCCGTCCGATGTTCAGCTGGCTCACGCCTTTCCCGTAGGAGGCAGCAGTATCTATATAATTTATTCCGAGGTCAATTGCCCGGTTAATTATTTTCTCCGATTCAGCCTCCCTGCCGGGGATTTCCAACGTAGCCTGTCCGCCAAGGCTCAGTATTCCCACTTTATATCCCGTTTTCCCAAACGACCTTGTTGGCATGGCATTATACGTTACAGGATTAAAAGGATCTTCGTTATTGTTCTTCAGCGGTATAAGGCTGTCTCTTTCTGTATTGCCAAATGATTTTCCTACTGTAACCGTTGCTGCAGCAGCGGCTCCGGTTCCTAAAAATGTTCTGCGATCAATTTTTTTCATAGTGATCTGTCTTTTGGTTGTTAGTTGTTCATTCTCATGGGATAAATATATAACTTTTCAGGTTTCTATGCAGTAATCCAGTCATATGTACATCCCTGGCTGAAATGTAGTACGTCGATATCCGGATAATTCTCCCTGATTATCCGGTTTAGCGATCTCACACCTGCTTCCTCACTGGTGCCGTGATTGATAACTATCAGAGGATGTCCGGTATCTTCTGCATAGACCGTCTGGATATGAGTTCTGATAATATCGTCTATGGCAATAAAAACATCTGGTTCAAGATCAGCGTAATCCATCGGATCGCATATCCATCCGGTCCCCACGCCCACGCTTGATACCTCCCGTGCAGGATCTCCATAGAATGCAATTCCGGGTTGGCCAAGTTCCTTAAGCCTGGCAGCTATTGTCCTGGCAAAAGATGAAGCGGGCTGTTTTTCGAATTTATAAACGTTATAATAAACGCGCGAGGCAATTATATCACTATCCCTGAAGCCAAGGAACTGTCCAAGGGCAAAGGGTATTCCCCTTTTCCCAAGAGCGTCAAGGGTGTCGTGATTCCTTATGATAACCAGGCCGTTGTCAATGATCCATTTCTTCTTCTTTTCAATCTGGTTCAGGTATTGCTCCTTTGTGCGGTCAGGCTTCCTATCCAGAAAACCCGGCACTTCATCCAGATCACGGTGAGTATAAAATGTTGGCTCATGTGTGACAAGGACATTAACACCGGAATTTACTGCTTTTCTGCATGCTTCCCATGTTGGCATCCAGCAGGTCCCCAGCTTTTTTATTATAGTATCTGGATTACCGATTATTATCCTGTCGACCGTATCAGGTTTGAGTTCCACCATTGAAGTCAGGAATTCCTGAAGCTGTGATGCAGACAAGCCGCTATTTCGCCTGGCTGTAACTAACGGGTTTTTTGCATAGTTGCCAGAAGCAAAATACATGCCTGATAATGCTGTAAGTCTTATAAAATTTTTTCGGATCATCTCTCTCAATGTTTTATATTGTCTTATAAATTTAAGAAATTAATAATATCTGCTAGCTAAATATTTAAAATCCAGGTATTGAAGCACTGAATAGATAAAGATGTTTTCTGTGTGAGATAACTAAATATTTGTAATTTTACTCCTGCTATGAAGGTAATTGACGTAAAGGATTTTGAAAAGATATCCTTTCTTTTTAAGGGTGAATGGGGGCATCGTCTGGCTGGGTTTATAATGAGATTCCTGGCAATGGATAAGGTGAATCAGGTCTATAATAACTCAGGAGCATATATGGGGCCGGAATTCACTTCAAGGCTGCTTGATGACCTTAGTGTGGACTACCTTGTAGGCAATGCCGAAAGATTGAAATCCATTCCCCGGGAGGGGCCTTTTATTACGCTGTCAAATCATCCCTACGGCGGGCTTGACGGTATAATTTCAATAGACCTTTTTGCCAGAATACGCAATGATTACAGGTTTATGGTAAACAAGATCATCTCTCTTGTAAAAACTCTGGATGGCAATTTTATAACAGTTACTCCGACGGGCAACAAAAAGGAAGGGATTTCACGGACAAGCATCAAAGGGATTCGTGAAACACTTGATCATTTGAACAGCGGACATCCGGTTGGATTTTTCCCATCAGGAGCGGTTTCGGATTTTAGCCTTATAGATCTCAGGGTACGAGACCGTAAGTGGCAGGATAGTATCCTTCATCTTATCCATTCGGTAAAAGTTCCGATATTACCTGTTCGGTTTTTCGACAAAAATTCAGCTTTTTTCTATTTTCTTGGAATAATAAACTGGCGTATCCGATTACTCAGACTGCCTTCTGAAGTTTTTAACAAGAAGAAGCAGAATCCCAGAATAGGAATAGGGAACCTGATAACTGTCAGAGAGCAGGAACAATTCAGCAATCCCCTGGCATTGGGATCTTTCCTGAGGAAGATTGTTTATGAAATGCCCTTTCCGGATTCTTTTGTTTCACGGAAAATGATAAATATCAACGAAATTTAAGCAATTGCCTTTTAACCAGCTGTGTGAAAAATGTCAGAATCCCATAAAACCCCACATTCATCAAAACCTGTTTTCAACGACAGAATAAGGACAAACCTGTTTCGAAAACAAGAGCAGAATGCAATCCTCTGGTTCTTAAAGTATATGCCTTCCTTCATATCGTCAAACATTCTGACTGCAATAGGATTTTTCGGGAATATGATAGTATCTGCCGGTTTTATTCTGGCGGCATATTATAGCAGGCTATTCCTTCTCATTGGCCTGGCGGGATTTTTCATAAACTGGTTTGGCGATTCCCTCGACGGACGACTGGCCTTTTACAGGAACAAACCCAGGAAACAGTATGGATTTGCTCTTGACATCACAGTCGATTGGTTAAGTATCATACTGATAGGCCTGGGATACATTATCTATGCAGATGGAATGTGGGAACTTCTTGGTTATGGATTTGTTGTGTTGTATGGATGGGAAATAATCCTTGCCCTGATGAGATTTAAGATAACAGGAAAATATTCAATTGATTCGGGAATAATGGGTCCTACGGAGGTAAGGATTGTACTGGCTGCCATAATAGTGGCAGAGGTCCTTCTTCCGGGATCTATTGTATATTCGGCTGGCCTGGCCATAGTAATACTTTTTATCTTCAACATAATTGATACAGGAAAACTGCTGAGAGTGGCTGATGAAATTGACAAAAAGACCTTGCAAGAGAAATAATAGGTTAAATTTGTCATCAGCCAACCTTACCTGCCATGGATGAATTAACTATCAAAGAAGTTCATACCCGGAGGGACCTCCATGACTTTATATACCTGCCTGAAAAGATCCACAAGAATGAAGTAAACTGGCTCCCCCCGCTTTACATGGATGAATGGAAATTCTTCGACAAAGAAAAGAACAGCTCGTTCAAATACGCCGATGCACTGCTACTGCTGGCTTACAGGAACAACAAACCGGTCGGCAGGATTATGGGGCTTATTAACAGAAGGTACAACACCATTAACAATGAACATCATGGAAGATTCTGTTTCATGGATTGTTATAACGACCCGGAGACCTTTCATGCCCTGATAAGCCGGATTGAAAACTGGGCACGGCAGAATGGAATGAACAGGATCGTCGGCCCGCTGGGATTTTCCGATAAGGATCCTCAGGGATTTCAAATTGAAGGATTTGAATACCCCCCATTTATCACAAGTCCAAGCAATTCTCCGTATATGATCAGCATGATCGGGAGAGAAGGCTACCTGAAAAAGGTCGACCTGGTGAACTACATTGGTGCTGTTCCTGAAATATTGCCTCCTGTTTACGATAAAGTACTGGAGAGAGTCAAAAGAACACAAGAGTACAGGATCAGGGAATTTACAACCAGAAAAGAACTGAAACCTGTAATTATTCCGGTGCTTCAGTTGATGAACGAAACCTTTGGCGATATATATGGTTTTGTGCCGCTTAATGACAGGGAAAAGTCTGATCTTGCCGCAAGCTACCTCCCGATTATTGACCCGAGATTTGTGAAAGTTGTTGAGAAAGATGACCGGCTTATAGGGTTTGCCGTAGGCATCCCAGATGTCAGCCCCGGAATAAAAGCCTGTAATGGAAGATTGTTTCCGTTTGGTTTTTTAAAAGTGATTCGCGAGTCAAAAAGATCAAAGAAACTCCTGATGCTGCTTGGCGGAGTCGTTAAAGAATTCAGGGGCATGGGCGTTGATGTCATGATGGGAATAAAGATCCTTCAGGAATGCAGGAAAAGCAACATGGAAACCATTGACAGCCATCTTGTGCTTGAAGATAATCTTAAGATGAGGAGGGAATACGAAAGAATTGGTTGTGAGGTTGTAAAGAAATTCAGGATTTATCAGAAAGAGCTCTGAGTTAATTCCTGATCATATATGGGATTTTTCAGCACCTGATTACAATTTTAATATCGCTTTGACTAATGTTGTGATCTGATGAAATCCATTTTCCGGTGGGAACTGGCAGTAAGCAATCTGAATCACGAAAAGGTATAATTAAGGTTTAAGCAGTAAATTTGCCTGCATCATTTATTGCAGGATCTTTTTTCTGATTTTTGAGCTTTCAATATTTAAGACTGACCTTTTGCTAAACTGATGAAAATATACCTCGATTATAATGCAACCACTCCTGTTGATAAAGAAGTGGTTCGTGCAATGCAGCCATACTTCAATGAATATTTCGGTAATCCGTCAAGTTCTCACAGTTACGGAACTGAAACAAAGCTGGCTGTTGAAAAAGCCCGGAAACAGGTTGCCGCATTAATAAACTGCCAGCCAGATGAAGTCATTTTTACCAGCGGCGGAACCGAATCAAACAACTCTGCAATAAAAGGCTTTGCCTATGCAAACAGGCGCAGAGGTAATCATATCATAACTACAACAATTGAGCATCCGGCTGTGACTGAGGTTTGCCGTTATCTTGAAGAAAATGGATTTTCCGTTAGCTGGATGCCGGTTGATGAATTCGGTCTTGTTGATCCAAAACAGATCGAGGAGGCAATTACGCCGCAGACTATTCTAATCTCCGTCATGCATGCCAATAATGAGATCGGGACCATACAACCTGTAGATGCCATAGCAGAAATTGCACACAGATACAACATTGTTTTCCACACCGATGCCGCCCAGTCAGCTGGCAAGTGTCCGGTCGATGTTAAAGAATCAGGAATTGACCTGTTGTCAATTGCCGGCCATAAATTATATGCACCAAAAGGAATAGGCGCTTTATTTATCAGGGACGGGATTATTCTCGAGAAACTTATCCATGGCGCTGATCATGAACAGAATAAGCGTGCCGGTACCGAGAATGTAGCTGAGATTGTAGCATTGGGTCAGGCTTGCGAAACTGCCCGCCGGGATATGGATAAGAACATCCTGCATATGAAAAAGATGAGAGATCTTCTTTATGAAAGGCTCACCGCCATAATACCTGAAATAAGGCTGAACGGCCATCCTCATCTTCGCCTGCCGAACACCTTAAGCCTTAGTTTCAGGGGGCTTGAAGCAAATGTAATTCTCAACGAAATGGGGCTTGAAGGAATAGCTGCATCAGCCGGTGCAGCTTGTCATACCGATTCCGTTGATATCTCACCGGTATTGACTGCAACAGGACTAGATCCTGAATATGCAATGGGAACAATCAGGCTTTCCACGGGGAAATACACAACAGAAGATGAAATAAAAGCAGCTTCAGAAATAATTGCCGGAATTGTTAAACGGCTGAAATCTGAAGGGGAATCAGGGACATATGATCCGGGAATCACCAGCAAGGATATCAGGCTTACAGGATTCACCCAGGGACTTGGGTGCGCATGCAAACTAAGGCCGCAGGAACTTGAAAAAATACTGAAGGATCTCCCTCTTTCTGTTGACCCTGATATTCTGGTTGATGCACGCAATTCCGACGATGCAGCTATTTACAGGATCAATGATACCACAGCCATTGTACAGACTGTCGATTTCTTTACGCCTGTTGTCGACAATCCTTATGATTTTGGGGCAATTGCGGCAGCCAATGCCCTGAGTGATATCTATGCCATGGGGGCTACGCCGCTTTTTGCACTGAACATTGTTGCTTTCCCGTCAAACAGGCTCTCTGTTGAAGTCCTTAAGGAAATCCTGAAAGGAGCTGCCGGCAAAGCCCGGGAAGCAGGAATAAGTATACTGGGAGGACATACAATTGATGATCCCGAACCAAAATACGGCATGGTAGTGACAGGAACCGTTCATCCGGAAAAGATCTGGGCAAATTCCGGCGCCCGGGAGAAGGATGCACTGATACTGACCAAACCGGTAGGGACAGGAATACTGTCCACTGCACTGAAAAGAGGATTGATCAGCGAGAAGACAAAAGCTGAACTGACTGGATCCATGGCTGAACTTAACGGAAAAGCTGCCGCTGTCCTGGAGAAATATACAGTCCATGCCTGTACCGATATAACCGGATTCGGCCTTGCAGGACATTTGAGCGAAGTATCCGTTGCAAGCAAGGTAAACGTTGAATTGTTTGCAGAACAGGTCCCTGTTTTCGACGAGGTGCAAAATTTCGCGGCAGCCGGTATCGTGCCTGGCGGTTCAACAAATAATCTGAACTTCTTTTCTAAATATATCAGCTGGGACAAAAGCATATCACAACTTGCCAGATTGATCCTTTGTGATGCACAAACCTCAGGAGGCTTGTTGTTTAGCGTGCCATACGACGAAAAGGATAAAATATTATCCGACCTGACAGAAGCCGGCATACTGCACGCCTCCCACATCGGCAACTGCCTTGATAAAGGTGAAGGGAGAATTTTTGTAAAAAGAAAATCAGATCTGTAGCACAGATCTTCCGGTATCATTTTAATCCAATCCGTAAACGAAAAAGAGAAAGGCCATTTTTATCATGGATTTCATGGTCTTTTCGGGAAAATCTGCCGATATTTAGTTTCATCCATCCCTGGAAGGGATTTTTTGCAGACATAACGATTAAACAATTATTAATCAAATAAATAACATTAAATATATGAAGAAGATTCTTATTATCATTCAGGTGGTTTTACCATTATTCCTTTCCGGAAATGTTGTTTTCAGCCAGGCACTGGCCGAGAAGTCATTCCAGGTAAAAGGCTTTAGCTGCACTTCTCCAAGGCATGATGAGGTGGACCGGTTTGTAAAGTTCATAAATGACGAACTGGCCCCAAGGGGTGTCAATACTCTGGTTTTATTTGTCTGCGACAAGGATTTCAACTATCAGTTTGAAAGTTATCCGCAGCTTGCAGAACCATCAATGCTTTCAAAGGCAGATGTCAAAAAAATAGTGGACTGCTGTAAGAAGAACAGCATCAGGGTAATTCCGCAGATTAATCTGCTCGGACACCAATCGTGGAGAGAGCGTCCGAATATACTGTTGGAAAAATTTCCCCAGTTCGACGAAACACCTCACATAAAAATGCCTGAGAAATATGTCTGGCCAAATAAGGATGATCTGTATTGCAAAAGTTATTGTCCTCTTCATCCTGATCTGCACAAGGTTATTTTTGCACTTATTGATGAAATATGTGATGTTTTCGAATCAAATGCCTTTCATGCAGGCATGGATGAGGTTTTTTATCTTGGAGATCCGAAATGTCCACGTTGTTCAGGTGTTGACAAAGCCGAACTTTTCGCCGGAGAGGTGACTAAAATCAGAGATCATCTTGCAGAGAAGAACAGGGAATTATGGATATGGGGCGACAGGCTTCTTGACGGAAGGACAACAGGCCTTGGAATGTGGGAGGGAAGCTATAACTTCACATGGCGGGCCGTAGATATGATACCGAAGGATGTTGTGATCTGCGACTGGCACTATGAAAGGCCCGATCACACCCCTGTTTATTTTGCCATGAAGGGCTTCAGGGTTATAACCTGTACAGGGCGGAATCCGCAAACCGCTGTAACACAGGCTGAAGACATGGCTCGCTTCAGGAAGAATACCACGGAAGAAATGAAAAACCGGTATTACGGAATGATGCAGACTGTCTGGTCAGGCACAGATCAGTTTATAAATGCATTCTATGGCAGGCAGCAGGAAGAGTCAAAAGGCAGGCCAAATCCCGCGGATGCTTTTAAGGCATTATTCACCAGAATGAATGAACTGGAAAAGGCTAATTGAACACTGCCTTAAAAGAAGTGGTTTCTATGTTGCCTGTCACAAAATAACTATTTCTTATCCTTTTGCATAAAGGCTGAAATAATATCAAGAGGAACAGGGAAAATGATGGTCGAGCTCTGTTCAGAAGCAACTTCCGTCAGTGTCTGGAGGAAACGAAGCTGTAAGGCTGTAGGGTTTGCACTTATTATGTGAGCTGCATCGGCTAACCTCTGGCTTGCCTGGAATTCGCCTTCAGCATGAATGACTTTTGCACGGCGTTCTCTTTCAGCCTCGGCCTGCTTGGCCATTGCGCGCTGCATCTCCTGTGGAAGATCAATATGCTTCACTTCGACATTTGATACTTTTATTCCCCATGGCTCAGTTTGATGGTCAATTATTTTTGCCAGTTCCTGGTTTATTTTTTCGCGCTGCGAAAGCAGTTCGTCAAGTTCCGATTGTCCCAAAATAC
Source organism: Bacteroidales bacterium (assembly GCA_034005245.1). Lineage (GTDB taxonomy): Bacteria > Bacteroidota > Bacteroidia > Bacteroidales > VadinHA17 > LD21. Next base: position 82,505 of record JAVEVC010000005.1, read on the forward strand.
TTCTCAGCGTTGTTTGCGATAACTGTGAAGTGGCAAATAGATAATTCTCTACTTCCACAATGGCTTTGTCGGGCTGCATGACACGGAAATAGACCACTGCGTTCACTTTTATCGAAACGTTGTCTTTGGTAATGACATCCTGTGTGGGAACGTCCATAACAACTGTCCTCAAACTTACTTTTACCATCCTGTCGATAACTGGTATAAGTAAGATAAGGCCGGGACCTTTTACCGCAATTAGCCTTCCGAGTCTGAAAATGACACCACGGTCGTATTCACGAAGGATTTTTACTGCACTTGCCAAAATGATCAGCAGGAAAATTATTACTGTAATTAGTAATATGTTGGGCGTTTGTTCCATAATGACCTCCTTTTAAATTTGTTTATGATAATTTTCGTACTATTAATTTCAGGTTCGAAACTTTAATGACTTCTACTTTTGTCCCCTGGCTTATAAAGCCATCAGGACTTTCTGCGTTCCAGAGCTCCCCGTGGACTTTTATCTGTCCTTCTGGCTCAAGATCGCTTACAACCTCTCCGATTTCTCCTACAATGCCCTCAATGCCGGTTGCGGGCTTACGGCTCTGAGCCCTGATCCCGAAGCCTATTGCAAATGTGAAGAAGGCAACTGTAAGTATTACGATCACCAAAATTACCTTCCAGGAAATTTTGATGACTTCCAGTGTTGATTCTGTATCTATTAACATTATTGATCCCAGGATTAGTGATATAACTCCGCCTATGGACAAAAGCCCATGGCTAACTACTTTTATCTCTGCTATGAACAAAATTACTGCAAAAATAATCAATGCCAGGCCTGCATAGTTTACAGGAAGCGTATGTAACGAGTAAAAAGCCACAATAATGCTTATTCCTCCTATCACACCGGGGAAAATTGCTCCGGGACTGTAGAGTTCAAACATTAAACCGTAAAGGCCAAGCATGAAAAATATGTAAGCTATGTTAGGATCGCTGAGAAGGTTCAGGATCTTCTGCTTGAAATTCATCTCGATATTAATTATCTCAGCGTTTTTTGTGTTGAGTATTTTCTCCCCGGATGATAAAATGATTTTTTCACCGTCTATTTTTTCCAGTAGATCCTGAACCGAAATGGCCACAATATCAATGACATTTTTTTCCAATGCTTCGGTTTCAGTGATCGACTCGCTCTTCCTGACAGCATCTTCGGCCCATTCCACGTTGCGTTCCCGCTTTTCGCTTATCGTCCTGATAAATGCCGCAGCATCATTTGTGGCTTTTTCATTCATGATGGAATCCTGTTTACCCTCAAGAGTCACAGGATGAGCTGCCCCAATATTGGTGCCCGGAGCCATTGCGGCAATATGTGCTGCAAGTGTTATGAAAACACCTGCCGATGCAGCCTGCGATCCGCCGGGGTAAACGAATACGGCAACAGGAATGTCTGAGTCCAGAATGTCAGATACAATTACACGGGTGGATTTCAATAATCCGCCAGGGGTATTCAGCTTGATTATGAGGCACTCTGCGTTTTTCTCCCGGGCCAGTTCAATCCCTGAACTGATATACTCTGAAGTGGCAGGATTTATTGAGGCATCAACAGAAATGACAACTGCTTCTTTTGCATCGGGCCCTTCCATTTCCGGCGGTAAATGCTCAAAAAACAGTGATGCAAATCCTGTTAATACTATTTGGAATAATAAAACCTTCATTAAAGCCATTGAAAACAATTCTGGTATGCAAAACAATCGCACCAGGATAAGCCTGAGTTGCGAACAGGTTTTTCATAAAAGTACTGTAAATATCAAATTTAGGTTAATTGATTGATATTTCATAATTATAGTTCCGCATGAAGTCCTGTGTCATGCCGTACAAGATCCTTCTTCCCTTTTTTTATGCTTTTCTTTATGTAAAAACCCTCATGCTGAAAATTAATAGTTTAGAGTCGGTTTTGCAATGATTTTTACACTTAAATCCGGAAATGAAAACCTGAGTTTCAGAGTAAGGGATCCTCACAATGATATATACACAATGATCGTTAGTATTTTACCTGATTTATTAATAAACTTTGTGAACCTTCGTGTAATCCTTTGGGATCCTTTGTGGTTAATTTTTTTTACCACAAAGTCCACAAAGTCAGACACTAAGTAACACAAAGGCAACCAGTAGATTAGTAATAGCTTTGAATAGGAAAGGTTATATTCATTTAAGGATTTATACTTGTCACCTTGTTTGTTAAATTAGTGGTGATTTCAGTATGCTGAACCTTTCAAAAAAAAAAAATTGATATGGATCAAAATGTATCTGTTAAGAAGGTAAAGGATGTTCAATCTTTGCTTCAGACCGGAGACCCTGGTGCTCTCACCAGGTTGGTTGAATCCCTTTCAGCGAATGAGGTTGTTTATCTTATGAGCAACCTGGGCCGTAAGGATCAGCATAAATTGCTTACAATGATTAATCTCGAGGAAGCTGCAGATGTCATTGAAGAGCTTCCTGATGCTCAGGCCGCGGGGATTTTGGAAGATATGGACGCCGGAAATGCAGCTGCAATCATCAGTGAAATGATGAGCGACGAACGGGCTGACCTTTTTTGTGAGTTAAAGAAACAGGAAGCTGAGGCCATATTGACGGAAATGAATCCCGAGAAGGCTGCAAGCGTGCGAAAAATGATTGAATATGACCCGGAGACCGCGGGTGGATTGATGCTGACGGAATATCTTTCCTATAAAACCACTGCAACGGTCAGGGAAGTGATCGAAGACCTCAGGCAAAATGCAGGAAAGTACAAAAATTATCATGTACGTTATATTTATGTTGTCTCGGAAGAAAATGCTTTTGTTGGGGTTCTTCAGATGCAGGATCTGATGCTGACGGAAGACGACAGACAACTATCAGAGATCGTGATCAGGGAAGTGATGGCCGTCAATGTTGACACACCCCTTGACAGGCTCGATGACCTTTTTGACACCTACGACTTTTATGGATTTCCTGTTGTGGACAATTATAATAAACTGATAGGAGTTGTAAGGAGAAAGAATATTCTTGAAGCAGTCAATGAACGGTCGGTTATGGATCATCTTCAGACACAAGGTATTGTGGGCGGCGAGGAGTTGAGGACCATGCCGGTAATGCTAAGATCCAAAAGGCGCCTTTCCTGGTTGTCAGTCAATAATTTATTGAATCTGATGGCTGCCAGCGTAATTGCATTTTATCAGGATACACTAAGCTCTGTTATTGCCCTGGCGGTCTTTCTTCCGATTATTTCCGACATGAGCGGTTGTACCGGGAACCAGGCAGTAGCTGTAAGTATGCGTGAAATCTCGCTTGGAACCGTAAGACTTGGAGAAGTATTCAGGGTCTGGATGCAGGAAATTTCTGTAGGAATTATAAATGGTGTTGTACTGGGAATTCTTATCGGTGCTGCAGCTTTCATCTGGAAGGGAAATATCTATCTGGGCCTTGTTGTCGGGGGAGCATTGGCAATCAATACACTGATTGCTGTATCCATTGGAGGGACCATTCCATTAATCCTTAAAAGAATGGGCGTTGATCCTGCACTTGCTTCGGGGCCAATACTTACTACAATTACCGATATGATGGGATTTTTCCTGGCCCTGACCTTTGCCACTATTACTCTTTCCAGGATTGCAACATAATCAGACCTGGAATTTCTTCCTTCATACAGATTTATTACCGGTAAAACCTGTCAGGTAAATAAGGGAAAACTCTGGATTGATTTAAGCTATATATCGTATTACAGTAAATATTATATGATATACGTTAATTAATTACCCTTAAACGATAAAGTATTTCACTAGTGTCAGATAAATAACCAGCATGACACCGATTGTGTTTGTTCATTTATAAAAACCTGAAAATGTTTATCCATTGTAAGCACCTGAATATATCTGATACTTAATCAATACTATATTTTGCCATCAGTTTTTGATATCCGGGATGTTGTCTGAGTGGGGCAAACCTTATATCCCATCCTGTCCATACCAGAGATACCCAGGAAGGAATTGTAAGAAGTTTTTCCAACTGTTCAAGGGCCTTTTCATACTCCCCGGTTTTGGTATAAATAACGGCCAGATCCTGAAGGTGCCCCAGTCCGTACATGGCATCTTCTGAAACAGGCAAAAGTTCCACAGCCAAAAGTCCTTCTTTGATGGCTTCTTCTTTCCTGCCCAGACCTGCATAGGCGATGCCCAATGCACTGTGGTATCTAGGATCAGCAGGAACTTCAGCAACTTTTTTTTCAAGAATATCAGCAGCATTTTCATACAGGGTGCGGGCAAGATCAGGTTCTTCAAGATAATCGTAAATAAATGCCTTGTACATGGTATTAGGAATTGTCCACATTTTATTGTGGGTCAACCAAACTACTCCGGTATCGGGGAACATATTTATGGCTTCCCTGAATTTTCCTTCACCAACTGTCTGCCATCCCAGAGTAAACTGATACCATTCATGTCGCTTGTCAACAAACCTGAGTGCATCGCGTGACTCTTTACAGGGACCTTTCCAGCTCCAGTATCCGAATATTTTGAAAAGATAGGGCCAGGGGCTGTTAGGAGAAAGTGCGATTGCCTTATTACAGGCATCGATGCAGTTGCTATAGCGACGCGTAATCCAGTAGCCTTCAGCCAGATCCGTCAGTATGGAATAATCGCGCGGGCTCAGCTGCAGCGCTTTTTCAATTAATTGAACGTACTCATTCCACCTTCCTTTAGTTACTATAATATAAGCTTTCTCGACTAATATGTCAATGTCGTTGGGAAGACTTTTCTCCGCGATTTCAAGATGTTTAAACGCCTGCTCATTATCCCTGTATGCATATAAATAATAATATCCCAGTGCAAGATGTACCCTTGGATGGTCAAATCCTAATCTTAATGCTTTTGCAGCAGCCTTGTCGGCTTTGTTGCGACGTGATTCAGAAAGGTCCTGCCTCAGATAAATAAGCCTTGCATGGGCACGGGCCAGTTCCCCGTACGCCAATGCAAAAGTTGTATCGATATCTACAGCTTCCTGGTAGCTGTTCAGGGCATGGTCCCAATCCTGAACTGTAAAATGTGGCTGTCTTGCGTAATAATTGCCCCTTAAGTAGGCCTGGTAGGCCTCAAGATTAGCAGTTGGTTTTTCATTCATTTTCCCGATTTCTTCGGGAGTCAGCATAACCATTAATTCCGATGCAATCTTTTGTGCCACCTCGCTTTGCAGCGAAAACACATCATCCCATTTACTGTTATATTCATTTGCCCATACATGACTCTCCTCATCTGCTTTAATCAACTGAACGATCAATTTTGCATTATTGCCAAACTTCTGAAAACTGCCTTCAAGCAAATACCCTACATTAAGTTCATGTCCTATTGCCCGGATTGTTTTTGTAGTATTCCGGTATTGCTCAACCGATGTTCTTGAAATTACCCGCAAATCATTGATTTTTGACAGATGAAGGGTGATTGCATCCATCATACCATCAGCCAGGTATTGTTTATCGGGTTCATCACTAAGGAGTTTAAACGGAAGCACAGCCAATGATTTTTCAATCTGCCTGTCTGATCTGAACAATTTTGGCACAAGAAGAAATCCGAGAATTATTAATGTGAGAAAGACAGCTGATAATAAAATATTCTTTATTCTGTAATTTTTTCGTTCAGCAGGTTCCGGTTTGTAGCCTTCAGCAAAAGCTTCCACAGGTTTTTGACCCTGTTCCTCCATTGCTTTAATTAATTCTTTAATTGCATTGGCTGTTTTGTTTACCTGGATCCTGTATTTAGTATGGTTTAAATTCTTTTTTTCATCATCTTCGGGCGTAAGAGGTTTATTTACTCCGGGTTCATTATAGATGAAATCGATTCCGCGCATAACACCACCCAATGCAGTTTCACATTCTGTCCTGTCATCAGGATCGAGGTCATGAATGCGGATCGGCAGGACTCTGTTTGCAACATTGCCATTCGGCAGCTTAACTTTCAATCCATACTGATCCTGTGATGCCTGTTCCAGAAATGCCCTGAACTCATGCTCCCAGGCAAACGATCTGGGATCGCAGTATGTACGTGAGATGACCGGAATAAAAACCAGGCATTTCAATTTATCCTTCAGGGATTCATCAACATCGTGGGTTTCCAATAGCCCGTCAATGGGATTTTCATCAAAGTAGACAGAGATATCCTCCTTGAAAGTGGCTTCCAGTTCTGCTTTTAGTGCTTCGACAAAATTACTTACCCACCTGTCTCCTTTGTTGTCTTTCTGGCGGTAACTGATGAAGATATCGTAACTGTATCCTTTAATAATGCCAGGCATTAGGCTAATGGTTAGTTATCAAAGTTAGTCTATCCTGTTACTAAAGTCAAGTTTATTCAGGTTTAGTAAAAGATGTGATCCGTAAGAAAATTATAGAAAGATACTTTTGTGACTTTTTAAATTTGCTTTAAATGGCAGCGAAAACCTGATGCTGAATCCTGGCGGGCGTATTGGCTTCGCCGGATTCATAAACTCCATTCTCCAAAGTTTGAAGTGGGAATCTTTAATCCTTCAGCAACCTCCGGCAGGCTTCTTTTTTGCTTTTGAAATAACCGGTGGTTTTACTGCTTTAAATGCCGGGACGGTGACCTCGGTTGACACAACACCTCCTCCTCCCAGGGCAGCAGCAGCGCTTTTTCGGAAATCATACCTGGCAAATTCCTCGTTTGGACTGGTCTCGGAAGGAGCCTCAGGTGAGAGTATATTGCCGAACCAGTAGTTAAGTCCTCCTTCCAGGACAAAATTGTTCTCATATCCCAGCTGCCGGGTTATCATCCATGCCTGGTTGGCATATACCGCCCCATTTGAATAAAAGACGTTCATATACGCATCCTGGTTCAGGATGTCGGTGTACTCTTCTGCAAGAAGGTTGCTGAGTGGGATATTTATTGCCCCCTGCATGCTGTAAGCATCAAATTCCTCCGGTGTCCTGACATCAATAAGGCGAAGAGAAGGATTTTTCTGAACCAGCATATCAGCCACAATATCAGGTGAGATGAACTGAACGCCCGCTCCTGCTTCCTGGAGAAGCTCATCAGGCGTAAGCCTGAACTGCTTGACCCTGTCTTCCGGCACAGCCGCAATGATTATCCCGAGCGGGATGATTATAAGTGCAAGAAATTTTAATGATTTCATATATATATATTTAGTAATAATTAATATTCTTCCCTGGCAAATTTCTTCTCAGCCCATTCTGCCACAACAAACATGCCAATAGCAGCCAGTATCATTAAGAGTCCGAAAAGGCCGTCAGACATGCCAAGTTTATCACTGACCTTGGGTTCTCCAAGGTATCTGGCAAGGTATATCTTCTCCCACCACCCGTAGGTGAAAGCAAAACCATATACTCCGATAAAAAGACCTGCGATGAAAATCATTGCATCGATCTTACCTATTGCCGCCCCGCAGAAGCTCGTTCCGGGGCAGAACCCGCCCATTATAAAACCGGCACCCATAACCACACCTCCTGCTATTGCAGATGTGAGATATGTAGGGTTGACATATACCAGATCGAGGTCTATCCATCCAAAGAGGCTCATGAACAGCATTCCAAGCATTGCAGTGATTGCAGCTGTAAAAAAAACCTTCAAAACCACGGCATCATAACCGTAAAAAATCCCTGCCAGTTTCCGGCTTGATGAGAAGCCTGAACTCTCGAGAACCCAGCCAAAAGCTATTCCTATAAAGAAAGCAAGCAGATAATTGGTGTTCTCCGATATTATTTCATTTGGTGCAAGTGGTCCCATTATTTACTCCTTTCGTTTTAGATCCAGTTCCTCCTGAAAAAATATGCAAGTGCGTATGCGGTACCAAAGATAGCCATCATCGTTATGAACCCGCCCAGCGACAGAACCGCCATTCCGCTTAATGCTGATCCGCTTGTGCAGCCGCGGCCAAGCTGTGAACCGAAGCCAAAGAGGATGCCTCCGGCAAGCGCGAAGACCAGCCTGCGGCGCGAAGTGATCCCGGGAGAATGCTCTACCTTGAGCTTCAGCCGGCCTGCAAGGACTCCGGAAAGGAATCCACCGACTATCACCCCCAGCATTTGGAAAACAAGCCACGATTTCATAGGGTTTCCGCTGTGTGATTCGGCATATTCCGCTAAAAAAGGCATTTTACCAGGGGCGTCTTTATCAACCACCTCTATTGATGCAGCTACAACGCTTTTTACCGCACCGCTTGCACCCAGGCCCCTTCCTGAAACGAAATTGGCGGCAAGGAGCACAAGACCAAGCAATACCCCGCCAACATAGGGATTGAGGTATCTCCTGCTCCTGTCTGTTTTCATATTATTACTCATATGTTATGTATTAGGTGTTTTATAGTGATCAGTATAACCAGCGGCTCACCTGGCCGGCAATGACAAAAATAAACCTGAACGTTAAACTGCCGAGCAGTACAAGGATCCCGGGTATGTAAACCGGTATGTGGCGGCCCCTTAATTCCATAAGATCAAGGATGCCGGGAATGATTATGCCAAGCACCACGACAAAAATCCAGAACACCATGGTATAAGGTCCGCCAAGAAAAAGTTGTGCAGCCTCAATCTGAACCTGGGTGCTTGCCAGAAATCCCATGAACATGTGTACTATCAGGAACAGCTCAGTTCCAAGGATGACAAGGTCGATCCTGGTGAAAAGAAGCCTTTCTTCCCTGTTTTTGGATGCAAGAACAATTGAAGCCGCACCCGCTGATAATCCCGAAGCAAGGAACAATGGTCCCAGTACCGATGTGTTCCATAGCGGCCTGGCATTAAATGCTGACAGGAGTATTCCGGTGTATACTCCCGTTATAATGGCGAAGATCAGCATTACCCATGCAAGCTGCTTTTTGTACCTGTTAAAGAAGATCTCAAGATCCTTCAGCCACTTGTATTTCCAGTCCCAGCGGGGAAAGAGCTCTGTAATGTGAAGTGCGCACCAGATAAATGCCGATATTGTTATCACGAGAAGTGTCCATGCGCCCCACGACATCGGTGATTCAAGCCGGATGGTAGTGTAAAGCTGCCAGAAATATGCTTTGTGATTAAGGTCGATAAAAAGGCAGGCCAGGCCGATCACCAGGGCAACAGGTGCAATGAAGGGCGCCCTGCGCACGGCAGTGACGTATTTATCCTCCTTTCCCAAAAGAAAATAAAGTGCTGCGAAGAAAAGAACCCCTGCTGCAAGACCCCCAAGAAAGAGATACAGCGGTATGGGCCAGTGCCATATATGAAGCTGGGGGTCGACCAGCAGGTTCTCCCTGCCGCTTATTATGAGTTCTTCTTTCACACGAAAATAGTTTTAGTAAATAATTGTAAATTAAGTGGTTCGTGTGGAACCTTCATTATTTTACCAGGCTTGTTGTCCCGCTTTAAGCGGGATGAAGGTTTCATAGCATTCTTATATTAGGAAGTATAAATGCGGTTTCGTTCCTGCTTCAGGAATGAGTGTCTTATACTTGCGTTTTTTCAGTATCATGCTTACGTCGCTGTTCGGATCGTCAAGATCGCCGAAATACATGCACTTTGTGGGGCATACGGCCACGCACGCCGGTTTCATTCCCTCCTGTACACGGTGTATACAGAAGGTGCATTTGTCAACATATCCATCAGGATGGGGATACCTGGCATCGTATGGGCATGAAGCAATGCATGCGCCGCAGCCGATGCATTTATTGGGTTTTACAAGTACAATGCCCCCGCTGACAATATGACTTGCACCTGTAGGGCAGCATCTTACACAGGGGGCATTAGCGCAATGATTGCATCGTTCCGACCTTAGTTCAATCTCGAGCCGTGGGTATGTTCCATCCATAACCTCCACCACCCAGTCACGGCAAAAACCTATAGGCACATTGTTTTCCGTCTGGCATGCAACGACGCAGTCGCTGCAGCCAACGCATTTCTTTGTATCAACAGCCATTGCATACCTCATGATACAACCTCCTCCGCTTTAAGATCAGTTACGAAGGTCACAAAGTTACCCCGCATGCCTGTACCTCCCATAATGGGATCCACCATCACTTTGGTAATGAGGTTGGTGTCGCTGGCTCCTTTCCCGTAGCAACGACGGAGCTTTTTCTGGTCGTGCCCGAAACCATGAACCATGTAAACAGAGTCCCAGCGGATGCGTTCGGTCACCCTTACCTTTATCGGGAATTCAGATCTTTTTCCGTCCTGGTTCATCAGGTAGATATACTGGCCTGTGCTAAGACCCCATTCTTTTGCTACGCGCGGATTGACCCAGACAGTGTTTTCTTCCATCAGATCCGTAAGGTTGGGATTATTAGCCGTACGGCTGAAGGTATGCATCGGAGCCCTGCCATAATTGAGGCGGTAGAATCCCTGCGGAGGCTCTTCATGAGGAGTATACTTCGGCATGGGATCAAACCCGGCTTCCTCAATCGATGTGGAATAGAGCTCTATTTTTCCGGTAGGGGTGTAGAACTCGACATTTTCGCCAGGGGTGAAGAACAGGTCTTCGTATGACCTGTCAAATGTCTTTACTCCCAGTTTCATCATCTCTTCAAGGCTGCTGCCGACCTGTTTAAGCTGCCAGTCGAGCTGATCTTCTATCTTTTCAAAGGGGAAATAATCGATGACGCCCAGTCTTTTTGCCAGTTCCCTGGCCATCCAGAATGCGGGGCGGGTATTGTATGCGGGTTCAGCTGCCGGTGCTCTGAGCGCTATCTGGGGTTTTCTGTGAGGGCCTACTCTAAGGTCATCATAACGTTCAAGATATGTGCACTCCGGAAGCACGACGTCTGCCCAGCCGGTTATCTCCATGGGCATGGTGTCGATAACGACCAGTAGCTGAAGGGCCTGGATAGCCTTAAGGGTATTCTCCTGGTTTGGCAGGGTTTCTATCAGGTTTGTTCCGTTAACTATCCATCCCTGGAACTGGCAGTGACGACTTGGGTCAGGCACGGTGGCATCGCAAAGCCCATTGGCCAGAACTGAATCGGCAAGCTTATAGAGATCCGGGAATTCTGTGCGCCATGACCTTCTGGGCTCCGGATAGGGAGGATGCGGAGGTTCGGGCAGCTCAAATGATTCCGGCCTGTAGAATCCGCCTCTCCGGCCCCATGAGCCGAGCAGAGCGTTAAGAATGGCAACAGCCCTCAATCGCTGGGTATCATCGCCGTACCATGTTACATGACGTCCCGGGTGAACGATGACTGCAGGAGAAGCGTTGGCCATCTCACGGGCAGTTTCGCGTATCGTTGTCGGATCTATGGTTGTGATGCCGTAAGCCCATTCAGGCGTCATGTTCCTTACATGTTCCCTGAGATACTCAAAACCATAAGTGTATTTTTCAACGTAAGGCTTGTCATAAAGCTCTTCGTTTATGATGACGTTTATCCAGGAAAGAAGTAACGCCAGATCAGTTGCAGGTTTAATCGGCAGCCAGTATTTTGATTTTCCGGCAGCAGTAGAATAGCGTGGATCGACAGTGATTATTACCGCGCCTTTGTCAATTGCATCTGACATCTCCTGTACCTGGCCGTTATGCATGTTCTCTCCGATATGGCTGCCGATAAGGACAAGGCATTTGGTATCGCGTATATCTGTTCTTTCAGGGCTTTCAATCGTTTCACCGAAAGTAGCCTGGAAAGCAACCTCTCGGGGTCCGCGGCATTGCGCATATGATGGTGCAGCAACATGAGGGGAGCCCAGGGCACGGAGGAGGGTTGAAAAATACTTTCCTCCCGACCCGTGAGTAAATAATGCAAGGCACTCCGGCCCGTGCTCAGCGGAAATGACTCTTATCTTCCGGGCAATATAGTCAAAAGCTTCATCCCACGATGCTTCACGAAAACTCTGTCTGCCGCGCTCCTCGGTGCGGATGAGAGGTGTGCGGAGACGGTCTTCGTCATAATACATGCCCACACCACCCGTGCCGCGGGGACATAAGCGGCCATTACAATTGAGATCTTCGGAGTTGCCTAGGATTTTCTTAATAGCTCCCTTGTCATCCCTGTAAATCCATCCGGCGCATTTCCAGAAACATACTTCGCAGTAAGTGGGAATGCGGTGAATTGGTCCTGAAGGGGCAGAGATCAGTGCCTGATTATTCTCTGGCGCAAGAAGCCTGCATCCCGTAGCTCCGGCCAGTAATGCTCCTGCTCCTGCAGCTGAGATCCTTATGAACTGCCTGCGTGTTGTCATCTAAAATTGAAAACTGTATTAAAAATTCAATTATGAAGCTATTGTGTTTAGGTATGATGAAACGCGAATGTATTTTTTTTTCATATCCGGCACAGTAAATATGATTTATATTACATATAGAAAAATGTGAGAATGGTCCCTGCTTTCCTGAAACTAATTCCAATATACATAATTATTTTATCTTCCGTGTAGCCGGCTCTTTAATGTTTTCCATGCAAATCTCCAAAATCCTTTTAAACGCTTGATATTGAAGATCCACGCAGCACGCTGCGTGGAATATTCGATCTCTGCTATGGACTTTTGTTTTTATACTCGTTTACCCCGCAGCATGCTTCGGTATGCCAGGTTTACCAGCCAGGAGAAGCCAGAATGCCCCGGGATTCAAATGTTGATCAGAATGATTTAATTTAGAAAGGAAGAGTTTCAGATGCAGTTGATCGTCATCTTGCTCTTGACCAGGTTTTTGTCTTAACAGGTTTGTTATCTGAAAAGTTTATTTCAACAAGAATATCCGGAGATTTGAATTCCCCTTCCATTTTAAAGAATGAATTTCCGGGATCATCCAGGTCGTTGTACGGCACCAGTACCCATTTGTTTTCGGAGATGAACCACATTACATATGCCCCGATGTCCTGCCCTTTTGTAATTCCGGCTTCAACAATTTTGTCGAGGGTCTTGTCATATCCGTAAAGTCCTTTTCCTTCTTTTACAATTCTTCCTTCGGTAACATATTTCAGCCTTGCGTCAAAGCCTTTGCCGTACGGGATCATATCCCACTGCGCAATGGTGTCTTTCCCGATCTCACAAATCCACGATCCTTCGAACTTTTTTAAAAGTTCGGCCTGGTTCAGTGAAGGGTTTTTATCCTGTGATGCGGCGATTGCGGAAAGAGTCAGAAGGGAGGTCAGCATGACCATTATTTTACCGGATATCTTCATAGCTAAGAATTATTGGAAGGATGATTTTGTTTCAAATATAATTGAATAATTCTCATGCTGCAGACTTTTTACATAAACCTTGTTGGAGGTATGGAATAATTTGAAATATCTTTGATTCCAGACGGTCGCATTGACTTCCAGGGGCTGGAAAACCAGGGTTTCCCGGAACCTGGATTGAAGCTCGCCTATGCCGGTAATATTCATTTCAAAAAGCTGGGAGGGTGATAAATGACTGTTGTAATCTTATAAATACTTAAATAATATGAAAATGATACAGGAAAAACTTCTCCGGTCAGCATTTGCCCTGGCAATAACAGTTATTTCAATTGTCTGTTTGTCCCGATGTGATGCCCGCAGTGCTGGCAGATCAGAAAAAGAAGGAACGGAAATAACCGATCTTGTTCTGATATATCATGGATCGACTCACAGGCCTGACTGGAATGTCAACCAGATGAGACCGTACATTTACACTGGCGGCGAAGATGGATTTGACTGGTTGTTTGACGGTTTCCTGTTCCTTGAGATCTTCGACAGGCTGGAGCGCTTTGAATGGGATCCCGGTTTCGGATACGATACTGCTTCAAGGGAACAATGGGAATGGCTTCTCGACAGGTATTTCGGCGAGGGGAAGGGTCCTGATGCGCTAGAATCAGTCATTGACAGCCTTTCGCTTGCGGGGAAAGTGCCTCTCAGGCCCCGGAGGGTTGTAATAAGCATTCCTTGTCCGGTATCAGGTTTTACTGAATGGGGGGAAATTAATGGCAAAAAAATGGATTTCAATAAACCTGAGGACCAGATAACCGTTGCATGTTGGTTCATTGACAGGGCGCTCGAAAAATGGAAGGAAAAGGACTACAGGCACATTGAGCTCGACGGATTCTATTGGGTTCATGAAGCTGCAGGCAAGGATTATGCAATAATACCCGAGGTGAAGGAATATCTCAGGAAGAAAAAGATGAAATTATACTGGATCCCCTACTGGAATGCCGATAAAGCTGATCAATGGGCCTCACTGGGTTTTGACTGTGCATACCAGCAGCCAAACTATTTCTTCAGCAAGGACATCCCATTCCAGCGGCTTGACGATGCATGCATTTTTGGGAAGCAGCATGGCATGGGAATGGAGATGGAGTTTGATAATAATGTGGCGAATACGGAGATACGGGGCAGATTTTATGATTACATCAATGCATTTGAATCCCACGGGGTCTGGTCAGAAAGGAAGGTAGCCTATTATGAAGGAGGCGGAGCCTGGATGAAGATGTCGGAAAGTGACGATCCTGAAATGAGAAAGATGGTCGAACAAATGTCGGGGATTATCATTGCCCGCCAGAAGAAGGCTGACAGGGAATACGGGAAGTAATATCAGGGCAGCCTTATTTTAACCGGAACGGGCTGTATTATTTTTCCTATATTTGATTGCCGGATTTTTGCCGGCGCTAAACCAATAACCCTTAATAGTGAGCTGGCTGTTAATTGTTTTACTGCTGATAACCGGAGGATTCTTCCTCTTCGTTTACAACCGTCTTGTTAAGCTTGCGAATCATGTCGCGGAGGCATGGAGCGGCATAGATGTGCAACTTAAAAAACGACATGATCTGATTCCGCTGTTGGTGAAAACTGTCAAAGGTTATGCAGCCCACGAGCGTACTCTTCTTGAAACCATTACCATACTTCGTTCAAAGGGAATGTCAGCTTCTTCCATCAGGGATTCGGAATCAGCTGAGGTAGCTCTTTCCAAAGCTCTGGGTAAACTCCTGGTGGTAGTTGAGAACTACCCTGACCTTAAAGCCAGCCAGAATTTTCTCGAACTGCAAAGAGACATCTCGAAAGTGGAGAACGATCTGCAGAAGGCCCGCCGTTATTACAACGGGACGGTGCGCAACTACAATACCCTCATTGAGCAATTCCCCTCAAGCCTTGTGGCTAAAACTTCTGGACATAGTCAGCGGGATTTCTTCGATATAGGGAATCAATCTGAAAAGGTTGTCCCTGAAATCAATATGTGAAAATTCATTTAAGAACCACATATGTAAAGATTTGCACAAAAAACAAGGACGGTTCCATGCGAATCCCTTAATATACAATCATATAATAATATTATTTTCGTGTGAAACCTTCACGTACAATTTTACACAATAAGAAAATGAAAACAGTCAAGGTTCCATGTGAACCACTTAATTATCATTAGTATAATAATTATATTTCACATGAAAAGAGTAGTTTTTTTGTTCATCCTGGTTCTATCTGTTTATGCAGGGCATTCACAGGAACGGATACTCTCTTACGATATCCTTGCGGAAATAGAAAAGAACGGCACACTTCTGGTTCGGGAAGATATACGGGTCGTTGCCGAGGGAAACGCAATAATAAGGGGAATTTTCAGAAGCTTTCCCACAAAATACAAGGACAGGCTGGGTAATAATTTCAAAGTGGGATTTGAGGTAATGGAGGTTTTAAAGAATGGCAGCCCTGAACCCTGGTTTACCGAAGAAAAGGGGAATGGCGTCGTTCTTTACATTGGCGACAGGAACATAGAACTGAACCCGGGAATATACACTTATTCCATATCATTCAGAACGACCAGGCAGATAGGATTTTTTGATGATTTCGATGAACTCTATTATAACGCCATAGGAGGCGATTGGGCGTTTCCAATAGAAACTGCAGCAGTAAGGGTCAGGATCCCTGCCGGGGCAAAAGTAATTCAGAAGGCTGCCTATTCGGGCTATGCCGGATCAACAGATTGCGACTGCACAATAACAGAAGATGGCAATATGGTTACCGTAACTGCCGAAAGGCCATTGCAGCCACGTGAACAACTGACTGTTGCAGTGGCATGGCCCAGGGGTTTTGTTAACCGGCCTTCAGCCGCCAGTAAGCTGGTGTATTTTCTGAAGGATAACCTGCATGTGCTTTTTGCGCTTCTTGGCCTTGCCCTTGCCACAGCACTCTATTACAGAAAATGGAAGAGAATCGGGAAGGATCCCGCGAAAGGGACCATTATCCCGCTTTTTGATCCTCCGGAAGACTTCAGCCCCGCTGCAACAGGATTCCTTGCAGGGATGGGCATGAAAGATGAAGTGATAACATCTGCGCTCGTTAATATGGCGGTTGGCGGCTTCCTGAAAATTGTACGGTCAAAGAAGGAATACACTCTTGAGCTTGTTCCTGATGCAGTTACCGACCTTACTCCTGAGGAGAAGGCACTGGCTTCGGTACTCTTCTCACAGGGGAATGAAATAGTTCTTGACAATACAAACCACCAATTGTTCCAGGAAGCTAAGGCTGAAGCAGAAAAGGTTCTCAGGGAGAAAATGATACCGGTATTTTTCATGCCAAATGCCAAACAGTTGATTCCGGGCATTGTTCTTTCGGTAGCCTGGGTAATACTTACCTTTATTGTATCTCCGAATCCTGTCATTCCGTTTATTACGCTTACCCTTTTTGTTGCACTTGCAGTACTCTTTTCGTGGCTGATGAAAGCCCCGACCCTCCAGGGGAGGTCGCTTATGGATGAAGCTGAAGGATTCAGGATGTACCTCTCGGTAGCCGAAAAGGATCAGCTCAATATGATGCATGAACCCGAGCTGAACATTCAACGTTTCGAGAAGCTTTTACCATATGCCATTGCACTCGGCGTAGAGAATCAGTGGGGCAGGAGGTTTGAAAATGCACTCAGGCAATCAATGCAGGATACCGCAACCTACAGGCCTGTCTGGTATGCCGGATCTGGAGCCGCAACTTTTTCGCCGCATAATTTTGCTTCAACAATGGGCAAAAGCTTTTCGTCGGCCATCTCTTCAGCCTCCAAAGCCCCTGGTTCATCTTCAGGCAGCGGGGGAGGAGGCAGTTCCGGCGGCGGTGGCGGTGGCGGCGGCGGTGGTGGCTGGTAAACCATCTTTTGAGGCTGTCATCCACTTCGTCGTTCCCTAACCCGGTGAAGAACTGCCTGTATATCAAGACCAACAGATCTGACCACTGTCAGGGAAACACTTTCAGATCAGCCTTTTGCCGTTGTTCAATCCTTGTATTCTGAAGAAAGCTTCTCCTTTTTGAAGGGCTCAAGCCTGGCGGAGAATATCATAATAATGGCAAGCAACACGAACAGACCTATGTTGCCGATCAGATAAGCACTATTCTCAAGAGTAAGCAGGACATAAATGAACGTGTACAGAACTGCAAGCATACCGAATATAATCAGTGCTATCCTTTTTTCCCTGAAAAGAGTTCCGGTGAAAATTGAGATAAGCAGAATTGTCGAAACGGAAGAGATCAGGTAAGCAAGATTGAAGCCGGTGTGTTCACTCAGGGAATTAAGAAGTGAGAAAAAGAGGACCAGCCCCAGTGCGACAAGAAAATAATGGAAAATATGAATAGCTTCCTTCCTGGATATTTCAATGAAAATCAAAACAAGAAACGTTAGGGCAATGAACAGCATCCCGTACCTGGAACTCCTCCATGCTTTCTGGTAATGATCGACAGGCTGATAAAGATCAAGCCCGAAAGCGCTTCCCTGGGGATGAAAAGCATTCCCTGTCCAGCTCTGGGGAAAATTCCTGTTCAGGTGTGTCACTTCCCATTCTGCAGTGAATCCTGTTTCGTCAATATTCCTTTTAACAGGCAGGAAGCTACCAGTAAAGCTTGGCGAATCCCATTCCGATTGAAGAAACACAGAAGTAGACCTGCCCAGAGGCGTAAACTGCAATCCTTCAGAACCCGAGAGGTTAATGCTCATATCAAAGCTGACCTTTTCGCCGGGACTGAGAAGAGGGCTGTCGAATGTAATTCCTGATTCAAAAATATCAGTATCCCTTACTCCCGGTTCTGCTTCCGGCTGATGCGAATCAATCTTCAGCATGATCTTCCCCTTTATTCCCCTGTTGTCTGTGATGCCGGCGGTGTAGTATGCCTCATTCCATAGAATCTCGTGATCTTTTAAGGCCTCTTCTCCCGGAATGACGAAGTATCCATCTATTTTCAGATCAGAATCGTACACAACCGACTGGTAGATACCCCTGTATCTGATCTCTGGCTTGACTGTTCCTGTTATATCCAGATTTTCTGGCAATATATGCCATATTCCCGTTACCGGCTTCTCATCTTTTTCTGAAGGTACTGTGCGAACCGGGATATTGATCACCGGGCCTGAAAAGATTTGCTTTTCAGCCCATTGATCGGATATTTCCTTTTTGACTTTGTCAGCGCTCGACTGTCTTTCCCTTATGATCTCTTTTATCATCTCGAGAGGGATAAAAAAAAGCAGTCCGAGGATGGCCAGCAATGCAAGTTTTATTGTAAGCGAATGATGCCATTTGTCGTGGTTGGTGATTTCGATTTTCATTTCGGTAATTAATTACGTAATTTATTACTGATTACTTTTTAGAAACAAATTGAATTACAAGTCTTTTATCAGATTTTCAAGTGCTTTCAGGTGTTCACTGAATTCAGATTTTCCTGTTTCGGTTGCGGAGTAGCTTGTGTTTGGCTTTCTTCCTATGAATTGTTTGTTTGTTGTTATCATTCCTTTTTCCTCCAATGCCTTAAGATGGCTGGCAAGGTTTCCGTCGGTTACATCAAGCGCTTCTTTAAGACTGTTAAAATCGTAGGATTCGTTAACCATCAGGACTGACATTATTCCCAATCTTATCCTGCTTTCAAAAGCCTTGTTTATTTTTGAGATAAGATCTTTCACACGAGAAAAATATTATTATATGATTTTAACTATAGTTGTTGGTGTCAAACCTTCATTATTTTCATTTTATTTCCATGTGCAATTTTTACATGAAGATTTCATGCCTCATACTTTCTGTACATAGTCACACCGTAAGCAATATGAAGTATCCCAAAGCCGAATATCCAGAATATCAGATCCCAGCCGGAAACAAAGGCTGATGCAAGGCCGGTAATTATCTCGAGGATCCCCAGGTAAAACACCTCGCCAAACGTGAACTTGCCTGCATTTACAAGCGCAAGGCCGTAAAAGATGAGGAATCCGGGAATTATAAACTGTAGCTGGTTCTGAACCATAAATGAAATAACAAAAATGCCTCCGGCAGCAAGAGGAATGAGAAGATTTATAAGCAACCTTCTGGAAACAGGAGTCCAGAAATTTTTCCTGTCCCTCCTGGCTTTTTTTATTGAAAAGTATAGTGCAAACAACACAGAGATCACGAGAACTGATGCGGCAACAGTAATAAGCTGCCATTTCACGGAAGAAATGTCTTTTTCCGGCAGATTTGAAAAATACCCGGTATAATCTTTACTTTCATTGCCCGGAAAAATGTAATATGCGACAAGGGCTCCGGCAATTGCCGTTATACCGGCAAATATGCCTGAAAGGCCGCTGAGGGAAAGAAACCTGGATGATTCTTCCATTATTTTCCGGATTGCCCTTATATCGTCGGCGGATTTTATATCATTTTTCATTTTAAAAGTACTTTGAAATGCAAAGTAAAATTAAAATTACATAACCTGCAAATTTTTTT
>JAVEVC010000005.1:102193-113235 GCA_034005245.1 Bacteroidales bacterium
CCGGGATGCTTCATGATGCACAATTTATAGGTTTGAATTATGAGAGCTTCTGTAAAGATCTTAAATAAATTAGTCTTTATAAAATCTTTGTACCCTGACTCACAATCTTAACAAAGTCTTTACAAAAGCAAGGCAATTAATCCTGAAACCCATAATATCTTTAGACTTATATTAAATGTACTTTTGTGATAACGAAATGAGGAGCTTAATGAAAGAAATGGGATCGAGAGAGTTTTTCATGCATAATTATCATAAATCCAAGGTTTATCAGTATTTACTGGCAGTCTTTGCAATTGCCATGACAACTTTCTTATGCAGCCCTCTTTCAAATCCGCAGAGTTATCATATTGTGTCCTTTATTCTTCTTTTCGTAGTTGCCCTGCTGGCTGTTTTTATGGGAATTGGTCCGGTTCTTCTGGCTTCAACCTTAAGCGCAGTTGCCTGGAATTATTTTTTTATTCCACCTTATCATACCTTTAATATTACCAAGACTGAAGATAAGTTCATGTTCGGATCTTTTTTCATCATTGCAATTTTGAATGGGGTATTAACTAACCGTATCAGGAGACAGGAAATGCTGGTCAGGGAAAGGGAAGACCAGACCAATGCTCTGTTTCAGCTTACGGGAGAGCTATCAAAGGCAAGTGGAACTGACAAAGTGATTGAAGTGGCTAAGATTATTTTCAGAAAGCATTTCAACAGCAACCTGTTCTTTGTTTTACAGGATGGCGGAAATAATCTTATATCAGCAGGAAAGTTAAAAGATTGGAATGATATTCCTGATATCGATTTTAATCTGGCGCAATGGGTTTTCAGTAATTCAAGCAGAGCAGGCCGATTCACTGATTCACATTCTGAATCAGGCCTGACCTACTATCCTCTGACCGGAACACGGTTAAATCCCGGGGTGGTTGTATTCAAGATTGATAAATCAGTTTACGGAAAGAAAGATGCTTTCTGGAGTACTTATTTCACACAGATTTCCAATGCACTGGAACGTGAATTCCTTGGTGAACTTGCCCTGAGGGGCCGCATACTGGATGAATCGGATAAGTTATATAAAACACTGTTCAATCTCATTTCACACGAATTCAGGATCCCTATAGCGACGATAATGGGAGCCTCGGATACGCTGCTTACATCCCCGACATCAGAAAGGAACAGGGAGGAATTGTACAATGAGATTTTCAAAGCCTCGGCACGGCTCAACCATCTTATTGAAAACCTGTTAAATATGTCGCGTCTAGAGAGTGGTAAGATTTCAGTGCATTTAGACTGGTGCGATATTCATGATCTTGTCAATAAGGTTTCTAAGAACCTCAGCCAGGAACTTGAACACTATAATTTTACAAAAACAATTCCGGATAATTTGCCTCCGGTAAGACTTGACTTTGGTCTTATGGAGCAGGTTTTGTACAATCTAATACTTAACTCATGCCAATATTCACCTGTATCATCAGATATCAGGCTGAAAGCTTCTTATGAAAACGGGAATTTATTATTGAGTATTTCCGATAGCGGACCCGGGTTTCCTGATGAAGCCTTGCCAAAAGTATTCGATAAGTTTTTCAGAGTTGAAAACTCAAGAACAGGTGGGTTAGGTCTGGGATTATCGATAGTAAAGGGTATCGTTGAATCTCATAAAGGGACGGTAAAAGTTGAAAATCTCGTTAATAGAGGGGCTGAATTCGCAATTATCATACCATCGGAAATACCCGATCTGAACGAATTAAAACTTGAATGATGAATGTAAGCGATACTATACTTATAATTGACGATGAGGTTCAGATTCGACGTCTTCTGGAGATATCATTAACCGCAAACAACTATAATACCTGTTTTGCTTCTAACGGCAAGGAAGGGCTGGTTGCTGCAGCAACTCATAATCCGTCATTGATTATCCTTGATCTGGGACTGCCTGACATTGATGGTCAGGAATTATTGTTAAAGCTCAGGGAATGGTTTACCAAGCCTGTTATTGTTCTGTCTGTCCGTAATTCTGAAGAAGATATTATTAAGGCTCTGGATAACGGTGCAAATGACTATCTAACCAAACCATTCAGAAGCGGCGAATTGATTGCCAGAATCAGGGCAGCTATCAGACTTAACCTGGAAAAGGCTGATAGTCCTTTACTTGAGTTCGGATCGCTCTGCATAGATATGATTAACCACGTTGTGCGCAAAGACGGCGAAATAATTAAGCTCACAACAACAGAATTCTCATTATTGTCTCTTCTTGCTAAAAATCATGGACGTGTTCTAACGCATCAATTTATTCTTAAAGAGGTGTGGGGCTTTGGATACCAGGAACAAACCCAGTATCTCAGGGTTTTCATAGCTCAACTCAGGAAGAAGATAGAGGATAATCCGTCAAGTCCAGTTTTGCTGATCACGGAATCAGGCATCGGCTACAGGTTCGGGAACTGATATCCCTATGTAAAGTATCCATTGATCCATGGATTAGTTTTACTGGATCATCTTCATGATAAGAATGTCCATGTTTCTTTACAAAATCTTTATGTGCTAAGGTTAATCTTTACTTTCCGCTTATAAATTATGTTGCACTTTTGCCTGGTGAAAATACGGGTGAAGGCACATGAAGTTAATTAACCCATTGGTTATATTGAGAGTTCTTGCGACTATACTTTTAATTGATTCAACATCATTTCTTACATGTTTACCCGTAGCGGTTCTTTATAGGGAACCACTCCTGCCATTTCTCTGGTCATCAGTTATCACAGGCTTCTGCTATTCTGTTTTCAGGTTTCTTGGCAGAAATGCAAAAACCAAAGAAGCAAGCAACAGGGATACCTTTTTGATTGTTAGTCTGGCATGGCTCTTATTCCTGCTGTTTGGGTCATTACCTTATCTGATAAGCAAAACCATTCCCTCATTTGTCAATGCATTCTTTGAATCAGTATCAGGTTATTCTACAACTGGTGCATCTATTCTTACAGATGTTGAAAACCTGCCATATTCAATACTTTTCTACCGGAGTTTCACCCACTGGATTGGAGGAATAGGAATAATTGTTCTTGTAATTCTTGTACTGCCATCCCTTAAAGTTACGGGATATCAGCTTTTCAGCCTCGAGTCATCAATGAAGGAAAAAATTCATCCTAAAGCCAAAGGGGTGGCATTCAGGATATTGTTGATTTATTGTACACTTACTATCTTAAATACAGGGATGCTTGCAATAGGGGATATGGATTTATTCGACAGCATATGTCATGCATTTGGAACAGTAGCAACCGGCGGATTTTCTATAAGGAACACCAGCCTTATGTCCTATTCCCGCTATAGTCAATACATAGTAATGATCTTCATGTTTCTGGCCGGGATAAGTCAGGTTGTGTATTACTATCTGGTGAAGTTTCATTTCAGAAAGATAAAATACAATGATGAGTTCTGGTTTTATTTAGCTATAATAATAATTGCTGGTGCACTGGCAGTAAGTGTGTTGTTTGTAAAAACAGCAAAACCATTTGAGGAAGCATTCAGGGAAGGATATTTTAACGTTATTTCAATAATAACCTGTACAGGATTTGCAAATGCTGATTTTAACCTCTGGCCGTCGGCAGGGGTAATCCTGATTTTCCTGCTGATGTTTTCCGGAGGAAGCACCGGCTCAACGAGTGGAGGCATTAAGATGGCCAGGCATTTGATAGTACTTAAGAATATTAAAACTGCTCTTACCAGACTGATTCACCCCAGATCTGTATCACCTGTTTTCCTGAACAGGAAGATTTTAGATCAACAAACCAGTATTTCAGTTATCTCTTTTATTATTTTGTATATTTTTCTTTTTATAGTTGGAACAACAACACTGGCAGCATGCGGATCAGATGCAGTAACATCGGCAAGTTCAGCTGCTGCATGTTTGGCAAATATTGGTCCCGGACTTTGTTCTGTTGGCCCAATGGGCAATTATGCCGGACTCTCTGAAATTAGCAAACTCATCCTTAGTTTTTTGATGATCATTGGGAGATTGGAGATAATTCCTGTATTTGTAATATTTGGCAGATCATTCTGGAGGTTATGATTTGAAAACAAAGATCAAGGATATTCTTTGGTCTGCATCAAATCTGCAGGTGGATTTTTCAGCGAGTTTTTTCCCCCGATCTGCTGATATATGGAACATTGACAGTTTTAATTAATTCTTATATTGCAATCCAACTGCAAAATTACATTCAATAGTGTTTCCGGAAGCAGAATATTTCCAGCCGGGAGATGATATTTCCTGGCTTGTGAGGCGATTTGAGGTCATTTCGTACAATAGCGATAAAGGCATTAAAGACAAATTTGTACCCCGTGAAGATGCTTCAATAGTGTTTCATTTCGGTAACCTGCCGCAAATACTCACTCCTGTTGTCCAGATGCTCCCACATTTCTTCATAGCACCTCTTTGCCCGACGGCAAACTCAATCACGATCTCCGGGCAGCTTGATTGCCTGGTAGCTAGTTGTAAACCCACGGTGCTTTCGCGGATTCTGGGCATTAGCATTAAAGCCGGAAGCAGTTTATATATCCCCCTGCCAAAGGTATTCCATCAGTTATGGAAAGAAATGAAGACCGGAGAGACACCAGAAAACAGGATAAAGACTATTTCCGCTTTTTTCAAAAGCCTTTCCCCGTACAAGTATGTTCCTGACGAAACGGATATAATTTATGACAGCATTCTTCAGAAAGGGATCAACACCCCTCTTTCCGACATCATCAGTGAAATGGAAGTCAGTGAGCGAACCATACAGAGAAGATTCCGCGACCGCCTGGGGGTATCGCCAAAGATGCTGATACGCATTATGAGAATCAATTACCTGTGGGATACAATATCAAGTGGCGGCAGGATTGATTACCAGGACCTTGTATTCCTCGGGAACTATTTCGATCAAACCCATCTGATCAAGGATTTCAAGTCAATTACCGGTGAAACCCCCGATTCATTTTTTAAAAGAAACCTTAGTTTGGTAAAGATCCTAAGCGGTAAATAATCACCTTAAGCTGTCGCCGCCTGTCGCTTTTTTACTATTCCAGACCGGTAATTATATGTTGTTTTAAGGCCTGTTTGTTAAATACATTATTTATGAAGATTAAGCATTTTGCAGCTTTTTTAGTGGCTGTTTCTGTATTATTTATTGGCTCAGCAGCCAATGCCCAGATCTCCAAACCAAAGGATGTTGTAAAAGATCAGGGAACCGGAAGGATAAATAGCAGGATAGATCAGGGCGTTGATGCCGGCTTCAACAAGATTGAAGAAGGCGTGGGAAGCCTGTTTAAGAAAAAGAAAGATAAAGGCGGTGACGAAGAAGAGATGGCTGATGAAACTGCTTCTGAACCAGAAACCGACGAAAATGAAGAAGTGCCTGCAGCTCCGGCGCCGCAAAAGCAGAAACTTGAAAGCACTACACAATATGACTTCGTTCCCGGTGATAAGATCCTTTATTTCGAGGATTTCAGCCAGGATGCAGTGGGCGACTTCCCCGCATTATGGACATCCAACGGCAGCGGAGAGGTTAAAACGGTTAATATCGCTCCGGGAAGGTGGTTCCATATGAACGGAGAGGATGCCGTGTATTGTTATTCAAAAACCGTTGAATTCTCCGATAACTTCATAATTGAATTCGATATTATCCCGGACGATGAGTACCAAAACGGAATCAGGATGTCACTTTATGCGGAAGATCCGGGAGATCCGAAGGAGATCAATGATGACCTCTACCCTGGTAAAAGCGGCCTTCATATCTGGTTAATGAAAGATGGATGGGAAACGAGGGGTTACACTAATGACCCTGAGGGAGAATGGATTAACGGACAGGGATCAAAGAATCCGGTTATAACTGAACAGCTCAATCATGTGATCATCTGGATACAGAAGAGAAGGGTCAGGATATATCATCAGGGAGCCAAGACGGTAGATGTACCGACTAACATTTATGCCCACACAAAATTCAACCGCTTCCTCTTCTCAGGCTGGGATAGTCGTTCCTGGCCTATGATCACAAACCTGAAGATCACCACAGCTGCGCCTGATACAAGGAGCAAGCTGATCACCGAGGGCAGGCTGATCACCTACGGCATAACCTTCGATGTTAACAAAGCCAGTATAAAACCTGAGTCATACGGCACTCTCAATGACATAGCTACCGTACTTAAGGAGAATCCTTCCGTGAGTGTCAAAATAGTTGGCCATACTGACAGCGATGGGGATGAAGCGCTAAACCTCGACCTTTCGAAGCGCAGGGCAGAGTCTGTCAGGAATGAGCTGGCTTCAAAATTCGGCGTCGATGCATCGAGGATGCAGACAGAAGGAGCAGGAGAAAGCAAACCGGTTGCACCCAATGACACCCCTGCGAACAAGGCTGTAAACCGCAGGGTTGAGTTTATAAAACTGCAGTAAGTGACTGCCAGTTCTCAATCCTTAGATCCAGGCAGGATCTCTATCGGGATGTGCCTGACCCGGGTTGCATCAGGATGGATTAGCAAGAGATAATTGAAAATCCTGACTCCATCGCTCAAGGAATGCTCATAAATCAAAATTACCTGCTGCTTCAGGCTGATAAATAATGTCGTCAATCCGCAATTTCGTGAGACCTGAGGGAACTATCCACTCTATCTCATCGGCTTTTTTATATCCTATGAGCGCTGTGGCAACAGGAGAAAAAATAGAGATTTTATTTTCTTTCAAATCAGCCTGATCAGGGTATACTATTTGAATTCTAAGTGTTTTATTGGTATTCAGGAAACTGATCTTTACAATTGAATTCATCGTTACGACATCATCCGGGATATCACCCGGTTCCACGACTTTTGCAGAATTTAATTCATTCAGCAGGTTCTCAGCTTCATTAATGCCGATTGTATTCATCTGCCTGGCATCATGGATGCATTTGTGGATCCTTGAATAATCAAGTTTGCTTATAATAATTTTATTCATAATGTTTTGTTTTATCTGTTATAAAATCCGGAGATGACATTGATTTTCGTAAGTTTATTGAGTATTGAAGCATAATGCCTGTGTGCCTGTGCATCAGGTGAGGCACGAGGCCGCGATTAGTTAAATATACATACTGTTTTTTAAAAAGGGGGCGTTTAAATATCCCCCTTTCTTCAAACCTAAAACTAACTGATGGAAATTGCTACATTGACGTCCGGTTAATCACAAACCGGACTATGTAAATTAAATTATTATTTCTTCGTTTTATTTATAGTTCAAAATTAATGATTCTGATTCAGAAATTTCCTCTCAGGGTCCGCATGTTTCTTTAACCACCTGTCACATGGCACTCCTGAGGTGTACACATTGAAGGTGATAATCTTCTCATGACATATTTTTGAGCCGGGAATATAATTATTACAGGAGAAACAGAGCCTGCTTCCCGGATTTGATGGACATTTGCTTTCATGCTTTTTCATCTTTTTAAGACTGACTTGGGTTTCATTGCAGTAACCGCATTTCCAGATTTGTGCCATGATTACCTCCTTTTTTTATGTTATAAATCGTGTAACCAGGTAAGGTATTCTTCATGTTGTTCTTTGGTCAGATTTGTGCCATATGATTTAATTCCATAATCGTTGAACAGCCATCTGAAAAAATTCGGATTTGTTTTAGCTTCACTCTCGGCGAAAGTCCTAATAGTGAACAATTCATACTGATCTTCATTCTTGCCGATGAAGGTTGTTTCAATTTGCCCGTTAGCGTAATTCATGTTTCCTTCAAGGACTTTTTTTGCGGTTTCTCTGATTGTGCTCATTTTTTATAAATTTTTTATTGTGAAATAACTTATCATGTAAAAAACATCCATTTATCTTTAAAAAAAAAGGGGACTATAAAGTCCCCTTCCAGGTATTCTTTATAATTACTTTAACAGTTACTGATCATTTATCATGTAATCGTAGAGTTCTTTTTGTGCAACTGGTTTCATTTCAGTGGATTTATTGTCAGGAAGGCAAGATAGGACTCATTTTTCTATAAAGCAAATATTTACAGTATTTTAGACTGGTTCTAATTTGTTACGGGGCCAGGGGATGCATCATGGGTAACAAACAACATATGACTGAAGAATCATGACAGCAGATGGCTGCAGACAGCCGGAAAGTATAAAGCTTTATTGATCTGACGACTTGCTGAATTTTGCGAAAGTATGCAACACACTATCAGCATAGGTCTTTGAAAGGGGAATATCTATCACTTCAGGGTTGTCAAGCTCGAGCTTTAAGCCATCTTTGTCTTTCCTGATGACTTTTACCTTTTCGAAATTCACCATGTATGATCTGTGGCAGCGAATGATGCCGGTGCCCGCCAGGTTCTCTTCGGTCTTCTTCATGGTGGCGCGAAGAAGATATTTGGAAAGCCTGCCTTTCTTGAGATAGCAGATAGTAATGTAGTTCTCGGTTGCTTCAAGATAAAGAAGGCTTTCTTTCTTAACGGAAAACCTGAGTACGGATCTGTCGTCAAAAAATGTGATCATACCCGGAGTCCTGTCCTGTATCTGGGGACTTTCTGCAAGAACCTTTATCTGTTCCTTCTTGTCGAGCCAGGCAAGGTAAAGCCACGCCAGTGAATAGGGGAGCAGTAATACCAGAGCTGTATTCTGTGCTGACACTTTTACGAGATATGTTAACGCTCTCTTATCGTTAAGTACAAATTTTTCAAAAAGAGAATAAAAAAGTGCCATAGCAAGAACTTCAACAGCTATCCACAAAAGGAACTGAAGGAGGTTTATTATATGTTTCCTGCAGACAAAGTACATTATTGCCCTGCTGATCACGACGACGATCACTCCTGTCAGGATAACTAAACTTGAGTAAGTGAAATACTGGAGTTTTGTGAGATCATACCATTTGTCTGAGCCGAAAGGAGAGTAGATATTTATAAAAACAAGGGCAAATACAGCCGTAAAAAGAATAAGGTTGATTATGTTTTTCTTTTCGACAAGATATGGCGCTATCGGTCTCTGGAGATCAGGCATGATTACACTTTTGGAAGATACAAAAATAGTGTTTATTTCTGAAGGGGATCGCAGTGATGTTTAGCCGGGATCGCTGAAAGGAGGGAGTTAAGGTAAAATTCAATTCCGTGAATGATTAACCGTTCAGGGCTTTTCGTCCGGATACATGACGTATCGGAAGTTTCGTCACGCATTATAAGGTTTCGTCACCAGGTTCTCAATTTGGTCACTGTGCCTGTTTGGCCGGCACAAAGTTTTGCAGGCAGGTTTTTCTGTTAATTACTTTGCCGTTGGAACCATCCTGATTAATAACATGCACTATACAAGGAAACATGCTGAACTTATTTCGTTTTTCAGGCCTGACGCTGAACAGTTATCCACTACCGGAAAGGGTCCAGGAATTGTTTACTCGAGGTTTGTCTCCGGTAATTTCTCGAGAAATTTCTTCAGCGGGGACGATCATTCGATAAGGGAAAATCAATCGTTCTCATATCCGGTGTTCGTTCCTGAAGAAGCCGGAAGCAGCAAAGTTATCCTTCTACTTCACGGGCTCAATGAAAGAAGCTGGGAAAAATATCTTGCATGGGCTCATTGCCTTTCGTCAAAGACAGGCAGTTATGTCATACTCTTTCCTATTTCATTCCATATTAACAGATCACCGTTATCATGGAAAGACCCCAGGTCGATGCTGCAGTTTCTTAAAGAAAGCAAGGGAATACGCGGGGAAGCGAGGAGTTCCTCTTTTGCAAACATTGCAATTAGCAACAGGCTCTCCGATGATCCTCGCAGGTTCCTCAAGTCAGGCTACCAGACAGCCTGCGACATAGCAAAGCTTGTGAGGCAGATAAAAAACGGCTTGCATCCTGTAGTGCCCGGAGGAGGGCACATCGACATTTTTGCCTATTCAATAGGTGCATTTCTTGCTGAAATACTTGTTATGGCGGATCCTGAAGGACTTTTCCGTGAATCAAGGCTGTTCATGTTCTGTGGCGGAGCTGTTTTCAGCAGCATGAACGGTGAATCGAGGCTCATCATGGATAAGCTTGCCTATGACAAAGTTTACAATTATTATCTAAACCTGTTCGAGGCAGAGATCGGGAGAAAGGAATCCCTGATAAGTATACCTGTATCAGGGAAGATCGGAATGGCTTTCCGGGCAATGATTGATTTCAGCCGTTACAGGCATTTAAGGGAGAAGGTGCTTTACAGGCTGAGGGACCGGCTTTACGCTGTTGCTTTAATGAAAGACAGGGTCATACCTGCTGCAGGGATCATTAATACCCTTGATTCAGGCAATGTTGAAGTAATGGATTTTCCTTATGACTATACCCATGAAAATCCTTTCCCGATATTCAGTAATGATATGAGTGCTGAAGTTGACAGGAGCTTTGATAAAGTCTTTGACACAGCCTGCCGTTTTTTTGATTGATAATATTCTCAATTGAGCCTGTCTCCGCTGAGGTTTCATGCCATATGGAATCAGGCTTAAATCAAACCTGATATATACAGCAACCAATATCTGCAGGCTTTTACTTAAAAGGATCACTCAAATTCCTTTGGGACACCGCAGATCATCTTAAAGACCTTATCAGGTGAGGTATTCCTGTATTGGTGCTTTTCATCGGGATATACAAGTGCAAAATCTCCGGCTTTTACCGGGTGTTCCGTTCCGGCTTCATTTACTAAAACACCCTGGCCTTCAATAATAAAATTCATATGTTCATAAGGATGGCTATGGAATGGTGTATTCCCGCCGGGCTCCACCGTGAAAACCCTGAAGGAATAGACCGGAGCACCATCCTGATTTCCCAGTGGTACTTGTTTCCAGGCACCTGTTGCTCCTTCCATTCCGACTTTCTTCTTTTCAACCTCATCAATGGCTATTATTTTCATAATTCGAATTTTTAAATCGCCTTGTGTTAATTAATTTCACCGGGTACTCCGGCCCGGTCTCCAAATGTAAAAATATAAAGATTACACAACACTAAAGGTCTTTCAGGAAAAAGTAATTCTCTCCTTCCAGGCTCGTAACAATATTGGTTTCAGTTACCGGCTTATCAATTCATTACCCATAAATACCACAGCACCCGGACT
>JAVEVC010000005.1:113335-114958 GCA_034005245.1 Bacteroidales bacterium
CAATATGCCAGAAGTACCAACGCCCATTTTCATCATTGGATTAACGGATTGATCGATGAGAATGCCCTGTTATCTCTCAGAGTGCATCCCGTACAACTTTATGAAGCAATTCTTTTCCTTACCATATCATTTATTGTCTGGCGTTCACTTAGGTTCTGGAGGAGAAGATGGAGCGCCCTGATTTTCTCTCTTTGCCTGCTGGCTGCGTTCAGGTTTTTCATGGAGTTCCTGCGCGACGCAGCTGTCCCTGCCAATACTTTTACAACCACATTTGGGATCAACCCGGTTCAATGGTTCTTACTGGCAATGGCCGCCGCATGCTCTCTGGGATTGATACTTACTGAAAAAAGCTCAAAAACTGTTTTTCAGGGTCATCAGGAAGCTGAACCAACGCTCAGAGTTTTATCACTCTTTGTTCTCTCTGTCTCAGTTGTAATTTATGTCTTCCGGAATCTGTTCACTTCCTTTGAGTTAATTTCGCTTAACATAAGGTTCATTCCTGCAATTCTTCTTACCGCTTATTATGTTTTCAGATCCCTTAAAATATCAAGCTTGCGGTTAACAACGACAGCTTTCTTTGTATTGCCTCTGTTACTGGCAGCTCAGACCTTTTCACCCGATTCAACAGGATCAGAATCTGTAAAGGAATTTTATAATGATGTAAAATCCTACAAAAGGATCGATCTGAATACATCCTTTGGTGAATATTACAGTTCCGTAAGTTTTAATCCCCATGAGGGATATTGTGGGACAGCATATACGGATGAGGATTATAAATATATATATAGACTGGCCGGCGCCGGCTTTTCGGTTGTCAAAAAAAACGAGGACTTCATAACGACCAGGGGTATAAATCTTTATGGAGGTATTGACAAGGAGAGCAATCTTACAAGACATTGGCAAAAAACAGACATCATATTTGGAGTCAATCCATACTTTAAATACGATCGTAAATGGGTTGGATTAGGCGCTGGCGCACATCTGGGCAATATCAGATGGGTGCCTGTAAGCCCTGTTGACAAAAGGTTTTTTGACCGGGGAACACGGTTTTCTCCAATCCTTCCCGAAGTGCAGATTAGAATAGGCCCAAAAGAAGTATTTAATCTGCAGTATAATTATGGATTTAATTATCCGGCATCATTGCCGGTGCTTCCGCATGAGTTAAGTATTGGTACGGGTTTTGGTCTCAAAGATGGTTATGATCTGAGGCTTGGGATCGCTGTTGCACATGACTATTCAACTGCATTTTTGTCAGCTGAAGCTTTGTTGGGTAAGAACTATGGATTAGCATTGAAGTATAATTTCCGTGGTGCAGATTTTTACCGCTATACTGTTGATGATCCGGTTGGTCAATATATTGACAGAAAAGGCAGGATACTTTTTGGATTGAACTACAGGTTCGGATTTGAAAAATGAAACAAATATCCTGAAGTATCAAAGGCACTTTACGTATTAAAGGTCGATTATTATTCCCACCGGGCAATGGTCTGATCCCAGTATTTCTTCCCTGATGAACGCATCATTAATCCTTGGCAGGAACGACTTGCTAACCAGGAAATAATCGATCCTCCAGCCTATGTTCTTTGACCTTGCACCGGCCCGGAAGCTCCACCAGGAATATCT
>JAVEVC010000006.1:0-109547 GCA_034005245.1 Bacteroidales bacterium
GCTTTTCGGTTTTAAGCACGGGTTCCTTCATGATTTTATCGATGATTGCATACCTGGATTCAAGCGTTGTTTTTTCCTGAGGCTCGATAAGATATTCAGGCATTGCAGCTGCAATGCCTCCTGCAAAAGCTGTTGAAATGAAATCTCTTCTGCTGGTTTTCATTGTTTCATTCATTTTTGAAAATTTTGAAACGGTCAATTTCAGTAGTCTGGTGCGAAGCCAGCATTATCTGTTTGTTCCTTTTTATTATTTACGGATGCTTTGAAGACACATCATCGCTCTCCTTGAGATCAGATGAAAGATCATACAGTTTTATCCCGATGCAGCAGATAACCGCTGACTGCAACTGTTTCATAAGTTGTTTTAGTTGCAATGAAATTACGAAAACATTTGCATTATAAACAGGGAAACCGGATTTAAAAAGTCAACGGCTAGTTGTAACTTCGCTACTATTGTGCTGTTCGGTTTATTAATCCATGTTCTTGATTAATCCAAACAGCATTTTTGATATTTCTTCAAGTTTTTTGTCACTCTCCAGAAATACCTGCTGAGTTATTTCTTTTGTTTCATGAAATTCCGAAATTAATTGACCCCTCTGGAATTAATAACTCTCTGACTAATCTGATGAATATTTTTAGATTTTGAAAAACAGAGTTTGCAACTACCCCTTCTCCCTGTTTTATCTGCCTTTTGCGATTAATTCTGAACACACCGAATTGATAACCCATAGTCTTTGCGGCCGTTACTAAATACCACATTGCTGTGATTATAGTTCAAGCTCCGGTAAAAGGTGTTCGTAACAGAGAGTTCTGTTGAAGACCACCAGTACCCAAAGTTCCCAAGGTAGTTGAAACTACCCCATTCGTAGTAACGGTTTCCACCCGGAAGTGCAGAAAACCCGCTGCTGTTATTTTGAGATAAGTCGTTACCAACATCACCTGTACTAGTTGAAGTATTCCAATGAATTGCTGACGCCAATGATTTGGCAATTTTGTCTCTTCCTCCACCCTCACTTCCATCATAATTGTATCCATTGTCGGCAAGATAATTTTCCAGTTGAGTCCATTCCGCATCTGTGGGCAGATGCCAACCGCTGGGACAGGCTTGCAGAGCTGCGGACCAGTTGTATAAAGCACCGAAAGTACTGTAATTGGGGTGTTGTTTTGCAGAAACAACATCAGTGCCCTGGTAATCGTAAACATAGTAGTAAGGAACAGTCTCTGAACCTTGTGATGATGGGCTTACAGAAGGTAAGTATGCCAAATTTTCTGCCATCCAACATTGTTTGTCAATTTTAATGGTTTGGTAAATTCGGCCGTCGCGGGTGTCAGTGAAATTTCCTTGTATTAAAAGAGTTTCATTTTCCTTTTTACAGCTATTGACCAGCAGAACAAAGAATAAGAATAACAGAATTCTGGTTTTCATTTTGCTTTATTTATATGTTTCCCAGGATAAAGGTGATAATATTATTGAATTGAGCCTAGTGTTTAATATTTATTTAGAAGTAATCTGAATAACACAGGCTTAATATAAGAAAAATACCCCATACCTCATCCAAAGCTTAATCTAACCAACCCAGGCAAAATTGTCTTTAGAGACATACTCTTCATTTAAGCCAGGTTATATATAGTC
Organism: Bacteroidales bacterium; assembly: GCA_034005245.1. Taxonomy (GTDB): domain Bacteria; phylum Bacteroidota; class Bacteroidia; order Bacteroidales; family VadinHA17; genus LD21. The sequence goes on from JAVEVC010000006.1 coordinate 1,634, forward strand.
CGAATATGATTTTCGTTTTGGCCCTGCCAAAAGATGATTTGTTATTCCAGGAAATCATATGATCAATTTTAATCTCATTCTGGTTGCAACTCTTACAAGAAACCCGATTTATAAAATTTAAAAGTTGCAACCCTCTCCCTGAAAATTACTGCACATCTCATCCTTTGAATTAATGATGGTTTCAGAATGTCATAAAAAGAAACAAGAGGTCGATTTTGACCTCTTGTGCCTCTGGGTACCCGGAGCGGGACTTGAACCCGCACAAGCATTACTGCTCACAGGATTTTAAGTCCTGCGTGTCTACCGATTCCACCATCCGGGCATATTAATGTCTTAAGGTCGTGCCGCCTTTTGGTTTGACAGCCGGGAATATGACGGATACTCCAAAAGGTGAAACTTCAAATTTATAACAAATATTCCATTTTTAAAACCGTCATTTTGAAACCCTCGGACTATCAAATTATCCAGTACATCCTTTTCAAGTCAGGCTATTGTAAGAGCTATCGGCTGAGTGCTGCGAAGCCGGGCTTAGTTCTTAATAAGCACGGGCTTGCCTAAACCGGCTTTCTCAAGCTCCTTAAGCTGCGTGGCGGCATCTCCTGCAACAACATAGTACATCCTTGCCGGATCAATATATTCTTTTGCCAGATCCATTATTTTTCCAGTTGTTATTCCTTTAACAAAGGCTTCCTCCTGCTTGATATAATCTATTGGAAGATCATATAAAGCAATGTTGTTCAGCATCCCGAGCAGGTTGTTAAGTGTTTCAAAATTCCTTGCATTGCTTTTCAATAAAGCTGATTTTGTAAAATCAGCATATTCCTGAGGAATGTTTTCACGGTACTTTTCCATTTCGGTTTTAAAGATATTGACTGATTCCAGGGTGGAGTTGGTTCTGACCATAGAGGTGGCATAAAAGGTTCCGTAATCCCTTGCGCCGTTGAATCCCGATCTTGCCCCGTATGTGAACCCTTTCTCTTCCCTTAGGATAAGATTGAAGAGGCCGTTGAAAGATCCTCCAAGCTTGTAGTTTGCAACATGAGCGGGATAATAGTTTGGATCAGATCTTTTTATTGAGGGGCACCCAATATAGATAACAGACTGTTTTGCCCCTGGTACGTCTACAAAATATATACGCGATTCTGAGGGTGCGTCGGGGATCTTGATCTCCGGCATTTTAACTTCCCTGGGCTGCCATTTTTCATTTATGGCTGAAAGAGCTGCCTCAACCCTTTGTTTATCGATGTCTCCGGCAATAATGAATCTTGAGAGGGAAGGGGAGAAGTTCCTGTTATAAAAATCCTTCAGATCTTCAATGCTTATCCTGCTTACCGATTCCTCGGTGCCCGCTGCTTCTGTGGAAAGTATATTGTTTTCTCCAAAAATCAGTTTATTAAGCTGATTTGAAGCCAGAGAAGAAGGATTGGCCTTGTTCCTTTTAAGGTTATTGATCACCCTGCTTTTCGCCAGATCAAACTGTACACTGTCCCATCTTGGTTCAAAAAGCATTTCCTCAACCAGTGCCATTGTTTTTTCGAAATTACGTTCAAGAGTGCTTACTCTTATAGTAATGTTTTCATTGCCTCCGGAAAATGAGATGCTTGCTCCAAGAAGCCTTATAGCCTCTTCGAGTTCTTCAGGTGTCTTGTTCCTTGTCCCTTCATTCATCATTGAAGCAGTAAGGCTGGCTAGTCCTGATTTTTCCATAGGATCCAGTAAATGGCCACCAGAGATTATCAGGGAATACTGGACAAGTGGAAGTTCATTCTGGCTTATTCCGTAGATTTCTATTCCATTGTCAAGGGATCCTGTCCAGACTGCCGGTAGAGTTACTTCCGGATCAGTACCGACAGGAGGCTGAACCGAGCGGTCGAATTTTGTCGGAGTCTTCACAACTGGTTCTTCTTCAGCTGCAGTTGTTTTGACCTCGGCAGCCTTTGTAACATCCTCTTCAACAATACCTGCATTTACTGAACCTTCTGCAATAAGACCCTGTTCCCCCTTGGGAACAAAGCTCGTCATGACATAGTTTTTTCCTTTGATGTATTTGTTGTAGGCATTCATGATGTCTTCAGCAGTTATAGCCTGTTCAGCTGCAAAATCCCTGGCAAAGAATTCGGGATCATCCGTAAACATCTGATATTGTCCGAGCGCAAAGGATTTGCTGAGTATACTGCTGAAACGGCTGTAGAAGTATGTCTCATTCCTGGCCTTTAAAGCTGTGAGATCATCTTCTGTGAATCCTTCTTTTTCAAACAGATCAAAACTTTCGAAGATCGCTTTTTCAACATCTGTAAGGTTTACTCCGGGATTTGCCGTGATGGAGATCTCAAAAGTTCCTGCCAGTTCAAGTGATTGATTATATGCATAAACTGAGGAAGACAGTTTTTTATCCCTAACGATAACCTTATACAATGGAGTCTTTTTGCCATTTGAGAGAAGCTGGCCAAGATAATCAAGGGCATATGAATCTTTTGAGAACTGTTCAGCTGAAGGGAATACCATTGTCAGCATAGGTGCCTTTGCAAAATTGTCTTCGTGGTAAAGTTTTTTTGTTGAAGAAAGTGCAACCGGCATGGGAGTTCTTTTTTCAATTGGTTCGCCTCCGGGGATCTCTCCGAAGTATTTTTCCACCAGGGCTGCCACTTCTTCCTTATCAATATCCCCTGCAACAACCAGGGTTGCATTGTTCGGAGAATAGAATCTCCTGTGGAATGCTTTAACATCCTCAACAGTTGCATTCTGCAGATCTTCCATTTCACCAATGACATCCCAGCTGTAAGGATGGCCCTCAGGGTACACATTTTTAAGGATGAGAGCTTCATTATGTCCGTACGGTGAGTTATCCACACCCTGCCGTTTTTCATTCTGCACCACGTTCTGCTGGTTGGCAAAAGCGGTTTGTGTTACTGTATTCTCAAGGTATCCCATTCTGTCTGATTCAAGCCATAGGGCCATCTCAAGTGCATTTTTGGGAATGACTTCATAGTAGACGGTAAAATCGAAGCTGGTTCCTCCGTTAAGCTCGCCGCCAGCACCCTGTATAAGTCTGAAAAGCTGGTCTTCCCCAACGTTTTCAGATCTCTGGAACATCATGTGCTCAAAGAGATGGGCAAAACCGGTCTTGCCCGGAACTTCACGGCTCGATCCCACATGAAAGGCTATCGCAACAGCCGCTATTGGGTCTGATTTGTCTTCATGAAGTATCACAGTTAATCCGTTGTCGAGTTTATATTTTTCATATGGAACAGAAAAAGGAGATTCGCTCTTTTTGGATGTACACGAGAATAGAATTCCCGTAGCCAGAATCAGAGATAAATGGATTATTCTTTTCATAGCTGAGAAATTATGATTTAAAGTTTGGGCTTTAATTATGGGTTTCGAATTTACGAAAAATCCCCACACCATATTAAACTGTGCAATTATATTGGGTTTTTATTCATACCTCCTCTATGCAGGCATATCGTCAACATTTAATAAAAAAACCTGCCCTTTCCTGAAAATAGGGGTATTTTTGTTTGTGCAGGAGACAGATCGTCTTGCATGCGGCTCGACAGACCCGGTTGAGGCAGCTTTCAAACAAAAATAGCCACATGTTGTGGCTGATTTTTGTCTGAGCGGGAGACGGGACTCGAACCCGCGACCCTAACCTTGGCAAGGTTATGCTCTACCAACTGAGCTACTCCCGCGAATTCCCGGGCAAAAATACATAAATTTTTTTATACGCAAGGAAAGTGCTCAAAATTACTTTAACACATTATGGTGAATTACCTTCTTGTTGGTCCCCAGTCGACGAGAGTGTTGTTTTCAATGAAGAGCCAGGAGCTATTATAGATCCATTCTTCCCTTATGTTATTACCGCTTATGACACGGTTTATTTTGTGGGGTGATCCCCAGCTGTCCCTGACCATCTCGCCGGTCATTCCTTTCCATACTTTTCCGGCGTATAGTCTGGAAGCAATTTCGCCTCCATATTTCTTCTGCAGATAGGTGAATCTGCTTTCGCGTTGAACCGGCCTTGCGGCAGGCTGCTGATTAACAGGCTGCCTCTGTCTGACATCCGGCTGCTGTTTAGCCGGTCTGGGATCCATGGTCGCATGTCTGACAGAAATAAATCCTTCATTTCCATCATATCCTACCCTGAGAAAATCATCAACGGATCCCAGGACATCAACGGTAGATCCCTTCGGGATCACAATCAATACTGAGGTGAGATCATCTTTGTCAGCGAATAACCTGGTGGCTGAATTCAGGGTGGCTGTCGGGGTTTCCGATTGATATGACTGCCGGGAATGTTCAAGGTCCTGAAGAACTTGAGCCCGGTCGTCCTGCGCATTTAAAGGAAATACTAAGATAGCCAGGAGTAATAATAGAGCAAACTGTTTCATGGGATTGATTTTTTTATCCCAGCTCAAAAACTGTACCAGTTTGAATTAAAAAAAGAGCGATTGAACTCACTCTCGCTCTGATTTATGTGGTGCCACCGGGAATCGAACCAGGGACACACGGATTTTCAGTCCGTTGCTCTACCGACTGAGCTATGGCACCTTGTTTTCGGACTGCAAATATATATCGCAAATCTTTTAAACCAAAACTTTAGATGAAAAAAATCAATTTGCAATCCATTAACCTATATAATACCTTTGCAGCCTTAACCGATATAAGGAATGGATCTGTTTTTTCATACTCTCCCCAATGGTATAAGAATGGTTCACCATAGGATTCCGGGGATGGTTGCCTATTGCGGCCTGATAATAAACACCGGGTCGCGCGATGAACTGCCTGAACAACATGGCATGGCTCATTTCATCGAACATATGCTATTCAAGGGAACCACCCGCAGAAAAGCATACCATATACTTAGCAGACTGGAAGATGCTGGCGGAGAACTTAATGCTTATACCACAAAGGAAGAAACAGCAATCCATGCATCTTTCATGAATAACAGCTATGAAAGAGCCGTTGAAATTATATGGGATATAACATTCAATTCAGTATTGCCAGATAAAGAGATTGAAAAAGAAAAGGATGTTGTCATCGAAGAAATCAACTCCTACCTCGACAACCCTGCTGAACTGATATTTGATGAATTCGAGGAGCTTATTTTTGCGGATCAGCCCATCGGACGGAACATTCTTGGAACTCCGGCTTCGGTCAAATCATTTAACCGGAAGAACCTGTCAGACTTCATGGCAGATAATTACAATGCCAGCCAGATGGTTTTCTGCTCAGTGGGAAACATAGAGAATGAGAAACTGCTCAGGCTTTTCCTGAAATATTTCACTGATATTCCCCCGAAAACAAAGCATATCCCCAATAAGAACCAATGGTCCTATAAGCCCATATCGCTGACGAAAAAGATGAACACTTACCAGGATCATTGCATCATAGGGAATATTGCCTACGATCTTAAGGATGACCGGAGAATGGGCATGTTCCTCCTGAATAACATACTTGGCGGACAGGGACTTAATTCGAGGCTTAACCTTTCCCTCAGGGAAAAGAACGGGCTGGCTTACAACGTTGAATCAAGCTATAATCCTTACATAGATACCGGGGCTTTTTCGATCTACTTTGGTACTGACGACGCCAACCTTGGGAAAAGCATTTCAATTGCAATGTCGGAACTGTCAAAGCTGAGAACCTCAAGGCTCGGATCAATGCAGCTCATCAAGGCTAAAAACCAGATTAAAGGCTACCTGGCAAGAGGATATGAGAATTATGAGACACTGATGCTGAGTCTGGGGAAAAGCCTCCTTGTTTTTGACAGGATAGAAAGTCCTGAAGAAATATACAGAAAGATTGACAGGATTGAATCAACCCATATTCTTGAAAGCGCGAATGATATATTTGATCCGGCAAAGCTCTCAACCCTGATTTACAAGTAATGATGTTAAGGGATCTTGAACTTTTTCTGTGTGATAATTCAACTCCTGAAGATCCTGTTCTCGAGGATCTCTACCGTCAGACTCATATCAGGTTCGTAAACCCCAATATGGTTTCAGGCCATATCCAGGGTAAGCTGCTGGAATTTTTATCACGCATGATCAATCCGGGTATTATACTGGAAATCGGTACATATACAGGCTATTCGGCCATATGCCTGGCAAAAGGACTCCGGCCAGGGGGTACTCTTTACACAATAGAGTCGAATGATGAACTTGCTGAATTCAGCCGTTCCTATTTTATAAAAGCCGGAGCAGACTCCTCAATCGTCCAGCTTACGGGCAGAGCTCAGGATATTATTCCAGACCTCGACTGCATGTTCGATCTGGTGTATATTGATGGAGACAAAAGGGAATATTGTGATTACTATAATGCTGTAAAAAACAAAACAAGTTCAGGCGGGTTCATAATCGCTGATAATATTTTGTGGGGTAACAAAGTGCTTGAGAAAAACTCACGCGATCCACAGACCGCCGGCATTTCGGATTTTATTGGAATGATCAGAAGCCAGAACGATGTGGAAGAATTAATCATTGCTGTAAGAGACGGATTGATGCTCATCAGAAAGATCTGAACCACTGCTTTGCTCCTTAAGACTTATTAATGCCCCGGAGAATAATAAGGGAGCTTCTTATTAATTGATATCTGGTTCAAACGTATGTTAAGCCTTAAATAACAATTCAATTGTTTTTTAGCTATATTTGTTTTCAGACCTGAATCTTTTGTATTAACAGACTCATTTTATTTCCGCTTGACACTGAATGTATTACAGTAGTGCCTATGGATGGATTTGAACACGGTTCAGGCTTCAGATCCTGATAAAGATTACTATTATGGATACCGAAATCCTGAAAGTACTTATTATTCTGACAATAACAGTGGTACTCCTCATTCTGGAGGTCGTGAGGATTGACCTGGTTGCTATCATTTGCATGCTTTCGCTGAGTTGGACAGGCTTGCTTAATCCCTCTGAAGCTCTTTCGGGTTTTTCGAGCAACGCTGTCATAGCAATGATGGCAGTGATGATAATGGGCAGGGGCATTGCAATGACCGGCATCATGGAGAGGTTTTCTCAATTTGTGATCAGCAAATCAGGTACAAGTAAATCTAAACTTCTAGGCTCAATATCTTTTTCAGTTGGGATATTATCGGGTTTTATTCAAAATATAGGGGCTGCAGCACTTTTCCTTCCGGGTGTGCTGAACATTTCCAGGAAGGGAAAAATTCCGGCATCATCACTTATTATGCCGATAGGATTTGCGGCAATACTTGGAGGTACAATAAGTATGGTAGGATCGGGCCCTCTGATCCTTATAAACGATCTGCTTAAAAATTCTGCGCTTGAACCTTATAAACTTTTCAGCGTTACCCCGGTGGGATTAACATTGCTGGTGGCAGGTATAACATACTTTCTCATCTTCGGTAATCGCATCCTTCCAGGAGCCGGGGAGAAACTTGATGAAATGAGTGATCAGCAAAAGATGATAAAAGCATTTCATCTGCCTGACAAAATATGGCATTTCAAAATTACAAATAAAAGCATGCTTATTGGTAAAACAGCTGAAGAGGCCGGGATCTGGAAGACCTACAGATTAAATATCCTGGGTTTATCGAAAGGGAAAGAGGTTGAATATGCTCCATGGCGGAAAACAAAATTTGATGCCGGTCAGGAGCTTGCCATTCTCGGTGATGAGAATTCAGTTGATAATTTCTCCAAAGTTTTTGCACTTGAACGAATAGGTCAGAATAGAAGGTTTTCTAAACTCTATGATACTGACAGGTCGGGATTTGCAGAGGTCATTGTACCATCGCGTTCGGAACTGGTGAACCTTACAATAAGAGAATACTCACTTCGCCGGCGTTTTGCAGTTGAACCGGTAATGCTTTTCAGTAAAGGAGAGGAGATAAGAGGTGATTTTTCGGATTATAAAATCCTGCCAGGTGATACATTAATAGTTTACGGATTGTGGAACAAAATAGAAGAGATGAAGTCGGGGCTGGATTTTGTTGTTGCAACGCCATTCAAGAGCAGCATGAAGAAGGAATCTAAAACTCCGGTTGCCGGAGCATGTTTTCTTTTTTCAATCATACTGACATTTGCAGGCTTCCCGATTTCCATAGCCTTCCTTACAGGAGCAACAGCAATGGTACTTGCCCGCGTTATGAATATTAAGGAAGCTTATCAGGCTGTTGAATGGAAAGTGGTTTTTCTGCTGGCAGGACTAATTCCCCTTGGCCTGGCGATGCAAAAGACCGGGGCTGCACTTTTTCTTGCTGAAAAAGTGCTGAATCTGGTTACAGGAAAACATCTTATTTTCCTTATCCTGTCGGTGGGTATTTTGTCCACGTTATTCTCCCTCTTCATGTCAAATGTAGGAGCCATTGTAGTGCTTGCTCCCCTGGTTATAAACCTGGGTGAGCTGGGAGGATTTGATCCCAGGCCTCTGGCATTGATGGCTGCTGTCTGTGCAGCAAACTCATTCATCCTGCCTACTCACCAGGTTAATGCACTTCTAATGTCTTCGGGAGGCTACCGTAATTCAGACTACTTTCGTGCGGGAGGAGGAATGACACTGATCTTCCTGATCATTGTGGTACTCATATTTTATTTTTTCTACATGTAAACGACACTTTTGTAACTTTCATAACATAGACATTATCTATTGTAATCAAAAATCATTCCTATGAGAATAAAGCATTTTTTCCTGAATAAAATAGCCCACAGCTCCTACATTATTGCAGGGCAGAAATCGTGTGCTGTTATAGATCCCCAAAGAGATGTCGATATTTACATTCATGAAGCACGTGCACTTGGTGTCGATATTACCCACATCCTGCAGACACATTTACATGCTGATTTCATTTCAGGGCACATGGATCTGTCACATAAAACCGGTGCCAAAATTTATGTTGCAAAGTCGGCCGGATGCACTTTTGATCACGTTGCTCTGAATGAAGATGATATTATTAAATTAGAGAGCATGACTTTCCGTGTAATTGATACACCGGGGCACACACCGGAGCATATCTGCTATATAGTTTCCGATACTACAAGAGGTGATGGCCCGGTGTGTGTGTTTGTGGGAGACACCCTTTTTGTTGGAGACGCGGGACGTCCCGACCTGTTTCCTGATATTGCAGAGGAACTTGCAGGGAAGCTCTATCACAGCCTTCATGACAAACTGCTGAAGCTTCCGGATTTTGTTGAAGTTTATCCTGCACACGGAGCAGGCTCGCTCTGCGGGCGTGCAATGGGGGCGAAGTGGAGCAGTACTATCGGATATGAGCGGCGTTATAATTCTGTTCTTCAGATTAGTGACAAAGCTGAATTCATAAGGTCACTTACTCATGATATGCCACCTGCCCCAGATCATTTCAGCAGGTGCAGCGATATAAACCGGCATGGCCCTGCAATGATCTCCGATCTGCCGGTCATGGAAGAACTGTCAGCAGATCTCTTTAAAAAGAAAGCTGAAGACCCGAAGACAGATATCCTTGATACAAGATCATATCTGGCTTATGGCAGCCAACATCTTACCGGATCATGGCACCTCGACCTCAATGGAAATTTTCCGACTTTTGCCGGCTGGATCCTGCCAACTGATAAGGATGTTCTCATCGTTTCAGATGACTATCAAAAGGCGGTTGAATCGCAGTTATGGGCAAGACGGGTTGGGATTGATCGTTTCATGGGCTACCTCGATGGAGGAATGGCGTCCTGGGCCGTCGCCGGGTATAAAACCGGCTTTACAAACCAGATCTCGGCATCCGATCTCCACGAAATGATAACTGGTACTTCAAACTTTGTTTTGGTGGATGTCAGAACTCCGGCTGAGTTTTCCGATAATCATATTAAGGGAGCCGTAAATATTCCTGTGGCTGATCTCAGGACAAGGTTCAGGGAATTGAACAAAGAGAAAACCACTATTCTGATATGCAGTTCGGGCAACCGTTCAAGTCTTGGGACCAGCATCCTCGAACGAAATGGATTCACAAACCTTTATAATGTCGCGGGGGGAATGTCGGGATATAGCGCAGCAGGCTATACAAGACAGTGCAAGGTTTGTGAAAATCCACATGGATCGAGATTCTTTTCGGAATACAGTGATCTAAAAAAACACTGGGACTCTGACGACGAATAATACATATTGATTATCGGGTTTTCCTGACAAAACACACAAAAACGATTTTGATGTTGTCGATTTGCCTCAGCACCTATATGATAAATTGATTGTATTCATTATGCCCCGGAAAATGCAGACGAAACAGTCATTAAAAAAATGTTTATGAATTTTTGAAATTCTTTAATGTAAAAAAATGGAAATATTTACAGAGCTTCGATGGTCTCCCTATGTATCAGGTATTGGTATAGGAATTTTGAGCTGGTTCAGTTTTCTTATCCTTCGCAAACCTTTAAGTTGTTCCACCACTTTTTCGCGTACCAGCGGGATGATCGAAAAAATATTCAGGGGTTCGAAAGTTGAAAAGAAACCCTATTACCAGAAAGTTAAGATCAGGATTGACTGGCAGTGGATGCTCATTGCCGGCATAGTGACCGGTTCACTGGTCTCATCTCTGCTGTCAGGCGATTTCAGCTTCACATGGGTGCCTTCACTGTGGGAAAACACATTTGGTCATACACCTGTATCAAGAGTTCTTGCAGCCCTGGCTGGAGGAATACTTATGGGATTTGGTGCGCGTTGGGCCGGAGGCTGTACAAGCGGTCACGGAATTAGCGGAACAATGCAGCTTGCAGTCTCGGGCTGGATATCCGCTATCTGTTTTTTTGCCGGAGGTATTCTGACAGCACATATTATGTATTCTTTTGTTCAATAAATTGAGAAATGACTTATAAGAAAATGAATAAACCGGATAAAAATAGCGGGAGGAAAGATGCCGGACTTATATGGGGATATGTTTTCGGGATAATCTTTGGGTTTTTGCTGCATAAAGGTGGAGTGACAAAATTTGACGTCATTGTAGGTCAGCTTCTCCTGACTGATTTCACCGTACTGAAAATTATGCTTTCAGCTGTTGTGACAGGAATGATCGGCATATTTTTTATGAAGAGCATGGGATGGGTGGAACTATATCCCAAGTCAGGCTCAATGGGAATGAATATTATTGGCGGGCTGATTTTCGGAGCCGGATTTGCGATACTGGGATATTGTCCCGGAACTCTTGCCGGAGCAATCGGGAATGGACACCTTGATGCCCTTACAGGAGGACTTGCGGGAATCCTTATAGGCTCTGGATTATATGCATCATTTTATCCGGGATTGAGTAAGGGAATCCTCAGGAAAGGCGATTTTGGAGACCTCACTCTTCCCCGGCTTCTGAAGATCAATGACTGGCTTGTGGTAATCCCCATGGCAGTATTAATTATACTAATATTAATACTTATTGGGTGAAAATAAATCCCCCGCTGCAATTATTGTTAAATTGTGGTGATCCTGACTACTCTTGTACTGCCGCCGGGTATCTTAACAACAAAGCTTTCTCCTTCGGTCTTCAGGGACATCCCTTCTACAATCTCAAGGGCTTTGAATCTGCCTTTGATACCAAGCTTCATGAAATCCATCCTTACGTAGCAAACAGCATCATCTTCCCCGTTATTGCGCACGGTGAAAAATAGCCTTTCCCCATGTCCGAAACGCTCCAGCCTTATCCGCCGGTCGCTGGTGACGGCTGCAGTAACTGGTTCCCAGCCAGCTTCAGCGATCTCTTTGATTATCGGGATGTATTTTTTAAAATATGGACGACCGTTCTCGATTTTCTTCTTATCCTGCCAGTAGGGATCACTTGAAGCATCAACGCTGAAGAAAGACGGAAAGAAGCCATAGGCCATCATCTTTTCAAAATACACCTTGTATCCCCTGTAAGGAGATTCCGTGAAAGCTTTATCATTAAGCCCTTCATTAAGCAGGAACACAATAGGCTTCCTGTAAGAAATCGCTCTTTTAAAGTCTAAAGCTTCAGCGCTGTGGTCGTATGATGAATACCAGCTCAATTCGGCACCAAAAAGATCGAGATTTGCTGCCGCAAAAGGATTCCAGCCATGACCGTTTCCCATGGCCAGCTTGCCCTGGCCGTGCATCTCGTCAGCAATCTTTTTCATGAATTCAAACTCCGATGAGAAGTGCCATATGGCAGGTTTTACAGTCGATTTTGAGAAGGTTAGCGGATAATCCGCATACCGGAAATGATCCTCACGGTAATTCAGATCATGATGCCAGTTCCACTCCATTGAATCGAAATAGATCCCGTCGACATTCATTTTTCGGGCAGGATTGATTTCCTCTTCAAGAACGAACTGATACCTGTTGAATCCGGGCAGTTCCGGGTCACAGTTGGTTGTTATGCTTGCAGCCCAGCCTGTCCTGAACCATGGAGTTTTAAGCCTCCGTGCCTGCCAAAAACCATTTTTGTCGTTAATGGCACTGATTTTCAAATACTCCAGGTGTTTTTCAGGTATCATATTTTCTGATACCAGGGTGTCATAGGGGATGTTGTTTGATTTAATTGGTATCTGGACATCCCATGGTTCGGTATACTGGAAACTTGCAACTCCCGTTCCCCTGTCTGAAAGAATGGAAGGAAGCTTTTTCCCGGCTTTAATGTCGGAGCTTCCCCATGAAGTTTCATGATAAGCAAATCCAAAATCACCCCAGCCGGGGATTGATCTTAACGCCGTAAATGGCAACCAGATGCCTTCCTTCAGGACTCTTTTTTTAAATGCTTCGTCGTAAATCTTATAAAAGACTTCCAGCGCCGATCTCATTCCCCATTCCGGATCATAGGCAAACCTTACAAGCCTGAAAAAAGCCCTTCCGGGAAATTTTACCGTTAGAGGACTGGTTGCAAGATCGAATTCTGCGATAAGCCCCTCATCAATATTGCCGGCGAGCCTGTAAACAACAGGCAGTGACATATCGACTCCCAGTCCTTCTCCGCCGGTTTCACTGCTTACAGCACACAGAGGATAGTATGACATGGTTCCCATGCCAACCGCTTCACCATATCCTCCTCCGGCAAGATCTTTCCCGTTAAAGGCCCCATCCGGGGGAATAGTTGTTCTGATAACCACAGTGTCAGTATAGAACATTCCTTTGTCCATCTGTTCAGACCGGTCAAGGCCATGATGCCATTTCCAGTTTTTCCCGTTGAGGGTAAAAGCAACTTTAATGGTGACGCATGAATTGCCGGCTTTCAGGCTTTCAATTTCTCCGTTGATCTCTGTGTAACAGCCTCTGTCAATTTCATGGATCACGACCTGAATGACACTATCCCCGTAAGTTGAGATTCTTGTATTTCCTGAACCTGTTACTGATACAGGAGAAAGCTCGTTTGCCGCACCTGTTACACTTCCGGGTTCCCTGTATTCGATCCGTATCAAGTGATCGTTATTGAAGCTGCCTGCTGAATCGTATTCACCTGCTGCGATCACGCTGCCTGCGCATAGAAGTCCGCACAGGATCAAAAATGCCTTGCAGGACAACGATCCTTTCTGAGTTCTTTTTGAAAATTTCTTCATAATGGATTTTAAAAAATGAATACAGGAAATCTGACAATGTACATGCATGACAATATCGCTTTTTCAAGGTTCAATAAAAATTACTATAAAGCTCCAATGATGCCGGATGACTCTTAAAGGTAAAAAAAAAGCCCTTATGCAGGGCTTGTTAAGATTAATTAATAGATCAGACAGGCAATCTCCCTATATATAGGTATCGTTCTTGATCTGACCCGAAAACAGGCCGGGTCTGACTTGCTGCACTTTTTGCAGAAACTGCAATTTTGCAACTTCGTCCGGAACCAGCACATTGGCTTCAATCCAGGTTGAATTATCAATCCTGACAAACTTGGTGTTTCTGGAATTGGTGAATTTTTTATTTTTCATTTTGCTCGGTCGTAATATTATTCAATAAACGGCTTTGGGATTGACTATATTGCAGGGGCAGTGAGAATATGAATTATTTTATTGAAGGTTTTCCGGGCTTGCCATCCATCAATCCCCTGAAATCATATGACAGATTGTCCTGTGCCGGTCTCTGTTGTTAAATAAGGGGTATTTTACAATCTTGTTTCTTATGCAAATTTTTTCATCCTGGCTGTTTTTCACGCCAAAGCCCCGGAAATTACGTAACTGGTCAGGTAAGAGTGTAAAAATTCCTTGTGGTACTATGCCTGAAGAATGCAGCATTAGTGCAACATACGACATTGATTTGCCAGTCATGCAGACTGGCTGAAAATATTTTGGATCAAACGCCTTCTTCTGTCTGCTTTTTTTGAACCGCAATTCTTTTGCCCATTTTCCTTATTATCTTTCCGGTATGTTGTACAATCTTCCGGCCCAGGGTTATTTTCCCGGACCTGGTGAATTCGGCAAGCATTTTTGAAAATTCAGGCGTGCGCAGGTATCCGAATGATTTATGAGGATTAGGGATGCTGTTTGACAGATAATTATTTACGACCAGGATATCAGCCGGGCTTATGCCGAGGGAATTGGGTTTGAATGATTCTGAAAGCTTATAATTAAAGGCAACCTTATCGAGGATGTCGGAATAATTATACCATCCTCTCACTACAGAGGGCGGGGTTGTAAGGTGTTTTACCGATCCTGTCCTTTTCTTCTGTTCATCTGCTATGCGGCTTACAGCCACTGGCAATCCCAAAGGAGACCCTATTGTGACAAATGTGTCTATCTTAATTTGAGGTGTCAGGAAGGTAAGAACATCAAAGGCAATGATTGATCCCATTGAATGGCTGACAAGCATTATCCTGTCTTTCCTGTGTTCTTCCAGTTTCTGTGCCAGCCTGCCCCTTATAATTTCATTTGCCGGTACTGTCTGACCAGTTTTTAGGGTGCAGTTTTCCCTGTAGTAAATCTCCAGGTCCCTGAAATACTTCTTCATAATGGCATCTGAGATGAACGAATAGTTCAGGGAGAGGTCTTCGTTGAGGAAAATCCGGTTCATCTGCCTGCGGAGAAAGCTTACCACCTTTTTCCTTGTATCATGGTTTTCAGCATGAAAACTCTCAGGAGCTTCGGTATATCTTTCATCAATATAGTAAGGGCTGTTCTTATCAGTTTCTGACTCGCTCTGAGGGGAGTTGTATATAACATCGGCCCAGTAAACCATTTCAAAGTGCGGAATCCTTTTGCCGTGGCCGTTAAGTTTCAATCCTTCGATCATCGACATCTTCCACCATTTTTCAAGCAGCTGTCCAGGCGGCTTGTTCCCAAGTCCGTGGATACCTATTATTACTTTTGCCATCCCCTGACGCTAAAAACCGGTTTAAATATCGACGCTTAATTTAAGTATAATTGGTTATTTCGGATCCTCTGCCGATGAAAAAAATTAAAGGAATGACTGCAGGATAGAATGATTATTTATCCAGGTCTTTATACATTCTTTTAAAGCTCAAAGCTGTTTTTGCGCGTTCCGGGAAGGTGATTTGCTGTTTCAGGTACATTGAAAATAAGATTTTCCACGATTTTAATCCTGTGGAAAATGCCATTTGTCAAAAATGTATCTGGAAACGGAACAGACTGCAAATGTGTTCTATATGTCAGAAAATAAATGACATATATTGAAATTAGAAGCTAAAAACGGTTTTGTACAGAAATTTTCGTAAAGATCCGCCTGCTTTTGACGAAAAGCAGCATTCCGTTTATTAAATGCTCTCAGTCATTAACAAGTAAAAGCCTTTCTTACATTAACATGGCTTAATGATGTCGGCGGTTGTCACCAATTGAGTCAGGGCGGCTTGACAAGCATCTGTTGCAGAATTACTTTTACAGGTAGAGAAAACAGGAAAATATAAAATAGGAAGTCATGAAAACAATGTACAAAATCTCATCAATGGAAATCGGAACAGTGCTGCTTAGACGGAGAAAAATAGCCAAGGCATTAAGATGGTGGCTGCGGGAGAACGGATTTGCATACAAATACATGTTCTTTGTTAATTAGTGAAAGGTAAGTTTTAGGTTAGGCGACCGTTGCCCGGTGTAAAAGCCGGGCGCTTTGTAAAGAGAAGAATCAGGGGTGGATTCTTCTCTTTTCTTTTAATGCAACAGATAATCATTGCTTCAGTACCTAATATTTAGGTATTTCTTTCACAGATAAAATAAAAAAAATAAATTTGTGGAGATAACCTATAATTATTACCTAAAACTGATAATCATGAAGAAATTACTCCTGACATTTTCCCTGGTTATCCTGATGACATCTCTGTTAAAAGGGCAGGATTATGACAATGGTTTTGGTATCAGGCTGGGCTGGACACAGGGATTAACCATAAAGCACTTCTTTTCGGAGAGGACTGCTGTTGAGGGCATTCTGGCAACAAGATGGAAAGGATTTGATTTGACCGGTTTGTTTGAGATCCATGATGAGGCCTTTGAAGTCGACAGGCTTAGGTGGTATTTTGGTTTCGGAGGTCACCTTGGTTTCTGGAACGGCGATAACACTCCGTGGGGAGATGATGGTGAGAACTATTCAATTATAGGGATTGACGGGATACTTGGGATTGAATACACGTTTCTGGATATCCCAATAAATATAGGGCTTGACTGGAAACCTATGTTCAACCTCTCGGGGTATTCAGGATTCTGGGCTGACGGAGGAGCTCTCTCTCTCAGGTATACATTCTGACACTAACAGGCTTTTTCTTCAATATTTGATAGCAGAAGCGATTTTAAGATTAGTAATCTTAAGATGATTAAATCTTTTTTGTTTATTTTTAAAGAGATTTATTAAAAATGTATTATCTCCTGTAAAATGAAAAGAATCCTTTCATCAATTTTCCTGTTGTGTGCGATACCTTATCTGGTCTTTTCGCAGAGCAAATTTGATGGTTTGAATATGAACATGGGTAATCTGTACCGGTTATCAGATGCGAAAAGCCGGTCGATAAGCCCTGAAAACTTCACCGGAGAAAAGGGCAAAGCCGGCATGGCCAATCCTTCGGATAAAGAAAAACCGAATACTGCCAATGCATTCCATGCAGCCCGTGATCTGGGACAGGGCTGGAAGGTTAATCCCTATATAAGGATACAGCCAGGAGAAACATTCACCATGGCTGAAATAGAAGGCCCTGGCGCTATTCAGCACATATGGATGACTCCCACCGGCAAATGGCGTTTTTCAATAATGCGTATTTATTGGGATGATGAAACAGAGCCCTCTGTTGAATGCCCCGTCGGGGATTTCTTCGGAATGGGCTGGAACCAGTATGCTCCGCTTGTTTCTTCAGCAGTATGTGTTAACCCGGGAAGTGCTTTCAACTGTTACTGGGTGATGCCATTCAGGAAGAAATGCAGGATCACGATGGAAAATGTAAATGACCAGGATCCGATGACGCTCTATTACCAGATAGATTATACTCTTACCGATGTTCCTGGCGATGCAGCTTATTTTCATGCTCAGTGGCGCCGCCTTAACCCCAATGAAACCTCAGACTATACCATTGCCGAAGGCATTAAGGGTAAAGGCCATTATGTAGGCGTATACCTTGCATGGGGCGTGAACAACAATGGCTGGTGGGGTGAAGGAGAGATTAAATTCTTTATAGATGGAGATACAAAATTCCCGACGATATGCGGTACAGGGACGGAAGATTATTTCTGCGGCTCATATAACTTCGACAGGGAAGGCAGGTATACCGAATTCTGCACTCCCTACAGCGGGCTTCACCAGGTAATAAGACCCGATGGCACCTACCAGTCTCAGCAGAGGTTTGGCCTCTACCGCTGGCATATCATGGACCCGGTCCGTTTTGAAAAAGACCTTAAGGTCACAATACAGGATCTCGGATGGAGACAGGGAGGAAGATATCTTCCTCAGAAATCCGATATAGCTTCGGTTTGTTACTGGTATCAGACCGAACCGCATGCCAAGTATCCAAAAATACCTGCATGGCAGGAACTTGAAGTATATTAAACAAAACATTGAATATTTATGGAAAAAGTCAAAAATGATGATTTAAAGGGAAACAGCGGTTTAGACCGCCGAAAGTTCATATCCAGAAGTGCTCTGGCTGCAATTGGCACTGTGGGTTCAGTAAAGTTGCTTTCATCCTGCAGCGGAGGTCAGAAGAAAAAAGAAATTAAACTGCCAACCCTGTTAACACAGGCACCTGACGGCAAGGTGCTGAAGGCAGGTCTTATAGGCTGCGGAGGAAGAGGAACCGGTGCCGCCATTAATTTCCTTGATGCTGGACCAAACCTTGAAATAGCGGCTCTTGGCGACATATTTCAGGATAAGCTTGACCAATGCCGGGAACAGCTGAAAACGCAGAGGAATGTTGAAGTGCCTGATGAAAAATGTTTCATCGGATTTGACAGTTATGAAAAAGTCATTGATTCCGGTGTTGATCTGGTGCTGCTATGCACGCCTCCTCATTTCAGGCCGGCACATGTTGAAGCCGCAGTAAATGCCGGAAAACATATATTCATGGAGAAGCCCGTTGCAGTTGATCCTGTGGGAGCACGCAGTGTGATGGTCTCTGCTAAAAGAGCTGCAGAAAAGGGTGTATGCATGGTAAGCGGAACTATCCGCAGGGTTCAGAAGGATTTTATGGAAACATGGCGGAGAGTGGCAAACGGGGAAATAGGTGAAATAGTCAGCGCACATATTACACGTAACGGCGGAGGATTATGGGTGATCCAGAGAAGGCCGGGCTGGACGGATATGGAATATATGCTCCGCAACTGGGCTAATTTCTGCTGGCTCTCAGGCGACCATATCACCGAACAGTTCATACATGAAATTGATGTGATGAACTGGTATATCGGCAAAAATCCCGTTAAGGCAATGGGTTGGGGAGGCCGCCAGAGAAGAGTGACTGGTGACCAGTACGATTTCTTCAGCGTTGAATATATCTATGACAACGGAATGCATACCCACTGCGCAGCACGCCAGATAAGCGGGTGCAGTAACCTCACCGAACAGTTCATTGTCGGCACTGAAGGATTTGCCAATGCCAAAGGCATCCTTTATAACCTGAAGGGAGAGGAAATATGGAAATACCCTCATCCTGAAGAGGATGACCCGGATGAGACATGGAAAGTGAAAGACCCGTTTGTACAGGAGCATGTTAATCTGGTTACGGCCATCAGAACAGGTAATTATCTAAGTGATGCCGAAGCACAGGTAAACTCTACACTTATAACCATCATGGGCCGCATGTCTGCCTATACAGGCAAGGATGTAACCTGGGAGGAGGTAATGAACTCAGATATGAGACTCGGTCCCACAAAGTATGAATTCGGCCCCGTGCCCGGAATACCTGAAGTGCCTCCTGTAATAGGGATAGAGCCAAAGTTATCATGATCAGGCCACTCCCGACCGGCAATAAATCGTAATAAAAACTAAGATGAACAGAAGGGAATTCTCAAAAAAAACAGTCATGGCATCAGCAGTTCTCTCGGCAGTGCCCCTTGGAGGTTTTTCGCGAATAATGAATCCATCAGGGAGCGGGACTCTGAAAAAGGGCATCATGTGGGGCAGTATTGCCTTCGGCGAAACAATTATGGATAAGTTCAGGGCTGCGAAAGCGGCCGGTTTTGACGGTGTTGAACCCATGAGCCACCTGAACAGGGACGAGGTCCTGAGGGCCCGGGATGCTACAGGGCTTACAATACCAAGTGTATGTGGAGCCCTCCACTGGAAATACCTGCTTTCAGATCCTGATCCAAAAGTACGCCAGGAAGGTGTTGATGCATTGAAAACAACACTTGAAGATGCCAGACATTACGGTGCAGATACGGTTTTGCTTGTTCCCGGACGGGTAAATGAATCGGTCACCTATGATGAGTGCTGGAAAAGATCAACGGAAGAAATAA
This sequence comes from Bacteroidales bacterium, assembly GCA_034005245.1. Classification (GTDB taxonomy): domain Bacteria; phylum Bacteroidota; class Bacteroidia; order Bacteroidales; family VadinHA17; genus LD21. The sequence goes on from JAVEVC010000006.1 coordinate 21,429, forward strand.
AGAAAGCCCTTCCATTTGCGCAGGAACTGAATGTCGCAATAGCGATCGAGAATGTCTGGAACAATTTCCTGCTCAGCCCTGTCGAAGCTGCATATTATGTGGACCAGTTTTATAGTCCTCTGGTTAAATTCTATTTCGATTGCGGCAATATTCTTGCATTCGGATGGCCGGAACAATGGATCAGAATTCTTGGGCAAAGGATAGCCAAGATCCACATCAAGGAATACAGCCGCAAGCTTGCTGACGAGAAGGGAAAATCAGCCGGTTTCAGAGTTAATCTTCGCGAGGGCGATGTTAACTGGAGTGAGGTCATAAAAGCCCTGGATGAGATTGGTTATGCGGGCTGGACAACAATTGAGCAGCCTGGGGGCGATACGCCCGAAGGATTGAAGGACTTGTGCGACCGGTTGCAGCTCATCCACCAGAGCTGAATGCCCGGATAATGCATAATGAAAGGGATCAGGGTCAGATTGGGATTATCAGGCGCCTGGTTGTGAGAATCAGATAGATTTTTACTTAACATAAGCCTTTTAACTTCATTAATCCTAGTTGTATGAAAAGAAATTCAGGGTTGGCAGTATTATTTACCTTATTGTCAGGGATTTTTCTATTGTCCTGCACTGGCGGGAATGTAATTGAGCCCCAGGAAGGCCATCAGTTCAACGGATCTTATTCCGGCAAGTATATCGACAGGATCGCTTTCCCCATTGGAGGATTGGGTGCAGGCATGTTTTGCATTGAAGGTACCGGAGCTGTCTCACACATGTCTGTCAGGAACCGCCCTGAGATATATCATGAACCACTTATGTTTGCCGCCATTTCAGTTAAGGGTATGAAAGACGGGGCGAAGGTTTTGGAGGGACAGGTACCTGACTGGAAGAAGTTTGGCAATCCGAATTCCGGCAATGGCCTCCCTGGAGCAAGCTATGGCCTGGCGCGATTCAATAATGCTGTTTTTTCATCAAGATTCCCTTTTGCCACTATTGAGCTTGATGATGAAGACATGCCGGTTGATGTTGTACTTACAGCATGGAGCCCGTTCATACCGACAGATGAAGATAATTCAGGCCTTCCTGCAGGAGCCCTTGAATACGCAATAAAGAACCACGGTAATGAAACCCTGGATATTGTTTTTTCATACAATACAAGGAATTTCATGAAGCAACAGGGTGGAAAAGCATCTGTAAAGCCAATAAAGAACGGATTTGTTCTTGCGGAAGAAGGGAGCAGGGAATCACCTGAGCATAAAGGATATTTTGCCATATTCACAAACGATCCGTCAACTGTGGTTGATCATTGCTGGTTCAGGGGCGGCTGGTTTGATCCTCTTACCATAGCATGGAATACAATTCAAAATGGCGGGATACGTGATACACAGCCCCTTGAAACTGATGCTCCCGGCGCCTCACTCTACATTCCATTTGAGTTAAAGCCTGGCGAGGTTAGAAATATCAGGCTTATGATGGCATGGTATGTGCCTGAAACAAATCTAAGATACGGCCAGGACCCGGAAGGACCGGAAACAATTTGCGATGATCCCAACTGTTGCTCATCAGGCACTTTCTACAGACCATGGTATTCTGGGAAATTCTCATCAGTGAATGAAGTTGCTGCATACTGGACGGCAAACTATGATGATCTTCATAGAAAATCAGAGCTGTTCCGTGATTCTTTCTACAACACAACGCTTCCTCCTGAAGTTACGGAAGCTGTTGCCGCTAATCTTACCATTCTCAAATCGCCCACCGTAATGAGACAATACGATGGCAGAATGTGGAATTGGGAAGGTTGCAGCGATAATTCAGGATGCTGCGCTGGTTCATGCACTCATGTCTGGAATTATGCGCAGGCAGTGCCTCACCTGTTCCCAAAACTGGAGCGCAGCCTCCGGGAAACGGAGTTTTTCCCGAGCCAGGATAAGGAAGGTCACCAGACTTTCCGCTCAGCTTTGCCGATAAGGCCGGTGGCAACTACATTTCATGCTGCAGCAGATGGCCAGCTGGGAGGCATTATGAAGGTTTACCGCGACTGGAGAATAAGCGGTGACAACGAATGGCTTAAGAAGATGTATCCCAAAGCAACGGAAAGCATGAATTACTGTATCCGTACTTGGGACCCAAGGTCGAAAGGAACACTTGAGGAACCTCATCACAATACCTATGATATTGAATTCTGGGGACCTGATGGCATGTGTACCAGCTTCTACCTGGGCGCTCTTAAGGCAATAACGGAGATGGGCACGGCGCTTGGCGTTGATGTGTCAGGATATGAGGATCTTTACAATAAAGGCAGGGCAGTAATGGAATCCGACCTTTACGACGGAGAGTATTTTATACAGAAAATAAAATGGGAAGGGCTGAATGCTCCTGATCCTGTGCGGGCATCAGAAGGATCATGGTCCTCTGACTATTCAGAGGAAGCGAAATTACTGTTGCAAAAGGAAGGGCCTAAGTATCAGTATGGTAAAGGATGCCTGTCCGATGGAGTTCTTGGAGCATGGATGAGCCAGGTATGCGGCATAGGCAGGATCCTCGATTCAGCTAAAACGACAAGCCATCTTAACTCAGTCTATAAGTATAATTTAAGGGAAGATCTCAGGGATCATTCCAATCCCCAGCGGCCTGCTTACGCACTGGGAAATGAAGGAGGCCTGCTGCTTTGCACCTGGCCGAAAGGGGAGAAGCTTTCACTGCCTTTTGTGTACAGCAATGAGGTGTGGACCGGAATAGAATACCAGGTTGCTTCACACCTGATGATGGAAGGCGAGGTTGAAAAAGGACTGGATATTGTCCGTACCTGCCGTAAAAGGTATGACGGCAGAATCAGGAATCCGTTCAACGAATATGAATGCGGTCACTGGTATGCCCGTGCAATGGCCAGTTATGCTCTTCTGCAGGGTCTTACGGGAGTAAGATATGATGCACTTTCAGGAAAATTATACATTGATTCCAGGCTAGGAGATTTTAAAAGCTTCATTTCAACGGCAACAGGTTTCGGAAACGTCGGCCTTAAAAACGGAAAACCTTTCCTTGAGGTAGTGTATGGAGATATCGCAGTGAAGGAATTTGTGGTAAGATAATCCCTGAAGTTTTACCTGTATTTGTAAATGGAAATTTTCTGGATACCATAAGTATCGCGGGGAAGCCTGATCACTGTTCCTGACCAGGTACTTGCATGAGTCTCATCTCCGTTAAGCCTCCTCAGCGGAGTCCAGATCCCGTCTTTGAAGATCCCTTCATCAACAGAATTTATGCCGGGACGGAATGGGCTTCCCTCGAGACTGAAAAAAATGTCGATACCTTTTCCGGCCGCAAAGAATTCATCTTCACCCGTATTGATTAATATTCCGCCTTCAGTGCTTTCTCCATTTCCGTTTGAAAGAACGGCCTTTATTCTATAGCCTCCAAACTCTAATTCCCTTTCCGGTGTTTCAGCATTAAGGAGAATGCCTCTCATGCTTCCTTTACCCTGATGTCTAAGTATTAAAGGCGAAAGCTGCTTAAGGGTTGCATAACATTCATCAAGGGGATCATTCGCAATATACCTTTCATTATCTATCCCGAATGGAGCAAAACATCCGGCATCATACTCTCCAAAGACATATAGGGCCCTTGCAGCGCCAATCCCGCCGCCAAATGTTTCAGGGATGAACAGCGGATTACCGCTTCTGGTGTACTCCTTGCAAATCCGGTCAAATTCATCGAAATATATATCCGGCGCTATAAAATCAATTGACGGCGCACCAGCTCGCCATATATCAATAACCTGTGGCAGAGGGCCTCCTGAAGGATATCTCCCCGGCCATGCAGTTGTCGGCTGCTTAAGCCACGCATTGACGTACATGGGCAGAGGATATTCCTTTTTTCCCGATGAAGCTATCTTTTCAATATACCTGGCATAGTTCCAGGCAGAAAAGAGTTCCTCGGTATAGTACGAATAAAACTGCCAGTCCTTACGGTCGGGCTTAAGGGTGCCCCTGCCGAAGATTTCTTCCCAGTTACCTTTCATCCTGAAGCCATTTTCCTTCCATACCCTGTACAGTTCGGGGAAAAGGTCTGCCTTATTTTCTGATAAGTAGTTCATGAGTTCTTCCGGAACCTGGCTGTTATAGGCAATATTGGCCTCTTCACAAAAATCTCTCCGGGCATTGCCCGGTTTTTCCCCGAGATTATCGAGTATGCCCAGTTAAAGAGTTTTCATTTGCCTGAATTGCTTACAAAAGCTATTTGCTGACTGTCGGGTGACCATGATGGTACATTTATGGTCCCCTGTCCCCCGTAAAGGTAGGCAATCACCTTTGGTTCACCGCCGGAGAAAGGTATAAGCCTCAGAGTAACACGCTTATATGACGGGTGGCTATTTTTTTCAATCTCAGGAGGGAATGATATGTAGGCTATCCATTTCCCGTCAGGAGAGATATGTGGAAACCAGTTATTGTTTTCGTCGAAAGTTATCTGTTCCCTGCCTGTTCCATCGGGTTTCATGCGCCATATCTGCATCGTTCCGGTATGGCTTCCGTTATAGTAAATCCAGTCGCCATCAGGTGAATATTCGCATCCGTCAACATGTTCACCGGGCTGAATGTCAGTGAGTGCAGTTTCCTTTCCGCCTTTTATGGAGTTACGGTAAATGTTATAAATATTCTTTCCGTCTCGCTGGCCGACATATACGACTTCTTTGTTGTTGGGTGCCCATCCATGCCAGTAGGAAGGCGTGTGTTCGGTAACCATTCTGGGTTTTCCTCCCTTAAGGGGCAGCACATAAACCGTAGAGCCGCCTCCCGGCAATCCTTCCCTGTGATGGCTTATTGCAAGCAACTTGCCGTTGAAGGATATGCCATGATCGTTGTTATTCCTGTTGGCAAAACCAGTATTGAGTTGGACCAGAGGTCCTCCTTCTACAGGGATTTTATACAGGAGCCCGTTCATATTGAAAAGTAATCGTTTGCCGTCGGGCATCCAGTTTGGAGCTTCAAAACGGTCGGGTTTCTCATAAATGACTTTCCTCATACCGTCAAAAACATTCATTGTTTCAAGCCGGCAGCCAAGATAGCCCTCTTTCCCCGGATCATAATCATCACTTACGGGCTTATCAATTCTGACATTCCATATCCTTGCTTCCTCTGTCACATCCGGATTATGAGAACAGACGAACAGCCCAGCCATAATTTCGTCAGGAAGATTGATCATTTCGTAAGAACCAATCTCTTCAAGTGGTTTCCCGGGATGTGCAGCTCTCATATAGATCTTTTTTCCCGCTCTCTCGATCTGTATTACCTCATAGGATGAGCCTTTGGCGAATATTTGATCTTCAGGATCTTTCATGGAGTCTCCCTTGAAATCCCTCCACTGCATAAGCGTTAGACCGTCGCCATGAACAACTGCGGAAATATGCGGTGAATCATCATCAGCCGTGGCTCTTAGCATCCATCCGGTTTTCCTGTGAGGTTCCACACCCTTTCCCACAAACCTGAAATTTGCCGTAAGAATGAAGTCACCCTTTATTTTGTTGTACAAATAATGCAATTCATCTCTTGTGAACCAGATATTATAGCCTGATCCCTTAACAGAATAAACCTGATCGGTTTTATTGAATGCAGAAGATCCCGGGTTTTTGGGATTGCCTACATCAGAGCTGAACCGGAAGATTCCGACAGATGCATCCTGCGAAAAAAGGCTGTTAAAGCATACTGACAATGACAGGAGAATAATGTATTTCATATTGCTTGTTTTTGTAATTGATTAACCTCATTTTATCACCTAAAGATATAAAAATCAGTAACAAAATCATTTCTTTGATCAATAATACTAAATCCTGTGCTTGCTGATTTTTATAAAAGAAAAGGGCACAAGGCTCAACATTATTAATCAGGTTGCAATGCTGGCTTATATTTTGTTATTTTGAAATTAATTAAACCACTATAGCTGAAATTTGCAAAACAATTATCACCTTTAGGTAATCAAAACATCAGTGACATGAACACCATTCTGGCAAAAATTGCAAAATGCGTAGAAGCAGGGAAAATAGACATATCATCTCCTTATCCTCCCGACATGAAGGGACAGGAGGGAGCGGATGAACTTACCAGAGCTGCCCTTGACGAAGGCTTTAAGCCTGATGATATATTGGAAAAATCGCTTATCCCGGCAATGGCTGCCGTAGGGGAAAGATTCAGCAGGAAGGAGATTTATGTGCCGCAGATGCTGATGGCAGCAAAAGCAATGAATGGGGCTATGAAGCATATCAAGCCTTACTTTCAATCAGGAGAGACGAAGAGGAAAGGCAAGTTCATTATTGGCACCGTTGCAGGAGATCTCCATGATATCGGTAAGAACCTGGTCTCTATGATGATAGAGGGAGGGGGTTGGGAGGTTATTGATCTTGGAGTGGATGTTGGAACGGATAAATTCCTTAAGGCCATTGAGGATAACCCCGGGGCGCTGGTCGGAATGTCGGCCCTCCTCACTACAACAATGGAAAACATGAAAAAGACGGTTGCGGCAATCAGGGAAAAGCATGGCGATGTGAAGGTCCTTATAGGTGGAGCTCCTGTTACATGGGATTATTGCCAGAAAATCGGAGCTGATTTCTATTCTCCTGATCCTCAGGGAGCGGTAAATTATCTTAAACAATTTGCTTCTTGAATGAAAACGATCCTCAGAGGCAAGTCCAGTGAAGTAGTTATTGATACGTCTGGTCCGGTCATTATAATTGGTGAATCGATCAATCCTACCCGCAGGAAGAAACTGGTTGCCACACTCCAGGAAGGCAATTTTGACTATGTTCTTGAGCTTGCTGAAAGCCAGATAAAGGCAGGAGCTGATGTTCTGGATGTGAATGTTGGCTTTCCGGGGGTTGATGATATAAAACTTCTTCCTGCTGCTGTATCTGCAATTCAGGAAAAATATGACATTCCCCTGTGTCTCGATTCCCCCAACCCGAAAGCAATTGAAGCAGCACTGAAAGTGGCAGAGGGGAAATGCCTTATTAATTCTGTGAACGGGGAGGAGGCTTCCCTTAACATACTGCTACCGATCGCAAAGGAATATGGAGCCGCCATAATAGGACTGTGTATGGACGATGACGGTATTACACATGATCCTGCCAGAAGGCTTTCGATAGCTGAAAAGATTATCGACAGGGCTCTTAAAGCAGGGATTAGTGCTGAAGATGTGGTGATTGATCCTTTAGCTATGGCGGTCAGTGCTGATCCCCAGGCATGCATGGTGACCCTTGAGACAATAAAGCTTGTTCATCAACATCTTGGACATAACATCACACAGGGGGCAAGCAATATTTCCTATGGTCTTCCCGACAGGGAATCGCTGAATTCCGCTTTTATGGCCATGGCCATATGCCACGGCCTTACATGTCCCATAGCAAATCCTGAAAAGATAACTTCAATAGTCAGGGCATCAGATCTTGTTTTAGGGAGAGATGATTATGCCATGCGGTATGTCGAATATTTCCAGAGTCGCTCCTGAATTATCAATTTAACACATATCTGATTCAATGTCAGGAATTAAACCAGTCCGCCGGTGGCAGCCTCCTTTTTATCCCTTTAAAAGGGAGAAAGCAGGGAAAAGACTGCTGGCAAAGATTGAACGGATTATCAAGGGACCGCTGTTCGGATGCAGAATGTGCGGTAACTGCCTATTGCAGGAGACAGCCTTCATATGTCCCATGGAATGCCCCAAGGGCTTGAGGAATGGTCCCTGCGGCGGAGTAACCCCTTCAAAAATGTGCTATGTTGATGAAACACGACTTTGTGTCTGGAATTGTATTTACGAAAGGGCATTCAGGACAGGCCGCGAAGAAAAGCTTCTTGAGGTGCTTCCTCCTCTTGACTGGAACAAGGCAGGGTGCGAAACCTGGGGTGATGTGATAAGGCAGGTAAGGAAAGTCGGGACCGGAAGGTTCATTAACGGGATCATGTCGGCCGACAAAGAAAAGCGGACAACTGTCTGGGAATCGGTATTCAGGACAATTCGTCAGCCTGATTGGTGGAATGGCGATTCTGACTATCATAAACCGGCTTCAGATGAGCCTGTCTCCGGGCTGGAATCGGCATTGCGCCTTGGTAAATTTGTTGTGGCAACGGAGGTTGTTCCTCCAATAAGCGCAAATGCAGCCACACTGGTTAAGAATATTGAGTTGGTAAAACCATTTGTTTCAGCCGTTAATTTCACTGATGCTTCATCGGCAACCCCAAAAATGTCAGCTATTGCATGTTCAAAACTTGCACTGGAAACAGGAGCTGAACCGGTATTCCAGATAGCTGCCAGGGACACAACCCGGACAGGCCTGCAATCCACAGTAATTGGAGCCAGCGGTATTGGCATAAGAAATATACTTTGCATCACGGGTGATAATCCGGTGATAGGCCCATCACCGGCAAGCAGTATGAATATGGTAGATATTGATTCTGTTCAGATGTTGTGGATACTCAGGAGGATGAGAGACGAGGGGATCTATCTTGACGGGCGAAAAATTAAGAATCCTCCAAAGTTCTTTCTGGGTGCTTCTTCCACACCAACTGCCTCAGAACCTGCCTTGCAGGCAATTCGCGATCACAAAAAAGTAAATGCCGGGGCTCAGTTCATTCAGACGAATATAATTTTTGAGCCTGAGAAGCTTGATCTCTGGCTTGAGCAGCTCGATAAAAGGTCGGTTCTGGACAAGGTTTACATACTGGTGGGTGTGGCACCGTTGAAAAGTTACAGGATGGCTGTTTATCTTAATGAGAAGGTTCCCGGTATAACCCTTCCCGGGAGTATACTTGAACGAATGGAAAAAGCGGGGGACAAAGCACCTGAAGAAGGCGTTCAAATTGCACTGGAAATTATTGAAAAGATAAAAGATAAAAGAGGAGTTAATGGTATACATCTGATGACATTGGGATGGGAATCAATAGTTGAAAGAATCGTAAGGGAGGCAGGTCTTCTTACTTCTTCTGATAAATGACTACATCAAACCTGAATAGTACCTGAAGCCCTCCTGCAAATCCCGATTTATGAAAAGTAACACTTTCATTTACAGCATAAATGAATTGGATCTGAGCGCCAGTAAGATCCTAAGGGTTATGGGCTATAGAGAAGGGGAAGCACCGGAGCCGCTGTCAGGCCTTGTCTCGGAGATCCTGAAAGAAACTGTATCATTCATCCCTGCAAGAGCTGAGTATATCCTTATGGAAAATCCTGAATTCAATGAATCATGCAAAAGTCTTTACATAGATGATATTGTTTTCAGTCCGGGGACAACAGTCTATGAAAAACTAAGGGGATCGCGTGCTATGGCAATATTTCTTGCCACGGCGGGAGAGGAAATCGGATGCAGGAGCAGGAAAGCAATGAATGAAGGTGAGCTTCTTATCGGTTATGTTTATGATATTGTTGGCAGTGAGATTGTTGAGGCAGCATGCGAAGCTTTGTTCCGTTATTTTGAGAAAGAAATGGCATTGCGCGGGTGGATGACTACCAATATGTACAGCCCTGGATACTGTGAATGGGATGTAGCTGACCAGCACAAGCTGTTCAGGCTTTTCCCCGATAATTTTTGCAACATCAGGCTGACGCCATCAGCGCTGATGGATCCCGTGAAGTCGGCAAGCGGAATTATTGGAGCCGGTGAGAAAGTTGAAAAGCTCGATAATACATGCAGCCTCTGTAATAAGGATGGTTGCACCTTCAGGAGGAGCAGTTTTCATGGCTGAAAAGTCAAGCGGCTAAATCATCAGGCCCTTAATATTTGAAAGCAGGAGATTTATTTAATGTTTAGACAGCTTTACTGCGATTGTTATTTCAGGTGTTGATATTTAGTTATCTGGTTTTAGCGTATTCGAGGAAAGATCCGGCGATGTCGGCCTGAATATGATCGCCGGAGTGTACTATCACACGATAGCGTAGAACCAGGCTGGTTCCACCGGCGAGAAATGTTTCACTTCCATTTTCCGGCCAGTACAGTGGTGTTGGGGAGATAAAACCATAATCTCTGGTGAACCAGGGTGATGGGTAGGATGGATTTGACGGGTGTTGAATAATTGCCAGGCCTTCCAAGGAATTACTACGCCGGCCGTAACAGTCGATCCAGGGTGAGGGTTTCCCGAAAGTCTCCTTTTCTCCCTTAAGCCCTTCAGCATTTATCATTACGCCTCCGTTTGAAACGGAAAGATCGGCGGCCATCCTGGCACTGAACAGGGAATGATTTGTTTTTAGTATATGGACGTCCGTCAGAGTGACCATTCTTATTTCAACATCTATCCGGGTCGAGGAAGGGGAAGGGGAGGTGATAATATATTTTCTCAGGTCTTTAACAGGTGACCGGGCACCCGGGCGGCTCCATATACATTCATCACTAATAATTACCGTATCGCCTCCCTGCCTTTCAATCTGAGCGTTAACAGATATTATCCTGCCTCTTTCGAGGCCTTCCTGCCAGTAATTTCCTCCGTTAACCAGATCGCATCCAAAGAAAAGGGAAGTATGGTGCGGGTACACGGCGTTGCGTAGAGATGTTACGGAGCTTCCTGAGACAGGTCCGTTCAGGGGGAAGAAGTAAGGGTATTTCTCATCAGAGGCAAAACAGTAGGAGGTAAAAAACCTGCCATTAACCGTTATGTCTATTCTTGAGCCGCTTCTGGCAGCCGTTATTTCTGCTGCAGCAGAAGGCGGGAAGGTTATGGTTGATACGATAAGGAAGGTCGCGTAAAGGAGAAACATTCTCATATGATAATCATTTTCGTTTGATATTATTTTTTATCTGGCAGATCTTTTCATCTGGCATTAATTATTAAGTAATTCAGGCTTCTTGGCACACTCCATGCAAACATCGTTGAGGATCCAAACCCTCATCTAAAGATTATCAGACTTTAACATAGCTTGTCCCGTAGGGAGCCCTCTGCGGCCTCGACAGGAACGAATTAGCCTCATCATCATTAATGAACCTTTCATTTTCAGGATCCCAGTATAGCTTCCTGCCCAGTCTCATGGAAATGTGGGTTATAAGACAAACAGTACAGGCCCTGTGTCCAATTTCCACAGGGGATACCGGTTCTTTTCGCGACACGATGCAATCGAGCCAGTTTCCATGCTGCTCCCTGCTTTCATACAGATGGATCTCGTCGCGGCCAATAACCGAAAAAAGTATACTGGGATCGCTTGCATCAAGGGCTTTTGAACCCTGCTCTCTTCCCGCAGGATCGGATGGAGTTACTGCTGTATCTTCGCGTGTTACAAATATCCATCCTTCAGTTCCCTCATACCTTATTCCGTTTGGATAATTACCGCTTGTAAGAATTGTGACCCCGTTTCCGTATTCGGCCTTTGCCATAAAGTCTCCATGTACATCCCACAATCCCGATCTGGGGAACTGAGCAACCGCTTCAACAGTTGCAGGGCCGGTATACTCTGTGTCCATCCCCCATGCCGCACAATCATAATGATGCTGTCCCCAGCCCGTTATCATTCCTGCACCAAACTGCTCGCACCTCAGCCATCCTGGCCTGTCGGTGATGCTGTTGCGGGGATGCACCCTCATTTCAGTATAGTAAACCTCGCGCGTGGAACCCAGCCATGCATCGTAGTTAAGGTTTTTCGGAACAGGTTCTTCAGGAGCATCCGGTCCTGAAGGATCAACGGGCAATCCTATTTTTACCGTATGAAGTTTGCCTATCCTTCCGTTCCTTACCAGTTCAGCAGCAATCCTGAACTGTTGTGATGATCGCTGCTGCGTACCTACCTGAAGTATTACCTTCTGCCTCTTTACAATATCGCACAAAAACCGTCCTTCAGCAATTGTAAGGGATGTCGGCTTCTGCAGGTATATATCCTTTCCTGCCAGGGCTGCTTCAGCTGCTGGCTGGGCATGCCAGTGGTCAGGTGTGGAAATAATGACAGCATCAATATCCTTATTACTGATCATGTCATGATAATCATCGTAGGCTATGGCATTTACATAGTCTTTTCTGCCTGTTTTCCCGACATAAAAATCGTCAATGAACTTCTTTCCGATGGCAAGCCTTTCAGAATCATAGTCAGCTACAGCAATTACTCTTGCAACATCGTATTTCAGTGTTTCAGCAAGATCATGGGTCATGGCTATTCTCCCGAATCCGATTTGTCCTATATTGATACGATCACTGGGAGGATTCTTGCCTAAAACCGCCGATGGCACAATAACTGGCATTATTAGCGAACCTGATGTAACCGCGACTGTATCTGAAATGAATTTCCTTCTTTTCATCTTCTTCTTATTTCGGTGTGGCAATATGTGATAATGTTTAGGTATTTATGCGAATTTAATATAATTAAAAAGCATGCAGCTGATTCAAACAGCATTAATATTTTTCAGCATTAATCAGACAGTTGTGAATTACATTCTGAGATGTTGATACGATGAATTAGGAGATAGTTAAAAATGTTGTAATTTAGATCACATTAAACATAATAAACGGTACCCTTAAAAATGTTACTACTGGGAATAGATATAGGAAGCTCGTCCGTCAAGGCCTCTGTAATTGATGGTGCGTCAGGCAATTGTCTGGCTTCGTTTTTTCATCCTAAGGATGAGATGAAGATAGTTGCCGCCAGGCAAGGCTGGGCTGAGCAGGATCCGGAAGAATGGTGGAAGAACCTTAGAGCATCATTAGCCGGTTGCAGAAATATTTTGGGCAACATGATCAGCGACGTTGGGGCGGTGGGCATCTCATATCAGATGCACGGGCTTGTAACAGTTGACAGGGGAGGCAATATTCTCAGACCTTCGATTATATGGTGCGACAGCAGAGCCGTTGACTATGGTTCAGAAGCATTCAAATCGCTTGGAGAAGATTATTGCCTGTCTCACCTTCTTAATTCTCCGGGCAACTTCACAGCGGCAAAGCTTGCATGGGTCAAGGACAATGAACCTGGCATCTTCAACAGGATTTATAAAATTATGCTTCCGGGTGACTATATAGCAATGAGGCTTACGGGAGAAATCCTTACAACATATACGGGCTTGTCTGAAGGGATATTCTGGGATTTTGCTTCGGGGGGAATATCCCGTGAGCTGATGGACCATTTCGGATTCAGCGATGAAATCCTGCCGAAAGCTGTCCCCTCGTTTTCCCTGCAAGGCCAGCTGACAGCCAGTACCGCTATTGAACTTGGTCTCAAAGCGGGTATTCCCGTATCGTACAGGGCAGGCGACCAGCCCAACAATGCCTTATCTCTTAATGTTCTTGAGCCGGGTGAAGTAGCCGCAACGGCTGGTACATCAGGGGTGATATACGGTGTCACTGATCAAAAAAAATCCGATCCCCGATCAAGGGTAAATACCTTTCTCCATGTCAATCATTCCCATGAAAATCAGCGGCTTGGTGTTCTGCTATGTATAAACGGGACAGGGATCCTTAACTCATGGCTTAAGCGATATGCTTCCTCAGACCTTGATTATAACGGGATGAACAAGCTTGCTTCAACTGTCTTGCCTGGATCGGAAGGACTAACAGTTCTCCCGTTTGGAAACGGAGCAGAACGCATGCTGTTAAATCATGATGCAGGATGCCGGATTGCAGGGCTTGATTTCAACAGGCACTCAAATGCTCACCTTTACAGGAGCGCTCAGGAGGGCATAGCCTTTTCCTTCAGGTACGGACTTGACATAATGAGGGAAACCGGCATGGCACCACAGCGGATAAGAGCCGGGGAGGCAAACATGTTTCTAAGCCCGGTTTTCAGGGAAGCATTGTCATGCATTACTGGTGTCGAGATCTGTCTTTACAACACCGATGGGTCGGCCGGAGCTGCACGAGGTGCAGGAATAGGATGCGGATACTACAAATCGCCTGGAGAAGCATTCAGCGGTCTTTCTGCTGTCGGAACCACGGAACCTGATCCTTTGCTGTCAGAAGCTTATCATGAGGCATATTCAAGATGGAAGGATCATCTGAATTCCATAAACCTTTGAACTACAATATATCAGGTTTGTGGATAAATAATTTACCAGTGTAAAAAATCTGAATAAGACAACATAATAAAAAAATAAAGACATGATGATAAAAAAAGGTAAAAAGGAATATTATCCCGGGATAGGGAAAATTGAGTATGAAGGAAAAAAATCAAAAAATCCTCTGGCATTCAGATGGTACAATCCTGACCAGATTGTATCGGGAAAGAAGATGAAAGATCACCTTCGTTTTGCGATAGCTTACTGGCATTCATTCTGTGGCGACGGGAAGGATCAGTTTGGTGATGCTACAAGGATCTATCCCTGGGATAATATCTCCAGTACAGATGAAAAGATAAGGCAGAGGCTTGATGCCGCCTTTGAGTTCATAACAAAGATCGGTGCCGGATATTACTGCTTTCATGATGTTGATGTTGTAGGAAACGACGGAACCGTTTTCGACATAGAGAAAAGACTGGGGAAGATAATACCCACAATAAGAAATATGCAGGAGAATCATGATATTAAGCTACTCTGGGGGACTGCAAATTTGTTTTCTCATCCCCGTTATATGAATGGAGCAGCCACAAACCCGGATTTCAATGTCGTGACATCGGCAGCGGTTCAGCTGAAAAATGCTATAGATGCAACAATTGCACTTGGTGGTGAGAATTATGTATTCTGGGGAGGAAGGGAAGGTTATATGAGCCTGCATAATACCGACATGAAGAGAGAAACTGATCATATGGCTATGATGCTCACGCTTGCACGCGATTATGGCAGGCAACAGGGCTTCAAAGGCACTTTCCTCATTGAACCCAAACCGATGGAACCAACTAAACACCAGTATGATTATGATGCTGCAACAGTGATCGGATTCCTCCGCCAATACGGACTTGACAAGGACTTCAAGCTGAATATAGAAGTCAATCATGCCATTCTTGCAGGACACACTTTCGCACATGACCTGCAGGTGGCTGCCGATGCAGGACTGCTTGGGAGTATTGATGCCAACAAGGGTGATTACCAGAACGGATGGGATACTGATGAGTTTCCTACCAATATTTATGAGGTTGCTGAAGCCATGATTATAATTTTACAGTCAGGAGGCTTTAAAAACGGAGGAATTAATTTTGATGCCCATATACGCAGAAATTCGACAGATGTTGAGGATCTCTTTATTGCTCACATCAGCGGAATGGATACTTTTGCCAGGGCACTACTCATCGCTGACAGGATAATTAAAGAAAGCGATTATCTCAAGATGCGCAAAATGAGGTATCAGTCATTTGATAATGGAGCGGGCAAGCAATACGAAAAAGGCAAACTGACCCTTACAGGGCTGAGGGATCTTGCTCTGAAATCAGGAGAGCCAAAAGCCATAAGCGGGAAACAGGAATTACTTGAGCAGCTTATAAACATGTACATTGCATAGGCTCTGAGGAGCAGGATAAGTCCCGGGATTTCTTGTCACACAGATGTGAGAATCTCGAATTCCGGGGGATCCGCTATTGACTTCTTTACCTTGCACAGGCCGGCAACATGTATCAGCGAGGCTTTGTATTTCTCAGGGAAATCATCAGGCAATTGGATATCGAGCACAATTTTTGACGGCAATCCGGTTTCTTTGTTGTATTCTGTTTTTTGAATGATCCTGATATTTTCGGTTGAGATATTCCTGTTATCACAGAATGATTTTACATAAATTCCGGCACATGTACCTATCGAAGCAAGATAAAGATCAAACGGAGCAGGAGCCGAGTTACTGCCCCCATTTTCCAAAGACTGATCCGTTAATACTGTATGGTCTTTTATTTTTGCCGCTACTATTTTTCCTCCATTGAACGTAATTTCCATATTAAGTGTGTTTTGCTTTATTCTGAGATAAACAAAAATTAAGTATTTATGTTTATGTTTTTTTTGCAATCATCAGGAATACCTCGTACCGTTTGACATTTCCTGCAGGATTTTCCTTATTTATAGTAAAGCAATCCCCAACCGAAATATCTTGAAATCCCACCCGGGTAATAGTTTCCGATAATGTTTTGGTATCAAAACCTTTATGTCCGGCAAAATCTTGTTTATGGTACGTTCCGTCCTCAGCCTTCAGATCAGCAATGGCCAAAAATCCTCCAGCATTCAGGAGGCTGTGAAATCTGGTTATGATATCTTCTGTATTGACGATGTGATGCAGTACCATCTGAGCTATTATCAGATCAAAGGTCTCACCGTCATAAGCTTCCAGTTCAAGATCGTGGTAAACGGCCTTCAGGTTATCCGAGCCGGTCAATTTAATTTTTTCCTCCATTTTTCTTACCATTTCCCGGGAGTTATCCATCATCGTAATCTCCAGTAGATGGTTTCTCAGTATAAAACTTGTTAAACCAGTACCAGCGCCATACTCAAGAACTTTCATTTTTTGATTAACGGGGATCCTTTCAGCGATCTGTTTTGCAACAGCCTTTGACCGCTCAAGATGCATTGGATTAAGGTCCCAGAGAGCTGCTTTCGTGTCAAATTCATTCATGCCTTGAACTCTTTTAGGGGGAAGAAAATATCCTTAAAATTAGCATCTTTCATGAATTGTCAGAGTTCCCGTTTGAGTTTTAACTTAATTACTGCTTTTATCAGCAGAGAAGCCAGAAGGCCAAGGCCAAGGAAAAGAATGATGGCAGGCGAGCATGGGATATCCATTATCCACGACAGATAGAGTCCCAGAAGTGTAGCGATGCCGCCTATGAGCAACCCTATTGAGATTCTGGTTGTCCAGCGTTTTGCAAATAATGCAGATATTGAAGCCGGTATGATCAAAAAAGCAAAAACAGTCAGGACACCGCCGATGTTTACAGCTTCGACAATGATTATGCCAAATGTAAAATAGAATATAAAATCCCAGAGCTTGGGATTTTTGATATTTGTTTCGGCACCCTTGTAGGCTATTGTAATTTCCTTGAATTTATTTCTAAAGAAATAATGAAATCCTCCGATAACCGCTACAATAATAAAAAGACGCAGGATCTGCGGCCATGTGACCCATAGGATTGCTCCCGTGAGCATGTCATGGATATGAACGTCACTGCCAGCTCCTTTATCAAGTATTATTACAGCACTTGTTGTGGCAAAAGCATATGTTATTCCTATTATTGCCTCGAGGGGTATCCTTAATTGCCTGTCTTTTAAAACTGAGAAAAACCCGGCTGCTATCAGGCAGAACAGATAGGAGAGAATAGTGCGAGTATCCTGTTCATGTGATATGCTGTCCATACCTGCTGCAGAAATATTTATAACCATGGAAACTGCACTTCCCAGTGCAGCGATCTGTGCCAGGGCAATGTCAATGAATATAATCTCCCTCTCAATGACATGAATCCCGAAATAGGACATTATAATTATTAACAAAAGGCTTGCAACTAAGGGAGCAAGCATGAAATTCAGTGCGGTAATCATCGGTTTTCGCTATTGATTTTATTTATGGTTATTTTCTTAAAGACAAGCTTTCCGAATGCCAGTATAAATACAAGAATCCCCAGGAGGGTTACAATTGCAGGTGCATTTGAAATATTCATTGCATAGGAGATATACATACCTGAAACAGAGCCGGCAATACCGATAACCCAGCTCCAGATGAATCTAAGCTTCCAGTTGTCTGTGAAAAGTGTAGCTGCTGCAGAAGGAGCTATCAGCAAAGTGAACACAAGAAAGATACCTGCAATGGGTACGGCTTTGACTATGACAATGCTGAAAGTAATGTAAAATATTAGTTCATAAAGTCTTGTTTTCCAAAGACTGAACGGTAGTCCATTCTTTTTGTTGGAAATAGCGACAAAATATTTATAGAATATTACATGAACAATTCCAATCAATGAAAACATTATGAAACATTTTAAAACCATATTCCATGTAACCCAAAGCAGGTTTCCCGAAATGGTTTTTGAAATAAAATTTGAGCCTCCAGGGATTCTTTCAGCAAGTAACATTGCCAGTCCGAGTCCGACGCAATAAATTATGCCAATAATTGCTTCCTGGGGAATGACTTGTTTCTGAAACTTTGTCAGTGCGAAGAACGAGATTATGACTATCGTAAATGCGTATGATATCAGCTGAACGGTCAGCGATTCTTCAGCATAGCCAAGCAGTAGTCCTATCATGGTGCCCAGTGCTGCAATCTGCGCCACTGCAATATCTATGAAAATAATTCCCCTTGAGAGAATATGATTGCCAAAATAGCTTAATATTCCGGCAAGTAGAATACTTCCTGTAATTGGTGCAGCAAGAAATAGAATGTTTTCAATCATAAAGGTCAGGATTTATATATTGTATATCAGGAAAATTTTTTCCCTAAATATTACAAAGCTCCATTTATCTGATCAATCCAATAGTCAACAAGTTTAAAATTATCGTCAATTCCAGGGACACCGTTAACATATAGTGGCAGGTATACCGGCTTGATTCCTGTTTTTTCCTCGATCATCTGAGCCGTTTTCTTTTCAAAATAGCTTGCAACCATCATCAGTTTGATGTTTTGTTGCTTAATTGTTTCTATTATGTTCTGAACATGTTTGGCTGATGGTGGTATACCGGGTTTGGGTTCTATGTATCCCACAACCTCCACTCCGAAGGTTTTGGCAAAATATGACCAGTTCTTGTGATAGGTGATTATCCTCATTCCTCTGAAAGGCAATGCTTTTTTCAACCATCCGCCGAGGTGATCAGAAAGTTTGCCTCCTTCATATGATCTTTCAAGAAATGTAAAGAGGGTACCATTATCAAGGAGTTTTGACAGAGTGTTTCCACCAAAGAGGTCCACAAGTTTGTCACCGAATAATGCCCGATCGACCCTTTCGATGAAAGCGTCCCTGTTTGCCTGATAAAATGAGGCATTTGCCGGATCTACCTTTGTAAAACCTATTGTGATATTTTGTGCAAGTATTTTCAGGTTAAGCGGTCCAGTGTTTACATGGGGATTTCCCATAAGATGCACATCTCCTTCAGTGCGGTCGGCAAACTCAACCTTTTCCACCACATTCACTCCGTCAGCGGCAGATACGAAACCGACTTCACCATCCATTATTCTTCTGTTACGGGCTTTATCAAGGAGAGTTGCTGACCACATTTCAAGGTCCATTCCTGTTGAAATCCACATATCAGCCTGGGATAACATCACTGCATAGCTTGGCTTTGGAGGCACAAAATGAGGATCTTGCTCTCCCTGGGCAATATATGATACTTTTACTTTGTTGCCTCCGATATATTCCGCAATAGTGGCAAAATCGGAGAAGGAGCATACGACATTCAGCACTCTGTCCTGCTGTCCTCCGCGATATCTGCTTTGTACCCTTCCCTGCGAAAGAACCCTGACTGGCATCAGTAGGTTCACAACGAACAGGATTATGGACAAAATAATGATCTTCTTCAATGATATTGTTCTTTTAAGTTCAATAGTTTTCATATTTGGATATTCTTAAGTTTTTAGTATGCTTCATGCTTATGCGGTCCCATTGCCCAGCAAACCTGCAAAAGGATTGAATGGTCATTTGGCAGGGAGTTGCTCATATCGGGAATGAGACTTTCAATGTTTCTTCTGTTATACTGATACTGGATTCTTGTAAATACAAATTCGCTTTGCCAGAAGTCAAGGTTCAGAGTATAATCCCATTCGTGCTGGGTATTGTCGTACGGAAGTTCTGAGTATCCTATTCTGCCGCCTATCCAGAATCTGGCGTTTAATTTGTTCTGCACAGAAGAATAGAATCCCATGCTTTTAACAGTTTCTGAATTCTGCAGGCGATGGCTGTATAGTAGTTCTGTCTTCCAGTCGAAGGTTCTGTATTTTTCCCTTCCTGCCGGTACCCATTTATAATTAATGCCCAGGCTTCCGACGTATGAATTATTCTTTTCGGGATGAGGATTTCTTCCGGCTACGCCACTGAAGCGGAACTCAAAATAGCTGTCCTGTGAGATCTCATAGAAATTCTTAAACTGGCCAATGTATAACAGGCCTTTATTGTCGAAACTGAAATTGTCTCCGGTTTCAGTGCCTTTTACAATAGCAAAATCAAAAGTGGAGGCATCTGAAAACAATATTTCCGGCAACATGAAATTTGATGAAAAACCTGTTCCTCCAAGGCCCTTGTTACTGAAAAGATTTACAAGTGCTCTCGGGCGGTCGAATTGAGGCAGAGCATGATCGTGATATCTGTTTATGGGTCCGAATTCGGAATAAAAGACGCCTATTTTCAGGTTCATATTTAAAGGCAGATTAAGCCATTCCATGTAAGCTTCTTCAATGCTTATTGATTCCTTGGATATTGAAATAAACGATTTTCCCCTGGTGAAGGGATCAAGCGGGGCCTCCAGGGCCAGTTCCAACTCTCGCAGATGGAGCCCATTGTTCCCGTAGGAAATATCACCGGGTTCTGAAATAAAATCATGATCGGAAGTACTCACAGCCGCAAAAAAGTCACCGCCAAGGCTTATATTTGGATTTAATGCCTGTTGCTGTCTTATCCCGCTGTGAAATTTCTTCAATTGATCCTCGTCCTTTACAGCTTTTTTCTCCGCAAGCTGGTTCGCCTCATCCATTAGCTGCTGAAGGTCTGTATCCGCTTCCTCAAGCTCTCCGGTGCTGCTTGATTTTGTCAGAAGGGAATCAATATCTCGTCTGATTTTGAGATTATCAAGCTCAATTGTGCTGATTTTATGTTTTAAAATATTAAGTGAATCCTGAAGAATTCTGACTGTCACCTGCTGGTCCTGGCCATAAACAGATTGTCCGTGAAGAAACGCTGTTAATATTAAGAATAGTAGAATTGATCTATTTTTCATAAATGCCCCCTGTTAAATGCCTAATAAAGCCCTGAAATTATTAGATGAACATCTTATTTATTTATCCTGCAATTAATTTTTATTTCAGAATTCTGGAGGGGCGTGATAATTGAGAAGGAAATAAAGCTCAGGATTGTCATGGGTCTTGGAACCCGTAAATATATTGATGATCAGATGATTAAAAATAAAAGCAAAAGAAATCAGACAGAGGCTGATCCAGAAGGTGGTATTTGACATCTGTTCCAGGAACAGATATTCAGAAGATGTGTGATTGTGCTCTTTTGGAGGATCTCCTATCCATCCTTTGTGAAAAGGATGGGAGTGTTTAAGAATAATTCCTGACGATAAAATATGATAGTGTTGGTTGATTATTGTGTTTACTACAAAAAGTATAGCTATTACCTGCAACAATGGCACGACTCCTTTAGCTATCTTTCTTAAACCTTTCATTTGATGGGTTTTTCCAAAATCGACCAAATATACAAGATATTTATTATAAAAGCCCCTCAAAAACTATGCATAATTGTTAATATTTCTTAAGCGATAAAGCTTTTTAATTATCCTTACATTACTCTGTGAACTAATCAGTCAGTAAAAAAAGGTGGTGCCCCCAAGCACCACCCTTATATAGTTCTGTTATCCTTGTAAAACTGCAGCCTTATTTTTTCAGAACAGTTTTCAGGACTTTTTCCTTATCAAGTTTCTTGGTACAGAAGAACCAGTCGTAGCAGGTCATTTCTTCCTTGCTTTCCATGCGCTGTTTTGCCACTCCGCATGAACCTGCTGTTGGTACGATGACGTCATCACCCGGCCTCCAGTCGGCAGGAAGGGCAACGGAAAATGCATCGGCAGTCTGAAGCCCTATAAGCACCCTGTACAGTTCGTCAAAATTACGGCCGAGACTGAGAGGATAATATATAATTGTACGGATAATACCCTTGGGATCGATAAAGAATACTGCCCTTACAGCTTTGGTGTTGCTTTCACCAGGCATCATCATTCCATATTTTGTTGCAACTTCCATTGTTATATCTTCAATAAGGGGGAAGGTCACTTCAATATTCTTCATTCCTTTATACTCGATCTTTTCCTTGATTGTCCTGAGCCAGGCTATATGGCTGTAAATTCCATCGACTGACAGTCCGACAAGCTTGCAGTTAGCTTCGTTGAATTGTTTTTCCATGCTGGCAAAAGTCATGAACTCGGAGGTGCAGACCGGTGTAAAGTCGGCCGGGTGGCTGAACAGGATAACCCAGCTTCCCTTGTAATCTCCGGGGAAATTAATCTCGCCTTGTGTAGTAACTGCTTTGAATTCTGGTGCTTTTTCGCCTATTCTTGGCATTGAGTACGTTTTTTCTTCCATAATTGTTGTTTTTTGAATTTATTAATTATTTGTTTTTGAATAACATTCACGATCCGGCATAACAGCCGGCAAGGTCATTGGTTTATTATTTCCTTCTTGCTATCATGAGGTCAAAGTCTTCCTTCAGTGCAACCAGGTCTTCCTCATGCTCAACTTCATCAGTTAATATCTGAAGCACAATGTTAAAAGTAATGGGATCGGCTTCCCTGGTGATGTCAAGAAGCTTGTTGTATACGCGTATTGCGCACTGTTCACCTTTTATATTCTGATCGAGAATGACCGATACGAAAGGATCTTCCGGAGAGTCATAACCACAGTTGGTTATTTTTGTCCACTCTTCCGGCGAAAGAACAGGTGTGCCTCCGAGCTGAACGATTCTCGTAACGAGAAGTCCGGCATGTGTGAGTTCTTCAGTTGCATGAAGTTCGAGTTCGCTGATAACGGCATCCTTCATAGGGCCTTTGACTACTTTTGCGCCTATCCAGTACTGATAATAAGCAAGCCATTCGTCAGCGAGTGCTTTGTTCAGAAGGTTGATTAATTCATCAACGTCCATTTTTACGATTGATCTTCCAATTTCTGCCATAGTAAAATAAAAATTAAGATTATAATGTTAAACTTTGAATTTGATTCCAAGTGCTTTTGCCAATTCCAGAGCCAGTTCCTTATCAGCCTTACGGAAATGATCGAGTTGTCGGTTAAGGATTTCCTTTTTTTTGGGACCGGTAACTCCTTTAAGACTGCATACAAAATTACTAATCGTATTCTTCCTTTCGCTGTCGGTCATCACTTTTCTGAAAAGATTTCCAGGCTGGGTAAAATGGTCGTCGTCATTCTCATTACGGTCAAAGCTGTCGGCTATGTTAGAATCGAGCTTCATAGCCGGTTCCTTGTCATTCCTGTCGGCAACAATATTGTCAAAGCTATTGGGATAGTAGTTGGGATTGTCACCGCCGTTGCCATCTACTCTCATGAATCCATCTCTCTGGTGGTTGCTGACCGGTACGACAGGCCTGTTGACAGGTATTTGTTCATAGTTAGCTCCAAGCCTGTACCTGTGTGCATCGGGGTAAGCAAGTATCCGTCCCTGGAGGAGCTTGTCAGGCGAAAGCCCTATTCCGTCAATTGTATGGGATGGAGCAAAGGCGGCCTGTTCAACGTCGGCGTAGTAGTTGGCAGGAATTTCGTTCAGTTCCATAATTCCAGCCTCAATAAGAGGGAAGTCTTTATGCGGCCATACTTTTGTTATATCGAAAGGATTCCATCTGAATTTGTGTGCCTGATCCTCTGTCATGACCTGGATCTTAAGGGTCCATTTCGGGAAATCACCTTTTTCTATTGCTTCCACGAGGTCGCGCTGGGCATAGTCGGGATCCTTGCCTTTAAGTTCCTCAGCCTGTGACCCGGTAAGGTTCCTTATCCCCTGCTGAGTCTTAAAATGGAACTTTACCCATACACGCTGGTTCCTGTTGTTTATCATTGAGAAGGTATGGCTTCCATAACCGTTCATAAAGCGGTATCCGTCGGGTGTTCCCCTGTCGCTGAAGAGTACCATTACCTGGTGGAGGCTTTCAGGATTAAGGCTCCAGAAATCCCACATCATGGTCGGACTTTTAAGATTGGTTTTTGGATCTCGTTTCTGGGTATGAATAAAATCGGGAAATTTTTTTGGATCTTTAATAAAGAACACCGGTGTATTATTTCCTACGAGGTCCCAGTTTCCGTCTTCGGTATAGAATTTAACGGCAAAGCCCCGGGGATCTCTTTCGGTATCGGCACTGCCCTTTTCCCCGCCTACTGTTGAGAATCGGACGAAAACACGGCATTTATTTCCGGGTTTTGAAAAAAGTTTAGCCTTTGTATATTTACTGATGTTACCGGTTACTGTAAAAGTACCGTATGCGCCTGTTCCTTTGGCGTGAACCACTCTTTCAGGGATTCTTTCCCTGTTAAAATGGGCGAGCTTTTCATGGAGGTAATAATCCTGAAGAAGTATAGGTCCTCGGGGACCCACAGTCATACTGTCTTCATTTTCGAAGTACGGTCTTCCGGATGCTGTTGTGAGTTTTCTGTTCTTTTTCATCTTCCGTCTTCCGTTTTCAGTTTGTTGTTTTATCGGTAAATTTCCCAGTGATCTGTATTTTAAAATCTTCCATTACGAAGTTTTTAATTCTTTTCTTTCTAAGATAATCGTTTACCATCTGGTTCAAGCCGTCGTCATAATAATCCTCAATCCGTTCGGTTTCCGCGCAATAGAGGTGATGGTGTCTTTCATGCACTCCGTCATATCTGGCAGTGTCGGATTCAGACTGAACTTTTTTTATTATTCCTTTTGACAGGAAGGCGTCGAGTGTTTTATATATTGTTCCGATTGAAATATGAGGGTAGTTGATTCTCAGGTGATCACATATGATGTCTGCAGTCGGATGACAATTAAGGGCCATGATGACGTCGAGAATAGCTATTCTCTGTGGAGTTATTTTCAATCCGTGTTCTGAAAGCATCTTTATTGCGGATTTATTTACCATGGTATAAAAAATGTTTATAGACCGGTTTCATTTTGCTTTTGCTCAGACATCCCGTCTTTATTTTCCGGGATATGGACTTGTTTCCGGATATCTGTAGCTTTATACGAGAATCCGGTCGATTCAAAAACTATTCCTAAATGCAAATAATTACTAAATAACAATCGCTGCAATATAGTAAAAAATATTAGATGAGAATCATTATCATTTAAGAATTAGTAAAATTACTAATAATTATTGAAAAAGTCAAGGGACTGTTGAAAAAAATGTGAAAAACATTGTGAAAATTCAGCACCTACAAAGTAATTGATTAACTTCGGGTTTCTTAAACCGAATTACAGGTAAAAACCGCTATGACTTAATCCTTTTTCCTGGAACAAACCCAGCAGAAAGCCAATAAGCAAGCAGCCTGATTCAGATTCATGAGATAACCTTAAAACCCGATGAAATGAAAAAAGCACGCTATTCCTTGCTTCTAATCCTGATCCCTTCATTAATCATTGCACAGGAAAGCAAAGTTTTTGATGACCTGAAAATGACCAGCAAGATCCTTAACGGCGAAAGAAAATATGCCCTATACCTGCCGCCTGATTATGAAAGCTCCCAGCGTAACTATCCGGTCCTGTATCTTTTACATGGAGGAGGGGACGACCAGACAGGATGGGTGCAGTTCGGAGAAGTAAAACACATAGCCGACAAGGCAATACGCGAGGGAATATCAACCCCCGTGATAATAGTAATGCCGGATGCAAATACCGGACAACGGGGCTATGTAAATGACGTAAAAGGCGAGTGGCGTTACGAAGATTTCTTCTTTGAGGAATTCATGCCATTCATCGAAACTACATACAGGATAAAAAGGGAGAAACAATACAGGGCTGTAGCAGGCCTCTCGATGGGAGGAAACGGAACCCTGATATACGCCCTTCATCACCCTGAATTATTCTCGGCAGCCTGTCCCCTCAGTGCTGGCGCGGGACCGGTAAATATAGAGAACCTCAGGAAGTCGCTTGGAAATGATAAATCAGCCCGGGCAGAAAAATTGATTGAAGCTTACATCGACAGGTATAACATACCTTCCCTTATAGATAAGATACCTGATGACAGCAAAAAAGATATTAGATGGTTTATCGACTGCGGAGATGATGATTTTCTATATGAAGGAAATGCAATGCTGCACATTGCGATGAGAAAAAAAGAGATACCGCATGAATACAGGGTTCGCGACGGGGCTCATAACTGGACCTACTGGCGGGAATCACTGCCTGAGGTGCTTAAATTCATTTCTGCCGGCTTTCACAGGTAAGAAATCTGTCTGCTGACCTGGCGCCGGAACCAAAAGGAGGTCCCTTTTCTCAGCCACATGCTGCCCATGATCCGTCAATAACCTTCTCGTCAGGGAATGTCCTTATTTTGTGCTTCCAGTATGTGCCTTCAATCCTGTGGTACCTGTCATACCTTGACCTGCTGATCGGTTTTCCTTCCATTATTCCCATTAGTATGCAACTTGAGTCAGGATCAATCTCATACTCATCCCGCCCGAAATGCTTGGCATAGTATTTCCCGATCCTGCCAGGATCGCCAGGAGCATACTTAAGTGCAATCTCTTCCAGGGGATTTTCAAAATAAACCACTTTCCCCGATCCGATCCGGTTTAGGATTTTTTCAGATCTGACATTTCTCAGTATCCGCTTAAAACCTTCAAACAGATGTATCATTCCTGTTAAATTTTAGAAAGACGAACTTCTTTTGTGAACATGACACTGTCATTTTAACGCAATTACTGACCATGTTATTGTATTTTCACCATTCCATGAGAATTTCCGGACCTTGTTTGAGATACCATGGACATGACGGTGTTTATCTTAAACCGCTTCTTTTTTAGGCATGTAACTGCTATTGAATCTTCCGCCGGCTTTATCCGGGAAGATCCCTGATGAAATGGCAAAAAAAGAAGCTGTAGAATAAGCCTTTGTATTCAGCTTATAAAACAGCTTCAGAGAAAGGATACACCGGCTTGGCGATAATGGCTGCCCCGGTTATGAATTCATACCTTATCAGGGATTCCGGGTCAGTGTGAACAGATAGGTGCCCAGCCCTCCCAGTGAAGTTAAAGATATATCAAAGTACATGGTGTACAATCCGTCACACGAACTATATACTCCGTTACCCGAATAAGATATCGCTCCATAACCCCAGGCATCTGATGAGATTGCCTTCTCGGGCACTGATACATTGTATGTGGCAGGGTTGATATGCATTACAAGGGGGCCAAGATCCTCAACAAGCCCTTCAATCTCTTCCAGTCCGGATACATATATCATATATGGGTCGTCAGGATCAGCCGTCAGCGTGATGTTTCCCTCAGAACCCCAGTCAGACGAAACAGCATGATAGCTGCCAACTGCCAGGGTTGGATTGTAGGCACAGGCCACAGGGACAAAAAGTAACGCATTGGATCTGGTCGTTATTTCATTTACCGTTGTGAGCAGCTCTATCATGAATACATCTCCGTTTTCAATATTTTCCGATGCAATCCCCAGCTTCTGGATAACATCCGATGAATAGAGCCTTACGGTTGCAGGGAACGAGTTTGCTTCCGTCAGTATGATGCTTTCATGATTGTCTTCATAAGATCCGGTGACGGTTATTTTTTCAGGCCTACTGCCTTCAGGCACTGTTATCACAAACTCCACAAAGGAATTCTCAAGATCTTTGGAATCAAAGATCCCGGGATCAACATCCGTTATGGCCGGTACCACTGCGACTCCTCTAAGGCCTGCGGGATCAGGGAGTTCATCACAACCTGAAAACATTATTAAAAGTGTCAATATCAATCCTGATGCTTTAAACTTTTTCATCTTTATAATATTTAAATATTAGACTTCTATACTGGAGGGACCTCAGCGTGTGCCGCCCGCCCACCAGACATTTTCAGTAAACACGTATGATCCGTCGCCATATGCAGTTCTGACATTCTCATTAGTGGTCACATCTTCCGATCCATATGAATACCGCTGGGGAAATTTATTGCTGTTAAGAGGATTGTCGAGGCTGATAACATTATCTCCCATGGCTTTAAGCCTTCTGTAATCATTATAGGCTTCGAAAGCTTCCTCCTCAAAAAATGCGATATATTTCTGGTTCATCACTTCTGCCAGCGGATTTGCGACAAATTTAGGCCTTACGCTATTGTTCATGTATTCGGCAGCATCAGCAGATGTTAATCCGATGTTCACTTTCCGGAAAGCTGCTGTTACGGCTTTCCTCAAGGCACTGTCGGCCAGTGCAAGGTTCCCATTCCTTACATATGCTTCAGCTTTCAGGAATTCCACTTCGTGATAGCTCAACAGATAAGTGGGTGCCGTAATTGAGCTGATGGCAGATATTGAATAGAATCCCTGAACCTGATTTGCCGTGCCGTTCGGAGCAAAAACCAGTTCCTCTGCTGTGCCGGGATATGGCATGAAAAAAACCTCATCACGCGGATCATTCCTTTCCACAAGCTTATTGTGCAGACTCTGGCTGGCGCTGTAATAATCCCGGTCCTGGAAGATGCAGTAATAGGGACTCTGGGATGTATTTCCGTTATAAACGAATTGAGCCTGTTCTGAAGGCGAGGCAAAAGACAGGTCGGCATACGCTATAACATCAGCATAAGCAGGAACCCTGTGCGACAAGCGCATTGTATAACGAGCTTTCAGTCCATAGGCAAATTTTTTCCAGAGCCCTGTGTCGCCGTTATATATCAGGTCCTGGGTTCCAAGGGTGGGATATGCAGAAACCTTATCAAGATTTTCAATAGCATCGTCGAGCATAGCAAATATTTCATTATAAATATCTTCCTGATGATCGAGGACAGGGGTAAAGATCACCCCTGGCTGAAGCGCTTCACTCCAGGGTATATCACCCGATGCGTCTGTAAGTACTGCCAGGTTGTATGCAGTCAGTATCTGGGCTATTCCCAGCGTATGGTAATTGCCTTCTTCAGAACCGCCTTCAGAGCATTTTTCCCTGACAAGCTTCAGGGCGTAAAGGTTTGCATATGCGGCAACCCAGGCATTGTTATATGTTGATGAACTTACAGGTTGTGAAGACCGGATATCAGCATTATAGAACTGACCCCATGTTCCGGTGTTGTGTTCAATATATATCGAGGCGTAAAAACCGAAGTCGCCGCATGTCACTGAGAAAGCGCTGGCGGTCATTGCATCGGTTATTATCAGCCGTGACACCATATCACTCGGATCATTAACATTTTCGTTTATTTCATCCATTATCGATTCTGAGCATGAAATGAGCGAGATGGCTAGAATAATTACAGGTAATAAACAACTATCTTTTCTCATGATAATAAAGATTAAAAAGTCAGGTCAATATTAAATCCGTAGCTTGTTGTCTGTGGTACCGTGAATCTCTCAAATGCTCCCCCCATATTGGTATTTCCCTGGCTTGATTCAGGATCAAGATTCGGAAGGGCAGTCCAGATCAATATGTTCCTCGTAAAAACAGAAACACCTAGCAGTACCTTTTTAAACACTCTTTTGGAGGGATGGTATTTCAACGACAACTCACGCAGTTTAACAAATGAATTGTCGTATATGTAATACTCATCGATGTTGGTAAGCACGTTTGTGTGGAGACTTTGCAGAGCATAAGGATCATTCGGGCCGCCCCGGGCTATGTCATTGGGTGCTCCATCGCGCTTTACCCCCTCAAAAATAAAAGTCGATTCACGGTCTTCCGTTACCGTCGACAGTCCGTAGTAATCAAGCAACCCGTTGCTTCCTGAGTACATCTGGCCGCCCTGTTTCCATTCGAACAAGGCATCCAGAGACCAGTTCCTGAAAGTTACATTTGAACCGGTTCCAAGAATAAAGTCAGGAGATACCTTCCCTATTACTGCCGGCTCTCCGGTCAGCGGAAAGCCATAATTTGGTGATGACGGATCATCTTCCACAACTATCTTCCCTTCAGCATTTCGCAGGAATGAATCGCCATAAATAACCGGGTAAGTGTCACCTATTCCTGCCCTGACCTGAGGTGTGGTAAATCCTCCGATAAATATGCTTTCCACGCCCTCGGCAAGTTCATCCACATAGTTCTCAATCCGAGAAAAATTGAAATTCAGATTCCACTGGAAGTTGTTCATTGCCACAGGGGTAATGTACATAAGCACTTCATGGCTTAACGTATGGACTTTCCCGCCGTTCGTCAGCAGTGAGCGGATGCCTGTGGAGCCTGCCAACGGAACGGAAAAGATCTGGTCAACCACATTCTGCCGGGAAAAAGTATAATCAATGCCAAAGCGGTTCTGAAGAAACTTCAGATCAGCTCCTATTTCATAGGATCTGGTGTTTTGCGGAACCAGGTTGGGATCAAACTGGATATTGTTGGGGATATAGGAATTTATCCCTCCTATCGGGTAAAGTACCGGTGATCCAGTCCACCAGCCGCCTGAATAGTCAGGAGTGTCATAGTAATTCAGGATATAATCTCCAGCCTGTCCCACTTCAGCATACGACATGCGTAATTTGGCAAAAGACAACCAGCTGACATTTTTCAGGGCATCCAGTTCCGTTGGTACAAAGCTAAGTGCAACAGAAGGGTAGAAAAATGACCTGTTACTCGTAGGCATGGATGAGACAATATCATATCTGCCGGTTCCGGTAAGAAAAAGCATGGATTTATACTGCAACGACATACTTCCGAAGGTACCCACAGTCCGGTGCTGGTTTCGCGATTCATTTGCAGTCACGATATTTGCATTCCTTATATGAGCCCAGCCTCCAAAGTTGAATTCCTCACCATGTTCAGAATAGGTCTTGGTATTATTATGATCAAACTCATTTCCAATCAATGCGCTGAGCGTAAGATCGCTAACGATACTTAAATCCAGGCCGGCTGTCAGCAGGGAGTTTACAATGAACGATGTTATTCCATAGTTGTCAATCATCCCTGTGGTTCCTGCATGCCCATATTCGAATATGTCACTGAAATTTGTAGTATATGAATCAGCACCAAGCTGATAGCGTATTTTAATATTCATTCTGTCAGCTATTCTGGCATTGTAATTAACATATCCGTTTCCGAAGAACCTGTTGGTTTTCTCATTAAATACTGTGTGTTCAGCTGACCAGTATGGATTGTCCCAGCTGCCTCCCCTGTAATATATCTGTGTATAAGCATCTCCGGGAACATAATAAGGGTAATCCCGCAGGTTATAGCTTATCGGTGCGCCTAATACTCCTGCCAGCGCTGCATCATTTGCAGTTGGAAGCTTCTCAATATCTGTTTTTGAGAAATTTGCATTGAATCCTGTGCTGAAATTAGCGTTCAATTTTCTTTCCGCCGAAGCTTTTCCGTTCCAGCGGTCCATCCCCGAGGCGAGAGCTATACCGCTCTGTGATGTCTGGCTTATTCCCAGGGCATAATTCCCGTTATCCGTTGCCTGGCTTACATTTATATTATTTGTAAGGGAATAGCCTGTACGGAAATATCTGTCCCAGTTATTAAACACCTGCGGAACAACCCATGGATCTTCAACCAGTCCCGTTTCAAGCTGCGGGACGTAAAATTTTCCCGGATGCCCGTTGGAGTTGCCGCCGTAGGCAGGGTCATCGGGAAGATCGGAAATTGCAGGACCCCAGGATAGTGGGGAATTCGGTACGTACGCACCGCTGACACCCTGTGCGTATGTGGTCTGAAAATCAGGCGTTCTTGATACCCTCGAGAAAGCACTTGTATGGGATATTGAAACTACAGGTTTGCCGGGTGCATTATTCCTTCCGCTCTTTGTAGTGATTACTATAACCCCATTTGATGCACGAATGCCGTACAGAGCTGCAGCTGCCTGCCCCTTTAGTACGTTAATACTTTCAATATCAGCAGGATTTAGGTCTATGGCACGATTCGAAATATCGGATCCTGTAACTCCATATCCGACTAGTGAAAAATCACCATTGGTTCCTGACTGAATGTCGGCATTAGATGCAATAGGCATACCGTCTATAACATAAAGCGGAGTATTGTTCCCTGTAAAGGAACGTGCTCCGCGTATAACAATCTGTGAAGATGCTCCAGGCATGCCGCTTGATGGCTTGATATCGATGCCTGATATCTTCCCTTGCATTGCACCTGCCAGATCGGTATTGCC
The DNA here is from genome assembly GCA_034005245.1 of Bacteroidales bacterium. Lineage (GTDB taxonomy): Bacteria > Bacteroidota > Bacteroidia > Bacteroidales > VadinHA17 > LD21. The sequence goes on from JAVEVC010000006.1 coordinate 53,224, forward strand.
TGTCCGCTCAATTACATCGCTTTTAATATCCTGAACTGCATACCCTACAGCCTTTTTCTCTCTTGATACACCAAGAGCAGTGACGACAACCTCATCAAGGCCAAGTATTTCAGGTTCCATAACTATATCAATGATAGAACGATTTCCAATCTCAACCTCCTGTTTTCTCATCCCTATATACGAAAAAACAATAGTATTGGCATTGGCAGGAACCGAAAGGGAATACTTCCCGTTAATGTCTGTTATAATCCCGAGGGTTGTTCCCTTTACAGATACTGAAACCCCAGGCAGCACTCCTTCTCCTTCAGCTGAAGAGGAGACTGTACCGGTTATGATTCTTTGCTGGCCCTCGGCTGAAAGCCGGAATGCGCAAAAGACCATAAACATCAAGAGAGTTTTTCTCATAACATTTAGATTAGGTTAATAATAAATAAAATCAAAAGGAATGGCTGGTTCCTTTTACTGTCCAAACCGGTGGCTGAGTCGCTCCGGAGATTTGAAATTATATTATAAGAAATGGTTGGACAACAATCAGTTTACAGATTGCGCATTCGGGTTCATAAATGGTAAGGGAAAAGGCACAAACAGAACAAGTCCTGATTAAAAATCCTGGCAATCAGCACCAAGCGGATTATAATCACACAGGGAAATATTTTGCCGTAAAACTTATAACCTGCCGGCAGCTTAAGTAGTATGCAAGATTATAGAAAATGAAGGGATAAAAAGGGTAATTTTCAGGAAAAGGAACCGGCAGGATCCAGATGCCTATGCCTGACTCCTTCTCAAGAGTGAATGCCTGATAAGCTGCCTGTATAAACTGGCTGAATCAGGATGTCCGGCAAAAACTCCTGTTCCCGGCTTATTTATCAAACCGGGATACTGATAGATAAGTACTTTGTCAACAAAAGGGGATACCGCTTCGATCTGGCTAATAACGCGTTGAGCAGAAGCTGGCAGCAAAGCGCTTTTATATACCGTACCTTCAAACCTGAATACTTCTACATCAGCCCAGATTTTAGCTTTTGCGGCTTTTTTATGTAGCTCGTACAGGTTTCTGAAGAAGCCAGCGCTTTCCTCCACCCGCGTTTTTTCGACTCCTATTTCATCCTGGTACGCAATGAAGTCGACATTCAGTTTCTCAAGCTGTCTTACAAACTTATCGTCAGGTTTTACATTCCTGGTTCCGTAGGGGGCAATAAGGGTTTTTGCATCAGGAGTCAGCCTTAGTGCTTCACCGGTGCATTTATTGACATAATCGATGAATAAGTCGTCGTAATGACCATTAATACCTGTTTCATTGGGATAATACCATCCATAGAAGCTTTTGTGGTGCGCATATTTCCTGGTAATCTCATTCATTGCGCTGACCCTCAGCCTGTGAACTTCGCGATCCTTCATCAGGAAGACGGGATCAGTCCATTCACCAAAGAATCCGTTGCTTACAAAGAAGTTTACTCCGTATTTATCAGCGGCAGCGAGTATTGTTTCAAGGGGATCATCGCAGCCCATCTTGTGACTGGGAAGAAGTTCCGACGGATAGAAGCTTTTGCCGTAGATGGCAACATCAAGCAATACCAGATAACGAATGCCGCTATCCGCAATCTCCTTTATCTTTTCATCCCACTGGCTGGATGAAAATCCCTCGAGGATTTTATTCCAGTATTTTCCTTCTTGCGGGTTGTGATGCTGGAATTCGAACCATGATCCCTCAACAGGTTTGAAATTCCGCATTTTGCTTGCAACAAGCCTGATTTCATCAAGAAGGGTAAGGCCTGTTGTCATTGCACCTAGTGTGGTCAGAAAATTCCTTCTGGTTACAGCTCCATGATTTTTCATTTTGAATCAACAAAAATTTAGAGGCTTGAATTAAGGTTTATTTGGATCCCGGCAAACTCTGAAAAGTCACTGCGACTGAAAGAAATACAATTTTAAAATAAGATACGATGAAACATGTTTTTTTGAAATATAATACCATCACCTTCTTAATCAACCGTTTCCATTTCCCTGTCAATACCCTGTTTTTTTTCATTCTTCCTTCCCTGGAGGAATATAACTACGCCAATAATTACCACAATCAGGTAGGCAATGGCTCCGATTAATACTCTGGGATTCTCCATAAAATAGCTTTGTACTTATATAGTTAAAATAATAATCATTCCCAACAAGATCATGCTCTCTTTCTGATGTCAATGATCAAAACTGAACCGGATAGCCGGGCTGCTTTCAACAGGCTTTCGCAGTATGTCAATGAAATCGAAATCATGCAGATTTCACAAAATAAGAATAATCTTTTAACTAGATTGTATTGAAGCGGATTTTAGTACCGGATTACGGGGAGATCATCAGAAATCCTGTTCAGCCAGAGGATAAGTCAATGACTCCTGAGCTTGTTGTAACTCTGGATATTAATTCAGGAGATAGATTTTAACAAAACGGTTGCACTAAAATGAACAGTCTGATGATAAGGTTGTTGGATGTATTATTTACCGGAAACTCAAATGAGAGGCAGCAGTTATTTCAGCTTCAGCTCTGTTCGTGGCAAGATCAGGTTATTTCTGATACTCTGCTGAGGAGGGATGATCTTTTTGTACCGGGGAAGAGCGTGAACTGATGATTTTTTTGGAGTAACTATTACACCTGTAAGCTGTTCAACCGCTTTAGCAATCATGGGATCTGACAGATCTCCAAAAGGTGCGGCAATGAACAGGTCATCGTCAACCTGGTGATCTGGCATCAACCCGTCGGAGAAATCTGTAAAGCCGACAGAATTTGAAAACTTGGAAACTATTGGCATTATGGCCCATTCCTCCTTCTCATCTGGTATCACCCATGCTCCGGTGTATTTTCCAAATGTTGGTTCGCCAATCCTGATAACCTCCATATAGGGATCCAGTCCGATGATAAGCAATTCACTTGCCGAAGCTGATGATGATGAGGTCAGGAAACAAACACGGTCGAGACCGATGTTTGAAGCAGTGTTAGTGAACCTGTAACTTAGTAATTCATCATAGTTGTAATATTCCAGGTACAGATGCAAATCGTTATTGTAGTTGAGGTTTACAAGAGTTTCATTACCCGAGACTACCGGTGCAGGTGCGATCAGCGATGCGAGATAGACAGCTGCATCCACTTCTCCTCCCGGGTTATAACGCAGATCAATGATCAGGTCGGAAATGCCTTCAGTTTTGAATTCATTGAAAATATTGTCCAATTGCCTGAGGTACTCTTCGTTCGGGCCTTTAATGAATTCAACATAGACCAGGTAGCCTATTTTCTGTCCTTCCTGTTCGAACAGATGGTGGTAAATTGCCGGATCAGTCAATGTTTTACGGGCGGTCATACTCAGCGACTCACCAGTATATACAAGACTGTTTCCCACAACAGCGCCCAGCTGGACCTGATAGCTGGTCCCTGAGAAAAGATCCTGGTAATTTGTAGTATCAAGCAGCTTGTTGTCTATAGAAAGAATAATGTCACCTCTTTTAAGCCCAGCCTCCTCGGCAGGAGACCCGGGATAAACATAACCGACAGCGATGATCACATTATTGTCTCCCGCCAGATAGAAAGCAGGATAATAGCCCATAGTTACAGGATCTCCGTTCAGTTCAGATTCCAGCTTCGGATAATCGTCAGTTATCTGCGACCATTTATCCAGGTCGCTGTAAAGCAATTTGAAAAAATAGGCTTCAGGGTCGCTCTCCATGGTATAATCTATGTCGGTCGGGATAAAGTCATTCCACAGATAGTAAAGGCTCATGTTGTCATATATCCACTTATTTGTGGCAACTATTTCCTCTGGCACTATTTCAGGACCCTCCGGAACAGGATCATCTTTCCTGCAGGAAACAATCAGCGACAGGCAGGAGACTATTAATATTATGTAGGGCAGGAACCTTCTCATATATAACTAATTGTCGGCCCGGAGAGGCTCGAACTCTCGACCCCATGATTAAGAGTCACGTGCTCTACCAGCTGAGCTACGGGCCGTTTTGCCGGCAAAAGTACAAAAAAACAGATTCGTTTTATCTTCCCGGAATATTAAATTATTATCCTGCCGGAGGAGGCTGGTCACTGAAATCTGAGTTTCACTCCGCCAAATGCTGTTATGCCTGGCATGGGATAGTACTTGTTATTCTCGTATTTCTGGTTCAGGATATTTTCAGCGCTGACAAATATTTCGGCAAATTTCAATACCCTGTATGATATTCTTGAATTCAGAAGGGTATAATCTTCGTGAGCCACTTTGGTAACTGCAGGATCAGTATCAAGATTTATTACCTGCTGCAAGGATGCTGTTACCCTGAGCCTGTCACGGACGTAGTTGCAACTAAGATAGAAATTGTGTTCAGGAGTAGCATAGACCGGTTCTTTCATATTTATGTATGAGTAGTTGAAAACCAGCGACAGATCCTTCACAGGGGCAAATGATGAAGAGAATTCAATGCCCTTATTGTTTATATTGCCAGCATTTTCAAGTCCCACCATCGGAACGGTGATTATCATATTATCTCCGTTCAGAAGGAAGCCAGTAAGCTCTATTTTCAGATTCTTTTCCGGCAGTGAGAAGTGAAATCCAGTCTCATAATTCATTATTGTTTCAGGTTTGAGATTGGAGTTATGATTCCATATATATAATTCCCTTATTGTCGGGCTTCGGAATCCTTTGGAGACTGAAGCTTTCCATGTAAGGTATTCCGCAGCCCGCCATGAAAAACCTCCGGAAGGTATCCATTCTTTTCCGAATACTTCATGTATCTGCAATCTTACTCCGGCATTAAGTGTCAGCTTGTCTGATAATGACTGCTGTACAAAACTGTAAACGCCTGCATCATAAAGAGTGGTGTCTTTGAACAGGATACCCTGTCCGCCCATAGCAAGTTCATTTTCTGCTCTGCCTCCGTATCTCAGATAATCTGCCCCGATTGTGATTGTATTCCCCCTGAAGAGCTTGGCAGATTCAAAGATGTTAAGACCGTAATTATCGTCATTGGAATGAAATCCGTCAGTTATCTTATGTTCGCCAAAATTATAGAAGAGCTTTGCAGTTCCTGAAAATTTCGAGTAGTTGTTGTCAATAGTCATTGCCCAATATCCTCTCATAATGTCGAGTGAACTTCCGGGGACAGCTCCAATGGTATCCGGACCGGGATCTGTGGTTACGAAGTTTGCCAGGCTGAAATCAGAGCCTACCTGGATATTATTGTTCAGATCATAGGAGGCTTTGAGGTATCCGTTGGTTATTTTGAAGTCGGAGGAAGGCCTGTGCCCGTCAGTCTGGCCATGGTTAAGGGAGGCATAAAGCGAAAACTTCTTATTCCTGTACCCGGCAGAAGCCATGTATTTTTGGGTATTATAGGATCCGTACATTATATGGCCATTCCCTGAAAATCCTTCCCTGACCTGCTTTTTGGTAATCAGGTTTATTACACCGCCCATTGCATTGGACCCATAAAGGATTGAGGCAGGGCCACGGATTACCTCAACTCTTTCAACATCTGAAGTGACGTAGGTATCGGGCAATGGATGTCCCATTATTCCCATGAACTGGGGATGCCCGTCTATCAGCATCAACACTCCGGTTGTAGGACTGCCTCCAACCCCCCTGATCGATATCTGGCCTGCAGCGTTTGTGGCAACACCAAACCCCATGATCCCCCTTTCTGTCACAAAAAGACCAGGAACAAGCCCGTTGAGAGCAGGTAATATTGCTGTCTCAATGCTTTCAGCAATAAGCTTATTGTCGATAACCGAGACGGCCATCGGAATGTTGCGCTTGTTAACTTTTACAGCTGTGCCGGTTACGACTACTTCGTCAAGACTGACTGTGTCTTTAAGCGCTGACTGCAGATTTTCCTGGGAGAATAAGTGCATAAGAGTAAAAAATGCTGCCAGCGTGAGAGTAATTTGCTTTTTCATGTTCATCGGTCCTTTTATGTTATAGTAATACGAATAGTAAAAATAGTGTTACTGATTATCCAAAAAAAATCAATCGGTTTTGCTCATAATGAGTTTGCCATGCCTGATACCCTTGATGCTGATAAGCTTATCCGACAACTCCGTAAGCTTCTTTGCAGGTCCTTTTACCGCAACAATCTCCATGCATATATCATGGTCAAGATGATAATGCTGGGCTGATAATATCAGATCAAAATACCTGTGTTGTATTTCATTTGATCTTGAAAATATATCCTTCTTGTGATGATCGTAGACCAGAACCACAGCTCCTGCAACTTTATGATTGCACAACCATTTCTTTTCAACAATATTCTTTTCGATAAGGTGCCTTAATGCCTGTGAGCGGTTGGCAAAGCTATTATCCGTCACAAACTCATCGAGTTCCTTAAGTAGATCTTCTTCAAGACTTACGCTGAAACGGGTTACAGTCATCGTAACATGAATTTGACCAAAAGTAATATTTTAATTAATTATTTGCTTGCCGGCAGGAATATTTTTTCAGTTTCAACGAGAATTTTCCGGTTTTTCAGACTAATATAGAGCAGAACATTATTAAACCGGACATGTAATGTTTTAATCCTGTATCTGTAAAGCCGGTTATTTAGCCAGAAGAGATTCTATAGCTTGTTCAGAAGCATAAACCGATGGATAAATCATTGCAGGACCGTCACAGTTCAAACCATTTCCGATATAACGAACAGCCTGTTTCCCTGGCGCTTTTATGATGGAATTCGTTTGTATGCAGATCGTATTCGTAATCATTGCCCCATTCACGTGCATTCACAGCTATCTGTCCGATTGAGCGGGTGATATAATCAAGTTCATCATCGGTCATGGTAGGGTGGAGCGAAAGCCTTACCCATCCGGGTTTTAGTGAAAGATCGCCTGCCTCTATCATGTCGGTAATTTCTTTTGACAGGCTAAAATCTACATTAAGCAGGTAATGGCCGTATGTACCGGCGCAGGAGCAGCCTCCTCTTACCTGTATGCCAAATTTGTCATTCAGCAATTTAGTAACAAGGTTATGGTGGATATCATCAATATAAAAAGAGAATACTCCAAGCCTTTCCTTTATATTCTCGGCTAGTATATGCAATCCCTTTATGGATGATAACTGGGTGAAAGCTTTTCCGGTGAGCTCTTCTTCGCGCTTAAGGATCTTTTCTGTTCCCATTTTTTCCTTAAGTCTTATTGCAAGGGCTGCCTTTATTCCCTGGAGAAATCCCGGGGTTCCGCCATCTTCCTTCACTTCGATATCGCTTATATAGCTGTATTCTCCCCACCTGTTTGTCCACTTCACGGTTCCTCCTCCCGGGGAGTCAGGGGTATAGTTCTTGTAAAGTTCCCTGTTGAAAATAAGAACTCCGGCGCTTCCTGGCCCTCCAAGGAATTTATGCGGAGAAAAGAAGATTGCATCAAGCTGTTCCATCTTGTCTGCTGGATGCATATCGATATCAACGTATGGGGCCGATGCGGCAAAATCAATGAAGCAGTATCCATTGTTTTCGTGCATTATCCTGGCAAGTTCGCTTATGGGTGGCTTGTATCCTGTAACGTTGGAACAAGCGGTAAACGAGCCTATTAACAAAGGACGGTTCTTGTACCTGGCTATTTCTTTTCTGAGATTCCCGGGATCTACGGTAAGATTGGAAGAAGGATCAAGCAGAACAACATCAGCAAGGGTCTCGAACCAGGAGGTGTGATTTGAATGATGTTCGGCATGTGTAAGGAATACCACCGGCCTGTTCTCATTGGGTATTTCCCTGCAGGAATTATATTCTCCATGGGTGAAGACACAGTAGTTGATTGCCTGTTCGGGTACTTTAAGCCCAAGTATCCTTTGCAGTTTGGCTATGGCCGAGGTCATGCCCGCACCGGTAAAGATAAGGATGTCATCAGCTCCGGCATTAACATGATTCTTGACTATTTTCTGTGCAATGTGGTATGCCTGAGTCATTGCGTTGCCTGTAGCTGTCGATTCTGAATGGGTATTACCGACAAGCCTGCCGATCTCTTCCGATAATCTGCGTTCCACAGGTTTATAGAGTCTTCCGCTTGCGATCCAGTCGGCATATACTATTTTCTGAGTCCCGTAAGGTGTGTCTGTTACGGCGTCTATACCTACTATGTTTTTGCGGAAACGGTTAAAATAAATTTCCAGGTCATTCATCTCGTCAACTGATTTTGAATAAGGTATCACCTTTAGCTGCCAGCATAAAAGTATAATTAATTTCCATACAGGAAAATGGCAAAGGTTATTTGCAAAGGATAAGTCCTGTTTCCCCGGGATGATCACGGCTCATCTGTTTAGAAAAACCTTAAGGCAGGTTAAGCCGGTTTTGTCAGGCTGTTGTTTCAGTAGAAAAACAGTAAACCTGTTCTATTTTATTTTATAATGTCCTTCAATTATCTTTCTGAAGAGAGAACCAGGAAGGATCCTTTTCAGAAGTACAGCCAGTTTCTGGTCAAAGGAAGCGATTATATACCGTTGTCTAGGAGAGCGGCATTCAACTATTCTGACGAGCTTTCTGGCAAGGAGAGCCGGATTGCCGCCCTGAGTTTCATCATGCTCAATCACTGAAAGGGTCTTCAGGTACTGTTGATGATAGGGATCATTTTCATCAGTCGGAGCAAGAAATTGTCTTCTGCTTTTTGTGTTATTGGTTCTGAAGTCTCCGGGATTTATTAATACAACTTTAATATTAAAGCTTTTAACTTCCATTCGAAGAGCTTCGCTGAATCCCTCAACAGCAAATTTCCCTGCCGAATAATACGACTGGAATGGAAGTCCCATCAGACCGCCAATAGAGCTCATGTTGATTACCGTGCCTCCTCCCTGCCTGCGCATAGCTGAAATAACTTCCCTGGTGAGATGGACCATTCCGATGAAACCGGTATCGATCTGAAGTTTCATCACTTCCGGGGTTGTTGTTTCAGCCGGGCCTCCGGAATGCATTCCGGCGTTATTAATGAGCACATCTATTCTTCCCTCTTTGTCGAGAATGTCTGATACCGTTGTCTTTAAAGAAGGGATGTCAGTAAGATCCATCCTAAGATAATTGACTTGTCCGGTCATATCCCTGGCGGACCTGACAGTGCCATAAACAATATGACCTGCTTCAGAAAGCAGCCTGGCTGTTTCCCTGCCGAAACCCGATGAAATCCCGGTAATGAGAATAACTCTTTTCATTCGAGGATATTATTGCTATATTATTGTATATTAAGCGGTATGCATGCCTGTTTGCTGAAAAGGAGGGAAACTTCATTGTTTCTCTTTATATGTCTTCCCGGTTACAGCCCGATTAAAGTTACATGATATACTATTTAAATATACTGAATATACAGTACAATCATTTTAATCAGTAATGATTTTGCCCGTGTTATCCGGAAATACTGCAGGCACCCTTTCAGATCTTTATGATTCAATTTCCGGAATACTGATCCAGAATGCCAAGTGCTTTTGCCGCCCTGGTTATCTTTTCAACGGATATGTCGACCTGTTCCCTTGTATGGGTTGCCATAAGTGAATATCGTATCAGACAATCATTTTTTGGTACAGCAGGCGACACAACCGGATTGACGAATATGCCGTCATCAAGAAGCGATAATGTCAGTTTAAGAGCTTTTATATTATCACGTATGAACAGAGGTATTATGGGAGATTCAGATCTGCCCGTGTCAAATCCTGCTTCCCTGAAGCTTTTCAGGGCGTAGTTGGTAATTTCCCAGAGGTGCCGGATTCTTTCAGGTTCCGATTCCATAATATCCAGTGCGGCCAGTACAGCAGCGGCGGAAGCAGGAGTCATGCTGGCACTGAAGATCAATGATCTGGAATTATGCTTTATGAAGTTAATGGTGTCTTTGTCGGATGCAATAAAGCCACCCAGTGAAGCCAGTGATTTGGAGAAGGTTCCCATTATAAGATCAACCTTATCTGTGAGACCGAAATGCGATGACGTTCCGGCCCCGTTCCTTCCCAGTACGCCTATGGAATGTGCATCATCGACCATAATTGTTGCATTGTACTTATCAGCAAGTTTTACCAGTTCAGGAAGCCTTACAATATCTCCTTCCATCGAAAAGATACCGTCAACAACAATCAGTTTCAGACTGTCGGAGGTGCATTTCCTTAGCTTGGCTTCAAGCGAATTCATGTCATTATGAGCAAACTTCAGGACTTTGGAGAAGGAGAGCCTGCTTCCCTCTATAATGGAAGCATGGTCCAGTTCATCCAGAAAGATATGGTCCCTTCTGCCGGTAAGTACTGAAACAACTCCAAGATTGACCTGGAAGCCTGTGCTGTAGCATAGCGCACCATCTTTCCCGACAAGACTTGCAAGCCTTTCCTCCAGGTTTATATGAATGTCAAGGGTGCCGTTAAGAAATCTTGACCCGGCACAACCTGTTCCATACTTGTCAATTGCTCTTTTTGCTGCTTCCTTGATCCTGGGATGGTTCGTCAGGCCAAGATAACTGTTTGAACCGAACATCAGGACATTCTTGCCTTTTATACTGACGACAGTGTCCTGATCCGACTCGATTTCCCTGAAATACGGGTATACGCCAGCCTCCATAGCCTTTTGGGGAGCGTCATATTTTGAAAGGCGTGATTGAAGAATTCGCACGGTCAGTAAGTTTTTAAATCATTAAGCGTCAAATATATTTAAAAAAATAAATTTCAGAATATTCGCCAGAAAAATAAGAATAAGTACCTTATTAAAATCAATTTCTTTTGAAAATGTAATTCAGGATTTCAGTTTCCCGGGTTTTTCACTTGCAACAGTATTATACGTTATACTGTCTGTTGTTTCAACACTTACGGCAAGTTTCTGCATGCAGAATGGGAAAAGACCAATTAAGCCAGATTAACATGAATAATCTTGTAATCGCTTTACCCTGCCCTGTTAGCATTCTTTATTATTACATACGAGTACAGGAATTTATCGAGGTCATTTTTTTTTACGTTTCTCAGGCCAATTACCGTTTACAATAGGAAGTGAAGATGCTTTTTCAGGATCAATCACCACGTGCTTAATAAGCTTGCGATCCCAGGTATAGGTTATATGAACTAATCCGTCGTCTGTTTGTATTACAGCAGGATATGAATATTCAGAGCCCTGGTGTCCCTTCTCGAGCAGGGCAATAGCTTTCCAGTCGGTTCCGTTTTCTGAGACAGCAGTATTTAGAATATGCCGGCCAGCTGAAAGATGGTTATAAACAACGAGGAATTTCCCATTTGCGAGAGTCAGTGCATCGATCCCCGCATCAGGATTTGGCAGACACAAAGGCATCAGCTCTGTCCATTTTCGTCCGTTGTCCCCTGACCAGGCTGTATATATTTTCGATTGTTTGGTGCGGCACAGCAACTGAAGGCTTCCGGGATGAAACAACACAGATGGCTGAATGGCATATATTTCCCTCTCGTTCAGGAATGGAGTTCTTTCCCATGATGTCGCCAGGCCGGAAGTGAACTCCATATGGACCCTCCAGCCGTCATTTTCAGAGCTTGAGGGACAAAGAAGTTCACCGTTTTTCAGTTTAACAGGCTTATTTTTCACGGGGCCTAAAATATCTTCCGGCAATCTTCTCGAAACAGACCAGCTTCTGCCATTGTCACAGGAGTACTTTACCTCCCCCCACCATGCCGAGGGGCTTGGACCAACCTTGAAAAAAAGGAGGACTGTATCACCCGAATTATAAAGCACCGGATTCCAGCATGGATACCTCTTACTCTTGTGCTGAACACCGTTTGCAGCTTCTTCTGGCCTTGTCCATCCACCATTAATGTACCTGCTGGTCCATATTGCCACATCGGGATTCCCTTCGGCAGTACCGCCAAACCAGGCTGCCAGCAGGCCCTCCCGTGTCTGGCAGATTGTTGATGCATGGCATGAAGGAAAGATAACTTCAGAAGGCTGATAGATGAATTCGGCCTTAACTATACATTGTCCGCCCCGGAAAGCATTTTGGGAGTAAATACTAGCTCCTGAAAAAATCATAATGGCTGATAAAAGAATGGTTTTCATCTTATTTGTTTTTTTTTATACTGCTGATAAATCTGTTTAAAAGGAATCCGACAAGAAATATAGTTGCTGTTCCGAAAACAATGGTCAGGTTGCTGTGAAAAGAGCTCCTTATACCTGAGAATTTGCCGTCTTCAAGAAGAAAAGGCGACAGGCTCATCCAGATTATGACTATTACGCCAGCAATAACGCCGGTGATTGCATCAGCTTTCCCTACTTTTCTGGATATGAAGCCGAGCAGAAACAGGCCGAGCATTCCGCCGCTGAATATCGACGCCAGCGACCACCACGCGTCGAGAGCGCTTTCCACCCCTGTAAGCATTAATGCGATTACCACACCTGCAGTACCGGTTAAGAACGATGAGATATAAAGTACATTCATCGACTTCCTTTCACTTGCATCACTGTTGAAATATTTTTTATAATAATCGGTAAGGACTATTGTGGCTGTGCTGTTGAGGCTTGTTGAAACCGTGCTCATTCCGGCGGAAAATATCGCAGCTATAAGCAGCCCGGTAATTCCGGCCGGGAGCTCTGCTACAATAAAATACGGAAAAACCTTATCACCTGATCCGGCCAGCCTGAGTTCTTCCGGGAGCAGGTCTGGCTGTGCTGTGTAGAATCCAAAAAGGGCTGTCCCTATATAGAAAAATACCATTGAAACAGGGATATAGATCAGTGATCCAAACAGGGCGGATCTTTTGGCTTCCTTTCCTGTTCGTGCACTAAGGTACCTTTGGATATAATTCTGGTCGATACCATAGTTTTGTATATTAATGAACAGCCCGTAAATAAGTACAACCCAGAATGTAGATTCGGTAAGGCTTGTTCCAAAGCTTCCCAGGCTGAATTTGTCAGAGGCGCTGGCTGTCTGAATGATCTGTACAGGACCTTCGGGCATCGAAAAAGTAATGAATAATGCTGCTGTAAGTGCTCCTGCGATCAATATAATTCCCTGTATCGCATCAGTCCAGATAACTGCCTGTATTCCTCCAAGTATTGAATAAAGTGTCACTCCAATCCCTGTGAGAATGATTATAGTCTTTACGTTCCAGCCGAAAAGTGCGTTTAGCGGCAAAGCCAGAAGCATCAGGATCGCACCGGTACGCATAAGTTGAGTTAAAATATAACAAGCTGAAGCATAGGTTCCTGCCCACCGGCCGAAGCGCTTTTCAAGGTAGTAGTAAGCAGAAACGCTGCCTGTGCTTCTGTAAAGCGGAACGAAGAATTTTACTGCAAGCCATGCGGCAAAAGGAATTGAAAGGCTGAAAACGAAAGCATTCCAGTTGCTCGAATAGGCTTTGCCGGGCAGGGCCAGAAAACTAATACTGCTGACGAATGTTGCGAAAATTGACATTCCCACCGTCCACGAAGGCAGCTTTTTGCCTCCGGTTGTGAACTGATCCGTTGTCCTGTTCCTGAAGAAAAAACTCGCACCGAAAAGGATGTTGACGGCAATCAACCCAAAAAACACAACTGCATCAATAAATTGAAGCTTCATGGGTCTATTTTTTTAGCAAGATTTTCAAACCTGTGATGAGCGGATAAATTTACAATTTTAATATTAGATTTGTAATTACCATATCACCTGATAAACTAATTTGTGACACCATGAAATGCACTGTTTGGTTGCTTAAGATGCTGCTGTTGAGTACAACGGTTTCGATGAGTACGGGAATACTCAGCGGACAGAAGAAGAATGAGGAAGGATTCCTGGGTAAAGCTGACCTTTATAAATCAAAAAAGACGGCTCTTGAATATCTCAGCGATACTTCAGTAGTAAGAAAATTCGGGATCGTATCGGATTCTATATGGACATATGCCGAGCTGGGAATGCAGGAATTCAGATCATCAGCCTTACTGATTAAGGTTCTTGAGGAGGAGGGATTCAAGGTCGAAAAAGGTGTGGCTGGCATCCCTACCTGTTTTATTGCTTCCTGGGGAACAGGGAAACCTGTTATCGGCCTGCTTGGTGAGTTTGATGCTCTTCCGATGCTGTCGCAGAAAGCTCTTAAAACATATCATGATCCTGTTGTAGCGGGAGCTCCCGGCCACGGATGCGGTCATAATATGATGGGTACAGCCGCTGCAGCTGCAGCGATAGCTGTAAAGAGAAGTATGGAACAGAATGGTATTAATGGGACTATAAGATTCTACGGATCACCCGCTGAGGAAACAATCATAAGCAGGCCCTATATGGTAAGGGCAGGCGTCTTCAGCGATGTTGATGCTGTAATTGATAATCATGCCTCGTCGGATTTCTCTACACGATACGGAGTACATGAAAATGCTATCATCTCTGCTGTTTTTACCTTCAGGGGTACCACTGCTCACTCAGCAGGATCTCCCTGGAGCGGAAGAAGCGCTCTTGACGGAGTTGAACTGATGAATGTAGCAACAAACTTCCTGCGTGAGCATCTCTTCTACACTTACAGGATGCATTATGTTATAACTGAGGGCGGCGAAGCTCCGAATGTTGTTCCGGACAAAGCGTCAGTATGGTACTATATAAGGAATACTGATGACAGGATAGAAGAAACATATAACCGGGTGATTGACTGTGCCAGGGGTGCTGCCATTGCGTCAGGTACAGTGCTTGATACCATTACTGTCCTTACCGGCGTTCATCAGAAGCATGCTAATAAAGGCGTTGCCGAAATTATAAGAAGGAACATTGAGCTAATAGGCATGCCTGAATGGAGCGAGGATGAACATAACTTTGCAAAGGCCCTTCAAAAAGAACTTGGGAAAAAATCAACAGGCTATCCTGTGAAAATCAAACAATGGACGGTCCCGTCTGCAATTCATGTTGGAGGGGGTTCGACGGATGTGGGAGAGGTGACACTTGTAACACCAACGGCAACGCTGAATTTTCCAGGTCAGGTACCTGAAGCTATAGGCCATCACTGGTCAACAGTGACAGCAGGTTATGGAAGTGCTGCCTGGAAAGGACTTAATGCAGGGGCAAAAGTAATTGCTGCATCTGCACTTGACCTGATGACAAAACCAGAACTGCTCAAGGCAGCAAGAGACGAATTTGGAGAATATTCAAAAACACACCCGTACAAATCTTTGCTTCCCGAAGGCGCAAAACCTCCGACAAGCCTTAATAAAGAGCTTATGGATAAATTTCGTGATGCAATGATCAGGGTTCGGGAAGAGTAAAAAAATGTTGCAGCAGAATATGTATTATAACAATGATGTATACCTGTCCATAAAATATTAAATATTTCATTATCTGATGCATAAAGGGTATTTCGATTCATTTTCATATGCAACTCCGGAGAAGGGAAGATCAACACTGTGGGACAAAATTCTTCATAACAACAGGCTGTATTTTACTTTAAAATATGCCGGTATAGTATTTAAAACGAGAAGGCAGGCCATAAGGGGGATTTATGATACAAAAGCATGGGCCGATTCATCGAATTTCATTTTCAGGTTCATAGAAAAGACGGGAGGAAGATTCCGCATTGAGGGTATGGATAATATAGCAAAAGAAGATGCCCCGGTTGTTTTTATAGGCAATCACATGAGTACTCTTGAAACAATGATACTGCCGGGTTTGATAGCTCCTCACCGCGAAGTTACTTTCGTAGTAAAGGAAAGCCTTGTAAGGCATCCCTTATTTGGCCATGTTATGAGATCGCGCGATCCGATAGTGGTTGGCCGTACTGACGCCAGAAAGGATTTTGAGATTGTAATGAATAAAGGCACGGACCTTCTTTTAAAAGGAGTTTCCGTGATCATCTTTCCCCAGAGCACAAGAAGTCTGGTATTTAATCCGGAAGAGTTTAACTCCCTGGGGGTCAAGCTGGCAAAGAAGGCTGGGGTCAGAATAGTGCCCATGGCAATCAAAACAGATTTCTGGGGGCATGGCAAACTGATAAAGGAACTGGGGCCGCTTGATTCCCGTAAAGCAATACATTTCAGGTTTGGAGAACCTTTTGGTATTACAGGAAGCGGGAAGGCGGAGAATCAGCGGATAATTGACTTTATCAAAGCATCCCTTGACGAGTGGAGTGCATAATTATCCCTGCCTTTTTTTAAGGCATTATAATAATTATGCCCGGGAAATATTTCTAACTATTTTTCATAAATTTGATGGCAGAGACCATGATCTTGACAAACCTTACCTGACCTGATGGAATCTGATCAAGCAATAACCTGTTATGTAAATCAACTGCTATGGCTAATTTAGACTGGATTGTTTTAGGCCTTTTTTGCGTGGGTCTTATTGGTATTATTGTGTGGGTACTGCGCAAAAGAGAAGAGACTTCGACCGATTATTTTCTTGCCGGACGTGACGCAACCTGGCTTGCAATTGGCTCATCAATATTTGCATCAAATATAGGATCGGAGCATCTTGTCGGTCTGGCGGGAGCAGGAGCGTCAAGCGGTATGGCAATGGCGCACTGGGAAATGCATGGGTGGATTATTCTCTTATTGGGATGGTTTTTTGTGCCATTTTATTCAAGGAGCGGAGTGTTTACAATGCCGGAGTTTCTTGAAAAAAGATACAATAAGGATTCAAGGTCATTTCTATCAATAATTTCACTTGTAAGTTATGTGCTTACCAAGGTAGCCGTTACGGTTTATGCAGGTGGAATTGTGTTCAAGGAAGTTTTCGGAATTGAATCGATATTTGGTATTGATTTTTTCTGGATCAGCGCCATAGGCCTGGTGTTGCTCACAGGTGTTTACACCACTCTCGGAGGCATGAGAGCAGTATTGTTCACGTCTGTTTTACAGACGCCTGTCCTTCTGGTAGGTTCTCTTACCATCCTGGTACTGGGCCTTATAAAGCTTGGAGGATGGTCGGAGATGATGGAAATCTGCAGGGCTGTCCCGGTTAATCAAGCCGGCGATACAATGACTAATCTTATAAGATCACCTTCCGATCCGGTATTCCCATGGACAGGGGTGATCCTGGGATCGGCCATTATTGGTTTCTGGTACTGGTGCACTGACCAGTTTATTGTTCAACGGGTTCTTTCTGGAAGAAATCAGACAGAATCAAGAAGGGGTGCCATTCTTGGTGCCGGTTTTAAGCTCTCCCCGGTATTCATTTTCCTTATCCCCGGAATGATAGCATACGCAATGAATCAGAAAGGAATGATCAATCTTACCGATTCCGATGCAGCATTCCCAACTCTGGTAAAAGAACTGCTACCGGTAGGTTTTACCGGGCTTGTGGTAGGAGGCATACTTGCCGCATTGATGAGTTCTCTTGCTTCCCTTTTCAATTCATCAGCCACATTGTTCACGGTGGACTTTTATAAGAAACACAAGCCAGATGCCCCTGAGAGAGAGCTGGTAAGGGTGGGCAGGATCGCAACGGTTGTCGTCGTTATACTGGGGATACTCTGGATACCGGTGATGAGAGGAATCGGAAAGGTATTATATGCCTACCTGCAGGATGTTCAGTCAATGCTTGCACCCGGTATAGCCGCAGTGTTCCTCCTTGGCGTGATATCAAAAAGGACCACCCCGAAAGCCGGATTCTTTGGGCTTGTTGCCGGTTTTATACTTGGCATGACACGGCTTGGATTTGTTGTCTTCGGCGGGAACCTCAGCCAGGATTCAGTTTTTTATACACTGTTCCTTGCTCCTAACTGGCTGCATTATGAAATAGTAATATTCTTCCTGGTGATAGTTCTTATGATTGTTACAAGCTTTTTTACACCCAAAGCGGATCCGGCAGCAATCAGGGGATTATACTTTGGCTCTGCTACTCCTGAAGAAAAAGCTGTTACAAGGGCAAGCTGGAGTAACTGGGATCTTTTCTTCTCAGGATTGGTAATAGTTGTAATTATAGCATTCTACATTTATTTCTGGTAAACTGAATGAAAAATCTGAAAGACAAGGAAATCTGGTTCGTCACCGGCAGTCAGGATCTGTACGGAGAAGCAGTTCTTCAGCAGGTTGCTGCAGATTCAAGGATAATCACGGAAGCCCTTGACAATTCTTCATTAATCCCTTGCAGGGTAGTCTTTAAACCTGCACTGACTACCTCTGATGCAATCTTCCGGATGTGCATTGAGGCAAATATGAATGCCAGCTGCGTCGGGATCATTGCCTGGATGCATACCTTTTCTCCTGCAAAGATGTGGATAAAAGGCCTGAAAGTCCTTTCCAGGCCTTTTCTTCACCTCCATACGCAACTTAATGGTGAAATACCTTGGGATACCATTGATATGGATTTTATGAACCTCCATCAATCGGCTCACGGCGATCGGGAATTCGGATTCATCTCTGCCCGTATGCGGCTTGACAGGAAAGTAGTGGTTGGTCACTGGCAGGATGAGGAGGTGGAGAAAAATATTGCGGTCTGGACCAGGGCTGCAGCAGCATATGATGATTTTCAGAATCTGAGGATTGCCAGATTTGGGGATAACATGCGTGATGTTGCGGTAACAGAGGGCAACAAGGTAAGCGCCCAGATAAAAATGGGATATTCTGTTTTTGGATTCGGGACAGGTGACCTGGTAGATTCCGTTGATTCCGTTACTGATCATGAGGTTAACCTGCTTCTGGAAGAATATAATTCAGTATACCAGGTGGCAAGAGATGTGGCTGAATCAGTTTCATTAAGAGATGCAGCGAGAATAGAGGCAGGCATGGAAAAGTTCCTGAAGGATGGTAATTTCAAGGCTTTCACAACTACTTTTGAGGACCTGCACGGTTTAAAGCAGCTGCCGGGTCTGGCCGTCCAGCGACTTATGGCAAAAGGTTATGGATTCGGAGCAGAAGGCGACTGGAAAACCGCAGCGCTTGTCAGGGCAATGAAAGTCATGGCATCAGGACTTCCGGGAGGGACATCGTTCATGGAAGATTATACCTACCATCTCGAACCCGGCAGGATGAGGGTGCTTGGTGCACATATGCTTGAAGTGTGTCCTTCAATAGCAGATGACAAGCCATATCTTGAGATACATCCCCTTTCCATTGGAGGGAAAAACGACCCGGCAAGGCTTGTTTTCAAGTCAGCACCGGGGAAAGCCGTTGCAGCGTCACTTATCGACCTTGGGAACAGGTTCCGCATGATCGTTAATAAGCTGGAAGTTGTAGAATGCCCCGATATGCCAAATCTCCCTGTTGCAAGTGTGCTCTGGAAACCGGTTCCCGACCTCAAAACCAGCGCTGCAGCCTGGATACATGCCGGCGGGGCTCATCATACAGGCTTCAGCACTGCATTAACACCTGATTACATTGATGATTTCTCGGTTATGCTCGGAATAGAGTACCTCCTTATTGATGAAAATACTGACATTAAGAATTTCAGAAATGAGATTAAATGGAATGAAGTTTACTATCATATTGCAAACGGGATAATATGATCTGTAATTGGACACAAGTATATTTAATTCCTTTTATTTCTATTTTATTGATGTGATCAGAACCAAAAATAATTAAAATCAAACATTATGCTTGGCGAATTAAAAAAGAAGGTCTTGCAGGCTAATCTGGATCTGAAGACACACGGATTGATTGTGCGTACATGGGGCAATGCAAGCGGAAGAGACAGTAAAACTGGGTTGATTGTCATTAAACCGTCTGGTGTAAGTTACAAAACCATCAAAGCTTCCGATATGGTTGTGATCGATCCTGAAGGAAAGATAGTTGAAGGCAAGCTGAAACCTTCCACGGATGCTCCCACGCATTTGTATCTTTATAAAGCATTTCCTGCGATAGGAGGTATTGTTCATACCCATTCCAATTACGCTACTGCATGGGCCCAGGCAGGTAAAGACATCCCGCCGCTGGGGACCACGCATGCAGATCATTTTTACGGAGCTGTCCCCTGCACAAGGAAGCTCAGCGCAGAGGAGATCAGGAAGAAATACGAATTAAATACCGGGAAGGTAATAGTGGAACGAATTGGCGTATCTGATCCGCTGGCTATGCCTGCAGTCCTTGTTAACTGTCATGGACCTTTCTGCTGGGGCCTCGATCCGGAAGAAGCAGTCAATAATGCAATTGCTCTTGAAGAAATTGCAAGGATAGCTTTTTATACAGTTCTTCTTGAAAAACAGGATGCAATTGACTGGGTCCTGCTTGAAAAACACTTCAGGCGTAAACATGGAAAAGGGAAATATTATGGGCAAACGAGCTAAACAGTTATTAAAATATGCAGGATAAATATGTTATTGGAGTAGATTACGGTACCGACACGGTCCGTTCAGTGGTCATTGGTACACACAGTGGCGAGACTGTCGGAAATTCGGTGTTTGAATATCCCCGGTGGAAAAAGGGGCTGTACTGCGATCCGTCAGCAAACCAATTCCGTCAGCACCCGATGGATTACCTTGAAGGCCTCGAACAATCTGTAAGAGGAGCGCTGGCCGGACTCGGTAAAGACATCGCCATGAATGTTGAGGGGATCACAATTGATACCACGGGCTCAACACCGGTGGCAGTGGATCGCTCAGGCACGCCTCTTGCCCTCAATCCCCGGTTTAATGAAGATCCCGATGCCATGTTCATTCTCTGGAAGGATCATACGGCTGTGAAAGAGGCGGCTGAAATTAATGAACTGGCTAAAACATGGGGAGGAGAAGATTTTACAAGATACGAAGGAGGAGTATATTCATCTGAATGGTTCTGGTCGAAAATACTTCATGTGTTACGCGGAAATAAAAAAGTAAGGGAGAATACGTGGTCGTGGGTTGAGCACTGCGACTGGATGCCTGCCATTCTTACAGGCAATACCGATCCTCTGAGAATAAAAAGAAGCCGATGTGCCGCCGGGCATAAAGCAATGTGGCATGAAAGTTTCAACGGTTTGCCCGACCAGAAGTTTCTCACACTGCTGGATCCGCTGCTTGCAGGACTGCGCGAAAGATTATATACCGAAACATTCACCTGTGACGTTCCTGCAGGCCGCCTTACAAAAGATTGGGCTGAAAAACTGGGACTCAGACCAGGTATAATAGTCGGCGTGGGAGCATTTGACGCACATCTGGGTGCTGTGGGAGGAGAAATAAAACCGTACAACCTGGTAAAGGTAATGGGAACATCAACCTGTGATATGCTTGTAGCAACGCCTGAGGAAATAGGAGACAGGCTCGTTGGAGGTATTTGCGGACAGGTCGATGGATCAATTGTTCCGGGTTTGACTGGCCTTGAAGCAGGCCAGTCAGCTTTCGGGGATGTATACGCCTGGTTTGCAAGCCTTCTTATGTGGCCAGTGGCTAACATAATTCCGGGTCTGGCCTGGCTGGATACAACAATAAAGGAAAAAATACAAGCCGAAACGGCAGAAAAGATTATAACAGAACTTAGCAGAAATGCTGCAGCACTTAATGACCAGGATACTGCCCTTGTGGCTCTCGACTGGCTTAACGGCAGAAGAACCCCCTATGCAAACCAGGCTCTGAAAGGAGCAATAACAGGCTTGTCACTTGGTTCTGACGCACCACGGGTGTTCAGATCTCTTGTTGAAGCCACCGCTTTCGGTTCAAGGATGATTAATGAGCGGTTCATATCGGAAGGTATGCGCATAGACAGAGTTCTGGCTGTTGGAGGCGTTGCGAAAAAAAATCCCTTTGTGATGCAGATTGTGGCTGATGTGCTTAACAAGCCGGTAAGTGTGGCAGCCTCTGACCAGACATGCGCACTCGGTTCAGCAATGGCAGCTTCGGTGGCAGCAGGGACACACAGAGATTTTCCGTCCGCACAGAAGGCTATGGGAGCAGGATTTGAAAAAGACTACCATCCCGACCCGGAAAGAGCAGGAAAATATGAAAAGATGTTTTCTGTTTACAGAAAACTTGGAACTTTTACAGAGGAGAATCTAACATAACCGTCAAATGACCACAAAGCCTTATGCAATGAGATCATGGAGCCCGGAAACCTTTCCTCCTGGAGATATAGTGGTATCCGATAGTTTAATGTCAGGATTGCCGGCAAAATCATTGGTGGTTATGGAATTTTCAAAATAGAATCATGATAAAACCCCGCTTGTCGTTACCGGTTATTGCCGCTATACTCATGATCTTTACCGGATGCAGACAGGCGGAGCCAGCCCTGCAGGATTATCCTGTCACTCCTGTGCCTTTCACTTCCGTGAAGCTTACAGACAATTTCTGGGCGCCAAGGATTGCTAAAAACGCCTCAGTAACAATTCCGATAGCTTTCAGCTATTGCGAGTCGACAGGGAGAGTGAAGAATTTTGAGATTGCCGGAGGCCTTGATACCGGGCTTTTTGCTACCCTCTATCCATTTGATGATTCAGACGTCTTTAAGATCATTGAAGGTGCTGCATATTCCTTACAGACATTTCCTGACCTTGAGCTGGAGTCATATCTTGATACGCTGATATGGAAGATCGGGCTTGCCCAGGAGGATGACGGGTATCTGTATACTAACAGAACCATTGCTGAAATGCATGGAGGAGAGGGTCTTCATGAGTGGGCCCACCTGGAAAGATGGCTCCTTGACTCGGTCCTCAGCCATGAACTATACAATCTCGGACATCTTTATGAAGCTGCAGCAGCCCATTACCAGGCTACTGGGAAGCGCCAGCTTCTTGATATCGCCCTTAAATCAGCTGATCTTCTCATACGCGATTTTGGCAGCGGTAATATCAGGGTATACCCCGGCCACCAGGGGATTGAACTAGGCCTTGTAAAACTATACAGGGTTACGGGTGAACTGAAATATCTTGATCTCGCACGTTTTTTCCTGGATATTCGGGGCCCCGGAGGCGACCAGTACAACCAGGCTCATAAAAGGGTGGCAGACCAGGTGGAAGCTGCCGGCCATTCAGTTCGTGCAACTTATATGTATTCAGCAATGGCCGATATAGCCGCCATAAAGAAAGATGATGAATACCTTAGGGCTATTACCTCTATATGGGAAGATATTGTATACCGCAAGATGTATATTACGGGAGGTATCGGCGCTACAGGAGGCAATGAAGGATTTGCCGATCCTTACTTTTTACCAAACATGACAGCCTATTGTGAAACCTGCGCTTCTATAGGAAACATATTTTTGAACCACAGGCTTTTTCTGCTGCACGGTCAGAGCAGGTACTTTGATGTGCTTGAGAAAACGCTTTACAACGCGGTACTGTCGGGAGTATCATTATCTGCTGACAGATTCTTCTATCCCAACCCTCTTGAATCAGAAGGACAGCACCGGAGAAGCGAATGGTTCGGATGTGCATGCTGTCCATCCAATATAGCAAGATTCATCCCTGCAATTCCGGGATATGTTTACGCGGTAACAGATAATGATCTTTATGTCAACCTGTTTGTTTCAAATGACGCCAGAGCAATAATAGGCCGTGATACAATTGGCGTTACACAAGTTACAGAATATCCCTGGAACGGGGGTGTTGAAATGAAACTGCACATCAGCAAGCCAAGGAGATTTTCACTTAAGGTCAGAATTCCGGGATGGGCACAGAATGAAGCAATTCCGGGAAAGCTTTACAGATTTGCAGATGAATCTCATGATACGATAAAGTTTTTTGTAAATGGAATCACTGTTTTGCCTGGTATAAACAATGGATATGCAACTCTGGAGAGGAGATGGAAAGACGGCGACATAATCAGCCTGATGCTCCCTATGCCGGTCAGAAAAGTTATTGCCGATGAGCGTATCAGGGATGACTCAGGGAAGGTGGCAATACAAAGAGGACCGCTGATATATTGTGCCGAATGGCCCGACAACCCCGACATTGATATCCTTGATCTTGCTTTTGAAAAAGAGGCTATATTCTCCACTGAATTTGTGGAATTAATGCCCGGAGGATTAATGGTTATAAATATTAAGGGAAATCACCCTGGCAAAACTCCTGGAGGCAATAAAAGATTATCAGGTGAGATGCATGTCAATATGATACCATACGCCTTCTGGGCCAACCGGGGCCCGGGGCAGATGAGGGTGTGGATGCCGTTTAAACCCGATAGTGGTTCAACAACCGGGGCACAAAAATAAGTTTTTGAATTAAGGTTCTGTAAATAAAATATTTAATCTTTTAGCCATGAAAAAATCGTTACTGCTCATCAGCCTGTTGTTGATTGTTACTACAATAACAGCCCAGACACCTTTATTTAAGCTAAACAACCTTGAATACTTTGAAAGAGGAGGAGTGAATATAATGGCATTTCAGGATATTTATCCCGAGGGTCATCAGGGTGGTGTAGCTGTAATTATGCATGGCAGGCGGCTTGCTACGAATGGTGACATCCGTCTTGACGAAACACCGGGGCAGTGGCAGCCAATACCCAAACAGCTAGAAAGAAAAATTGATGCAGCAGAAAATTCCGTCACAGTGGCCCTGGCATATCCCAACCCTGAAATAAACAGGAAAGGATTTAATCCAATAGATTATCCCGATCTTGATCTGAATTATACAGTAAGGGTCAAAGCAGCCGGAGAATCTGTAATTGTCACTGTAGATCTCGACAGTCCGGTCCCGGAAGAGTTCCTCGGCAAGGTGGGATTCAACATGGAGTTGTTCCCTGGTGTGCTCTTCGGCAAGACCTGGATGATAGACTCAAGATCAGGTATCTTTCCCCGCCAGCCTAACGGTCCTGTTCTGAAAGATATAAAAGAAGAGATCGTTGCCGGACAACCCTTTGCAACAGGGCACAAACTTGTTGTTGCCCCGGAGGACGATCTGCTGAGAATGACAATAGAATCCAAAACCGGAAACTTACAGCTTCTTGACGGCAGGTATGTTCATAATAACGGCTGGTTTGTGGTGAGGTCAACCGTGGCTGCCGGAAGCACAAAGAACGCGATCGAATGGGTGATAACTCCGAATGTTGTTCCCGGCTGGAAAAGTACTCCTGTTGTTCATGTTTCCCAGATAGGTTATCATCCCGGCCAGGATAAAGTAGCGATAATAGAGATTGACAAATATGATACTCAAAGGGAAAATCCTGTACTTGTCAGGGTAGCTGATGACGGCAGTCAGATTGAAACAGCCAGGGGAGAAACTGAAGAATGGGGCAGATTTCTTCGTTATGATTACCTGAAGTTTGATTTCTCGTCAGTGAAACAGGAAGGCCTCTATTCAGTTAAATACGGCAGCGAACAGTCTCATTTTTTCAGGATAGCGTCAGATGTATTTAAAAGGGATGTGTGGCAGCCAACAGTCGAATATTATCTCCCGGTGATGATGTGCCATATGCGTGTGAACGAGAAATACCGTGTATGGCATGGGTTGTGTCATATGGATGATGCTCTCATGGCACCTGTGAATCACAATCATTTCGATGGTTATATCCAGCGTGAATCGACACTTACACGGTTCAAACCGGGAGAGCATGTTCCGGGTATTAACACAGGGGGATGGCATGATGCCGGTGATTATGACCTCAGGGTTGAGTCGCAGAGCGGGGAGGTCTACATTCTTGTTCAGGCCCTTGAAGCTTTTGGAATAGGATATTATGATGAAACATCCATCGATCAGAAAAGCAGGATTGTTGAGATTCACCAGCCCGATGGTAAATCAGACATATTGCAGCAGATCGAACATGGAGTTCTTGCAGTTGTTGGCGGTTACAAAAATCTTGGCAGGCTTTACCGCGGAATTATTGCTCCAACAATCCGGCAGTATGTATTGCTTGGAGACGGGATGACCATGACCGATGGATTGATACATGATGGCAGCCTTAAAACAGGTGAACGCACTGCCACACATTCTGCCGCAGCCGATGACCGCTGGGTGTTCACGGAAAATAATCCCATGCGGGAACTCACGGTAGCTGCACATCTTGCCGCAGCCGCCAGGGTGCTTAAAGGATTCAATGATGGGCTGGCTGAGGACTGCCTCGATATTTCGAAGGCTATTTTCAATAGTGATTATAACATTGAAGGATGGGTTGTAAATGCCAAGATCCACGCTGCATCAGAACTGTTCCTTACAACCGGCGATGATCAGTATAAAAAATATATTATTGACAATGAGGCTTCTGTGATAAAAGGTATACGGAATCTGGGTTGGCTAATCGGCAGGACTCTGCCAAAAATAAATAATTCGGCTTTTGCAGCTTCTGTAAGAAATTCGCTTGGACCCCTCGCAGAAGAGATAAAATCGCAATCTGCCGAAACCCCTTTCGGTGTTCCCTATCGCCCGAGGGTATGGGGAGCAGGATGGGACATACAAAGCTTCGGCGTACGGCAATATTATCTGCATAAGGCATTCCCCGATATTTTTTCTTCTGACCAGGTTTTTAATGCCATGAACTTTATTCTTGGTGTTCATCCTGGTGAAAATACTTCCTCTTTCGCTTCAGGTGTTGGTGCGAGATCAACAATAGTAGCTTATGGAGTAAACCGTGCCGACTGGTCATACATACCCGGGGGTGTTTCCTCGGGAACGGCCCTCATCCGACCGGATTTTCCGGAACTGCTCGACTGGCCATTTCTGTGGCAGCAACAGGAATATGTAATGGGTGGCGGAGCCACTAACTTTATGTTCCTTGTACTGGCTGCAGATCAGCTCCTTGGGAAATGATATTTGGCAATTTATTCAACATGTCCTATTAGGAATCCCTTGCCGGGTACCGGAAGAAAAACCTGAAATTATTGGATGAATGCCGACTTCAGCCGCTTAAAGTTTATTATTTTAGCAAAAAAACAATTAATGTTCAATATGAAAAAAACTCTGTTAATAAGTTTAACCATGATTGTTACGGGACTGATCTTCAGTGCCTGTAACCAATCTGCAAAATCCGGAAAGATGGTCAGACAGGAATTATTTGGTAACCACAATGGCAAGGAGGTTTACCTGCTTACCCTGACAAACAGGTCAGGCAATGTTTTAAGATTGACAAATTATGGAGCCAAAATCAACTGGATAGAAGTTCCTGACAGAAATGGCGTAAAGGAAAACATTACCTTCGGTTTTGACACCTTTGAGGAGACTCTTAAAGGCGATATGTCGTTCGGATCGGTTGTCGGACGTTATGCCAACAGGATAGCCGGAGGGAAGTTCACTCTCGATGGAACAGAATACACCCTTCCTGTGAACAATGGGCCAAATACCCTGCATGGCGGACCGGGAGGCTGGCACAGTGTGGTCTGGGATGCCGAAGTGATTAAGGGGGAAGAATATCCGGCTGTTAAGTTCACATATATCAGCCCGGATATGGAGGAAGGATTCCCGGGAACAGTGAAAGCCGAGATAGTATATACCTGGACCGACAATAACGAGATTGTAATGGATTATCAGTGCACCACTGATAAGAAAACTGTTGTCAATGTCACCAATCATGCTTATTTTAACCTGCATGGTGCCGGCAAGGGGGATATTCTTGACCATGAACTGACACTGAGAGCCTCTGCTTTCACTCCCGTTGATTCGGTCATGATCCCCACGGGTGATATCCGTCCTGTTGCCGGCACGCCACTTGATTTCACAACACCGCATACCATAGGAGAGAGAATAGGGGATGATTACGACCAGCTTGTGCTTGGCACTGGGTATGACCATAATTTTGTGCTTGATAACATGGAAGAAGTCGATGTTCATGTTTATGATCCTGTCAGCGGCCGGGTTCTTGAGGTGATCACCGATCAACCCGGGATGCAGCTTTATACAGGCAACTTCCTTAATGGATCGCAGAAGGGACATGGAGGGATAGCTTACAACTTCAGAACAGGCTTATGCCTTGAATCAGGCCATTACCCAGACAGCCCAAATAAACCTGATTTTCCAACTACTGTGCTGGATGCCGGAGAAACACTGACCACACAGACAATTTACAGGTTCTCGGTTAAATAAAGACTGATTTTCTCAAGGCTCAGAAAACCAACAGATTCTCCAGATAAGGATTACATAAAAGCTGGTTAAAATATCATCTGTTTTAAACAGGTAAATGGTTTTTATGCCCTCTGTATCCCGACATTTCCCGATGATCCCAATTCGGCAGGCCCTGAATTTAATATGGAACGGAGTGAAGAGAACGCCAGCTTTACTACGGGATATAAATACTGCCTGACTGCCCCTGACACTGGCAAACAATTTTCTTATAACATAGGTAAGGTTGCCTGCAAAAGCATCTGTTCAGGTAATTCTTAAGGATTGGTGCCGCATTTAGAGCAGACAGTATATGATATGAGCTTTATGGTATCTGGTATGTCAATTTTTAACAAATATTAACATCTGATTAACAATTGATTACAATATGGGATAACCGTATTTTTTTAGCACTTGGTTATGAATATTCATCTTTATTTTCTTACTTTTGGATGTTAAAACTATGCTCCTATCCTGGATTTAAGAAAGATGAAATCTTATTCACTTGAAGACGAAGCAGGGCTGGTAAAAAGATTATCAAAGGGTAATCTTCTTGCATTCAATACACTATTCCGGGAATACAGCGGACGTCTTTTCCGTTTTGCGAACGGATATCTTAAGTCGGAAGCTGAATCGGAAGAAGTGGTGCAGGAAGTTTTTACAATAATCTGGGAAAAGAGAGAGTCGCTTGATCCTGATCTGTCATTTAAATCCTATATTTTCACAATAAGTTTCAATATAATAAGGAAACACTTCCGAAAGAATAAGAACATTTCCAAATACCTGAATGAGAAAGTCAATAATGATCTTGATAACAGGACCCTCCAAACGGTTGATTACAATTCTCTTTACGAATATGTGTCTGATATTGTTGATCAGCTTCCTCTTAGACGAAGGGAGATTTTCGTAAAAAGCAGATTTGAAGGTTTGAGCATCAAAGAAATCTCTGAAGAGTTGGAGATAAGTCACAAAACCGTTGAGAACCAGCTGAGTGATGCATTAAAATACATCAGAACAAAAATCAGGAAGGAAGACTATCCTCTTATTTTGTTCTTTATGTTGTTCATTGCATGATTATTATAAGCAGTTACGAAGAAATGCCAGCGGCAATTCCCAGTATCACATAAGCGAAAAAACCAGGAAATTTTATTTGTGATTCAGGGCGGGTGTTTGATCCCTGATAAGGATATTACATTATGATAAGTAATGCCTTGACATATCTGTTTTTTAGATTCGTGAAAACAAAGAAAACGGAGATTTTAACATTAACGAACATCTGATATTAACATAACTTAACTGACATGAAACGTAGAAACCTTATCAAAAATCTAACAATTCTTCCGGCTGCCGGAGCAGTATTTGGAAGCACCTTCCCCTTTAACAAATCTGCAGCCTCTCCACTTGCTGTTTCAGCAGCACCAAAAAGAGACCTTCTGAAAGAGCTGGGAGTTCGTACTTTTATCAATGCACGGGGCACAATCACTGCAATAAGTGGTTCTATCATGCACGATTATGTTCTTGATGCCATAAGGAACAGCTCTAAGGAATTCTGCCTAATCGATGAGCTTCAGGACAAGGCGGGTGCAAAAATTGCCGGAATGGTCCATTCCGAAGCTGCCATGGTCACAGCAGGATGCTGGTCGGCAATGGTACTGGGCACGGCAGGCGTGCTGACGGGAAAGGATGCAAAAAAAGTGGCTCAGCTGCCAAATCTTGATGGGATGAAATCGGAGGTGCTTGTACAGAAAGCACATAATCATGGATATTCACATGCGATCACAAATACTGGTGCAAAACTTGTTGAGGTTGAAACAGCCGATGACGTTAGAAGAGCTGCAAACTCAAAAACGGCTATGATGTGGTTCCTGAACTATGCAGCTCCAGGCGGAAAAATTACTCATGAGGAATGGGTGGCGCTGGGAAAAAGATTAGGAATACCTACAATGATAGATATCGCAGCTGACGTGCCTCCTGTTGAAAACCTCTGGAAGTATAACGATATGGGCTTTGACCTTGTCTGCATTTCCGGAGGAAAAGGTATCAGAGGCCCTCAAAGCGCAGGATTGCTTATGGGGAAGAAGGATCTTGTTGCAGCCGCCCGGCTGAATGCACCTCCCCGGGGTGGAAACATAGGGCGAGGCATGAAGGTGAATAAGGAGGAGATCCTGGGAATGTATATTGCCCTCGAAATGTATATTAACAGGGATCACGATAAAGAATGGAAAATGTGGGAGAACAGGGTGGCAGCAATAGAAAATGCAGTCAGAAACATTAACGGAGTGACCACCAGAGTCGATATTCCGCCTATTGCAAACCATACACCCACACTGAATATTTCATGGAGTCCCGAAAAGATCAGAATATCTGCAGAAGAGCTTCTGGAAGCTTTAAGGAACGGGAATCCTTCTATTGAAGCCAGCGGTGGAAGAGGTTCTGTCACCATAGCCCCGTGGCAGATGATCTCCGGACAGGAAAAAATTGTGGCTTCCAGGGTAAGGGAAGAACTGCTGAAAGCATCCGTTTAAGCCGGCAATCATTATTTATATGAATAATACAATACTGATCCTATAAGAAACCGGATTGGCCGGTGGTGGATATTTATTTAAATTAATTATTGTAAGAATAACATGATGAAGCGATTATTACTATCAACAGGCATTATACTGCTGTCACTTGCAGTAAGTGCGCAGAATTACAATATCGTTATAAAGGGAGGCCGTGTGGTAGATCCGAAAAATAATATTGACGAGGTACTGGATATAGCCATCAAAGACGGCAAAATAGCAAGGGTGGCCAGGAATATTGATCCCGGTGAAGGGATTCAATGTGTCAATGCCAAGGGATTTTATGTTGTTCCCGGGATTATTGACATGCATGTACATGTATTTAATGGAACAAACCTTGATCAGCAATACATGGATGGGCCAAATTCGGTTCCACCTGATGGATTCACATTCAGGGTTGGTGTCACAACTGTTGTGGATGCCGGGTGTGCCGGATGGAGAACATTTGACACGTTTAAGCGGCAAACAATCGACAGGTCGAAAACCCGGGTTCTGGCATTCCTTAACATAGTGGGAGAAGGTATGAGAGGAGGGCCGTTTGAGCAGAATATCCTTGACATGAATCCAAAGCGCACGGCAGATTTTGCCAGGAAACACTCCGGTGATATAGTTGGGATAAAGCTTGCACATTACAACGGCAGGGACTGGACGCCGGTTAAACTTGCTGAAGAAGCATCACTCCTTGCAGATATTCCTCTTATGGTAGACTTTGGAGGCGCCAATCCGGCCCTTTCGCTCGACACACTGTTTATGCAGGTTTTCAGGCCTGGCGACATATACACACATTGCTTCGGCGGAAGTCCCGAAACAGGTGAAACGCGCCCGGGTGGAAGAGAAGCTATTGTAAATACAAAAGGTGAACTTAAACCTTTTGCATGGGAAGCACGGAAAAGAGGTATTCTCTTTGATGTCGGTTACGGAGGCTCAAGCTTTAATTATTTCCAGGCTATCCCCGCAGTTAAAGCAGGGTTCTATCCCGACTTCATAAGTACCGATCTGCATATTGGGAGCATGAATTCATCAATGAAGGATATATTAAGCATTATGTCGAAGTTCCTTCTTATGGGTATGGATTTGAATTCGGTGATAAGATCCGTTACCTGGGATCCGGCCAGAACGCTCAAAAGGGAGGATCTGGGCAATCTCTCCGTAGGCTCTGAGGCAGATGTTGCCATATTAGGCATGAGAAAAGGCAAATTCGGATTCTGGGATAAAAACGGCTATAAGATGGAAGGAAAGAGGAAATTTGAATGTGAGATGACTATAAAGGGAGGCCAGGTTGTTTATGACCTCAATGGACTGGCAGAACCGCTTATTGTAATGAGCGGCAGAATGAACAGGTCAAGGTAAAATACCACATTTGGAAAAATTCCTGTGACAGGATAGGAGTATCAGGTCAATTGTGGATATTACTAGCGTATATGATAATTGCAACTATCAGTTAAAATTAAAATCATATACCAGTTAATTTAGTGATTAAATAAAGGGTTATACATCGTAATTATTTAGAGAGGGGAAAAGAGGTTGTCTCACCGAGAGTATAAAGCAACAAGAGTTATAATTATTGCTGCAGGAGAAGCTGAGACAACCTCTTGTTTTATAAGAAGAGATGTATACTCTATGAAAATCCAGAATAAATAAAGAACAGATCCGGATGTCTGAAACAGAATTTGACAAAGAAAAGATAAAAGCCTTCTTCAGCGGAGAGTATTCCCGGGATGATTTAAACTATGTAAGGGATGTTTTCTCCGATGAAACAAATGAAGATGAGCTGAAGCAGCTTTTGAGAAAACAGTGGTATGAACTGTGTAACGGCACGAATGCAACTGAAAAAGATCTCAATCACATACTGTACAGGATACACTATAATATTAATAACAGGATTGCAGAAAAAAAGGAGAAAAGATCCTTCAGGGATGTTATCATATGGTCAGCAAGAATTGCCGCATTGCTTTTGCTTCCGCTGGCAATTTATTTCTTCATCCGGCTGAATCACCCATCTCCTGCTGAATATCTCTCATGGGTTGAGATAAAGGCTCCTGCATGGACAAGGGCCCAGTTCAGCCTTCCTGACGGGACCACAGGATGGCTCAACAGCAATTCAAGCCTAAGGTATTATGAAGATTTCATTTCCAATCGCAATGTGATACTCACAGGTGAGGCATACTTCAACGTCATTAATGAAAATAACAGGTCATTCCATGTGTCAACAAACGAAGTAATCGTGGAAGTGCTGGGGACCAGGTTCAATATTTCTTCTTACGAGAATGAGAACTTTGTTGAAGTTGTGCTTGAAGAAGGGAAGCTTCTTTTCAACGACAGGGAGTTGAAAAACCCATATACCATGAGTCCTAATGATCTGGTTAAGTTTGACAAGACCTTGAAGGGTTTTACAAAGGAGACTGTACAGCCTCAGAAGTACATGTCGTGGATTGATGGGAAACTGATATTCAGGAATGACCCTATCGATGTCATAGCAAGGAGGCTTGAACGCTGGTATAATATTGAAGTGATAATCGATGGCAAATTTTCTGACGACCACCGCCTGCGTGCAACTTTTGTGGATGAAAGCCTTGAAGAGGTTCTTGGTCTTCTGAAGCGTGGCCTGCCCTTGAAGTACAGGATTGAAAACAGAGATCTTAAATCAGATGAGATGTACTCAAAAACAAGAGTGATAATTTCACCGGATAAAAATAACCTGAATTAATATTTTAAACCTTACATGCCTATGAAAAAACCCAGTTAAAAACAGGAAAGCGCTGGAACCGCTTTCCTGTATCAGATGTTAAGTCACTATTCGGAAATAATAACCTAACTAAACCTTTTCAAAGTTATGAAAAAAAAATCCTATTTATGGGTAACACCCACCCTTAATAAGCTAATTATGGAACTAAAAATTGCACTTATTCTTATTCTTTTCAATATTTCAAGTGTTTTTGCAGGTTCAGTTTATTCTCAGGTTGCAAGAGTGTCACTTGACGTTGAGAACAGAAGCCTTGAGCAGGTTATGGATGAAATTGAGAGGCAGAGTGAATTCTATTTCATCTTTAACCAGAAGCAGATTGATGTGAACAGGGAGGTTGACATTGAGGTTGATGATAAGCTCATAACCGATATCCTTCCGGAACTCTTCAGGGGAACAAATGTGAACTTCACATTGATTGACCGCAAGATCCTGCTCACAACTGAGCCGCTCGAAGAGAGTGTCCCCGGTGTAACTTTGTTGCCTGCATATCAGCAACGTCAGCTTACAGGCACAGTAACTGACTCAGGCGGAGAACCCCTCGTAGGGGTAACTGTTCTGATCCAGGGCACAACAACGGGCACTTTGACTGACCTGGATGGCAAATATACAATTGCAGTTCCCGGTAATGAAGCTGTAATTCAGTACTCCTTTGTTGGATATGCTACCCAGGAGATATCTGTCGGCAACCAGTCGGTAATTAATATTACCCTTCAGGAAAGCATGCTGCAGATGGACGAGGTCGTCGTTACGGCATTAGGCCTTAGCAGGGCTCAGAAAACACTTGCTTATGCAGTTCAGGAGGTAAAGGGAGAAACCTTTACCCAGGCACGCTTAAATAACGTGGCCACTTCTCTGACCGGAAAGATAGCAGGCGTAGAATCATTGCAGGTAAACGCAGGTGCCGGAGCATCAAGCCGTGTGATCATCAGAGGCAATACATCCCTTAACGGGAACCAGCAACCTTTGTACATTGTTGATGGAATGCCCATTACCAATATAAACAGGGGTGCTGTCACAAGTTCAACGGCACTGAATGTTGACAGGGGAGATGGAATTTCAAGCATGAACCCTGATGATATTGAATCAATTTCGGTCCTTAAGGGTGGTGCAGCAGCAGCCCTGTATGGAAGCCAGGCAGCAAACGGAGTAGTACTTATTACTACAAAAAAGGGCAGTATTCAGAAAGGAATAGGCATAGAAATAACATCTGATGCAAATATCGGAGTTCCGGCTGTTTATCCTAACTATCAATATGTTTATGGTCAGGGTAATGATGGGGTAAAGCCTGATACACCTGCGAAGGCTTTAAGCTCAGGACGACTTGCGTACGGAGCCAAAATGGATGGAAGCATGGTCCTTCAGTTTGACGGAGTTGAGCGACCTTATTCGCCAGTGTCGGTAAAGCAAAATATTAAAAACTTCTACAATCCGAGTCAGAATTTTACCAACACGGTAGCATTCAATGCGGGTAATGAAAAAATGCAGGCCAGATTATCATTAAGCGATACGCGTGCAAAAGACCAGCAGCCAAACTCAAAATTCTTCAGAAAGACAGTAAATATGAACTTAAGGGGAGCATTGGGTAAGAATGATCTTGTTGTAATTGAATCAAGCGCTCAATATAACCTGATTGATGCAGAGAACAGGCCGAATGTCGGGTACGCCGAGCTGAATGCTGCATGGCCGGTCTATCTTGCTGCCAATACCGTTGATGTCAGAAATATGAGGGGTACTGATCCGGAAAGGCCCGGAATAAATGCTTTAACAGGCAGGGAGCTTGAATGGAATCCGGTTCCCGCTGCCGCAAATCCATATTATGTTTCTTACCAGGCTAATAACCAGGATCATGCCCACCGCCTTATTGGAAGGGCAAGTGTTCAGATTAACATCCTGAAGAATCTTTTTGTGAAAGGCACCATGGCAAGGGATTTCAATTTTTACAGGGACCAGAACTATGTGCCTAACACCAATGCATTTACTCCACTGGGGTATTTCAATTCATCACAGTCTCAAACGGATAAGACCAACTTTCAGGTTATTACCAATTACTACGATAAATTCCTGAATGAGACCATTGGATTCAATTTACTTGCAGGGGCAAGCAGTGAAAGGGATTTTGGCAGGAGCAGCAATGCAAATGGCAGTGAGTGGGTTATTCCTGAATTTTACAGCCTTACAAACCTTAAAAACAGAGATCTTGTAAATCTTGCCCAGACCTCAACCGGTACCAATTCTCTTTTCGCTGAAGCAAATGTCGATTATAAGAGTATAGTCTATCTGACTGTAACAGGAAGACAGGATTGGTTCTCTGTGTTGAATCCGGGATACAATGGCATCTTTTATCCTTCGGTCGGAGGGAGTTTCATTCTTTCAGAAGTGGTTAACCTGCCGAGCTTTATTAATTTCGCCAAGCTGCGTGCATCGTGGGCACAGGTTGGAAGTGCAACGGTGAATGCTGGAAGCATCAATCAGACTTATACAATAAGTACTGTAAATGCTTATTCGCTGCCGACGTTAAGTAATCCAAACACCTTGCTGAATCCAAATATCAAGCCGATCACTGCAACTACAACTGAAGGAGGATTTCAGGTCCAGGTACTTGATAACAGGATAGGCCTCGATGTGAACTATTATTTCAGGAAAACTGAGAATGATATTCTGTTCCCTCCCATTTCGCAGGCAGCCGGTTATTCAGCCGGACCCAGGAACCTTGGTCTTATTACAAATCAGGGATGGGAAATAAGCATAACCGGAACTCCGTTTGAAAAGAAGGATTTCAGCTGGGATGTAAGCTTTAATTACAGCTACAACAAGAGCAAGATAGTTGAACTGGCTGAGGGTATCGACGTGCTTACACTGGGCAACGCAATCGGAGGCCCGACAATGATAAACGCAGTCGGACTGCCTTACTCAACAGTAAGAGCATATGTCATGAAAAGAAATGCAGATGGCGTCCTTGTCTATAACAAGGCTACCGGTTACGAAGACAGGGAGCTGAAAGACCTGGGAGTGGGTAATCCTCCGTACCTGATGGGGATCAATAATAATTTCAGGTACAAGAGATTTCATCTGACAGTAGACATAGATTCAAAATTCGGAGCTGTTGGGTATAGCAACCTGATACAGTATGCAACCAGGTTCGGACTCACTCCCCCAACATTGCCGGGAAGGGATAACGGGCTGACAGTCTCTGGTGTGGATCAGTCAGGAGAGCCTTACTCGAAATTGTGGGAAGTAGTAAACCTTGATACTTATTACAATAATTTCGGAAGCGCATATCCCGGGCAGTTTGTATACAGCACAGACTTCGTGAAACTACGAAGGATGGTCTTCAGATATGATCTGCCGGTAAATGTGGCCAGATTTCTGAAAGTAGAATCAGCATCTGTTGCATTGACAGGGCTGAATCTTTTAACCATTTATCAGGATAAGCGCGTAAAAGATGCGGGTATAGATCCAGAGATGCAGCAAACTGTCGGTAATGCCCAGGGTAGCCAGGGAGTTGCAATGCCGGTTACCAGGAATTTTGGGTTTAATCTGCATTTAGTATTCTAATCTTATAAAACTATTGGCATGAAAAATATATTATCTAAACTAATATTTGCGATTGGTGTGGTGGCTGTAATTTCAATTCTGCCGTCGTGCAATACTGAGGATCTGACCGATCTGAACAAAAATCCGAACCAGATAGAGTTCGTTATCCCGCAGTATTCATTTACTTCAGCTGTGCTTGAAAGCAGACCCCCAGATAATCTCAGGGCTCTTGCCCAGGGACTCCAGTATTATGCATCCTATAAGGAAGTGCCTGCAACCGGTGATAAATTCTACAACTTTAATGGCACTGTGGGCAGTTTTAATGTCTATAACAACCAATGGAACCGTCTTTTGCAGCTTGCATCCCAGATCCCCGGTCCTGAAAATGTTAACAAAAGGGCTGCATGTGAGATATTAAGAATACTGGCCTTCCATCAGGTTACAGATGTGATGGGGGACCTTCCTTATTCTGAAGCAATGAAGGGCAATGACAACCTGAGTCCAAAATATGATACCCAGGAAAGCATCTACAAAGCCATGTTGAATGAGTTGGAAGCAGCTTTAACCTCAATGGATGAGACCAAGCCTGATGTGTTCGGAAATGCTGACCCTTATTTTAACGGAAATATAGCAAAGTGGAAAAAGTTTGGTTACACTCTTATGATGAGATTAGGCATGCGCATGTCGGAGGTAGAGCCGGAAACGGCAAGGCTCTGGGTTGAGAAAGCTGCAGCAGGAGGCGTAATGACTGACTTTTCTGATATTGCGTATATAGAATATGCCGATATCACAGGCCAGATGAACCCCAGGGTTACCTCTTTGATAGCCGGTGATTTTGCCAGTCCCGGAGGTGATAATGTCGAAGGAAGCAAATGGGCGGCAAAATTTATTGATCATCTTAAGAATACCAACGATCCGCGTCTGCCCGTGATATCTGTTGTATGGGTTCCTTCGGAGGGTTCATATATTGCAGACAATGATCCGGAGCATCAGCGCGGAATGGTAAGCGGAAGCATCAACTCCAGACCCTCTGATTTTGACACCTATTCCGAACCGTCATTGTTGTACATCTATCGCGGATCTCCTATTGTTACCATGGAACCTTCAGAAGCATATCTGTTGCTTGCTGAGGCAGCATTGAGAGGCTGGAATGTAGGAATTACTGAAGAGGAAGCTTATAACAATGCAGTTAGGGCTGCCATGGCCCGCTGGGCTCTGTGGCCAAGCGTTCCGCCTCACTCAGGAGTTATTTCAGAGGAAAATGTTGATGCCTACCTGGCACAGAATCCGTACTTAAGCAGCGGAACATATGAGGAAAGGCTTGAGCAAATATCAATACAAAAATGGATCTCAATGATGGGTAACGACTATGAGGTTTTTTCCAACTGGAGGAGAATAAAATATCCTTTATTCAACTACGCTAACTGGACAAGTACAACCGGTGAACTGATATCTTATCCTGGCAATGTCACCGCCGGTAAAATGTTCCGCAGATTTTCATTACCCATTGCAGAACGAAATGTAAACCCCGACAACTACTATGAGGCAATAGAAAGACAGAATTTCACAGAAGAAACTGTAGACCTGTTGCAGGGAAGAATGTGGTGGGACGTGGGTCCGGGTACTGGACAACTTAATTAAAGTTGGCATTTTATTATAAAGGAGGTTGAAAATCAACCTCCTTTTTTTATCTTTAATCTTCAGGTCCTAAAAAAAGAACTTTAAGAATAAGGCTTGAAAAACAGGCAGGTAATACAATTAATTCTCCCGTGAGTGACAGGTTTGGAACAATCTTTATTTTATGAATACTCTTGATGAGGCATTTGTCCATCTCTGATGCTTCTTGCAGTTCAAAGCAGGAAATACGGTCTGTACCATAAGCTAATATGTTGCCGGATTTTGTTTATTATATTAATTGCAGTTCTAATAAAAGAAACAAACAGTGTCAAAACCCACCAGAAAGACCATAACTCAGGATAAGGTCTTAAAACATTCATCTGACATTAAAGTCAGGAATAATGGAAGATCTGTTAAGATAGCACTTGTAGGGACTGGCAAGAGAGGAATGAAACTCCTTGACTATCTTTTACTTATTGATGGAGTTGAGATCGCTGCTGTCTGTGATGAGGATGCAGGTTCTGCGGAAAAAGCTGCATCAGTCTGCCTTAATGCAGGCAGAAAAGCCCCTGCGATTTACGGCGGAACCAAATATTCCTATAAGAATTTAATCGACAAGGAAAATCCTGATGCACTGATCATAGCCACCTACTGGGACGCACATGCCCCTGTTGCACTGTACGCAATAAACAATGGCGTGTATCCGGGCATAGATGTTCCGGCAGCGCTTACTGTTGACGACCTGTGGAACCTCGTGGAGACATCGGAAAAGACAGGTATCCAGTGCATGATGCTTGAGAACTGGAGCTTCAGAAGGGATAACCTTGCCGTTCTCAATATGAAACGGCTTGGAATGTTCGGCGAAATTGTCCACTGCCATTGCGCTCATTCACATAACTGCATCGATCACTGGTTTTTCGACAAAGATACCGGAAAGGATAACTGGCAGGCAGACTACCTGATGAAGTACAACAGAGACCAGTATCCGACCCATGCCCTTGGTCCGGTTATCAGCTGGATGGATATAAACCGCGGGGATGTTTTCAACGAAATTTACACTGTATCTTCACACCCCAGGGGCATCAACACCTATTTCAGCCATAAATTCGGGAAGGATCATCCGAATGCTGCCAGAAAATTCCGTCAGGGTGACATTGTAACATCACTAATAACTACACGGATGGGTAAAACCCTGGTCATCAATAATGATATGATGCTGCCCAGGCCATATTCAAACCGCTGGATGCTGCAGGGTACCCGGGGAGTATATTATGAGGAGAAAAACTCTGTTTACCTTGCCGGTCATAGCCCGGAATATCAGCAATGGGAGCCCTGGAAGCCTTATGAAGATAAATATAACCATAGTTGGTGGCAGGAAGATATGTCGTCTCTTAACCTGAGAGGAGCTGATTATATTATGCTGACCAGGTTTATAAACTCCGTGAGAACAAAAAGCCCTGCACCCCTTGATGTTTATGACTCGGCAGTCATGAGTGCAGTAGTTGAACTGTCGGGCATTTCCATAAAGGAAAAACGACCGGTACCCTTCCCCGATTTCACTAAAGGCGGCTGGAAAAAGAATAAGCCATACTTTGCTATCTGACATAGATGCTTATACAAAAATTCAGAGATATATGACACAACTAGACAGGGAGTTAAAAAAATACCGCGATATCTTTCTCAATGAACTCCATAATAACATTCTGAAATACTGGATTGAGAATAGCGTTGAAAAAGAGGGCCACGGCTTTTACGGAGCTGTGGATTTGAATAATAAACCTGTACTTTCCGCAGCAAAGACCTCAGTATTGAATGCAAGAATATTGTGGACCTTTTCGCAGGCTGCTCTGTTCTCAGGAAGAACTGCTTACACAGAGATGGCTGACAGGGCATACCGGGTTATGACAGAGGATTTCGCCGACAGTGAATATGGAGGTTACTATATGGAGCTGTCTGCAGCCAATAAAGTAATAAATGACATCAAGCATACATATGCCCAGGCTTTTGTGATCTATGCCCTCTGCAAGTACTTTGAGCTAAGGAAACTCGATTCTACCTTAAAGATCATAAAGGATTTCTTCGCCCTTCTTGAAGAAAAAGCAAGAGACCGGGTTAATCCGGGATATCTTGAAGCCTTCACCAGAAACTGGGAGCTTCTGGGGGAGAACAGAATGGCGGATAATAATGAGCCGAAATCAATGAATACCCACCTCCATGTCCTTGAAGCCTATTCAGCTCTTTACAGGACATGGAGAGACATCAGGGTAAAGGATCGCCTGAAGGAGATGATAGATATCTTTCTCAGTAAAATAGT
The DNA here is from genome assembly GCA_034005245.1 of Bacteroidales bacterium. Lineage (GTDB taxonomy): Bacteria > Bacteroidota > Bacteroidia > Bacteroidales > VadinHA17 > LD21. The sequence goes on from JAVEVC010000006.1 coordinate 93,740, forward strand.
CAGGGATGACGGACATCTCGGGATCTTTTTCGATAACGGATTCAATGAGACGGAGGCAACAAAAGGGATCTGTTCCTTCGGCCATGATATTGAAGGATCCTGGCTTCTGCTGGAAGCAGCAGAGGCGTTGGGGGATAAAAAGATCATAAACAGGGTAAAGGCACTATCAGTCAGGATGGTTAATATTACCGATCGTGTGGCATTGGATAAGGATGGGGGATTGTTCCTTGAATCGTCAAGGTACGGAAGCCATCTGAGGACAAACAAGCACTGGTGGCTTCAGGCAGAGACACTTGTTGGCTTCATGAACGCTTTCCAGATGACGGGCGACAGGCATTACTGGGATGCCGTTAAACTTACATGGAGCTTCATCGACAAATATGTCATTGATCATGAAAAGGGTGAATGGTTCACAAAAGTAAACCGGCTTGGAGTGCCATTCCTTGAGGAACCGCCTGATGACCCTTCTCCCTATTACCGGAACGACTGGAAGATTGACCCGTGGAAATGCCCTTATCATAACGGAAGGGCGATCATGGAGCTGGTTTCAAGAATAGACAGTGTTTTGAATCACAGCGGGCTGAGCGGGGAAAAAAACAAAATTCAATATTAAGTATTTTAAATAAAAAAGTATATAATGAACGGATACCAGAGAATGATGGCGGCTTTCAGGGGAGAGCCTGCAGACAGGATACCTGTCATGCTTCATAATTTCATGGTCGCTGCAGCTGAGAGGAATATAACCATGCGGCAATTCAGGGAGGATCCTGCATTGATTGCTGATGCTTTTATCAGGTCAGTTGAAAAGTATGACCTGGATGGGGTGCTGATAGATGTTGATACCGTAACGGTTGCAGGCAGCATAGACGTGCCTGTGGATCTTCCGGAGAATGAACCGGGAAGGCCTGTAAGGGGATTGCTGGAATCACTTGATGACCTGCATGCATTAAAACCGGTCAATATTGAAAATTATAAATATGTGCAGATATGGCTCGAGTCGGTTCGCCGGGTCAAAGCCTATTTCGGGGACGAAATTCTTGTTCGCGGCAACTGCGACCAGCTTCCCTTTTCACTGGCAAGCATGATGAGGGGAACGGAACGTTGGATGACCGACCTGTACACCTCGGAACCCCGACTTTTGCATGAGCTGCTTGACTATTGCTCTGAAGCTGCATGCCAGTTCATAAGACTTATGGTCCAGACAGGTGCACATGTGGTCTCAAACGGCGATAGTCCTGCGGGACCGGAAATGATACCCCCTGAATTATATGAGCAATACGCACTGCCTTATGAGGCCAGGGCTGCTGAAGAAGCTCACAGGGGAGGTGTTTATCATATACTTCATATATGCGGCGATACTGCACCAATACTTGACAAGATGCTCCTTACAGGTTCCGATGGATTTGAAATAGACTATAAGACGGATTCCCTGTATGCCTTTGAAGTTCTTAAAGATAAGGCCACATTCATAGGGAATATTGATCCGAGCGGAGTGCTGGCTCTCGGTACACCTGATCTGGTAAGGCAGAAAACAACAGAACTTCTTGATATCTTTTCTGCTACCAACAGGTTCATCCTTAATTCAGGATGTGCCCTTCCTTCAATAACTCCTGAAGCTAATATGAAGGCTTTCGTGGAAACAGCCAGAAATTACAGAAGACCGTGAACAAATATTTAATTCTCCTTATCTTTTTGCATTATCTGAATTATCTTTAAAGAGAATCCCGTAATGAAACGGGATATGATCACTTACTGAATTCCTCCTATGAACAGCAAGCCCGCTTCTTCTTCAAAGAACTCAAAAGCCTCTTGGATGACAGTGGGCACCATAGGCTTGTTCTTCTTTATATTTGGTTTTGTAACATGGCTTAACGGGATACTGATACCTTACCTCAAGATCTCATGCGAGCTTAACCACTTCCAGTCGTATCTGGTCGCCTTTGCTTTTTATATAGCTTACGTGATTATGGCGGTTCCATCTTCCTGGGTGCTTAAGCGGACAGGTTTGAAAGCCGGAATGATGACAGGTCTGTTTATAATGTCCGCAGGGGCGCTTTTCTTCATCCCGGCGGCAATGACGCGAACTTATGTGCTGTTCCTCTCGGGATTGTTCATCATGGGCAGCGGACTGGCCCTGATGCAGACGGCCTCAAATCCGTATATCACAATCCTGGGTCCCATAGAGAGCGCTGCACAGAGGATAAGCATAATGGGAATATGCAATAAATCGGCGGGCATAATAGCAACGTTCCTTTTTGGTGTAATGGCGTTGAGCGATGGTGATGCATTGATGGCAAAACTTGAGACGATGAATGAACTCGAACGGGCCGTGACCCTCGATGAACTTGCCTCAAGGGTTGTCATCCCGTATCTTGGCATGTCGGCCATTCTTGCTGCTATAGGCATTATGGTTAGGGTTTCGCGACTGCCGGAGATAGATCCTGATACTGAGAATGCCGGTGAGGATAATCCTGATTTCAACAGCAAGACATCGATCTTTCAGTTCCCATACCTGCTCCTTGGAGTGGCAGCAATTTTCTGTGATGTGGGACTTGAAATTGTTGCGGGTGATACGATCATAAGTTACGGGCTCAGCCAGGGGATTCCTGTTTCAATTGCAAGACACTTCACATCCTTTACAATGCTGGCTTCCATAACTGGTTATACAATAGGCATAATCACTATTCCACGATATATATCCCAGGGTAATGCCCTTAAAATTTGCGCCGTGCTTGGGGTTATCCTTACCGTGTTTGCAGTAGGATCACCAAAGATGATTTCGGTGGTATTCATTGCACTGCTTGGCATGGCCAACGCCCTTATTTGGCCGGCAGTGTGGCCGCTTGCCATTGAAGGACTCGGACGTTTTACCGGTATAGGATCATCTTTGTTGATAATGGGAAACCTGGGAGGCGCTCTTCTGCCATTAATGTATGGCCGTCTTGCAGATATAATAGATCCCAAAACAGCTTACCTGATAGTTATTCCATTTTATCTTTTCATTCTCTATTACGCCACTACAGGACATAAGATTGGAAAGAAACTAAAAAGCACATCGGTATAAACAACTTAAAATCACTTCTTAATATAAGCCAGCACCATGAAAAATGTATCCAGACGAGAATTTATCAGGACAGGATCACTTGCGGCCGCAGGGATTAGCCTGCTTCCCGGTGAGGCTGCAGCCCGGCAAAGGCCAGGACTGACTGTAAGGGTGGGTGTTATCGGTACAGGGAACAGGGGAACCTCACATGTCCATAACCTGCTTGCAATAGAAGGTGCTGAAATTATTGCCGTATGCGATATTGCAGACAGCAAGGCGAAAAATGCGGCAAAAATATGCAGCAATCAGGGAAGAATACCTCCGGCTGTTTACAGCGGCGATAAAATTGTTTACAGGAAAATGCTGGACAATGAAAAACTTGATGCAGTGATTATTGCAACTTACTGGGATTCACATGCATCAATTGCAGTTGACGCAATGAACCATGGTATCTATCCGGGAATTGAAGTACCGGCAGCTATAACTGTTGAGGATACCTGGAAACTGGTGGATACTTCAGAAAAGACCGGAATCCCTTGCATGATGCTTGAAAACTGGAGCTTCAGGCAGGACAACCTTGCACTTCTGAACATGAAGCGCCTGGGGATGCTTGGTGAGATAGTACATTGTCATTGCGCACACTCACACGATTGCATTGACCACTGGTTTTTTGACAGCAAGACAGGGGAACAAAGATGGCCGGCGGAATACCTTCTGAAATACAACAGGGACCAGTACCCGACACACAGTGTCGGCCCTGTCATCAGCTGGCTGGATATCAACAGGGGGGATATCTTCTCGGAGATAACCTCAACAGCGACGGCATCAAAAAGTATTAACGCCTATTTTAAAAGGAGATTCGGCAATGACCATCCCAATGCCAATCTTAAATACAGGCAGGGAGATATAGTAACATCAGTCCTTAAAACGAAAATGGGCAAGACTCTTATTATCAACTACGATATGCAGCTGCCACGACCCTATTCCAACCGCTGGATGCTGCAGGGCACAGAAGGAATCTACTATGAGGAAAAGAACTCGATTTATCTCGTTGACAGGAGTCCTGAATACCATGAGTGGGAACCATGGAAGCCATATGAAGAAAAGTACAATCACAGATGGTGGCAGAAAGACCTTTCCTCACAATCTCATGGAGGCACGGATTACATTATGCTGAGCCGTTTCATTGAAGCTGTTGCCGCGAAAGGCCCCACACCCCTCGATGTTTATGACTCTGCAGTAATGACAGCTATTGTCGAACTTTCAGGCATCTCCATCGAACGAAACACAGCCGTCGAATTTCCTGATTTTACCAGGGGCAAATGGCAAACAAATGCCCCGTATTTTGCCGTCTGACCACCTGAATGAACCAGGAACCATGAACCCGGAACCCGGAATAAAACCTAAACCTTGAACCAAAAAAAATGCATATGATAAAGATCCAGGCAAGTGTTTCAAAAGGCTGGCTTAACAGATATGGCGGATTTGTTTTTGATTCCGCATACTACCTCGACCCTTTCCACAGAATGAAACAGGATGAAGCATGCCATGAGTTTATAAGGGACAGGTTTCCGGATATCCCGATCTACAACATGGAAGACAACCTTGTTCAGGCTGAGTATGTTGTCCCGGATATGATGCTGGTTGGCGCCATCCAGCCCAATATGATCATTGCTGCTGCCCTTGGAGCTGAATTTGTATTTGCTTCTGACAAGGATTCTGACGTAAAAGGGTTTCCTCTGAAGGATATTAATGATCCCGGAGAGTTGCCTGCCGTTGCCGACACAACAAAGCTGACATTCATTAAAAGTCTCGGAGAACAGTTTATTGAAGCAAAGAGAAAGTATCGTGACTGCAGGATCATCCCTCCCTTTTTCTGGGATACCTCAGGCCGGGCAACAATACACGGCATTGTAACCACATCAATGAAATTCATCGGACAGGATATATTCACCCTGATGATGATAAAGCCGGAACTCGTGAAAAGCATTCATGACTGGATAACTGAAGTATATATTCATGTTATGGGGTACTTCTCGGAACTTGGAAAGATCCCGGTAACGTCGGTGCATGTTGGAGAATGTTCGGGCACTATGCTCGACAACTACACCTATATGGAATTTGTCACGCCCTGCATAAGCAGGATAGGGCGGGAATATGGTGCAGTACGTCTTCATAGTTGCGGTAATGCCGATCATGTAATGGATGCGATATGCGCGGTTGAAAACCTTAAAATAATTGACACTGGCTCAAATACCTCGCTGGCAGGGATAAGGAAAAGGAGGGGAAAAGAATTTGAGATAAACGTTTTTCCTCCGGTTGAGGTTCTGTCGGAAGGTTCCGCCAGAGAAGATATTGAGGAATGGCTCCACAGGACATTGAAGGAAAATGACGGAGGTAATCTAAAAATTGCATATCATCTCGAACCCGACTATAATTTATCAAACTGCCTTTATATACACGACGAATTGGACAGGCTTGGGATTGTAAAGAAGGAACGTCTTTATTGAAAACATAATTACCCGCTGCTGAACAGATGTTATTTTGTTCATCCCGGGTATTTAGGTACAGTAATAATGAGTCATGGCGACAGTAAGACCGTTTCGCTGCAGTGTAACATAGCTGATAATTTAAATACTGATCAACAATATAATTATGTAACTTTATAAACCAGTCAGCTTTTTCTGATACTGCAGATGCATGGAGGCAAAGGTTCTGGCAGATAATTTAAATTTAAAACTCTAACATAAAACTACCGCTATGACAAAAAGAAGGGATTTTATAAAAACCGGAGCCCTTGGTGCAGCCGGCCTGGCAATCGGAGGCAAGGAGCTCAGCGCAAAATCTTACCAGGCCGTTAAGGGCGCTAATGATCGCATCAATTTGGCTGTTATAGGTATCAGAAACCAGGGCAGCGTTCATATTGACGCCTGGTGCAATCTAAGGAACAGTCACAATGTGTTCCTTAAGACGATTTGCGACACTGACGAAGCCTTGTTCGGATCGCGCATCAGGATGGTGACGGATAAGGGTGGCAGCAAGCCGCTCACTGAATGGGATCTCCGCAGGGTTTTTGATGACAAGGAAATCCATGCCGTTTCAATAGCTGCTCCGAACCACTGGCATGCTCTGGCAACAGTATGGGCCTGTCAGGCAGGCAAGCATGTTTATGTGGAAAAGCCGGCGTCGCACAATATCTGGGAAGGACGAAAAATGGTTGAAGCAGCAAGAAAAGCCAATGTCAGGGTTCAGTGCGGGATGAATAACCGCTCTTCGGCAAATGTAAGGGAAGCAATAAATTTCCTGCACGACGGAGGAATAGGCGAACTGTTCATGGCACGAGCCCTGTGCTTTAAGGCCAGGGATTCCTATGGGATGGCAAAAAATAGCGTTCCCCCTCCCACATTCCATTACGATCTCTGGCTGGGACCGGCACCATGGAGGCCTTATAACGAAAAAAGAAGCCATTACACCTGGCACTGGTACTGGGATACAGGAAACGGCGACACGGGCAATACCGGACCTCACCAGCTGGATATAGCCCGCTGGGGACTAAGCAAACACGTTCATCCTGTATCAGTCTATTCAACCGGTGGCTTATACGGCCTCAACAAGGATGAAACCACTCCGGATAAAAGGACCAAAGGTGTTATGGTTTATGGCGACGTTGAAGCCTACGGGCGTGACAAAACAACTCAGGAAACACCCAATACCCAGACTTGCTCTTACATGTATGCCGACGGAACCCTGCTCGAGTTTGAAGCCCGAGGCCGTTACACAAACCATGAGGGTTTTGATGGGGGAGAGGTAGGCAATATTTTTTATGGCAAGGAAGGCTGGCTGCAGATAAGCGGCGATACATGGAAGGCATTCAGGGAAAGGGAAAGAATACCGTTTGCAGGATCAAAGGAAGGTGCAGATACCAAAGTGGCGCCGCACTATGCTAATTTCATTGAAGCCGTACGTGCCGGGAATGACAATATTCTTAATTGCGACATCAACGAAGGTTTCTATTCAACTGCTCTTCCTCATCTGGCCAATATTTCGTACCGCGTGGGAAGAAGTCTCAGATTCCTGGGCGATTATGAGAAATTTGCCAATGATCCTGAGGCTGATGCACTGTTAACGAGGGTTTACCGCAAGCCATATGTAGTGCCGGAGGAAGTATAGGAACTGATTACTGCAATCTTAATCAGATAAGAATCCTTATAAAAGACTAAAATCTCTCAATGATGAAAAAGAAAGACCTTTCAAGACGCAAGTTCATTGCTACAGTTTCAGCCGGTTCGGTTGCAGCTGTGGCAACAGGTGCATTGCCATCGTTCGGATGTATTTCGTCATCTTCCGGCACAGCCGGTAAACTGGCGATTCTCGGAGGAACTCCTGTGGCTCCCAACAAGGTATGGCCCGTATGGCCTTATGTCGATGATAAAGTGGTTGAAGAGATCGTTAAGACCACAAAAAGCGGAATTTGGTGCAGGATCCAATCACCTGACGGAACAGTCCCCACATTCGAAAAAGAATTTGCCGGACTGTTGGGTGCGAAATATTGCGTGGCAACAGGCTCAGGTACACAGGCACTTAACACCGTGGTTGAGGCAATGGGTATAGGACCGGGAGATGAAGTGGTAACATCTCCATATACCGACCCCGGCACAATCGCTTCAATACTTGTGAGCCGCGCCCTGCCGGTAATGGCCGACCTTGACCCGTATTCATTCCAGCTCGATCCCGACGATGTGGAAAGGAAGATAACCGAAAATACCAAAGCCCTTATGCCGGTTCATATGATGGGCCAGCCATGCAATCTCGAGCGCATACTGCAAATCGCAAAAAAACATAATCTAAGGGTTATTGAAGATTCATGCCAGGCTATTCTCAGCGAATATCAGGGGAAATTGCTCAGCACAATCGGTGATGCCGGATGCTTCAGCTTTCAGTCAAGTAAAGTATTTGCATGCGGCGAGGGAGGAGCTGTGGTCGGTAATGACGAAGAGCTCATGGACAGGTGCTATACCGTTCATAATCACGGCACGTCACGCAGAGGGAAAACTGAAACCATCGGTTCAAAGTACCGAATGAACGAATTTGAAGCCGCTATTCTTCTCGGTCAGATGGCCGGGGTAAGAGAAAGACATGCCATACGTAATGCCAATGCCGAATACCTTACTTCAAAGCTGAAAGGCTTCCCCGGGATGGTGCCACAGAAACTTTACAAGGGAACTAAAAGCGGGTCATATTACATCTATGCAATGACTTACAAAAAGGAACATTTCAATGATGCTCCGCGGGATAAGTTCCAGAAAGCCATTGAGGCCGAAGGCATCAGCCTGAGCAAATACATTGCAAACGGATTGCACAGGGAGCCTTGGACCGAGCATATCCTTACACTGAAAGAGTATCAGAAAATGTATCCTCCTGAAAGGCTTGAGAGGTTCAGGGATGAACTCAATCTTCCCAATTGCGACAAAGCCTGCGAGGAAATATTAATGATCTGGGCATCAGGTCCTTTGCTGGGAACCAAACAGGATATGGATGATATCGTAAATGCCATCATGAAGGTTTATGATAACAGGGATAAGCTGAATTCAATCTGAAAATATGACAACACGAAGAATTTTTATCAAAAACACTTCATTCGCTGCTGCAGGCCTTGGAATTGCCCCCTCCCTGTCAGGAATGAGACAAGTCGCGGCAAGCGACAGGATCAACATAGGTGTTATTGGCTGCAATGGCATGGGTTTTAGTGACCTTACCGCGTTTCTTGAAAACCCGGAAACTGATTGCATAGCTCTCTGCGATATTGACGAAAGCGTGCTGAACAGGCGGGCTGCCGATGTTGAAAAGATCAGGGGAAAGAAACCTGCAAACCTCTACAAGGACTGGCGTAAGCTTATTGAAAATAAGGATGTTGACCTGGTAATAATCGGCACCCCCGATCACTGGCACTGCCTGATGATGGTTGCTGCCTGCCAGGCAGGAAAGGATGTCTATTGCGAAAAACCCCTGGGGAACAGCATTGAAGAGTGCAACCTGATGGTAAAGGCTGCTAAGCGTTACAGAACCGTAGTACAGGTAGGACAATGGCAGAGGAGCGATCCTCACTGGCTTGATGCAGTGTATTACATCAGGTCAGGCGCACTGGGCAAGATCAGGCTTGTACGAGTATTCTCATACCAGGGATGGTGCCCTTCAATACCTGTGCTCCCCGATGAGCCTGTTCCACAGGGTGTTGATTACGATATGTGGCTCGGCCCTGCAAATAAAAGGCCCTTCAACCGTAACCGGTTTCACTTTACCTTCAGATGGTTCTGGGATTATGCAGGAGGTCTAATGACAGACTGGGGAGTGCATTTGCTCGATTTTGCACTCTTCGGGATGGATGTTACGGCACCTAAATCTATTATGGCCATGGGAGGCAAATACGGTTATCCGGATGATGCATGCGAAACACCGGACACTCTCCAGGCAATTTATGAATTCGACGGGTTTAACATATTATGGGATCATGCCATTGGTATCGATGACGGGGCATATGGCAGAAATCACGGTCTTGGATTCGTGGGGGAGAATGGAACTCTGGTTATTGACCGCAACGGATGGGAGGTTATCCCGGAAGTAGTAAACGGCAAGGCGCGAATGAAACCAGTCCCTCTGAGAAAAGGCGCCGGCAATGGCTTGAAAAATCACGTCAGGAATCATCTCGACTGCATTGTAAGCCGCAATGCAAAGACAAATGCCAGTACCGAGACAGGTGCTCACATAGCAAAATTCTCGCAACTTGGTAACATTGCCTACCGCTCCGGGCAGAAGCTTGTCTGGGATGGAGTGAGATTTACCAATGATACAGATGTAAACAAGTACCTGGTCCCTGGCTACAGGGATCCCTGGAAACTGCCGGTTGTCTGATCTCACACGGAGAGTTATTGCATATTCTGATCCGGAATGATTACTTTTGTCTGGTCAAATCCCTGACAGAATGGATTGGCTCTATACTGTCAGAGGTTAACTACTCTGTTGTGCTGGTATCGTTAAAAATTCAGAAAAATGAAGATTCTGATAGTCGAGGATGAACCCAAGGTAGCTTCCTTCATTAAAGAGGGCCTTAAAGAAAACGGTTTTGAAGCTGATATAGCTCATGATGGACTCTCTGCTGAAAAAATGGCCAGGGAAGACAAATATGACTTTTTTATTGTTGACATCATCATTCCTGGCATCAACGGCATTGAGCTTTGCAGGAAGCTGAAGCAGATGAACCCGATGGTTCCTGTACTTATATTAACCGCCCTTGGCACTACCGATGATAAGTTGTCGGGATTTGAAGCAGGAGCTAATGACTACCTCGTAAAGCCGTTTGAATTCAGGGAACTGCTCGCCAGGGTCAAGGTCCAGCTTAAAACGGCTGAACAAACCCGTGAGCCTGTCAACAAGCTTGTCGAAGGCGACCTCGAACTTGACCTCGATAAGAAATATGCAAGACGAGGAGAAAAAGTTATCGACCTGACTGCAAAGGAGTTCTCGTTGCTGGAATATTTTATGCGGAATTCCGGACGTGTACTATCGAGAAATGACATTGCTGAAAGGGTGTGGGACGTAAGCTTTGATTTCGGGACTAACGTGGTTGATGTCTACGTGAACTTCCTCCGCAAGAAAATTGACAAAGGATATAATAAAAAGCTGATCCATACAAGGGTTGGTTTCGGTTATATTTTCGGGGAAAAATAGTATGCTAATAAGGACCAGGCTGACGTTGCAGTTTCTTCTGTTCGGAGGAATCATAATGGTGGTTGCTTCAACGGCAATATACCTCTTTTCAGCTGACTTCAGGAGGGATGAATTTCGCAGTCTCCTCCGCTCAAGGGCTGAGAATACGGCAAAACTGGTCCTCGACAGCTACGAATTCAACATAAACCAGATAATCAGATCAGGGATTTCCTATCCCACAAGGCTGCAGGCTGAAAAAATCGTCATTCTGAATTATGAAAATGATACCTTGTACGTTTCAGACCGTAAATGGCAGTTCAGGGATATTAATTCCCTGATTGCGCAGGTAAAACAGAAGGGAGACATTTTCAGCCGGCAGGATGACTATGAAGTAACAGGTGAGTTGCATACCACAAGAACACAGCAGTTTGTGATTCTCGCTGCTGCTGTTGACAAGGACGGGCTACTGCACCTGAAGAAAATGATGACCATGCTTATATCGGTTTCGGCTGTCAGCCTGTTACTGTTTTCCATAGCCGGATGGTTCTACTCCGGAAGAGCACTGAAACCTATATCTGATATGGTGGAGAAGGTTGAGGAAATATCCATTACCAGCCTTGATCTGAGGGTTCCCGAAGGAAACGGCCTCGACGAAATAGGAAGGCTGGCAATAACCTTCAACAGGATGCTTGAAAGACTTGAGAAATCTTTCGCAACCCAGAAGGATTTTATTGCCAACGCCTCGCATGAGCTGAGAACACCTCTTACCTCAATAAACGGACAGATTGAGGTATTGCTGATGAAAGACCGGTCAGCGCCTGAATACAAATCAGCTCTTGAATCAGTCCTCGAAGACATCAGATCTCTCATCGACCTCTCAAACAGGTTGCTTCTTATCGCACGGACCAGCGGAGAAACCCATCAGAAGCCCCCGACTAAAATAAGGATCGATGAAGTACTCTGGCAGGTACACGATGAGGTGAAAAAATTCAATAAGGATTATCATATTAAAATATCAATAGACGATTCGCTTACCGATTCAGATCAGATGGCCGTTATGGCGGATGAATATCTGATAAGGGTTGCATTTTCAAATATTATCGAAAACGCCTGCAAGTTTTCATCAGACCATACGGTAGGAATAGAGGTCAGGCACCCCGGTAAGCTTATTGAGATAATTTTCAGAGATAAAGGAATCGGAATACCGGAAGAGGAAATAAAGAAAGTCTTTGAACCCTTTTACCGTGGATCAAACGCTGTATCAGCCCCCGGAAGCGGAATAGGCCTTTCACTGGTCGACAGGATCATCCGCAACCACAACGGAACCATCAAGATCTCATCTCAGCCCGGGGAAGGTACAACAGTAAGGATAAAGCTGCATCCGCTGGCTTGAACTCCGCGAAAATTTACTACTCACCGGAACTCATAGTGCTGCACCTTAGCAGCGTGTCTCCGGCAGGCAATTTAATCTCAATTTAATTACATTTTAACTAAGGTTTAATAACATTTACTTAATATTAGTTAAAATTTGTTAAAAGATTTGCCTGTTTAACCCTGAACGCCCGACGATCAGACCTTCTGTATTTTAACCTTGTAACCTGAATCATTGTTTTGTCCGTGTTATCCTCAGGAGATGACATAAATGCAGAACTGATAACGGGGTTCTTAAGGACAGGTAAAGAATCGCTAACCCGGCTTTTTGATAACCTTAAGAAACCTCAACATGATTGGTGGAAAGATTTACCTCAGGAGCTTTACCCGCAATTTTTATATCTTACTATTCATTCTGATTGCATCCTCGTCGTGCAATTCAAAAAAAACTCCCGCCTCAGGCAAGGAAAATTTGTCTTCGGAAAATACCATTGCCGCAAACGATGATTTCTTCCAGGATATAGCCAAAGAGATCGGACTTGACTTTGTTCATTCCATAGGGGAAGACGAACTGAACAATATCGTCGAATCAGACGGAGGAGGGGCTGTTTTCCTCGATTTTAACCGCGATGGATATCTTGATATATATGCTTGCAGCGGCACATGGATTGAGGGATTTATAAAAAGTGAGAAACCCGCCGTAATACCTGGCGGAAACCGACTTTACAAAAACCTGGGGAACGGGACTTTTGAAGATGTTACCAAAAAAGCAGGTGTGGGCGGGCCATGGTACAGCATGGGCGTTTCAAGCGGAGATTTTAACAATGACGGATACCCTGATTTATATTTAAGCAACTACGGACCGAATGTTCTGTTAAAGAATAACGGGAACGGAACATTTACCGACGTTACAAAGAAGGCAGATGTGGCAGGAGGTAAGGAGTGCAGTATTGGTGCAACCTGGCTCGACTATGATAATGACAGCTACCTCGACATTTATGTGGGAAATTTCCTGGAGTTTGACCCAGACTATAAGTATTATTATGCACCCGATGGTTTCCCCGGCCCTATGGCTTACGACGCACAGAAGGATGTGCTCTATCATAATAACGGCGACGGAACATTTGAGGACGTGACCGGGAAAATGGGGATAACCGATATTGATGGCAGGGCAATGGGAGTTGGCTCTGCCGATTACGATGCCGACGGATGGGTCGATATTTATGTTGCCAACGATCATACCCTGAATTACCTGTGGCACAACGAGGGAGGAAAAGGATTTGTTGACCACGGAACATTGTCAGGCACCGCATTCAGCCAGGGAGGAGAGGCTACGGTAAGCATGTCGGTCGATTACGCTGATTTCAATCACGACGGCCTTCTCGACATGTTTGTATCAGACGACACCTATTGTTCCCTTTATGAGAATATTGGAAACGGTGTTTTTGCCGACAGGGGCATTTCTTCAAATATATCAATGGCGGCAGCTCAGTTTGTAGGCTGGTCATCATCGTTCATCGATTATGACAACGATGGCGATGTGGATATTTTCAAAACCAATGGTGCGCTTAAACACCTGTATGGACAGGAGGACCAGCTTTTCCAGAATGAAGGGGAAGGTAAATTCAGGGATGTGTCACTTGAGCTTGGAGAGTATTTCCACACTGAAAGAGTAGGCAGGGGTGCATGTATCGCCGATTATGACAATGACGGGGATCTGGATGTTTTTATTGTTAATCTTAACGATCATTGCGTGTTCCTCAGGAATAATAAGGGTAACAGTAATAACTGGCTTCTGCTAAAGCTTACGGGAACATCCAGCAACAGGGATGGAATGGGCTCGCGCGTGAAGGTTACCTCCGGAGGCATAACACAGACAGCCCAGAAAAGAAGCACTACCGGTTATCTTTCCCAGAACGATCCAAGGCTGCATTTCGGACTGGCTGAAAATGAATTGGTAGAAAAGATTGAAATTGTCTGGCCCTCAGGAAAGGTTCAGACATTCGAAAATGTAAAGGCCAACCAGATCCTTGATGTGAAAGAACCTTAAAAGTTTATTTATGAGCATCAGATTCTTTTATAGTTCATTCAGAGCTCTTGTAGTAATCCTTATAAGCAGCAATATTATCTCCTGCGGCCATTCTTCCTCCGGAAATGATTTGCTCTTACTTACCGAGATTCCTGCATCTTTCAGTGAACCTGATTATTTAACCGGGGTTACTTCGCGTTATTTTCCGGAAGCACGTATCAGTTCTGTAGTAATGGGCAAAAAGGATTCTCACAGGATACTGACAGATGATTTTTATTCTGCATGCTGGCCCGATGTTTCATTTGACGGTAAGTCAATGATCTTCACTGCACAGAAAGAGGAAGGCGATTCATGGCAGATATGGGAAATGAACCTGAACAATAGGAAATACAGAAAGATCACATCTTTTAAAGATAACTGCACCGATCCCTGTTATCTGCCGGGAGGGATGCTTGCGTTCAGCAAACTAACTGTTAATGACACTGTTAAATGTGCTCATTGTATTTTTACCTGCAACCTCGATGGCACCGGACTTCGACAGATCACTTACAGCCCTGGTGACAACTATTCCACAACCGTTTTGAAAGACGGACGCATTCTGACAGTGAACCAGCAGTTATTACCCGACCATGGTGATCCGATGTTTGTGGTCATGAGACCTGATGGCACAAAAGCCGATTTGTTTTATATGAGCTCTTCAGGCAGTAAGTTTTTCAGTTGTCCTCGTGAAACATTTGACGGCAGAATAGTATTTATAGAATCTGAAAAAACTAATCCCCTTGCAGGATCAATAGTATCAATTAGTTACAACAGGCCTCTCCATTCGCGAGTTGAACTTGCTTCCAGCCTGAATGGAGATTTCTACTCCGTACTGCCCCTCAAATCCGGCAAGTATCTGGCAACCGGTGCAATGTTGGAAGAGGAGCTTATTTCATTATATGAAATTGATCCGGTGAATAAAACAGCAGGAAATGTAGTGTATGCTGACCGGGAATTCAATGTCCTTGAAGCTGTTATGGCTGCACCATACAACAGGCCAAAAAAACTCCCCAGTGAAGTTGATCTGCTTGTTAAGACTGGCTTGCTGCTTTGTCAGGATGTGAATTTTATGGGTATCGAATCAGGAATGAATGACCCATCTCATCCAAAGGCTGCCATGATTGAAGTTTTGGGGATTGATTCAACTTATGGTGTAGTACCTTTGGAAGACGATGGTTCATTCCAATTAAAGGTACTCTCAGACAAACCCTTCCGGATCCGTTCCCTGGATGCTGACGGAAGAGTCCTTCACGGACCGTGTACATGGCTATGGCTTCGTCCGAATGAGAGACGAGGATGTGTAGGATGTCATGAGGATCCCGAAACAGTGCCTGTTAACAGAATACCGCTGGCTGTAAAGAAGCAACCAGTTTTAATACCAGTGAACATTACTGAAATAAAGGAAAAAGTAGTTGAATTGGAATAATCTATGAAACCTTCATGTACAATTTTACGATCTAAGAAAATGAAAATAAGGAAGGTTACATGTGAAACACTTAATTATCATTAGTATAATAATTTTATTTTCACATGAAAACGATCTACAAAAAGCCGGTAATAACAGTCGGGATTATTGGATTGATTGGCTTGGTTAGTTTCTTTGTTTACAGACCGTTCCATGC
>JAVEVC010000006.1:109647-114881 GCA_034005245.1 Bacteroidales bacterium
AGCAGGAGAGCACTTCTTGTTCCTTATGGTGAGCCGGTTGTTTGTGAGCTTACTGTAATAAAGGATGAAGATCAGAGAGTCGTCGAGCGTAAGGATGTGGAGTCAGCATATATGATGGAAAATATGGCTTTCACACCTGAAGGCGATCTGGCAATAATGCCCCTTATAAGGCCTAAGAACCTGGTCCCTTCCATCCAGGTCGAAAGAGGTTTCATGATGACCAATGGCATCGGAATCATTGAACAGAAACCTGAAGGAAGAATAATACAGTTGTTGCTTGATGAACCCAATCAATACTTTGCCGATCCGTTTGATGTTGCAATCACTCCCGATGGGAAAAGGGCCTTTGTATCCCATGCAGGCGTAGATCTGATTTCAGTGGTAAATATTGATTCTCTCCGTAAGATTATTAATGAATATTCAACAGAAGAACTTGAATATTATGCAAATCACCTTGGTGTAAGCTGCCGGTTTGTCGAAAAACGCATTCCAACAGGCGCAAATCCAAAAGGAATGGTAATCTCACCTGATGGGAAAAAGCTTTATGTTGCAGAACATCTTCAGGACAGGATAGTCGTAATCAGCACCGAAACCTGTGAAACTATAAGTAACATAGATCTGGGAGGACCCCGCAGGGTGACGGTAGCCCGACACGGGCGGAGAATACTTAATAATGCCAAAGGTACTTTCCAAACGCAGTATGCTTGTTATACCTGCCATCCGGATGCTCATGAGGACGGACTGGTTTATAACATGGCATCAAAGGATATGGGCCGGAACCTTGCCAATACTCAATCACTGCGCGATATAGGAGATTGCCCTCCCTTCAAATGGAACGGGAAGAACCAGACAATTTACAAGCAGGATGGAATGAGATTCTCAACAGTGCTGACAAGAAACGAACCTTTCAGCTATAAAGAACTGGATGCTCTTGTTGCATATATTGTTACAGGAATACCCTATCCGCCTAACCTCCTTTATAACCCTACAGGAGAACTAAATGCCATGCAATTAAGGGGTAAGGAACTGTTTGAGAGAACCCATGATAACCTTGGGAACGAAATACCCGAGAAAGATCGCTGTATTACCTGCCATCCGCCTCCCTACTTTACAAACAAGCAGTTTGAGGATGTAGGAACTCTCCTTGAAAGCGATGATTCAATGTTATTTGACACACCGCATCTGAATAATATTTATGCTTCCCCGCCTTACCTTCACCACGGCCTTGCTCTTTCCCTCGAAGAAATCTGGACAATATATGCAGAGGAAAATACCCATGGAGCTGTAAATGATTTCACGAAAATTCAACTCAATGAACTTATTGAATATCTGAAATCGCTAAGCGGCCCGGAATATTATCAGAATGATAGCAAAAAACTTCAGGCTGGAATAATGAAACGCAAAATCGTAACAAAATGAAGAATCTTTTCGGCAACAATCTGGTAAAATATGGTTTACCGGTGCTGGTCCTGATCATTGCAGGGATTTTACTCCTTGCAAGGAGCAATAAACCTTCGCTTGAAAATAAAGCGCACAGAATGTCTGATGATTTAGTGGATTTTTCCACTATCGAATCACTTGAGAAAGAATCGGGAAATCATGTTCATGCCACCGGAATTCCTGTATATGGTAACTGGAAGAATTTCACCGAGAAGGATGGACTTCCATCTGATAAATGTTACGCCATAAGGATCGACGGCGACCGTGTCTATGTGGGTACTCATCACGGTCTGGCGGTCTATGAAGACGGTAAATGGAAAACTTTTACCACTGACGATGGCCTTGCCCATAATGGAATTGTGTCTGTAGATGTAAGCGTTATCACGGGCGACGTCTGGATTGGTACCCTAGGGGGATTGAACCGCTGGTCGGGCGGAAAATTTGAAACTTTCAACCAGTTCAATAGTGGCATGCCGAATGATCTGGTATACAATGTTTTCTGCTTCGGGAAAGATATGTGGTGCGCTACCGGAGGAGGTGCAGGGCATTATGATACACGAACGAAA
Source organism: Bacteroidales bacterium (assembly GCA_034005245.1). GTDB lineage: Bacteria > Bacteroidota > Bacteroidia > Bacteroidales > VadinHA17 > LD21. Next base: position 111,654 of record JAVEVC010000006.1, read on the forward strand.
CAATGGGAGATTTTCACGGAAATGAATGCCCCCATGCATGAACCATGGACCTATGCACTATCTGCCGGCGACGGTAAAGTATGGATTGCTGCCTGGGGCGGAGGAGTGATCGAGTATAACACCCAGACCCATCATTTCAGGGATTATATCGACCCCGACGGCTTCATGGAAATAGACCTCCAGCCCGATGACGGAGTTATACATGATATTACAACCGCAACTTCTTATTCCGACAGTATTCTTTGGGTATCAACATACTTCGGGATGAGCCGCTATGACGGGAAGAACTGGAAAGGTTACTTTGACCACGACAGCGGACTTGCAAGCAACTTCATCAACTTCCTGAGAGCAGAAGGCAAATGGGTCTTCGTATGTTCCGATAACGGGCTGAGCAGCACCGACGGAACCAACTGGGTAACCTATAAAAAGGATGATAACAGTGTTAACGGTAAAGCTATCATTAAGAATGGCAATACCCTGGTGAGGGAAGTCCCTTTGTCACCCTCCATCTCTCACAACTTCATAATAGGTGTTGATGCCGAGGACGGAGTGCTGTGGGTGGCTACCTCTAAAGGCGTAAGCCGTGGAGAGTTACTGAACTTATAAATTACATAATTAAATACGTAATTAATTACATAATTAAATACATAATTAAATACATAATTAACTTTAATAATTCATAGACTTAGTGTATCCTTTGTGAAATCCTTTGAGCTCTTTGTGGTTAATAATTTATAAACCACAAGGTTAACTAAGCAATCACTAAGTAACACAAAGGAATACAGTATATTATAGATATTTATGAATTAAACAGATTAAAAAAATAATTAATTAATATATAAACTTTAGTTGTCTGGAATGGAAAAAAAAGAACTACCAATCGACCTGTCAAAACTATCTGAAGGTGAGCGCGCAGAAATGAAGAAACTTGGCATACTGTCTGATGAAAAAGCAATCGGAGAATATGTTTATCCGGAAGTTCATAAAGACCGTCCTCCAATTGAGAAGTACTCTGTTCATGCTCCTCATATTATTAATGAAGCTTATGATTACAAAAGGCCGTCATCTTTTACGAGAGCGCTGAGGCTGGAATTCGGAAATTATAAGGTATTACTCATATCAGGTACCGCAAGTGTGAATGAGGAGGGCAAAACTGAGCATGTTGGCGATTTCAGGGCTCAGACCTGGAGAACTTACAGGAATATTACCAATCTACTGGCTGCGGAGAATATGACCTGGCACGATGTGGTACGGACAACAAATTATCTTAGGGATATCGAAAGGGACTATGAAGACTTCAACAAGATAAGGACTTCATTCTTCAGTTGGATGAATCTCGATCCTCTGCCTGCAAGTACGGGTATCCAGGCAAGATTATGCTGGGAATCCCTTCTTGTTGAAATTGAAACATACGCTATTTGTAAAATGACATAATGCTAAAAAGATGAAAACGAAATTCAGGATCCTGGTCACTTTTTTCCTTCTTGTATCTTTTCCATGGATGACAGGACAGGAAAGCAGCGTTAACTATGGCGATATCCCGGATGAACTTGTGGCTTACGATAAGTACCAGAAAGCATATAAGTATCATTTTCTGGAGCCAACATGGTTTTACGGAGCCGGCCGTGAGATCCCGCCTCCAACTGACCTTAAAGAAGTGCGGCTGGGCTTTCTTGGTCCCCTGGAAGGTTCTATCATTCGACCCCTGGGTGAACAGATGAAGAATGGTGCTCTGCTTGCCGTGGAGGAAGCCAATAAAAAAGGAGGATATAAGGGTACGCCTTACAGATTAATGATCCATAATGATTTTGGTCTTTGGGGTGCCGCAGCCAACGAGGTCGTCAAAATGGACGATGAAGGAGTGTGGGCCTGGGTGGGTACTATTGATGACATCAATTCACACGTGGCTATCAGGGCAACCCTGAAGCTTGAGATCCCGGTTATCAATCCGGGCGATCCCGATCCTACATATACGGAAACAAACATCCCATGGGTGCTGAGGGTCATACCCGATGACAGGCAAAGCAGCTATGCCCTGGTCAAACACATATACACGAACTGCGGCTATAAACGTGTGGCAATGATGAGGGCCAACAACAGGTACGGAAGGGTAGGTACAATGCATTTCAACCGCTCTGCTACAAGAATGGGTTTCCCTCCTATAATAGAGGAAAGGTTTAATGACCTTGAAACCGACTTCAAATCACAGCTTGAAAGAATAAAAAAGATAAAACCTGATGCGATCCTCGTCTGGGGTAATGCAAAAGAATCAGGGCTGATAGTTAAACAGATACGTGAACTTGGCATGGATCAGCCAATCTTCGGTTCCGACAGGATGGTGAACCCTGAATTTCTCGAATATGCCGGGAAATATGCCGAGGGAGTGATTACCACATGCCAGTATAATCCAACCGCCAATGATCCCAAATTAAAGACATTCCAGGCCAGTTATCAGAAAAAATACGGAATGGAGCCTAATGTGTTCGCGGCTCATGCTTATGATGCTATTAATATGATAATTGAAGCTATCAATAAAGTAGGGCTCAACCGTACACTGATAAGGGATATCCTCACCGACCTGAAAACATTCCAGGGTTACGAAGGTGTTACAGGGGTTGTGATTTTTGACGGAGCGTTCAACAATTTAAGGCCTATTTTTATGGCAAAAGTAAATAATGGCAGATTTGAATTCTCCCCTGCTCCAAAATTTGAACGGGAAAATGTCATATACAAGAAAACGAATATGGGATACTAATTTCAAAAAGCCAAAAAATGGAACCAAATCCTTATAAAGATCCCCCTGATATTAAAGGATGTTCTGTTCCCAAAAGGGTTAACAGAATGTCAAAACCCGGGCCGACGATTGTTAATAGCAGCGGAATTCATTTTGGCGGATCAGGGATTGTCATTATTGCAGGTCCTTGCTCTGTTGAAAGCCATGAACAGATCAGTGAAACAGCTGAAAAGGTTAAAAATGCTGGTGCAGCAATGCTTCGTGGGGGTGCTTTCAAGCCTCGTTCATCACCCTATAATTTTCAGGGACTAGGACAGGGGGGAATTAAAATGCTCCGGGAAATAAGCATTAAATCCGGATTGCCCTTCGTTACCGAAGTAATGGATACCCGCCAGGTGGAATTTGTGTCAGAATATGCCGATATGCTTCAGGTAGGCTCACGCAATATGCAAAACTATCCTCTTCTTAAGGAAGTAGGGAAGCAGAGGAAACCG
>JAVEVC010000099.1:0-6339 GCA_034005245.1 Bacteroidales bacterium
TTTCTTCCTTGAACTTGATACTGCAATAACAACTCTCAAGGCGAATGCCGGGCAGGTTTCTGCAACCCTGTCAAAGTATGACCCCATCTATGCAGGGGATCTGGACAAGTGGCAGAAATTCGGGAGCTCATTGCGGCTTAGGATTGCAATGAGGGTGAAATATGTTACCCCCACAGTCGCTCAGACTCAGGCAGAAAAAGCTGTATCGGAGGGCGTTATTCTTGATAATGCCGATAATGGCTGGATGACATCATCAATGAACTTTACAAATCCATATAATACAATCAGCCCCTGGATAGAATACAGGATGAGCGCCGATATGGAAAGTATAATGAAAGGATATGCCGACCCAAGAATTGCATCATGGTTTTCTCCTGCAAAGGAGCCTGATCCAACAGATGACCCTCCCGGTTTGGCATTTGACTATGAGGGAGTAAGGAACGGCCAGACGAAAAATGACAGAAGCGCTGTTGCCTTTGATGCACTGGCATCAGACCATTCAGTACCCTATACCATAGTCGGCGATAAGGGACCTGATATGTATGTGATGCGTGCCGCAGAATCATATTTCCTTAAGGCAGAAGGAGTTCTTGAGGGATGGAACACAGGGCCGGGGACTGTTGAAGAACTTTATAACACTGGTATCGAGATGTCGCTTGATGAAAACGGATATACCGACCATCTGAACCTGTTAGGAAACGATTATGTGACAAGCACACTCGTCCCATGGACACCCGGAGTAGACAAAAACACTGTCATTCCACCCGTAGCCCCGGAACCTGTTTGCAAAGTACCGGTATTATTCAACTCTGCCGGAACAAAGGAAGAGCAACTCGAGCAGATCATAACTCAAAAATGGATAGCTCTCTTCCCCAACAGCCAGGAAGCATATGCTGAAAGAAGAAGAACTCACTATCCGAAACTGTTTGACCGTCTCGAAAGCGAGAATCTTGATGTTCCACCAACTTCACTCCCTGTCAGGTTGACCTACTGGACCAATGAGTACAATACCAATAAAGCCCAGGTTGAAGCTGCAATACAAAAGCTTAATGAAGAAAGCTCAACACCCAATGGAGATGTTGCCACTACCAAACTGTGGTGGGACAAAAAGCCATAATGAATGATTATAAGAAAAAAGAGGGGCTGTAAGGCCCCTTTTTTTGCGTTTATTATTTACAGGCATAATCCAATTCTGAATTATCACTTATTTTAAGGAAATCCCTATCTTTAGTTGTCGAAAACGGATTAAATGATCTAATAACATAATTATTAATACATTAACTACAAATCATGAAAAAACTGATATTCTTTTTTCTGTCGGCATTTCTTTTTATCTCGCTTTCCGGGCAGGACGCAACCATAAAGGAAGAAATGATCACCTTCACAACCTATGATTTCGGAGACCCTGATCCGGTGGCAAGGCCCGGGAAGATATTCCCCTATTTCAGATTCGACGGGTTCTCCTATACACCTGTTAACAAACCTCAAAAAATGGTCGTACTCGAAAACAACTGGATTAAGGTTTGGGTCGCACCGGAAATAGGAGGAAAAATTTGGGGTGCCCTCGACAAGAAAAACAATCAGTATTTCATATACTTTAATAAAGTAGTCAAATTCAGGGATATTGCCATGAGGGGCCCCTGGACATCAGGGGGAATAGAACACAATTTCGGAGTTATAGGCCATGCTCCCACAGTTGCCACACCGGTAGACTATCATTACCAGAAAAATCCCGACGGAAGTGTTTCCTGTTTCGTAGGATCTCTCGACCTGCCTTCACGCACCGAATGGAGGGTGGAAATAAGACTGCCGAATGACAAAGCATGGTTTGAGGTTACTTCATACTGGAATAATCCGACTGACAAGAAAACGTCGCTTTACCATTGGCAGACAGCTGCTGCAGATGGCACTGACGACCTTCAGTTTTTCTTTCCGGGTTCGGCTGAGATAGGGCACGACGGTGAATCTTCAGATTGGCCGGTCAAAGAAGATGGAAGGGACGTTTCTCTCTATAAGAACAATTACTTCGGTTCATCAAAAAGTTATCATGTGCTTGGCGAGTATACTGACTGGTTTGCAGGTTATTTTCATGACAGCAACTCAGGTTTCGGCCACTGGACCAGGCAGCCTGTAAAACCCGGTAAGAAGATATGGATCTGGTCGCTTGCCCGTGACGGTGCAATCTGGGTCGATCTTCTCACAGATCCGGAAAAGGGAAATACCCAGTATATAGAAATGCAGACCGGATTTCTCTATAACCAGGAAGGTGACGGAAGCACCATGACTCCATTCAAGCATAGGTTTTTTGAACCGGGCGGAGTTGAAAATGTCACGGAACTCTGGTTCCCTCTGAGCGACATGAAAGGTGTTAATTCAATTTCCAGGGAAGGTATTCTGAATGTTTATAAAAACGATAAGGATTATAGAATCCAGTTTCAGGCCCTGTCTTTCGTTAAAGACAAGCTGCAGATAACTGATCTGTCAGGAAATGTGATTAGTGAATTTAATATTGACCTTGAACCTGAACAGATATTCATTCAAGCAGTATCGTTGAAAAATGACCAGGTTAAATTCAGACTGGCAGAAGGGGAATTGAAATATGATATGTCAGATAAGGAGGCCAATTTCATTGACAGACCATTGACAATACCGGAAGATTTTGACTGGGAATCGGTTTACGGCTTGTATACCAGGGGTATCGAAAAATCAAGGCAGCGCATGTATCCCGAAGCTACGGGTTTTTTTAAGAAATGTCTGGAGAAAGATCCAAGCTATCTGCCTGCTCTTACCTCGCTTGCTGAAATAGATTACCAGAATATGGATTATGATGAAGCAGAAAAGAAAGTCAGGAAGGTGATAAGCTTCGATGCTTATGATCCTGATGCAAATTTCCTTTACGGTGTTCTTCTTTCAAGGAAGAAAGAATATAATAAGGCGCGTGATGCCTTTGGTGTCACTTTAAGATCACCTCAGTACAAATCCGTTTCCCGGAATAAACTGGCTCTAATAGCACTGAATGAGAACAGGCTTGACGAAGCCTGGGAATATGCCAACGATGCACTTCTCTATAACGGGATGGATAAGAATATATACAGGACTGCAGCAGTGGTAGCAAGGCTCAGGGGTGATGCCCAGACCCATGATATGCTTATCAGAGGAATGCTGCGGATGGACCCTCTGAACCATTTTGCTGCATTTGAAAAATACTATTCCGGAAAAGAAGAAGATGCCAAAAAAGTATTAGTATCAAGAGTAACCGGAGAATTCAGGTATGAGACATATATTGAACTGGCATTATGGTATCTGAATGCAGGACTTTTAAATGAATCAGTTTCTGTAATGGAGCTGTGTCCTGAAACCCCTGTTGCGGACTACCTTTCATCCTACCTGGCATTCAAACAAAATGATTCCCGGAAATCGCAAATGTATCTGGAACGCGCCCTTAAAGCTGATGATAAGCTGGTATTCCCGTACAGGGAAGAGTATGCTGAAATACTTGCATGGGCCGACAAGCAGCAACCCAGTTGGAAAACAAAATATTATTCCGCTCTCCTGCATTGGAATAAGCGCCAGTTTGATGCAGCAAAGAAGCTTTTTAATGAATGCGGCGATGAATCCAGGAGTTACAGTTTTTATCTTGCAAGAGGCAGATTTTTTGAAGAGGAAGGAAAAGTTTCCGGAGAGCCTGACTATCTCAAAGCCCTGAATTACGGATCAGATAACTGGAGACCTTACCATCTTCTTTATGGATATTACAGCGGGCAGAACAGGTATGACAAAGCCCTGGAAATGACCCAGAAAGCTGTAAAAATATTTGATGATGTGTATGTTATAAAGTTTGACCATGCAATGTCGCTGCTTTATAACAACAGATATGATGAGAGTGTGAAAATACTTGAAAAGACCAGGATCCTGCCACATGAAGGAGCAGGATATGGAAGGATGGCATGGAAGAATGCCAATTTGTTCAACGCTCTTAGATATTATTCCGCAAACAGTCTGAAGAAAGCTTCACTGTATGCTTCAAATGCATATAAGTGGCCGGAAAACCTTGGTGTGGGCAGGCCTTTCAATGTTGATGAGCGGGCGGAAGATTTCATCAGTGCCATTATTCTGGAAAAATCAGGGAAGAAGAAGGAATCATCGGCTCTGTTTGAGAAAGTTGCAGGATATAATGATGGCAAACCGGCCGGCAGCAGGTCGATGAATTATCTCTCGCTTCTGGCACTTAACCGTATGGGAAAGAATAATGAAGCTGAAGCTTATTTCAACAGTTGGATGAGCATCAGGGGCAATGATAAAATGAAGGAGTGGGCCAGGCTTATGAAGGAAAACAAAAAGGATGAAGCTGCCAATATCCTTAAGGGTGTTGTTGATACAGCTGAAGGTACACCTTGGAACCCGGTTTCCAGTGATGCGGATTTCAAGCTTGTTAATGAAATAGCTCAGAAACTAAATTACAGGTAAAGATTTTTTACATAAAGTAAATAAGGGTGCCCGGGGTTGTGGTTACCTGCATGGACTCGCCCCCGGGGCCTCGTTTCTCACCTCCGGTTGTGGAAAAGCCTTTCATACTGAAATTTTTTTCTATTCTTTCTTCTTTTGGAACCGGTTTTTATTATTTTCAGAGAAAATTTTCAGTGCTATGAATAGAATATGTCTCGATTGCGGTGCACCCGTAAAAGGTCGCAGTGATAAGAAGTTTTGCTCCGACCAGTGCAGGAACAATTACAACAACCGCCTCAACCGTACCTCAACAAACTTTGTCAGGAATGTTCACGGATTGCTGAGGAAAAACAGGAGGATCCTTTCGGATCTCTATTCTGATGGAAAGACCAGGGTACACAAGGATGCTTTGTTTGCTCTTGGGTATAATTTCAGCTTTTTCACCCATTATATTGAGTTAACGGGTGGGATGAAATACCATTATTGTTTTGAGTACGGCCTCAGGGAAACCGAAGGGAATTATATTGAACTGAATCAGAACAGCAGTTATGTGATGTATCAGTAAAACGGGAAATAGCGTTTCAGATTCTCTTTTGTGAGAGGGGTGCCATAACCCGAATCCTGGAATGCTTCACAGTATTTGACTAAGGATCCTGTTCCCATTCCGTAGAGTTCGATAAGCTTTTCTCGGTACCGTATTGCATCTGAGCCGGATTTCCTTGTTTTTCCAAGCCATTCCCTCCTTGCCTGCTCAGTATCGGGCACTTCGCTGAGAGCTCCGCGGTTGTAGGGCAGCCATTCATACATCTGCGATGTATGCTGATGGTACATGTCGATCTTTTTTTCTATTACATCATCAATAGCTACACACACATCGGCCTTGAAGGGTTCAGGATGGATGAATCCGTCGCTCATGAACAGGAACATCGGATTCTTGTCAAGATGAGGAACCTCGGGCAGAATAGCAGGCACCGTCACCATATATGCAGCATCCAGTACAAGGGTTCCGGTATAGCGGTGATCGGGATGGTAGTCATAAGGCCTCGGGAAAATAACCATGTCTGCCTTATGCTCTCTTATAAGGCGTATTACTTCCAGCCTGTTCTCATATGTTGGCATCAGCTGACCGTCGTGATTATCGAGAGTAATATACCGTACTCCAATTACTTCACCTGCCCTTCTGGCCTCCTCCCTTCTTATCCTGGCAAGCTCCTCGGGTTTTAACGACTGATGTCCTGAATCTCCGTTGGTCAGTGATACCATCATCACATCATGCCCCAGCTGAGCCCATTTATAGGCTGTGCCTCCAACTTTGTCCGGATCGTCGGGATGAGCTCCTATGATAAGTATATGAAGTTTCTCATTTTGCTTTGCCTGTTGTGCGACAGACGTAATGCTAAAAGTTAGTATTGCAATAAACTGAATAAAGTGTAACAGGGTTTTCATGATTATGAGTGTTTAAGGTTTCTAAATTAAGAAAAACTCCAAATAATATCATGCAGAAGCAGAAAAAGAAACTACTGTTAACATTTTTTAAAATGATTCATCTGAATATGATTTGACCGTTCACCTGCCTGCAGCATTAAGCAGAAATACGGGCTTGTAGCAAGAAAGGCACAATATTTGCTGAATTTCCTGTAAAATAATTTTGCCTGCGAGACGTTCTGATTGAATAAAAATAATCAGGTTGAATGAACTTGTCATTTCCGGATTATCTTATTTATATGATCAAATACTACTTATCTGTATGATTAAATACTACTATTAAGACAAATTATTTAAACTTAAAACTGAGAAAAATGAAAAAACTATTGTTACTAATTATTTCAGTAATGTTTGCAATAACGGCTTATCCACAGGTAAAATTCGGATTAAAAGCCGGTGTTGCCACAA
>JAVEVC010000037.1:0-12354 GCA_034005245.1 Bacteroidales bacterium
TGATGGCGGGCAATGGTCGAGTTCTTTGCTTAGTAAAACATTTGTTGACTGGCTCAAGGGACCGGATAAAACAAGCACGGCCGACGATGATCCAAGGCTTACGATACTTAGCCCCGGAATAATAGAATGGACAGCTAATTCTGTGATTTATATAGAAACAGATCCTCTGAAGTATGAGGGCTTACCAAATGGATTGGACGGATCAATGCTCAATACCTTAATGGGAGGTGCTACAGTCCCCTATGAGCATTTTGTAGCAGTAAATCCCCTGATGATGCAGGATGATGAGCCTTACATGGTAATGCACGCTGCAGAATCTGAATTCCTGCTTGCGGAAGCTCTCGAAAGAGGCATTGGAACAGGGATCTCCGGAACGGCAGAACAGCATTACAATAACGGAGTAAAGCTGGCGATGCAGATGTACACTATTTACGATCCGTCATTCGTGGTTACCGACGGGCAGGTTGCAACATACCTTGCAACCTATCCTTATGGAACAAAACCTGCCCTGGAGATGATCGGAGAGCAGATGTGGGCAAGCAAATGGATGAACTGGTGGGATGCATGGTCAGACTACAGGAGGACAGGCTTCCCGCAACTCACGCCGACCAATTATCCTGGTAATGCAACCAATGGTCAGATCCCGACTAAACTGATGATTCCGGCATACGAAGCTACGGGTAATCCAAACTACGCAACCGGTGCCACGATGCCCGACAGGCTTGTTGGCAAGGTATGGTGGGATGGAGGACCAGACTGATAAATTCTGAAATCTGAAACAATAGGTTAAAGAAGAGGCTGCACTGCGGCCTCTTCTTTTTCAGGATCAGGGAGTAAAACTTTGAATTAATAAAGGAATCCAAACAGCCACAAGGGTATCCTGTTTTGTTGTGCATATTCTATATCGTCAGCAGCAATATAAGCGTCATTAATACCCGCAATTTGTTTCCTCGTCTTATTCTTGCCGCCTATTTCGAATATGTATTTGCCATCTACAAGAAAATCCCCTTTTTCTGACCAGTTTACTGTATTTGAAACATTAAGCTGACTTAAAAAAAATGTCTCTCTTATAGTCCCGCGGTTCGGCGGATTATATGCCAGGCAATTAACCAGATTGGGATTTTGCAGGTAGATCTTCTCGGGTTTGTTCATCTTGCTGATTCCTTGTATGCCTGACTGTAAAAGGATTAACAGATCAGCCTTCTCCAGAAGATAAAGGTATCTTAAAAGCGTTTCACGACTGATCCCGATAATCTGACTTAATTTTAGGATGTTTGGCCTGTAGGGAACAATTTCTGCAAGGACTGAGGTTAGTTTTCTCAGAGAGTGCACAGTGTTAAAATTTATGTTCTCAACTGATGGCAGATCGGTTTCGAGCAAATAATTTACCGTTTTTTTGAGCCTGTCCTGAAATTCAGCTTCACCTTCCCTGAAAAACGGATAATATCCATACTGCAAATATTCCTGGAAAGGTTTAAGCGGTCTTATTTTTTGCAGAATTAACTCTGACTTTTTTGATGCGTCGCTCAAAAGATCACTTAACTCAAAAACAGGAAACTCATAATCATACTTCAGCTCAATAAATTCCCTGAAAGAAAGTCCGTTAAGTTTATACATGACGGCTCTCCGGCTCAGGTCGGCATCTCCTTTGTAAATGTCGAGAGCTGAAGAGCCTGTTGCAACTATTTTAAGTTCAGGGAAATAATCATAGATATTTTTAATTTCCTGCGACCAGTTTTTGTATTTATGGATTTCATCCAGGAATAAGTGTTTTCCTCCTTTTTTAACAAAATCATCTGCAAAATCAACAAGTGAGTTCTTTGAGAAATACAGATCATCCAGATTCACATAAATAACCTCATCGGGTGTTTCATTTAATTTCTCCCTGATATACTGAAGCAGGAGAGTCGTTTTGCCTGATCCTCTTGCCCCTGTTACGACAATCAATCTGTTGTCCCAGTTTATTTTATCCCACAGGTACCGCTTAAAGGAAGTATCTACAGATTTAATCCGTGATGCTGAATATTGAAACAATTTGTCCATATTGTCAGATGCTTTTTACAAAAATAATAATAATATGTAAGAAACATATTGCAAAAGTAATAATAAAATGTCAGATAGGACTGACAATATCCGTCAGCTGAAGCTGACGGATATTATGTCCCCCAAAGCTGGCGGCTATCCGATAAAGATTATTTTATTAATCCCGCTTACTTCATTTATTTAACATAATTCTTACTTTTATTCAGCCACTATAAATCATATTATAATGAAACGCAGAGATTTTGTTTCCGGAGTAATTCTCTCCGGTGCCGCTGTCACCCTCGGAGTAGGATGCAAGAGAAAGACAGAACCCGAATACGGAGCTGAAAATATATCCCCGGCATTATCACCAGCAGCTGGCGGCATGACAATCAGGGAACCTGAGCGCCAGATCCCCGTTCTTGCCGAAACTGATGTGCTTGTTATTGGAGGCGGCCCGGCAGGAACCGCTGCGGCTATAGCCTCAAGCCGTGCCGGAGCAGAAACGTACCTTGTTGAGCGATACAACCACCTCGGTGGTTTATGGACCGGAGGCCTGGTACTGCCACTCCTTTCAACTCACGCGGTTGACAGGCGGAAACGCCAGCGGCAGGTCATCTTTGGCATCGGGGGCGAGATGTCGAAACGGCTGGCCGACCTGGGTATGTCAATCGAGGAAGTAAATCCTGTCGTTGACCCGGAAGCTGCGAAATATGTACTTGATGAAATGATACGCGAGGCAGGTGTTAAGATGTTGTATCATACCTGGGCCTCAAATGTGATCATGGACGGGAATGCAGTTAAGGGTGTTTTCATTGAAAGCAAATCGGGCAGGATGGCAATCCTTGCGAAAGTAGTGATCGACTGCACAGGCGACGGCGACCTCTTTCACCTTGCCGGTGAAAAATATGATGTGATGAAGTATGCCATTGGACTTGTCCACAGGATTGGCAATGTCGATCAGATCGATAAAGGCAGAAACGGCTATGTTGAAAGGAATATTGGTGGACCAACGCCCATTAAGGGAGTCAACTGGGTCAATATGTGGGGAAAGGAGGAACAGGATGCCCTTGATGTTGTAAACCTGTCCAAACTTCAGATGGATTACCGGCGCGAGATATGGGAAAGCGTTCAGGAGATACGAAAGACTCCCGGATACGAGGATGTTTTTCTTCTTGACACTGCATCACAGCTTGGAGTAAGAATGTCGAGGATACTCGACGGGGAATACAGACTCACTCTTGAAGATACCATGACCTTCAGGTCTTTCAACGATGTTATAGGGATCAGCGGTGCATGGACCACCATGCTTTACAGGGGAAGGAAGATACCCGCTTCCGAGCGTCCGCTGTGGCAGATACCTTACCGGTCGCTTATACCTAAAACCACTGAAAAACTGCTTGTTGCAGGCCGCTGTTTCTGCTTTGAAAGGGAGCTTGTTGAAGATACAAGGATAATAGGCACCTGTCTTGTAACCGGTCAGGGTGCAGGAGCTGCAGCCGGACTTGCTGTCAGGGAAGGGAAAGTTCCCAGGGAAATAGACAGGAGAAAACTCAAGGAACTCCTGAAACAACAGGGTGCATGGCTTGGATAAAAAGACTTTCTTTTTTCAGGGATCTTCGCACGGTATCCTTTGTTGCGGCGGTGATCCTGGCGATTCCCGGTATGTGGAAGGGTCTCACGGGATTCCATATGTGGCTGAGCCCTTTTGTCATGCTTAATTCTGTCTTTGCCGTGAAGACCTTTGTTCTGCTCAACGTTGTTGCCGGAACGGTTCTTCTTTTTATATTGTTCCGCAGGCGATGGTTTTGCAGGAACCTTTGTCCTGCAGGCTGGTGCTTCGACAGGATTTCCTCATTGAATAAATCGGGAAGCAAGGATTACAGCCGCATCCCTGATCTGGGCAAATGGATGGCAATAATATCACTGGCCGCTGCATTTTTCGGACTGCCTCTGTTCATTTTACTTGATCCCCTGGCCCTGTTTAACGGATTCTTCACCGTCCTGTCAGGCGGTTTAAATGCAGTAACCATTGTATCCCTGACAATTTTTCCGGTCATTCTGATTTTGCACTTCTTTCTCCCGGGTATATGGTGTTCCAGACTATGTCCACTGGGAGGACTGCAAACGGCCTTTTTCGATATAAAGGTGCATCTCTCACGTCTTTTTTCCCGGAAAGAACAGGAGATCCCTGTCGATTATTCAGGCAGGCGTTATTTTCTGTTATCAGGGGCCGGTTTGCTGGCAGGGTTGATCCTTCCGAAACTTCTTAAACCCCGATCAGATTCTGTGATCCGGCCTCCAGGAGCTGTTGAGCCACGATTATTCACCATACTTTGCTGCAGGTGCGGTAGTTGCATAAAGGCTTGTCCGACAGGGATCCTTAAACCAAACTCTGATTTCAGTGAACCACTTGCCTGGATGACTCCTGTGGCAAGCTTCAAAAAGGGGTATTGCCTGGAGACATGTAACCTATGCAGCCGTGTTTGCTCCAGCGGTGCGATCACCCAATTCAGCACTGACGCTAAAAGGCGGTTGTATATGGGAACTGCAGAGATTGATCTTGGCAGATGCTACCTATCCAATAACCGGGAGTGCAATAAGTGCAAAGAGTCATGCCCGTACAGTGCAATCAGCTTTATCAGACAAGATAATCTTCTTAACACTCTTCCTGTTATTGAAATCGGGAGATGTGTAGGATGCGGGGCATGTGAAGCTGTATGCCCCGCAGAATGCATTCATGTCAAGCCGGTTAACAGTTGATGCAATTATTTTCCAAGCAGCTGTTCAGTTGCCAGTACCAGAAAAGAAAAGTTTGTTGCACCTCCTCCAAGCACGTATTCAGTCTGCTGCCACAAGAAGCTCCAGTTATCTTTCATCTCGGGAAAATCGGGACGAATAATTGCAGTTCCTGAAGCAACACCGCCGGGTATGTAAGAAAGGTCGGCCCGGTTAACTCCATAGCCTGCGGTAATCGATTTGTTTCCCACTCCTGAGGCAAAGCTGGCAGTATTTGAGCCGGGGTGGCATCCCATCATGAACTGGGCAGCGTTGAATATCCGGTCAGGTTTGAAAACACCCGGGAATCCTGTTACAAGAAAATAATGCTGAACGGCCTGTGACTGGATGGTCCATCCGTCACCCCAAACATTCGGTTTATAAGGAACTCCGAAAGGAGTTGATTCATTCTCCTTGTCGAGCTGTGCTGACAGATCCTTCACAGCCTTATCCATTTCCTTCCTGAATGCCTGGTCGGTGATATCTTTATAAACCATTCCGACCGCCCATGCCGTACCTTTCATGTTTGAAAGTATGTAGTCCTTCTTTGAAGTTAACGCATCGAGGTATTTCTTGTTTTTGGTGGTAATATAGAGCTCAGCAGCAGCTGCAACATAGTCATTGACCATATCTTTTTTTCCTGAAGTATTGAAGATCTCTTCGGCAGCTGCAAGGCACTCAGCAGCTGTTTCGGGGCGCCATTCCCTGAAAACCCGTGCAGTTGCGGCAAGTGTTGCTGCAGTAACAAGTTCATGCCTTGCATTATCTTCGGTAAACACCCATCTGTCATCTTTAAGAGAAGATGTATAGGCAGTTTTAGCTCCTGCCTGGAGGGTACGGTCATAGTTAAGGTTATCAGTCTGGGCACTTCCGTCACCCGTCAGTCCGTATTGTTTTCGCGTCGGACTTATTATTCCGCGGTAGAGTCGGCCACCCAGTCCCTTCCAGCCTCCGAGTATTGTATATATTCCGTGTTCAGCCTGCTGAAGGGCATCGGGAATACCATCGGGTTTGTGAATGATCGTAATACGGTTTTGCTGGTCTATGGTGGTAACGTCAAGGTCAGCGTTGAATAGTTCATACATCCTTACCAGCCTCCATGTTGTAACAGCCTGTGATTCTACCCTTAGATCGTAATCTCCGGCGTCGTGCCAGCCGCCCCTGTCAAGTTCCGGCACATGTTGTGGATGCTTAAAATCAACAAAGGTCTCAGGTCCCTGGCGGTATCCGTCGAAATGCATATGGTTGACAGGAGCCATAAGTGCATCATCGAAATGGCAGTAGTTGTGCCACACTCTGCTGCCCTGTTCCACACGCATATGGCACATCTGCACGGGAAGAAAATATTCGATTATTGGCTGCCATACATACCTTTCATAGATATCATTTCCAATCTTGAAAATGTTTGATTTCACTTCGCCGTATTTGACCATATAGATACCAGGCTCCCTCAGGCTTGAAAAGTCACAGACTGCATAGTTGTATCTGAGGAATTTTCCCCAGGTATTAGGAGTTGCTGAGAATGCCTGTGTTTTGGTACCATCGGGGTTGATGCGGTATATTTCAAGGGTTCCGATGTCAGTGGTTCGTTTGTCCATTTCGATCACTGCCCTTTTTGGTTCGGCTGGCAGATATCCAACCTGGCTTATATGTATCACCGGCTTGTATACATAGTCTTTTAATGGTGCTGCATCAATCTCCCATTCGATAACACCTTTTGTCTGGCCAGCGGGAATCGGGGTCCTTACCAGGAACCATCGGGCTTTTGAATCCTTTCGCCCGTCCTCAAGCAACAGGTCTCCTTTCAGCGACCTGATGGTCATTCTTTGCTCATCTGTTTCAGGGGCTATTGTGAGAACCTTTCCCTCAGCATAAGGGACAAGTTCAGTGCCTGTCATGGGGCCATAGGAGTCGGTGGGGAAAAATCCGCACTTCCCGTCCATGTTCCAGCTCTTGCCAAAAAGTATGGCGGGGAACAGTTCAATCTGGAAGTATGCTTTCCCTTCCATGGCAGGCGGCAGAGGCTGGGATAGGTCAGCGGTTATGGTTACCTTATTGCCCGAGGATTTGACTGTAACATTGTAACTGAAAGGGATATCCGGTAAATTGACATGCGCCTGGATAGTTCCTGATGCCCTGTCAACTTTTTTGTCTGCTCTTTCAGCAGAGGCTCCCTGCAATGTTATGTCGCCATTGGCAGCTACCCGCTCCCCGTTCTGAATAATGGTTACACCACCCTGGCGTCCAATAGGATAATAATCGTCAAAGACGATTACATCAAGACCGGTCATCTCAAAATAACCCTGGTCGTTGATCGTAAGTCTTTCCTGACCAAAGGATGTTCTGAAAACGCCCTGGCTTAACAACAGGAAAAAACAGATGAAAATTAGTAAAGGTTTTTGTTTCATGATTTAAAGTGTTGGGTGTGAAAAGATTGTATTTATTTTTAGGTTATAGCCGGAAATGATTCAGGCAAAATTCCAAAAGCTTTCAAATCAATATGTCTGCCCTGGTCCCATGTGGAGTAAATTGATTTTGGCAATCCTGAGTTCGCCGGCAGAGCCGGCCAGGCGCTTTGTCACCCGGGATATTCAGCAAACAAAGATTATCACTTAAACAAAGCTAAATCTTCCTCACGCATCCGTTTAAGGTTAAATATAAGAAAAACAGTTGTGTTTTAACCTGTTTCAGCTGGAGATTTCCATCATATTTTAACCTGGCTTTCTTTTTGGGAAATGAATTGGAAATTAATTCATATTTTTACCTTTAACTGGACGGGGGATTAGATAGCTGAAGTATGATATTTCATCATACTTCAGCTAATTCGGTATAAATCATTTTTTTTAAATATGGCAGGAAGAAGACACCAGGTCTGCTGATGGAGAATCTTAAAAATATATTTCACAATCTGACAGCATTAATGCTTGCAGTGATCCTGGCATGGGGTTGTACCCAGCCAGGCAAGGACACAACCGATCCCGGCCGCAATCCGCTTATTGAACCTGATTATTCAGGAGTGACCGTTCCCTGCAATATAGCTCCACTGAATTTTAAGATCATGGAGGAAGGCTCACGATTCTGGTTGACCTTCAATTCAGGAAATGGCTCCCGCATTTCCCTGAAATCTGATGACGGGATTGTTCGTATTCCGGAGAGATCATGGCGAAAGCTGCTGGCCGTTAATAATGCAGGCAGGATCAGTATTGATATTGTGTCAGAGAGCCCGGAAGGGATAAGGACAAGATATTCACCGTTTGATATATTCGTGGCGGAAGATTCTATTGATCCCTGGATAAGTTACAGATTGCTTTACCCCGGGTATGAAGCTTACTCGCAAATAAGCATTAAGCAAAGAAGTACAGAGACCTTCAGGGAGAGATCGCTGGTTGAGAACCAGTTGCTCAGGACCAACTGCATTAATTGCCATTCATTATGCTGCAATGATCCCGATAAATATCTTATCCATGTAAGGGGATCCGTAGGCGGGACCTATTTTGTTGATGGGAACAAGGTTACCCGGAGAGATCTGAAAGCATCAGAAATGAAGTACGGGGCTGTGTATCCTGCCTGGCATCCCGGCGGAAGGCTTCTGGCATTCTCTTCAAACAGCATTGTCCAAAGCTTCCATGCCTCTCAGGAATACAATATTGAGGTTACAGACCTTGCTTCATCGCTTGTGATTTATGATACTGAAAAGAATTTAATGTCGCCTGTCCCGGAAGATGATTCCATAAAATATATGGAAACATTTCCTGAATGGTCGCCTGACGGCAGGTATCTTTATTATTGCAGGGCACGGCAGACAGCTGACACATCAGACTTCAGAAGTATCAAATATGATCTTGTAGGAAGAGCTTTTGATGAGTCGTCTTTCTCATTCGGGAAAGCCGAGATCGTTTTTGATGCATTTTCAGCCGGCAAGAGTGTTTCTTTTCCAAGGATATCGCCCGATGGCAGGTATCTTGTCTTTACCCTCCATAACTATGGCAACTTCTCCATTTGGCATAAGGAAGCTGACCTGTATCTTATCGACCTTAAGAGAGGCAAAACAGATCGCATGAATATAAACAGCGATTATGCAGAGAGCTATCACAGCTGGTCATCTAACAGTAAGTGGATGGTATTCAGCAGTAAAAGGGATGACGGATTGACTGCCAGACCATATTTCGTGCATTTTAATACGGATGGTTCAACAGGAAAACCTTTTGTCCTGCCACAGAAAGATCCCGGTCTGTACACGCGGATGATTAAAACATTTAACAGGCCGGAGTTTGTGAAAGGAAGGATCAGAACAGGACCGCGTGATTTTGAACGCGCTTCAGGAAAAGAACCTGAAAAGACCGGATGGGCCGGGGCATAAAACATTAAGATCATGGAGTTCCATGAACCAATTGCATTCAAATGGACCAATCAAAGAAGAATGTCGGAAAGCCTGCTCAGCAGAATGCAGTTAAAAAGCCTGTACAAAGGAAGTCAGTGGGCGAGAAGGTACTACTGAAGGAAAAAATAAAAGCTGCTCGCCACGATTCAAAAATTGAGAAGCCTGTAGACTGGAAATATGGGAAATATTTTCTGGCGGCATCAATCATGATTATTGTCTGGGCAGCTTACTACTTTTATTTCAATTATATCTTCTACTACCAGGAAAAACTGACGTTATTTATTTATTCGGATGAATATTTAAAACAATTCGCATCAAAGCCCGGAGGATTGCTGGAATATACCGGCAACTTCCTGGCTCAGGGTTATTTCAGTTCCATATATGGGGCTTTGATTCTGGCCGTGATTTTTGCATTGACAGGGATGGTTTTTTTCATGATTGGTAAAAGGATATCTTCCCACAAGCCGGCAGGCATTCCGGTTTCATTGCTGATGGCTGGCCTGGCGATAAGTTTTCTGATACTTATGCAGACTAATATCAATTACCTGATGCATAATAACCTGGGCTTTTTATTGACTGGTCTTTATTTCCTGGTTCTTGTGTCATCACAGGCAAAAGGCACACGCATAATTGTACTGGCATTCTTCCCGGTGTTCTTCTGCCTGACAGGTGCATTCGCATGGATATTTCTGGGGATGGCTGCAATATATGGCCTGATCAATAAGAGATTTATTTTTACTGCTGTTTTGATATTTACGGCCGGGCTTACCCTTCTTCTTTTTAAAGAAGTCATTTTCTTCCAGACGTGGACAGGGCTGGCGCATTATCCTTTGCCCCTGAAGGAAATTTTCACATATCCTTCAACATTATTGCTTTTGGTTTTGTTCTTCATCCTTTATCCCGCATTTATTTATTTGCTCAGCATAATAAACGCAAGTGTGAAATACCAGCGGATACTTTCCGCAGGATCCCTGTTACTCCCGGTTTTACTGACACTCTATTTCCTTGCAGGAAATTACAACAAGGCAACAGCAGGAATGTTTGACCTTGAAAAACGGTTTCTTGCCGGGGACTGGGAAGAGGTAATAAAGCAGCAGGAATCTTACAGGTACCGGAATCCGGTTGCCCAGTACTATTACAACATCTCGCTTTCGGAAAAGGATTTATTGTGCGACAGGCTGTTCTTTGCCCCCCAGGATTTTGGAACAATGTCAATAAGCATCCCATGGGATTCCAGGATAAGCATAAATAAAATGTTCAGGGGCATATATTTCTTTTATTCTATAGGGCTCATCAATGAGGCTCATCGCTGGGCATTCGAATCAATGGTAATCCAGGGATTTCATCCTGAAAACATAAGGCT
This sequence comes from Bacteroidales bacterium, assembly GCA_034005245.1. Classification (GTDB taxonomy): domain Bacteria; phylum Bacteroidota; class Bacteroidia; order Bacteroidales; family VadinHA17; genus LD21. The sequence continues at coordinate 10,545 of JAVEVC010000037.1, forward strand.
GCTGATAAAAACTAACCTTATAAACGGGCATTACAGGATTGCAGAAAAGTACATAAGTGTACTAAAAAGGACACTTCACTACCGGATCGAAGCAAAAACCTATGAAAAGATGCTTTCAAATCCGGAGCTTATCAGATCTGATCCGGAACTGGGCGAAAAGATCCTGCTCAAACCACATGATGACTTCATTGTGCGCATCGGAAATCCACAGAAGAATATTACTGCCTTGTTTGAATCGAACCCGGCGAACAGGAAAGCCTTTGAGTACATGATTGCATGGTTCCTGCTCGAAAAAGACTTCGAGCAGGTTGTAAACAATATCGGCAGGCTTCCTGCTATGGGTTATTCAAAGATCCCGCAGCATATGGAGGAGGCAGCGTTGGTTTACAGGACAGCAGCCGGAAGGCTGCCATATAAAGACAGCCCGGAGATAAGCAGTGAGTCTGATTCCCGGTTCTCAAGGTATATCCTGACAGTTTCAGGTGCTGACAGGAGAAGATCACCGGAAGGGACATCAATCCAGAAGGAATTCGGGAATACATACTGGTACTATCTTGACTTTGTTAACCCCCGCAGTGAATGATATTGACAGTGATCAGAATAAGATATTGCCAGGTGAATTTTAAGAATTATTGAACCTGATTTAATCTGATTAATTCAAATATCATAAATATGATGCATTCCTTTGTGTCCCTTGGTGATGACCTTTGTGAGCCTTAGTGGTAAAAGACAACTAACTACAAAGTAATCAAAGGTCTACACAAAGGATCACAAAGGGAATGGATATTAAAATTTAATATTAAAACGTAAAACTTATGAAGAAACTATTCGTATTAATTTCAATCGTTCTGAGCATTTTGGCATATTCGTGTAAAACCGGTGAAGATCCGGCAGTTAAAGGGCCGACGGTCATGGCTTACTATTACACCCGCTGGGAGAATTTCAAACCGGAGACACTGCCATATGACAAACTGACCCATATTATTTTCTCCTTTACGGAAGTTATCGACAACGAAATGAAATTCCCTGAGGACACACTTGACCTCATGCTGAAGGCACTTGTCAGGCAGAAGAAAAATCATCCACACCTTAAGGTGATGATTGCCTGCGGGGGATGGGCCGGATCGGGTGGTTTTTCAGAGATGGCCAGGTCAGCAGAGAACAGGGCAAAATTCGTAAAAAGCGTTGTTAAATTTATCAGGAAATACAAGCTCGACGGCCTGGATATTGACTGGGAATATCCAGGTCTGCCGGGTATGGGGAATCCTTATATACCCGAGGATAAGGAGAACTTTACAGCTTTAATGTGTGAGTTAAGGGAAGGTCTGAACAGTATCTGCAAGCACCAGGTTCTTACCTTTGCAGGAGCCGGCTGGGAGAAAGCTTTCGATCATGTCGAGATTGATAAGGTTATGCAGTGCATCAATTATGTAAACGTCATGTCGTACGATCTTGCGGGCGGTAATGATCCTTATACATCGCACCACACAAATCTTGGCCTGATAAAAATGGAAGATATTGCCGGAACACCTGCCGCTGCCAAAATGGTTGAGGAAGGTGATTCCACAAAGCCCTTTTCCACGGAAAAGATCGTTTCATACCTTATTGACAGGGGAGTAGCTCCGGCTCAGATAGTTATAGGATCAAACTTCTCAGGCAGGGCATGGCAGGGAGTGCCGCCTGATAATAACGGACTTTACCAGCTCAACAGGGGAAGATGGAGAGGCCGCGGAAGCTACGCTAATATAAGGGATGCGATGGAAAATAAGAACGGATACGTACGTTACTGGGATTCAATTGCTAAAGCGCC
>JAVEVC010000037.1:12454-30360 GCA_034005245.1 Bacteroidales bacterium
TGTCCTTCAAAGGCAGTTATGGCATTGAAAGACTTAATTCCTATATTATGTTTCCCTTTTCCTGTAAGTGTGATCCTGAGATTAACACTGCCATTTTCGTTCGTGGCCGATTCTGTCTTGATTTCAAGTTCTTGCTGTTCTGCCTGTGAAAAGGTTTTGTCAGCTGAAGTATATACTGACACAGCCCCCATGAATCTTGATGCAGGCTCTGTCCAGATCTCCTTGTAGGTTGCATCGTTGCTGGCCGACCAATGAGGCTCGTCGCCCGACATGCAATCCATTCCCACCGGAAGTGATCCTACAACGTTCCTGAGGCAGTAGGCAAAATGAGGTGCAAAGTCATACCCCGCGCCATACATCAGGCTCTGCCCGAATGGATTGGCGCCAAGTACCCAGTGCAGCTGCTTTTCGACAAGCTTCATCCCTTCATGATCGTTTCGGAGGCTTGCAGCTTCAGCAAGGGCCCACGTTGATGACAGGTGGATGTTGGTATTTCCGTGGAACAGATTATTGAAATATATAGGGAATGTCCGGAGAACATAGTCATCATTTAGATGAGTCCCATCGTTGAATTGCTGCAGCAGGCTTTCTCTTAGTTGCTCATCTTTCTCAGCCATAACCTCTTCCTTTTTCCAGACTGAATTTGGAAGAAGGTCGTATGGAGCTGCAATGCGGCTTCCTCTTTTCATGAAGAATTCGCTGTGAAGCACTGCTGCACTGTACCATTTTATCCAGTTGTCGTGACCGGGCAATTCACGGCACAGCATATTAAGCGCGATCAGAGGAGCCTCTTCAAATGCGGCATGATAGTTATGGATCACCGATTTTCGCGATGTGTTGGTATAGAAATATCCTGTTATCGGGATATTATCCTTAAAGCTTTGCTCCTGGCATTGCAGGAGATATTCTGCAAGGCTCACAGCCTGGTCAGAATATTTGCTTTCACCCGTCATCCTGGCCAGCAACAGGGAAGCAGTCACTCCCCACGATGCTTCCTTGTAATCGAGCTGATCGCGATCTTTAAGGGATGCAACCGCAGCCTCCCAGTCTTCAAGGGCTGCAGTCTTTGCCTTGCCGGCTAATTCAGGATGCGTATCAGCCAGGATACGCGAAGTCCTGCTCAGTACCGCTGCTGCCAGGAAATTTTCCCATGGAACATTTGCCGCTGGTGAGAGGACATCATCTATTGTTCCGACTTCATTATCGGTATATATTCGCATAGTGCTCCAGCTCATGTGATAGCCGTTACCGAACCGTGTTTTAAGAAGCCACTCCACTCCCCAGGCCAATTCAGAACGTATCCGCTCTGACAATTCAGTCGCATCAGCTTTCCCGTTCAGCGCTTCCAGATTATTAAGCATCGTGTAGGCTGCCATTGCTGTTCGAAAATATCCCTGCGACAGGTCACCTGCATCGTGCCATCCGCCGTTGATGATCTTTTTTTCATCCCCCAGGAATCCCTGCCAGTCTTTGTGACACTCGGTATGAACCCCCGGGACATGAAAGCCGCAACGAAGGCAGAAATAGAAGTTTATGGCCTTAAAGACAGGCTGCAGCCATATGTTTTCGTCAATCGGAAAAGGATCAGATACCATTGTTCCTGTACGTATCCGGTAGACCCCTTCGGTTTTAAGATCAGAAAAATCAATAATGTTGAATTTGCCGTTGAGGTTACGGGCTGTATTAACATTTCCTTCGAAAGCTACATTGTCATTATTATCAATAAGTTGAAAATCGTTACCTGCTCCCTCTCCCGCCATGGCTATCTTGGAATCTGAAGGTCTGTAGCCGGCATGGCTGAATGAAAACTTTCCTGGGGCAACGTTCCATCCTTCGTACTGGTCGGTTTCAACGCGCTGAAGTTCAATTTTATCGATGTCATAGGTAACTATGCCTTCTTCTTCGGGATTATGCCCCCGTAGTGTCTGGTTTATTGTAAATTGAGTTACTTTATCCCTTTCGAGATGAGGTATTTCAAAAAGAATATGATTCCATTCGCCGGGTTTCAGGTCATGGATAAAGTGGCTGGTTCGTGGCTTGGTGGGTGAAGGAATATATCCCTCATTCTGAATGCCTAAATTGAAGGAATAGGTGGGCATAGAGGTTGGATGGACATAAATCCAGAAAGACAAACGGTTATAGTCTGACCAGTCCTGAGGCGGGCTGAAACTGAGGCGCACAGATGACGATCCACCCTGGCCTGCCTCAAACGAATCCCATTCGCTGCGGTTACGGCGGTAATGTTCTTCATCCCTGAGGGATGTGCGGAACCTGAGTGATCTTTTCCCGTCCTTTGAACGCTCTTCAGTATAGCTCATTTCTCCAATACCCGTCACTATCCACCCTTTGTCATCTTCCATATCTTCAATGAGTTTCGTTTCAAGAACAGGCTTTTCCTCCCATCTGGCCAGCAGTGAATTCTGTTCCGGGACCTCAAGAGGGAAGGGATCAAACCTGACAAGATCCTCATTCACTGGTTTAGTTTGTTTATTGCACGAAAAAAGTGCAGAGGCGAAAAGGATAATAATAAGTCTTTTCATCTTAATGTGATTTTAATGGTACAATGCCTTTCTGCCGGAAGACAGGAGACGCACTTGATTGTAAAATTATTTCCAATACTTGTTTGCGTTTAAATTCAGTCATGTATATTTGATCATCAGGCATTTTGGTGCATTACCAAAATTGAGTATAAGATAATTGATTAGCAGATCATTTGCAAGTGAAAATAATTATCGGACTGAATAGGGCAAAACATTAATGGACAACTTTTTGCATTTTATGTATTTGCTTTATAACAAGATTTGAGGTTTGACAAAACTGATTACATTTACGACTTAACTCCGTAATGATTGTTCCTTATTCTTCCGGCAGGAAGAATAAGGGTCAGTCTAAGTGGAAATGCAGGTTGGCGAATAGGATTAATTCTTCTTCGCGTTCCACTCCGGCTGACGGGGAGGTATGGTTTAATTCCCCGCAGCTTGCTGCGGGTTCAAGAGTCTGGAGCTTGCTCCGGGATTTAGTACAATTTAAAAAAGGAACAGAGAGATGAGTTTTATGTTCAATCCGTTTGATTATGATGATCAGACAGCCGTCAACAGGCCGGAACTGGATGACAGCACTATTCAGTCAGTTATTTCAGGAATAGAAGAATCGGCTCAATACATCAGTAACCTGCTGGCAGAAAAATCTTCTGAGGACGGCGGGAATAATGTTATAGTCGCTCTTGACGGTTATATAGGCGCCATGTGGGATCAAACCGTAAACCTTGTAAGCCAGTATCTTAGTCAGAAATCATTTTCTGTTTCCGCTGTTGATTTCTCCACGATATTTAAGACTCCTGATCAGCTTGACCGTTTACTTTGTGCAAGTCTTGAGTCAGATCCTGAAAAAGATCCCGCAAAGCTTTTTGGACGTCTTTATGAAGGCACATACGAGGAAATGCTTGACATTAAAAAATTGCGCATTCTTTCAGAGAGTCTTGAAAAATCGAAAATTTTCAAAAAAGACCGGGAAGCAATTATTGTTTACGGCTGCGGATGTACGGTAAATGCTTTGCAGGCGGTTTATGATTTTATATTTTATTTCGATGTTACACCAAAAGAGGTGGTGCTGAGGGCAAGAAAGGGATTTCTGAAAAACCTTGGCGATCATACGGCAAGACCTTTAAAGGAATTGCTCCGTCGTTGTTATTATGTTGATTATGAGGTTGCTGTTAAACAAAGAAAATATCTGATCGATAATGATGCGATAGATTTCTATATTGCCAGTGATGATCCGGTCAATATCAGGCTGATGCCATGGAAAACATTCAGGTCAATAATGTCATCGCTGGCCAGATACCCTTTCCGTTGTAAGCCTGTGTATCTTGAAGGAGTCTGGGGCGGACAGTATTTGAAGAGGATCAGAAACCTTCCTGAAAGAATGAAGAATTGCGCATGGGCATTTGACCTTATTCCTCTTGAGGTAAGTATAGTGGTAGAAGCTGGCAGGCACAGGCTTGAATTTCCTTTTTTTACTTTTGTCCAGGCAGCAGGTGAGGCTATGATGGGAAGAGAATGCGTGGAAAAATTCAAGGGTTACTTTCCTGTACGGTTCAATTATGATGACACCTGGCATGGGAGTGGAAATATGTCAATACAGGTGCATTCCGGCCATGAGTATAATATCACAAATTTTAATGAGCATGGCAGGCAGGACGAGAGTTACTATATTGTCGCAGCAGGCCATGGTGCAAAGACTTACATAGGATTCCGGGATGATGCAGATACAGTGGAGTTTATCGATGAAGTAAAAAAGTCGGAAAAAGAATTCACTCCTGTTGATTACGGGAAATATGTAAACGACGTCCCTTCCACACCTGGCTTGCAATTTCTGCTGCCGGCAGGTACCATCCATGCATCGGGGCGCAACCAGATAGTGCTTGAAACAGGCAGCCTGACAGTAGGCTCCTATACCTTTAAACTGTACGATTACCTGCGATCTGACCTGGATGGAGTACCCAGACCAATTCATACATACCATGGAGAACGTGCCGTGATAAAAGAAAGAACATCTTCATGGGTAAAGGGTAACCTTGTAAGGGATCCGATCCTGATAAGACAAGGCGACAAATGGGCTGAATATGTTATAGGGGAGCATCATCTCATTTACTTCAGCCTGAGGAGACTTGAATTTGAGGAATACATTGAGGATGATACCAGTGGCAAGTTTCACGCCCTTAACCTGGTTGACGGCGAGAAAGTTATGATCCAGTCGGTTGACAATCCCGGAAGATTCTACATACAGAATTATCTTGATATAGTTATAGTTCCGGCCTCTTTCGGGAAATACATTATAAAAAACCAGGGAAGCCAGCCTGTGTGCATTCACAAAACAGTTCTCAAGGATGGTTTCATAAATGACAGGCCCTGAGGCACAGCTGTTTGATAATGCTGCATGAGATCCCGTAATATCAGCTAATGTGAGAACCCCCGGTGATGAGCGAACAGGATCAACTCTTTAAGAATAGACCATCTTTTTACCTTTCTGGCTCTTGAGATCTTCTTTATAAAAATCAAGACACATTGCCCGTAAGCCCGGGATTAATCATATTTAAGATTTTATGATTCCGGTGCCAGGGAAATCAGGGAATAATGTGACTTTACAGAAACTTTTTTTACCTTGTAATCTCAAATACCCTGATCATATGAATGGAACAATCCTGAAAACCCTGGCATTCACAACCGCCGGAACAAGCATTCTGGGCTGCAGCTCACAACAAAAGAAAGAAACGCGCCATCCGAACATCCTGTTCATAATGAGCGACGATCATGCCTACCAGGCAGTAAGCTCTTATGGCTATGGGCTAAATGAGACTCCCAATATTGACCGTCTTGCCCGCGAAGGGGCCATTTTCAACAGGGCATGCGTAACCAATTCAATAAGTGCCCCAAGCAGGGCAGTGATGCTGACTGGCAAGCATAGTTTCATCAATGGGAAAGTCGATAATATTGAACCTTTCAACTGGGATCAGGAAAATTTCCCGAAATTACTCAGAGCCAATGGTTACCAGACAGCCATGATAGGCAAGATCCATCTCGACGGGTTGCCGCAGGGTTTTGATTATTCCATGGTCCTTCCCGGACAGGGACAGTATTATAATCCTGATTTCCTGATAAATGGTGAAAAGAAGCAGATAGAAGGCTATTGCACTGAGATCATTACCGGTGCAGTTATCGACTGGCTTAAAAATAAGAGGGACCCTGAAAAGCCGTTCTGCCTTCTCTATCACCAGAAGGCTCCTCACAGGAACTGGCTCCCTGCTCCAAAATATGTAAATCTATATGACGATGTCACTTTCGAACCCCCTGCAAACTTTTTTGATGATTACTCAGGAAGGGGAACCGCTGCCAGAACACAGGAGATGAAAGTAGACGGGCATGGAATGTGGGGCCATGATTTCAAGCTCATAGTTGATCCCAACGGTGATACAACAGGCTTTTACAACGATATCAAGAGGATGAATCAGGAACAGCGGGCAAACTGGATGGCTGCATACGAAAGTGAAAATCAGGAATTCCTTAAGGCCGGCCTTTCAGGAAAAGAGCTTGCTTTATGGAAGTTTAACAGGTACATCAAGGACTACCTCAGATGTATAAAATCAGTTGATGACGGCGTGGGAGAGGTTCTTGATTATCTTGAAGAGGCCGGGTTGGATGAAAACACTATTGTCATCTATACTTCCGATCAGGGCTTTTACCTTGGGGAACACGGATGGTTCGATAAGAGATTCATGTACGAGGAATCGTTCCGGACACCTCTAGTTATGAGGTATCCAAAAGAGATAAGGCCGGGAACGAAGATCGACAGGCTTGTTCAGAACCTTGACCTTGCCCCGACCTTTCTCGATTATGCCGGTGTGAGGATCCCGGATGATATGCAGGGATTGTCTTTCAGAGAACTTGTCAGCGGCAAATCTGATGAATGGCGCGATGCGGTATATTACACTTATTATGAATATCCCTCAGTGCATATGGTTAAGCGGCATTATGGAGTGGCAACCGGACGGTACAAGCTCATGCACTTCTATTACGATGTTGATGAATGGGAAATGTATGACCTGGAAACAGATCCCTCAGAAATGAGAAATGTTTACAGCGATCCTGCATATGCTGAAATACGTGAAATGTTGCACAGGAAGCTGGAAGAACTGAGGGTAAAATACGGTGACTCTGACGAGATGAACCAGAAGTTCTTAAAGAGGGCGCTTGAATCACAGCAGAATAACTAAAATGTTGTACAGACATCGGGTAAATCCTGATGAAATCTTCCAGGTGATATGGTCTGAATACGAGGCGATGTGTTTTTTGTTTGACCTTAAAGCTACCGGTTATTCTTAGAAAGTATTTCCTGATATTAATGTTATAATTATAAACATCAATTATGAGAAACATGATCCCGAGGAGAAAATTCCTGGCGAAAACTGCTTTGGCAGGTACGGCAGCTTTGATTGCTTCCTGTGTAACACCTTCCGGAGAGAAAAAGAAACAGTCAATAGGAGAAACTGTAAATAGAAATCCGCTTAAGATCGGACTGATGACCTATCTGATCGGAAAAGACTGGGATATAGAAACAGTGATAAAGAACTGTGCAGATTCGGGTTTTCAGTCGGTTGAACTTCGTACCACTCATGCTCATGGCGTTGAAGTTAATCTTAGTCCTGATCAGAGAGAAGAAGTAAGAAGGCGTTTCAAGGATTCATCGCTGGAAACAATTAGCCTCGCCAGCGGCTTTCAGTATCATTCTCCGGATCCTGATGAACTTGAAAAGAATATAAGGGGAACGAAGGATTACATTCTGTTGGCAAAAGATGTGGGTGCGACAGGTATCAGAGTTTTTCCCAACGCTCTGCCTGAAGAAGTGCCTCATGAAAAGACCATGGAACAAATAGGGAAAGCACTTGCAGAAGTTGGCAGTTACGGAAACGACAATGGAGTAGAGGTAAGGGTCTGCGTCCATGGTTCCGGAACAAATTCAGTTCCTGTAATAAAAAAAATAATTGACTATTCACAAAGCCCTTATGTTTATGTTAACTGGAACTGCAATATTACTGATGCTGAGGGTGAAGGGCTTGAGTATAATTTTAACTCGGTGAAGGATAGAATAAGAGGAGTGCATATGCATGACCTGCATGATCCTGCTTATCCTTACCGTCAACTATTCGGATTGCTGTCCGAAATGGGATACAACGGATACTGCAATGCGGAAATCGAAAGAGTAAGCTGTGAACCTGTTGAGTTCATGAAATGCTATAAAGGATTGTTCCTTGCCCTTCAGAATGCAATCTGACTAAGGTTGCTGCAGATTTATCGCGGACGGTAAAAAACTGATTATGATATTGAGCAAAAAATCACTGGCATCCATCCTGCTTTTTGCAGGTGTCATTTTTGTCTTGCAAGTCCTTGAGAGCTGCGGAACCGGAAGCAGAAACAGAATAAGCATCAGCTGCAGTGAAGACAATGATCTCTTCGTTACTTTGAAGAATAATAGAATACCCTGTACGCGGTATGACGATCCTTTTGAAGCTGTTGCTGAAGCTAAGGAAGGCTCAGGGGTCATGATACTTGCAGACGGATATCCTGAAAAGACAACCGCAATTGACCCGGAACTTCTGAACATGGCAGATGAAAAGAAACTCAGGGTCTATGTGGAATATCCTTCCTGGCTTCCCGGTTTGACAGCCGGACAACCCCGGAACACTTACCTTGAAAGGGTTGTTGTCACCACAGGGTCGATCGACAGGCTCGAAAGAATGGAGATACTATCAATACACGGCTGTCATTATGTTCCGTTCGATGTTCAGGACCCGCTGCTGGCAGCAGGGAAAGTGGCCGGATACGATCATGCAGTATTTGGTTTGGATAGTACCGACAGAAGTCCGATACTGTTTATGCTTCCGGATGCTGAAGTGATGGTCTCAGCTACCAAGCTGAGTCAGTTCATTACTGCCCGTTATGCCCCCAAAAGTTCTATTCAGGCATTATTGGCACATATCCTGCAATTCGCAGGAGGGGAATCCGCTCATCAGTACTCTTTAGACTGGATCCCTGATGTCAGGCCTTCGTACACACTCGAAGAAAAACTGCCTGGTGATGCTGCACGCATTGCGGTTACCCGGGGAATAGACTGGCATACAACGGCCAGGATGATTTTAAATGAAGACGGCTGGGAGGAATACAGGCGTTTATGGAATCTGAACGATTCAAACATTCACACCACTGTGCCTTCAGTAAACAACGCAGCACCCCCGCCATTGGCTGCTCCGGGTGACGGAAGCTATGGCGTGCTTGAAGGTGTTGCATCGGAAGTGCATCTCGATGGAAGCCAACCTGTGCGATGGTGGCTTCGAAGCGATTCCAACGGAGAAAGTTCTCTGGCATTCGCACTCAGGGGACTAATGGACGAAGATGCCCGAAGCAGGCTGATAGCAGCGAACCTGTTAGACTGGCTTTACTTCAATTCCGGACTCTTTCAGAATGATCCCGGTAAAGATAATTACGGGCTTCTTTTCTGGGCTCCCGGTAATGCACAGGCCCTTTACCAGGACAACGATATCAAAGCAATACTTGGATGTATGGGCACATCTGCAATCCTTGACACTGATCGCTGGGATGAGGTGCTTGTGAAAAATATCCTGGGTAATTTCAGGACAACAGGGATATACGGTTTTCGGGGCCGCAGGATTGAGAATCCTGATCTTCTGCGTGATGGCTGGCAAAGCTACCTGAAGCGCAATACTATACTTTTCCAGCCCCATTATGAAGCATGGACCTGGGCTTCGTACCTTTGGCTGTATGATAAGACAAAATGGGAACCTCTGCTGGAAAAAACCGAAAAAGCCGTTGCGATGATGATGAATGCATACCCTGACGGCTGGAGATGGACAAACGGAATTCAACAGGAACGGGGAAGGATGCTTCTGCCTCTTGCATGGCTGATACGTGTTGATGACAAGCCTGAATACCGGAAATGGTTAAGCCTTTTAGCAGACGATATTGAGAGATGCCAGGACCAGTCGGGAGCAATAAGGGAGGAACTTGGGGCTCTTGACAAGGGTGATTATGTGCCCTCAGAATCGAACGAATCATATGGTACTAATGAAGCTCCCCTTATTCAGGAAAACGGAGATCCTGTCTCTGACCTTCTTTATACATGCAATTTTACTTTTCTTGGACTTCATGAAGCCTATGCGGCAACCGGTGATGAACAATTCAGGAGAATGGCCGATAAACTGGCGGATTTCCTGATACGAATCCAGGTAAGGAGCGAGAAACACTCCGGTGTGGATGGAGGCTGGTTCAGGGCCTTTGATTACACTCAGTGGGATTATCTTGGATCAAACGCCGACTCAGGCTGGGGAGCCTGGTCAATTGAAACAGGGTGGACCCAGGCATGGATCCCCTCTGTTCTTGCCATGCGTGAAATGAATATGAACCTGTGGGATATCACTGCCGGAAGCCAGGTTTCAAAAAAATTCGATAGCATTCGCAGGGAAATGATACCTGACAGCCTTATGAAATATATTCCGGCATTATGACCATCAGAAAAATATAAAGATATATCCCTGAAATAAGTATGAGTAAAGGCAACTAAGCGATACTGCCTGTAAGCTTATGGTTCAGGGCTCCGGGCGCAGGTTTTTCCTGGTTCCTGGTTCCTGGTTCCTTTTAAATCTGAGAAAACTAAGGTTTCTACAAGCAGGATTGCAGAATCGCAGAATCGCAGAATTGCAGAATTGCAGAATTGCAGAATAAACTGGCATTATGAACTATTTTCAAATCGAATTCAGGTTTTGGGCAGGAAAAATTAATTACATCTGATAAAGGCTCTCTTCAATTTTTGTTACTTTTAGTAGTTGATCTGATCGGCAAAATTAAAATCATAAAATGGAAGCAAAAGAATTTAAACCGCTTTCTGCTCCGGCAGGCCGTGTGACTTCGGTCGATTTTTTCCGGGGCTTTACAATGTTCCTCCTGATGGGTGAGAGTACGCGGCTTTTCGGCCATCTGCTCTCAATCAACACAGGATTAACTCAGTTCCTGGGGACCCAGCTGCATCATCATGAGTGGAATGGCTTGCGTTTCTGGGATCTTATACAGCCTTTCTTCATGTTCATTGTGGGAGTTGCCATCCCTTTTGCTGTGGCTAACAGAAAAAAGAAGGGAGATAGTGACAGGTCAATTTTAATGCACGCCATCAAACGCTCGTTGCTTTTGCTGTTTTTCGGATGGGCTATATACTGCATTGAACCCGGAAGGATAGTGTTCAGGCTGCAGAATGTTCTGGCACAATTGTCCGTAACATACCTGGTTGCATTCCTGATAAGGAATAAAAGCTTTTCGTTTCAGCTTATTTTTACTGTAGCTGTACTGCTGGTCATGGATCTTGCCTACCGTTTTTTCCCGGTAGAAGGGTTTAATCATCCCTGGGTGCCATTTGAAAATCTGGGCGCATGGGCCAACAACAAAATAGAGGGAGTGGACAAAACCAGTATCTGGGCGTCTATAAATGCGTTTCCAACAATTGCCCACACAGTTTGGGGAGTTCTGTGCGGCAAGCTGCTTATGAGCAATAAAACCTCGGCTGAGAAGATCAAACTAATGATAATTGCCGGGATTGCAGGCCTGGTAATAGGTTACTCGCTGGATATCCTGAATATTACTCCTATAATCAAAAAAATAGCAACATCTTCATTCGTATTTGCCAGTGGCGGCTGGGCAATTCTTGCGCTATGTTTTTCCTACTGGCTTATTGATGTGAAGAAGTTGTTCCTGAATGGATCCAGAATGTTTGTGATAGTGGGTATGAATTGTATCTTTATCTATCTGTTATTTGAGGTTGGTGGAGCCGGTTTGCTGTACAAAATTTTCACTCCCTTTGCATATTCCCTGTTTTCCTGGGGAGGCGGGATAACTGTGGGTATCATTACCAGCCTGGCTGTCTGGGCAGCTCTATGGTATATCTGCTACTGGCTGTACAAGAATAAGCTGTTCATTAAGATCTGATAATCAGCGGAAGTCATAATATTTTATGCAATATTTCAAAAGTAAAGATGGGAAATAACCGAAGGGATTTTATAAGGAAAGGTGCAACATTTGCTGCAGCTTTATCCGTTGGCAAGACGGGATTGGCGCAGGAAGTGAGCGATTTTAAAGGGAAGGGTGAAGGAATAAGGTCTTATGTTAAGGATGCGGGGATGAAATTTTCGTTCATGATGGGCCCCAAATCCCCAAAGCTTCCTTACGCGAAACAGCTTGGCGTTCTTCACGCCGTTTCAGGGGTTGAGAGAGTGCCAGATGCAAGGCCATGGGAACCGGCAGCAATTATTGCTACAAGGGAAATATGGGAGAAAGAGGGAATTAAATGGACGGTGGTTGAGGGTCCTCCCTCGCTTGGAAGCCAGACAAAGCTTGGTCTCGAGGGCAGGGACGAAGAAATTGACAATTTCATAACCTTCATGAAGAACCTTAAGAAATATGGAGGTGTTGACGTAATTTGCTATAACTGGATGCCTGTGATAAGCTGGGCCCGCACCCAGAATGACAGGCCTGGCCGGGGCGGAGCACTGGTCACGGCTTTTGACTATGATGACATCAGGGATAAGCCAGTAACCCAGTTTGGTGAAGTATCCAAGGAAACTTTGTGGAAGAACCTGGAATATTTTCTTAAAGCTGTAATCCCTGAAGCTGAGAAGATTGAAATGAACCTCTCCCTTCATCCGGATGATCCACAGGTAGATTCCATTCAGGGCATTTCAAGGATAATGAATTCTGTGGAAAGTTTTGACCGCATGCTTGATATATACCCAAGTAAATTCAATGGCTTAACTATGTGCCAGGGGAATTTTGCCCTTATGGGTGTTGATATCCCAACACTTGTCAGAAGATGGGGGAAAAGGGAAGCTATAAATTTTGTGCATTTCAGAAGTGTTCAGGATCTGAGCGGAGCGGTTCCCAGCACAAAATTCACTGAGTGTTTTCATGATGAAGGGCAGATTGACATGTACGAGGCAATGAAAGCTTACTACGATATTGGCTTTACGGGACCGCTCAGGCCCGATCACGTGCCGACCATGTACGGAGAGACGAATGAACGTCCCGGTTACATGACCCTTGGAAACCTGTATGCTATCGGATATATCCGGGGACTGGCTGAAGCTGTTGCCAAGAGCGGGAGAAAGCTCTCCTGATCATAGCCTCTCTCCCGATCATTTATTTTTTTATAAATATTTGTTAATTGATATGAAAAAGTTATCCTGTTTTTACTTGTGGTCTTCTTTACTCCTTTCTGGCATTCTTTTCCCTGCTTTTGCCCAGCAATCGCAAGAAAAATATCCCTTCAGGGATACTGACCTCTCAATAGAGGAAAGGGTTAATAATCTTGTTTCGCTGATGACCCTCAAGGAGAAAGCCGACCAGCTTGTGTATACTGCACCGGCAATACCTCGTCTGGGCATCCCGGCTTACAACTGGTGGAATGAAGCCCTTCATGGTGTTGCCAGATCAGGCTATGCCACAGTGTTTCCACAGTCCATAACTATTGCTAATTCATGGGATGAGGGGCTCATGTTCAATGTTGCCAATGCCATTTCTGATGAAGCCCGTGCAAAGTACCATGAATTCCAGCGGCGGGGGAAAACTGGAATATACCAGGGGCTTACCTTCTGGTCGCCGAATATCAATATTTTCCGTGATCCGCGGTGGGGCAGGGGGCATGAAACATACGGGGAAGATCCTTTCCTCACAGGCAGAATGGGTTATCAGTTTGTAAAAGGGATGCAGGGAAATGATCCGAAATACCTTAAAACAGTTGCCACAGCAAAGCACTATGCCGTGCATTCAGGGCCTGAACCGCTAAGACATTCATTTAATGCAAGGATTAGCGAAGTGGACCTCAGGGAGACCTACCTTCCGGCTTTCAGGACACTGGTGGTTGACGCCGGGGTATACTCCGTAATGGGGGCCTACAACCAGTTCAGAGATCATCCCTGTTGTGCAAATCCTTACCTGTACGGAATCCTCAGGAACGAATGGGGTTTTGGCGGGTATATTGTTTCTGACTGCTGGGCAGTATCCGATTTCTGGAATTTTCAAAATTATGCAAAAGACGCTGCCGAAGCTGCAGCACTTGCAGTTAAGGCAGGAACAGATCTTGAATGCGGTGTAGATTATCTGGAGCTTATGAAAGCATATGAAAGAGGACTCCTGAAAGAAGATGATATTGATACCGCAGTAAAAAGGGTACTCACTGCAAGGTTCAGGCTAGGAATGTTCGATCCTGATGATTTGGTGCCTTATGCACAAATACCTTTTTTTGCCAATTGTTCCGATTACAATAACACTCTTGCACGGATAGCTGCAAGGAAATCCATAGTACTGCTCAAAAACTCCGGCAATCTGCTTCCTCTTAACAAAAATGTGAAGACTGTTGCAGTCATTGGCCCCAATGCCGATAATTTCGAATCACTGATCGGGAACTACAACGGAATACCAATGGATCCTGTTACAGTATTGGAGGGTATAACCAATAAGGTCATTCCTGAGACAGAGATTATATATGCTGAAGGCAGTGATCTTGCAGAGGGTGTTCATAATCTTTCAGTCATCCCTTCACGATATCTGACAACACCTGATGGCAGGCAGGGAGTATGGGGAGAATATTATAATAATTGCGGACTTTATGGGGGACCGGTGTTTACAAGGGTAGATGATAATCTGAATTTTTACTGGGAACATTTTTCACCCAGAACTGATCTTCCCGACGATGATTTTGCCGTCAGGTGGACAACATTCCTGGTCCCGCCCGAGACAGGCACCTATGTTCTCGGCAGTTGGGGGTCAAGAGGTTATGACGTTTTTCTCGATGGAAGAGAGATCCTTTCTGACAGGAATGAGCACCATGCTTTTCATAAGGAGTACTCTGTTGATCTGAAGGCGGGAAACAAATATAAAATAGAAGTTACTTACAGAAATTATGCTGGCGATGCAGATTTTAAGCTTCTTTGGACAAGACCATCCAGGAAGCTGAAAGAGGAGGCTGTCAGGGCTGCAGAAAAAGCAGATGCAGTAATACTGGTGCTCGGGCTTTCACAACGGCTTGAAGGTGAGGAAATGCCAATAAAGATAAAGGGTTTCTCGGGTGGCGACCGCACCGACCTGAACCTGCCTGAAATGCAGGAGGAACTTTTTGAAACTATTGCAGCCACAGGAAAGCCTGTTATTGTTGTTCTGATGAATGGCGGAGCATTATCGGTAAACAAAGTCCATGAAAAGGCGGCTGCCGTTCTTCTTGCAGGATACCCGGGGCAGCAGGGAGGCAATGCAGTGGCCGATGTTATTTTCGGCGACTGTAATCCGGCCGGTCGCTTGCCGGTAACCTATTATAAATCAATAGACCAGATACCTGCTTTCGAAAATTATGATATGCAGGGCAAAACCTATCGGTTCTTCAGCCAGGAACCATTATATCCATTCGGATATGGCCTGAGCTATACAACTTTCAACTACAGCAACCTTGTTATGCCTGAGAAAGCTGAAGCCGGATTACCTGTTAAGGTACAGGTAACAGTAACCAATTCCGGCAAATATGACGGAGAAGAAATTGTTCAGCTTTATCTTGCCGACGAAAAAGCTTCAACACCAAGGCCAATAAGACAGCTTGAAGGGTTTGAAAGGATAAGCCTTAAACAGGGCGAAAGTAAAACGGTGGAATTTACAATTCAACCCAGGCAATTCTCGATAATCAACAAAAAGGGAAAAAGAGTCATCGAACCAGGCTGGTTCACCGTTTCAACCGGTGGCAAGCAACCGGGTTTCAGGGGTTATCTCGATCCTCAGTTCACACAGGTTCTTACACGACGGATCAGACTGACCGGGAAGGAAATGCCCTTCGAAAACTGACGTAAAAGTGGTTAATTGTTTTGTTCCGGCGGACCAGAAGAAAGTACATAAATTTTACACTTAAGCACAAAAGCAGTTTTATTCAGTCACTCCCAGGGGATGAAATTTCGCCCCGGGGAATACAGGGCCTGTATAGGACCACATGGAAGTCCTGAGTACATGCATCATTTCAAGAAGTTCCATCAACAAAAAGATCCCCTGAAAAAAATTTCTGAAATGTTTGATTATTTTTGTTTGAACATTGGTCAATGATGCAGAACGAAAACAATCTTCTCAAGAAACGCGTAAACCTTTTTGACGGGATCTCCTTTGTTGCCGGGTCAATGATCGGATCAGGCATTTTCATTGTAAGTTCTGATATTGCCAGAAATGTTGGTTCTCCCGGGTGGTTGATGGTCGTTTGGCTCATTACCGGCATTATAACAGTTATAGGCGCCCTCAGTTACGGAGAACTTGCAGCCATGATGCCCAAAGTCGGAGGGCAATACGTTTATTTAAGGGAGGCATATGATCCTCTGGTAGGATTTCTTTTTGGCTGGACAACCTTCCTGGTTGTCCAGTGCGGTTCAATAGCCGCGGTGGCAGTAGCTTTTGCCAAATTCAGCGGGGTTATTATACCATGGATCTCTGAAAAGAATATCCTGTTAGGCATGGGCCCTCTGAAACTGACGAGTACCCAGTTTGTGGCTATCGCGATGATCATTTTCCTGACCTGGCTTAACACCAGGGGAATAGTAACCGGAAAGATCGTCCAGAACATCTTCACAACAACCAAGGTCTTCGTTCTGCTTGGATTTATCGTTATAGGGCTGTTCGCTGCACACAGTATGACTTCATTTGAGATCAACAAGGCTGTTTTCTGGGAGGCAAGTCAGCGAGGTCCTGACAATCAAATCATAGCTATTACGGGATTTGCGCTCATTGCAGCCATCGGAACTGCCCTGGTAGGTTCTCTCTTTGCATCCGATGCATGGTACAATGTTACATATATTTCAGGCGAGATCATCCGGCCTAAACGCACAGTGCCACTCAGCCTGTTTCTGGGAACACTGATAGTGTCGGTGATCTATATGCTGACAAATTTCATATACATTAAGACACTTCCTCTGGCAGGATCGCCTGACGGAACCGACGTAATAAGCAGGGGCATGCAGTTTGCAACAGACGACAGGGTGGCGACATCGTCAATGTATGTGCTTCTGGGTGATTATGCCGCTGTTATAATGGCGGTCTTCATCATGATCAGCACTTTCGGCTGTAATCATGGTCTGATAATCGCAGGCCCCAGGGTTTATTATGCCATGGCCAGAGACGGCCTGTTCTTTAAGAAAGTTGGAGAAATAAACAATAAAGGTGTCCCTGGTTTTGCAATTGTTGTCCAGGGCATATGGTCAGTGCTCCTGTGCCTGTCAGGAACATATAGTGATCTTCTTGATTATGTAATTTTTGCAGTACTTCTGTTTTTTGCCGTTACAATTCTTGCAATATTCATACTCAGGAAAAAGCGCCCTGAGATACCCAGGCCATACAAGGCATTCGGATATCCTGTGATCCCTGCTCTATATATAATTGTTGTTGTATTCATTATGATCATCCTTTTAATGTATAAGCCTAACTACACATTTCCCGGCCTTGGCATAGTGATACTGGGCATACCTGTTTACTACTTATGGAAAAGGAATTCACGGAACAATCCTGAAGTCAGGGATAATAGCTTTGAGGAATGAAGATTGTTTTGTGCATTGTAACTAATTTGATGTAAATGCGATTTCATCTCATCATTTTCGGTATAATTTCAGGCATATCAAGTACCGGCTAACACTATACCAAAGTGTCACATAAGTTACCCGTCGATTTTCTTGTTCGCCTGCAGAATCAGGAATATATTGACTCCTGTCTTTTAACCCGTTCCCTGCTGGAGCCGGAGACGCCAAGCATACGCATTAACCTCAGAACTCCTGACCTCGTGTCCCAAAAATAAGTATTTCTTAGCATATTGCCGCAAACAGGAAAAGCGGTAAATTTGCCCCCATGCAACTATTATTACCAATTTTCCCAAGCGATACCACACTGCTTAATGCAAATGTGGGTGTTTACGAACGAGACGGGATTGTTCAATATCTCGTCAATGGTTTACCAATTTATTCTCATTCAAAGGATGATAATGATGCATTCCGGTATATAACCAGTAATTTTATTCATCAGGGTTTGTGCCGTAATGTTGATATTGAACGGGCCTTTGGTGTTAGCGAAGACAGTGTAAGCCGGGCGTTAAAGAAATTTGAGACAAAAGGGGAAGCCGGATTTTTTGGACCTGATGTACGCCACGGTAAAGCTCATAAGATAGTTGGAGGCCGGCGAGATCGGATACAGTCCAAGCTTGACAAGGGACAAAGTGTTTACAGTATTGCTAAAGAAGAAGGAGTCAGGGAAGGAGCCATTCGTTATGGAGATCGGAAGAGCACACGT
>JAVEVC010000038.1:0-17155 GCA_034005245.1 Bacteroidales bacterium
TTATACAGATTATCCGAGGATTCTGATCAGGGTGTGAATTATGGAATCCTGTGCTGAAACTACAGTGCAAAGGCCGGCGACACATCCGGTTTTTACAGAAATCTTTAAATTATTTAAAGCTTTCCATAAAATGTCCTCAAGAAATATTATATTTGCCTATAAATGAGGCATATATAATATAAATGAGTCTTGCAAAATCTAAAACTGTTTGTTCTGGTATCGAATGGAATTCTATGCTCGGATTATTGGTCCGTTTAAAAAGGGACAGCAAAATCATGCCTTATCTTCTCATAGGTACAGGTGCATATTTGGGCCTAAGGGCTAAAGATTTGTTGAATATCCGTTGGATGGATGTCCTCGGGAAGGAAGAAATTACTGTCACAGAAAGTAAAACCGGTAAAGTCAGAACCATTACGATCAATGAATCTCTGAAAGAAATACTGAGGTATGCTTCAACCCAGGTTTCATTTTCAGGCCAATTCAAAATTGAAAATTACCTTTTTGCCAACCGAAAGGGGCAGAAATTTTCTATCCAGTATGCGAACAGGCTTCTAAAAAGCACCCTGAAAACATATGGGATAAAAACTCAAAATGCCTCAACCCACACTTTACGTAAAACATTCGGTAAACGGGTGTGGGAAATGGATGGCCAGAGTGAACGTAGCCTTGTATATCTGTCTCAGATCTTCAACCATTCAAATGTAGGCATAACAAGAAGATACATTGGTATTGTTCAGGAAGATATAAGGAACATTTATTTGAATCTTTAGTCAATATATGTTAATAACGAATCACACTTCATGAGACCAACACATTGAAAAATAAAGTTACAAAAGTTGCAGAGGTAAGCCTTAAATACAAGACCCGGATAAAGCCATCTGAAAGAATTCAGATCAAGTCGTTTGCTGATGCCTATAATATTTTCATCCAGGGATGGAACGAGGACACCCTTGAGCATGTTGAGGAATTTAAGATATTACTAATTAACCGGGCAAATAAAGCCCTTGGAACTGCTCAGATCTCCCTTGGAGGGACGGCCGGAACGGTTACTGATATTAAACTGATATTTCAGTATGCACCTAAAACTAATGCGCAGGGATTAATAATCTGCCACAATCACCCTTCAGGAAATATCCAGCCATCCGAGGCTGACAAAAAGATCACCCTAAAGATCAGGGAAGCTGCCGAATTGCTTGATATGCATCTTATGGACCATATCATAATAACACCTCATGACGGCTATTATTCATTTGCGGATGATGGATTATTATGACTTCAGATTATACAGAAAGGTTAGGAATTATGAACCAAAACCGACGATATTATGCTCTTATTTGACGGATTGTTTATACAATTGTTTCTCCAACAAAAATACAAACCAGTCAGAGGAATCTCTAACTGGTTGGTACTCAATTGTGGGCCCAGCTGGGATCGAACCAGCGACCCCCTGATTATGAGTCAGGTGCTCTAACCATCTGAGCTATGGGCCCCTCTCGGAAAAATTGGCTCCATCTCTTAAATTGCCGGTCTCCTCTCCCCCTCAAACCCTTATCCCGAAACCTGAAACCTTGAACCCGGAACCTTGAACCCGGAACCTTGAACCCGGAACCAATCCCCCCAAAACGGACTGCAATATTAATTATTTAACATAAATAATGCAATACCATTCTTAAAGATTATCTGCTTAACTTTCTTCAGAAATGATCGCGGTCAAAAGCTTTAGCACACGATCAGCATTTTCATGAAATACAGCCAGTACCTCCTCCCACGATACGGGATCCTCATCTTCCTTCCAGCAGTCATAATCCGTGCTCATGGCAATTACCGCATACGGTATCCCCAGCTCATTCGCAAGTATAGCCTCCGGAGCTACCGACATGTTTATGATATCCGCACCCCACATCCGGAACATCCTCGACTCAGCCCTGGTAGAGAACCTCGGACCTTCTATCGTTATCAGTGTGCCCCTGTCGTGCATCTTGATACCCATCCTCCGGGCTGTCGATATTATCAGGTTGCGGACCTTCCCGTCAAACGGATCGGCCATCTGTTGGTGCTTAAGCTCCCCTGACTCAAATCTGTCGTGGAATGTAACGATCCTGTGCCTCGTAAAATCAATCAGCTGATCGGGTATGACTATGTCACCCCTGCCAATCTCTTCCTTCAGGCTCCCGCATGCCGTGGTGGCAACTATTCGCGTACACCCTGCATCTTTAAGCGCGTAGATGTTTGCCCGGTTGTTGACCGCTGTCGGAGGTATCGTATGATCCTTGCCATGCCTCGACAGGATCACCACCTCGCCGCCATTTACCCTCCCGCACAACAGTGGCGATGAAGTGCCTCCATATGGTGTTTCAACATTGATCACCTCCGGAGAGTCAATTATATCAGGATCCTCCAGCCCCGATCCTCCTATGATGCCGGTCTTTATCATCATGTTCTTCTGAAATATTTCATGAGTGCATTTCCTGCCTGGTTAATATCTTTGCCGAAAATCATTATCCCTTCCCTTTCGCCCGCCATGACAATGATCCTGATTATCTAAACTTTTCGGGAAACATGTTTACAATATCATTTTCTGCAGCCTTACATATTCCCCTGTCGGTTATTAATCCGGTTATCAGCCCTGCAGGGGTCACATCAAATCCCCAGTTTGCTGCACAGGCATCCTCCGGACAGATACGCACCGACCTTATCTCTCCTCCTTCAAACCCGGTTACATGTGTTACTTCATCAGGCTCTCGCTCTTCAATCTCTGTCTCAGCCAGCCCTTCACTTATGCTGAAATCAAATGACGTCTCCGGCAGTACCACATAGAAAGGGATGTCATTATCCCTTGCAGCCAGAGCCTTCAGATACGTGCCGATCTTGTTGGCTGTGTCTCCCTTCCTGGTCGTACGGTCGCTTCCAGTGAGAACAAGGTCAACCATCCCGTGCTGCATCAGATGACCTCCGGTATTGTCAGGTATAAGGGTGTATTTTATCCCCTGCTGGCCGAGCTCCCATGTCGTAAGCCTCGCCCCCTGGTTCACCGGTCGTGTTTCATCAACCCATACATGTACTGGTATCCCTTTTTCCCGGGCAAGGTAAATGGGCGCTGTAACCGTCCCGATATCGACACAGGCAAGCCACCCGGCATTGCAGTGTGTAAGGATATTTACAGTACCCCCGTTCTTTCTCCTGCTCACATCTTTTATGATCTCAATCCCGTACTCACCTATTTTCCGGCATCTCTCAACTTCGTTACTGCAAACTTCCAGGGCGGCATCAAGAGCAGCTTCCTTCAAAGCATTAACATTAGTGATCTTCATAAGCCTTTCAAGGACAGAATTTACAACGAGAGGCAGGTTGACTGCAGTGGGTCTCGACGATATTAAAAGATCAGCTGATTGCCTCAGATGCTTGTGCGTATCAACAGCAGGCTTGTCCTCAAGTGTGGCCAGATAGATTCCAAATGCACCGGCAGCGCCTATCAGCGGAGCTCCCCTGACGACCATTTCCTTTATTGCAGCGAAGACATCATTGACCGAACGAAGCTCTTTTATCTCAAAGAAAAATGGCAGCTTTTGCTGATCAATAACCTTTACAACCCGTTTGTCCGTTTCATCAAGCCAGATGCTCTGATAATGTTCCCCGTCAACAAGCATAATAAAATCAACATATAAGGATCGATGCTGTCTCAAAATTACAAAAATAAATAAGCACATGTTATTCATGCCGGAATCGAATTCTGAGGAATGGATTGGCTTCCCTTGGCTGGTAAATCCGGCCCACATAGCTTAAGGCAAGGGATCTTTGATTGCTCCTGTGAATATGGACTTCTTATAATCCCTCTGAGTTGCCCGGCACCTTGAACCTTGAGCCTTGATCTGGGATTGCAGAATTGCAGAATCGCAGAATCGCAGAATAAATGTTGAAAATGTTGAAAATGTTGAAAATGTTTAAAAGGTTGAATGGGCACTGGACGCCAGGGAAACTCACGGATAACACAAACAAAAAGGACACAACGAAGGACTTAACAGGAAAATGAAATGAATATCCCGGGTCAAAATATTATAGCATTGACGTGGAGAGTGAATCTTCGGACAGGGAAAATGGATCTTCGGACAGGGAAAACGAATCTTCGGACAGGGAAAATAGATCTTTTGATCGAGGGAGGGCTCCGATGGGTGAGGAAAACCGTCCGATGGTCAGGGAAATACGTCCGATGGTCAGGGAAATACGTCCGATGGTCAGGGAAATACGTCCGATGGTCAGAGAAATACGTCCGATGGTCAGGGAAATACGTCCGTGAGGTAGGGAAATACGTACAACTGACAGAGAAATACGTCCGATTGTCCGGGGGGAGCATCCGATTGACCGGGAAATACCATCATATACCGGAGAAACATGTCCGGTTGTCAGAGGAATGATGTCACCCTTCGAAGAAATACGAAAAAAGCAATGATAATAACTTTAATATAATAAGCCATTCAGCCTGTGCAGCTGAAAATAACAATCACCCCCTCTCCCAAACTCTTCGTTGCACAATGGTTGTCGCAGAACTCGCGCCTATAAAGGGGGGCATTTTTACTCTGTGAACCCTCTGTGTCCTCTGTGAAACTCTCTGTGTCTCTCTGTGAAATCCTCTGTGTCCTCTGTGAAATTCTCTGTGTCTCTCTGTGAAATCCTCTGTGTCCTCTGTGAAATTCTCTGTGTCCTCTGTGAAATTATTTGTGTCCTCGTTGTAAACTTCATTCAATTATTCCTGAGGGAAATAAATAATTATATAAAAGACATTAACAAACTCTCCCCCAAAAGATCTTCTTCATATTGTTAATACGTTTTCGAATCTTCGACCAAATTGTTCTGACATTTTGAGGGAAGATCTTAATGATTTATCTTTGCGGAAAAGATTCCGAAAAAATCAATAACCAGGATATATGATTGATAAAGATGAGTATAGAAAGAAAATAATAATATCTGCCGGACAGATTTTCAGCCGGTATGGATTCAGGAAAACCACAATGGATGAGCTTGCAAAAGCTCTGAAAATGGGGAAGAGTTCCATCTATTACTATTTTAAAAGCAAGGAGGAGATATTTGAAGCTGTTGTCCTCAATGAAGCTAATATGCTTAGAAATGAGCTTACTAAAGCAATAAAGTCAGTCGACTCGCCAATTGATAAGATGAGGAATTATGTTTTTGTCAGGATGAAAGCGTTCGAAAAACTTTCAAATTACTACAATGCTATCTTTGACAAGAACCTCGATCATTTTGATTTTATCGAGACTATCAGGGCAAGGTACGACAGGGAAGAGCTTGCAATCCTCAGGCTGATAATCTATCATGGTGCCAGGAAGAAGGTGTTCCGGGTCGTGAACAGCGAATTCACCGCCCTGGCTGTCCAGACTACCCTGAAAGGCCTCGAAGTGCCCTTATTCTGGAAAAAACGGGAAATGAATATAGAGGACAGGCTTAATGCTATCCTTGATGTTTTGTTTTACGGGATTGTCCGGAAACAGGCTTCTGAGGTTTGATTACGGCCCTCTTTCCTTTCTTTATGCTCAGGTAAAGCCACACAATCCCGGCCGCCGCAAAAGGGATGCTGAGCAATTGTCCCATATTGTATTTCATGCCTGCTTCGAAAGCAACCTGGTCTTCCTTGAGTATTTCGATGAAAAAGCGTGCAGTGAAAATAAGGATCATTGCCAGGCTGATAAGAACCCCCTGTATATGCTGACCCTTATTCTTCCAGTAAATTGAATAAAGAAGGATAAAGATCAGTAAGTAGACGAGTCCTTCATATATCTGCGTGGGATGCTTGGGAGCGGTCTCTCCGTTCCTCAGGAATACAAAACCCCATGGAACAGTCGTTTCCACACCATAGATCTCTGAGTTCATAAGGTTTCCCATCCTGATAAAAAATCCCGACAAGGCGACCACAATCGCTATCCTGTCAATTACCCAGGTGTAGTCCTTTCGTTCTTTCCTCACAAAAAGCCACAGCGCTGTCAGTATCCCGACCGCAGCTCCATGGCTTGCCAGTCCGCCATGCCAGATCATAAGTATCTCAAGAGGATTTTTAAGATAGTACGATGGTTCATAGAAAAGGCAATGTCCCAGCCTCGCACCCACAATCACCCCTACTGCCATGTATATAGTCAGGCGGTCAAGAACTTCGATCCCGAGATTCTCGTTATCAAAGATCTTCTTCATTATAATATACCCGAACAGGAAGGATGATGCGAAAAGCAAACCGTACCATCTCACTGCAAAAGATCCTATCCTGAATATCTCAGGATTAACATCCCATGGAATGACTAGAAAATGCATATGAACATTATTAAAATTGTCCTAAAGGTAGAAAATATTATTTATTTCCCTGATCCCTTCTTTGACGATATTAACCCGGAAATCTGGTTCTCCTGCCTGGTTCCTTTTTCCTGATTTAATGATTCTGATCAGTATTCTGAAAAATTTGCTTAAAAAATGTAAGTTTGCATTCATTAACAGTGTAACCTGATGATGGGTAATTCTATAGGAAAAGCACTATTTATTTTTTCAGTAACGGTTGCACTCATTGCTTTCGGATGTGCAAAGATAAGCTCGCCGTCGGGCGGGCCAAGGGACAGGCAGCCCCCTGTTGTTGTCGGAAGCACACCTCCTGACGGCTCGAGGAACTTCAGCGCGAAAGAAATAGCAATAACTTTCGATGAATATGTGGTCCTCGACAAAATCAACGAGAAATTCATGGTTTCACCTCCTATGGAGAAAAGACCCGATATAGCCATCAGGGGCAAGGATATCCGCATAAGGTTTACTGAAAACCTGAGAGATAGTACTACCTATACTTTTTACTTTCAGGATGCTATAAGAGATCTTAATGAAAACAATCCCATCGATAATTTCCAGTTTGTGCTTTCCACGGGTCCCGTTATTGATTCACTTTCCGTTACAGGCAATGTTCTTACTTCATATAACCTTGAGGTACCTGAAAATACTCTCGTCCTCCTGCATGGTAATATGGCCGACTCATCGATCAGAAAACAGCTTCCGGATTATATAACCCGGGTCAGCAAAAACAGCGAATTCCGTATCGATAATATTAAGCCCGGAAAATACCGCCTTTATGCCCTTACAGATGCTGATAACAGTAAAAACTATAATCTCAATGATGAGGCTTTTGCTTTTCTTGACGATACAGTAATTATTGATCCGGCAAACAATTATTTGCCTGTAAAGAAGGATACTGGTTCTCTAAAAACTGATATTGTTACTGAAAGAAAAGATATTACACCCGCAAGACCAGGTGTTTCCACCCCCAAAATAGAACCTCCTTCCGAAGGTCAGTACCGCCTTATAATGTTCCAGGCAGAAAAAACGAACCATTATCTTACTTCATCAGGCAGGAAGTTGCCATATCAGTTTGTTTATACGCTATCACTGCCACCTGATACCCTCGGTTTCAGCTTTTCAATCGAGGACCCGCCAACAAGTTCTTATTTTATTGAAACGAATGCAAATAAGGATACTGTTACCGTCTGGCTTACTGATAGCACAATTTATACCCGGCCGCTG
This sequence comes from Bacteroidales bacterium, assembly GCA_034005245.1. Classification (GTDB taxonomy): domain Bacteria; phylum Bacteroidota; class Bacteroidia; order Bacteroidales; family VadinHA17; genus LD21. Next base: position 7,561 of record JAVEVC010000038.1, read on the forward strand.
ATAACGACAATTATCGAATATCCCTTTACCGATACACTGGGAATGAACATTCCGCGGAGAGATACGATCATGATGAGGTACATTGCGCCAAAGGCAACCCGGGCCAGGCCGTCGGCCCGTAACCAGTACAGGATTACCCCCTCCACAAAGTCGGGCCAGTTGAAGCCTGACCAGCAGATAGTCCTTATTTCTCCCACTCCGTTCAGGCAGCCCGATACTACTATATTGAAATTCTATGAGATCATTAAGGACCAGCGTCTCCGTATCCCTTTCTCCCTGAGAAAAGACTCTCTCAATTCCTGCAGGCTCATTATGGAGGCTGATCTCGGACAGGGAAAGAACTACCTGCTGATAGCCGACTCGGCTGCATTTGGAAGCATATATGGCGAGTATAACGACTCCACGGGTATGAAGTTTTCGGTAATGGGTCCGGAGTCTCTGGGGTTGCTTAAATTGAACATAAGTAACAATACCGGGAATATAATAGTCCAGCTGCTCAACAGCACCGAAAATCTGGTTAAGGAGCAATTCTTTAAAGGCGAGGGGATCGTGGAATTTCCTTATCTTGACAAGGGTTTTTACAGGGTAAGGGTAATTTATGACTTGAACGGCGACGGCAAATGGACAACCGGCGATTTCAATACTCGCCGTCAGCCGGAACCGGTGTCATATTATCCCTCAGAGATCGAGATAAAGGAAAACTGGGAAATAACACAGGATTGGGATATAAGCCTTCCCAACAGGAAAGATTTTAAGCTTACCTCGGCTTCGAAAGGCAAAAGATAGGAAATGATATATACATTAACGGGAAACAATAATAAATATGGAAGAAGTTGTTGCTGGAATTGATATAGGAGGTACCAACACAGTATTCGGCCTGGTTGATAAATCAGGTAATGTGATTGAACAGGGAGAGCTCATTACGCCTGATTATCCCGAAATAAAGGATTTTGTTACTGCCCTGGTTTCTTCAACCAGGAAGCTTGTCGACGGAAATGCAGGACTGAAGCTTGCCGGCATGGGCATTGGTGCTCCCAATGCCAACTATCATAAGGGAACCATTGAGCTTGCTCCCAATCTGGCATGGAAGGGTATAGTTCCGTTGGCCTCTCTGATAAAGGAACAAATTGATACCCCTGTTATTGTTACAAATGATGCCAATGCCGCTGCAATGGGGGAAATGATCTTCGGCGGTGCAAAAAAAATGAAGGATTTCATTGTTCTTACCCTTGGCACAGGACTTGGAAGCGGGATAGTGGTAAACGGCCAGGTGGTATACGGCCATACCGGTTTTGCAGGAGAGCTCGGACACAGCATTATCGTGCCCGGAGGACGTATTTGCGGCTGCGGGCGTCACGGTTGCTATGAGACCTATGCTTCGGCATCAGGACTTGTACGCACAGCCCTCTTCATGCTTAGCGAGAAAAGAGATCCCAGCCTTCTGAGAGATATACCCCCGTCACAGCTTACTTCAAGGAAAGTAGCCGAGGCTGCGCTCAATAATGATAAAATAGCTCTTGAAGCTATTGATTACACTGCTGAGAAAATAGCCTTCGGGATCATTAATGCCATAACATTCTCCAGTCCTGAGGCAGTATTTTTGTTTGGAGGCCTGGCCCAGGCAGGCGACCTGATCCTGGAACCCGTAAGGAAATATGTTGAAATGGGCGTTATGCCCATCTTCAGGGGAACATGTAAAATACTCCTTTCAGGCGTCCCCCTTAGCAATGCGGCTATCCTCGGTTCAGCAGCCCTGGTGTGGAACGAGTTAATTGGCCAGATGCGCTAGAATGATGGAATAAAAATTGTAAATTTGGCAATTCCGCTAAGACATAAGATAACAAATTTTTATGAAGGAAATAGAAATATCAGAACTTGAAGTATCGTCTGATCAGCCGCTTTTGGAAGAGATATCAGGAAAACTCGACCAGCTGGCAAAGCACAGGATCGACATTCTTAACTGGGCTGGTTATCAGTATAAGCCCGATGTCTCCTTTTCAATGGCTTACAGCAGCAGGGAGATCTTTCTTAAATATTACGTTAAGGAAAGTTTCATTAAGGCTGAGAAGACAGATACAAACCAGATGGTTTGCGAGGATTCATGTGTTGAATTCTTTGTCTCGCCCGGGGATGACGGTATTTATTATAATCTGGAGTTCAATCCCATCGGCACTTGCCTGCTGGGAACGGGTACAAGCCGTGAGACCAGCAAACGCGCCGATCCTGCAGTCGTTACAGGTATCAGACGCCTGGCTTCATCAGGAACAGAGCCTTTCAGCGAAAGAGAAGGAGAATTCGACTGGACCCTTACTCTGGCCATACCCCTCGAGGTCTTTTTTCATCATAAAATAGGCGACCTCAAAGGAAAAACCTTCAGGGCAAACTTTTACAAATGCGGCGATAATCTGACTGTCCCGCACTATGTTACATGGAATCCCGTGGGAACAGGAAACCCCGATTATCATCAGCCTGCTTTCTTCGGCACCATCAGATTCGTCTAACACTCATGCTATTATCCTCTAACCCCCCTTTTAAGGGGGGGGGCGGCGGGAGGCACAAAAGAAACATATCAAACTCTAATACACTATGGCAAAAGGAAACATACTCATCGGACAGTCAGGAGGTCCGACATCGGTTATTAATTCAAGCCTTGCCGGCGTCATAGATTCAGCTGCCGGAACAGGCCTCGCAGAAGGAATATACGGAATGCATTACGGCATTGAGGGATTCATGCAGGAATGGATACTTGACCTCGGCAATCAGCCGAAGAGTATTCTTGAAGGCCTTCGAAAGACCCCCTCATCGGCCCTCGGATCATCAAGGCATAAAGTGCAGGATAATGATCTGCCGCACATCCTTCGCGTAATGGAAAAATACAATATCAGGTATTTCTTCCTTATAGGAGGCAACGACACAATGGATACAATACACCGGGTGGAAGCATACTGCAGGAGCAAAGGATATGACCTTACAGGGATAGGAATTCCTAAAACGGTCGATAATGATCTCTTTGGCACAGATCATACTCCCGGCTTCGCATCTGCCGCGAGGTCAAATATCATGAATGTTCTTCAGGCAGGCATACTTGCCCGCGATATGCAGAAGGTTGATAAATTTGTTGTTTACCAGACCATTGGAAGGGACGCCGGATGGCTTGCAGCAGCAACTGCAATGGCTGCCCGGAGCGAGGAAGATGCACCCCATCTTATCTATGCCCCGGAATTTGACTTCAGCAGGGAGAAATTCCTTGCCGATGTCGAGAGATGTATCAAGTCTTACGGATGGGTTTCAATAGTGTGCGGCGAAGGGATCAAATATGCCGACGGTACGCCGGTAAGTGCTTCCATGACAAGGGATAAATTCAATAATATTGAATTCGGGGCCATGGGAGGTACCAGCGTCGCAATTAACCTGCATAAAATCATTAGCAGTGAGTTCGGATACCGCGGTGAATTCCAGATCACCGAGTCGCTTATTATGAGCGATTTCGTCCGCGCTTCAAAGATCGATCTCGATGAAGCATATCAGTGCGGGGTTGAAGCGGTACGGCTGGCTCAGAAGGGAGAATCGGGGGTGATGGTCTCAATTGAAAGAACATCAAACAATCCCTATGCAATCACCTTCGGAAAGGTGCCTCTTGAGGAAGTGGCTGTTGCTGCAAAACCAATGCCTGCTGAGTATTTCAATAAGGCCGGAAATCATGTTTCCCCTGCCTTCATTGAATATATGAAGCCGCTCGCTGGCGACATTCCTGAATTTGTGAAGCTTGAAAAAATATTTATTAACAGATAATAAAAGAAAGGATATGGCAATAAAATTTAACAAGGTGGCATTGTCGGTAAATGCCCATCCCGATGACGCTGAAGCCTGGAATGCAGGCGCTTTGAAACTTCTGAAGGACAAGGGATACAAAATAGTGATTGCAACCATGACAAGTGGCGACCTGGGTGGATGTAACATGAACATGGAAGAAACAGCGAAGGTCAGGTTCGAGGAAGCTAAAAAAGCTGCTGCCGTCCTCGATGCGGAATATTATAACCTTGGTGGAGTAGACGGATTCCTTTTTGACTCGCGCGAATTCAGGATTAAACTGATATCGCTGATAAGAAAAGTCAGGGCTGGCGTTATCTTCACCCACCTCCCGAATGATTATCATTCCGATCACCGGACAACTGCAAATATTGTCGAAGCTGCTGCAATGGTTTCATCACTTGATACGATACCCGTAACTGAGAAACCGGTCGAAGTAACCCCTTTGTTATATCACTCCTCACCCCTGACCCTTACCGATCCCCTGGGAGCACAGATATTGCCCCCCCACTTCTATGTGGATATAACATCGGTAGTTGAAACAAAAAAGGAAATGCTGGGATATCATGTCTCACAGATAGACCTGATGAAACATATGCACAAGATGGACGATTTCTTCGGATATGTGCTTGAAGGAAACAAAAACTACGGGAAAATGGCAGGAGTGGAATATGCAGAAGCATACTGGCAGCACCTTGGAGGCGGCTTCCAGAGAGATCCACAGGTCCAGAACGATTTATCAGAATTTCTTATCAATAAAATATAACAGACATGAACCTAAAGGAAGAAAAGTACAGCAAATTTGCCCTTGTCAGGGAAATGATGGAAACGCCTGGCATTATCAGATCATTTGATCATGGTGTTACGGAACGCTTTCTCGCGCCGCTGAAATCAAAAAAAGGCGCATTCCTGACAGGCGAGGGTAGCAGCAGGCTTTTTCCTGCTAAAAGATCAATCTATGCTTCTCTTAAAAAAGGATGTTTCAAGCCGGTACTGACTGAAGGCTGTACCCAGGCTATGGAATATGACCTTAACGATTTTGCAGTGTTCGCTGCTTCAAATTCAGGCCAGACTAAAGAGGTGATTCGCTTTGTAAATGCCCTGAAAGGCAAAAAGCACGATACAATCTTCGGCCTCACAGCCAATAAGAACACAAAGCTCCAGGAATATGCCCACGATACACATGTTCTTTCCTGCGGAAAAGAAGATGCCGTGGCTGCTACAAAATCGGTAGCAGAACAGGGCCTGTTCTATGATTCTCTTTTCCGCCATCTGCGCGGCGAAAAGATGGAAGGGCTCCGGGAAGCAGCCTCGCTCACGGAACAGGTCCTTACAAGCCCTGTTGACAAAGCTATTGTCGAGATCATAAGAAAGGCCGATCTTATTTATTTCGCAGGAAGGGATAATGGAGTTGCTGCTGAGCTTGCCCTCAAAACGAATGAGATCACAAGGAAGAAATCAGCTTTCCTCGAGGGAACATTTGCACTCCATGGAATAGAGGAGGTGATGGATAAAAATGAAGTCCTCATATGGGTCGATCCCTTCGACGTTGATCATGATAAATTTGAAGAGTGCCTCGTTAAGGGCGTCGGAATGCCTGTCATAGCTTTAGGTAAAAAGCAAACTTCCTTTCCGACAATACTTATACCCGACGGAGGTGAATATTCCGAATATGTTCAGCTGGCAGCCGGGTGGAATATTCTTGTTGAAACAGGTATCGCCCTCGGAATAGATCTCGATCACCCCAAAAGAGCCAGAAAAGTCGGGAATGAATACATAGCAGGCTAGTAGTCAGTAAAAACAGATTAATTAATTCATATGGCTGAAATACAGGTTGTTGTAGGCATCGACATCGGAGGTACCAACACCGTCTTCGGATTTGTCGACCGCCAGGGTAATATCCTTGCCGAAGACACTTTGAAAACCACTCATTACGATGAGATTGAGGTTTACGTAGCCGCGCTCTACGAGAAGATCATGGTCACCCGGCAAAAGATTAAGAACAGCATCAAAATCATCGGCTTTGGTATAGGTGCTCCCATGGGCAATATCAATAAGGGCACGATTGAGTATCCTGCCGGACTCCCATGGAAAGGTATCATACCGCTGGCCGATCTTTTCAAAAGGCATACCAGCCTGCCCGTTATGGTCACAAACGATGCCAATGCCGCTGCTGTGGGGGAGATGATCTACGGAGGCGCTAAAGAGATGAAGAACTTCGTGGTCATAACACTCGGTACCGGTCTCGGAAGTGGTTTCGTCGTTGACGGAAAACTAGTTTACGGTCACGATGGCTTTGCCGGGGAGATTGGCCATACCGCCATCCGTCCCGGCCCTTCTAACCGCGATTGCGGATGCGGTAGAAAAGGCTGCCTCGAAACTTATGTCTCCGCTACCGGACTTAAGAGATCCCTGCTGAAAATCATGGCCGACAGCATCCAACCCAGCGAACTGCGTAAATACAGTTTTGAGGAACTCGATGCCGAGATCATTCACGAGGCTGCTAAAAGAGGCGACCCTATAGCCCTCAGAGCCTTCCAGCATACCGGCAGAATGCTGGGATTCAAGCTTGCCGATGTTGTAGCTCATACCAACCCCGAAGCAATATTCCTTTTCGGAGGCCTTGCCCTTGCAAAAGACCTTATATTTGAACCGGCTAAGGAATATATGGAAGAGAATCTCCTGAGTATCTACAGGGGTAAGGTGAAACTCCTGCCCTCGGAACTGAGCACCCAGAATGCAGCTGTCCTTGGTGCCAGCTCTTTGATATGGTCAGTTAAAGAAGCAGAAACCTGACAAAACGGCTTGCTGTTATGGCAAATTTCAACCAGGTATTGAACCATGTACTGGGGGTAGTCTTTATCATCCTGATCTTCTCCATTGCATATGCATATCTAAAACCCCACCAGCTCCATAAGAGACGGCTTGTTTCAACTTTGTTCCTTAAAATAAGCTATCTCTTCTACCTCTTCATCCTTCTTGTCGTAGTATACTTCTCCGCTCTTGTAAAGGGAGGACTTGACAAGGTTTTCTACGGGATTGAATTTTTTGCGTTTCTTATTGTGCTCTTCGTCCCTACAATTGGAATCTTTGCCCGTAAGCTCGGACAGTTCAGCAAAAAACGGGAAGGGTACAATTATTTCTTTACCACTGTCAATTTAATATCGGTTGTTGCTATACTTGTAATGTATTTTGTTTAGATTGCTTCCGGATTAATTGAAACTGAATTCTGACAGGAATTCTGCAAGTAAAAACTAAAACCTGAACCTATGATTAAGGAAAGTTTAGTTGGTTATATCGAAGAAAGTATTAGACAAAACTGGGAAATAGAAGCTTTGTCTAATTACAGGGAAAAGGGATATACCTACAGGGATATCGCCGGAAAGATACTTAAGCTCCATATGTTTTTCAGGGAAGCGGAGATCAGGGAAGGAGACAAGATAGCTCTGGTCGGACGGAACTCGGCCAATTGGTGCGTCGTTTACCTGGCCGTGGTAACATACGGGGCAGTGATTGTCCCCATCCTTCCTGATTTCAAGCCCGACGACCTGGTTAATCTTGTTAACCATTCAGATGCCTTGCTGCTGTTTGTCGATGACAAGCTCTGGGATGGTATCAGTGCCTCCGGTATGCCGGCCATCAACGGCGTCATTTCCGTCGATACCTTCGAAATGATTGCTTCCCCCAGGAAATTGTACAAAAATGCGTATTCCGGGCTTGAGGAGAAATTCCTCCGGAAATATCCCTCTATAGCAAAGGAAGATGTCAGATTCTCCGATGTCACAAATGACAAGCTTGCAGTCATAAGTTATACGGGCGGAACAACCGGCTTTTCCAAAGGCGTGATGATATCTCACAACAGCCTTGCCGCTAATGTGCGTTATGCACAGAATAATATGCCTCTGAAACCCGGGGACCCGCTGGTGTCATTCCTTCCGCTTGCTCATACCTACGGATGCGCTTTTGAATTCCTTTTTCCTTTCACATTTGGCTGTCATATCACCATTCTTTCTAAGACACCGTCGCCGCAGATTATAATTCAGGCTTTCAAGGAGATAAAGCCAAGGCTTATCCTGTCTGTCCCGCTTGTCATTGAAAAGGTATTCAAGAAACAGCTGTTGCCGGTAATCAGCAAGCCTCACATGAAAGTCCTGCTGGCTGTCCCCGGAATTAACAAAATACTTCACAAAAAGATCAGGGAAAAGCTTAATGAATCATTCGGCGGACGCTTTAAGGAAATTGTTATAGGAGGTGCTGCTTTCAACCCTGAGGCGGAACGATTCTTTAAGAAAATAAATTTCAGGTTTACAGTCGGATATGGCATGACAGAATGCGGTCCGCTTATCAGCTATGCATCGTGGGATACAACAAAACTCGGTGCATCGGGAAGACCTGTTGATACCCTCGAAGTTACAATTGACTCAGGTAACCCGCAGAAAGAGATAGGCGAGATCATTCTCCGCGGCGAGAACGTAATGCTTGGTTATTACAAGAATGAAAAGGCTACCCGCGAGATTATCGACGATAATGGATGGATGCACACCGGCGACCTTGGTCTTATGGATAAGGAAAACAATATCTTCATTAAGGGCCGAAGCAAAAGCATGCTTCTCGGGCCGTCAGGAAAGAACATCTTTCCCGAAGAGATAGAATCTGTCTTTAATAACATGGACTATATAGCCGAATCGCTTGTCATATCCGAGGATAATAAGCTTGTTGCACTGATATATCCCGACCATGAAATGATGAAAAGGGATAATATCTCCGAAGAGCAGCTGAATAAGATTTTCGAGGATACCCGGAAGAGTGTCAACGAACGGATTCCCGATTATATGGCTGTGCATAAGTTCAGGATCCACCCTGAAGAGTTCGCCAAAACCCCGAAGAGAAGCATCAGGAGATTCCTGTACCAGAAATAGGTATCCCCCCCCTCACCCCCTCACCCCCTCATAAAAGGTGCGGTCTGTGCAGGTAGAAACTACTATACAATGGGTAATTATGTAATCATTGTCGCCGGTGGCTCCGGGAAACGTATGGGAGCAGACATCCCGAAGCAATTCCTTGAGCTTGCCGGATTGCCTGTGCTGATGCATACCATATCAAGGTTCGCAAGGTACGACAGTTCGCTCAGGATCATCGTCGTTCTGCCATCAGATCATCTGGAGTTCTGGGATAGCCTTCTCAAAAAGCACTCTTACAAAGTATCGCACCATGTTGCCGGGGGTGGTCCTGCCAGGTTCTTTTCGGTGCGGAACGGGCTGGAGGGTGTTCCTGATGAGTGTATTGTTGCCATACATGACGGGGTCAGGCCTCTGGTTTCGAAAGATACCATCAGCAGGTGTTTTGAAACAGCAATGAATTATGGTAATGCCGTTCCCGTGATTAGTCCCGCCGACTCAATAAGGATGGTGACCGGGATAGACAGTGTCCCTGTTGACCGCCGGCATATAAAGCAGATACAAACTCCTCAGGTATTCAGGGCCGGGTTGATTAAGAAAGCTTACCTGCAGGAATATTCCGAAGCCTTCACCGACGATGCAACGGTCCTTGAATCCACTGGCGAACGCATAGTTCTCGTCGATGGCAACAGGGAAAACATCAAGATCACAACCCCCGAAGACCTACTGCTCGCCGAAACCCTGCTGCCTTTCGTTCCCTGAACCGGGCTTCAGCCCGGGGCCTTCCGGTCACCGTTACCTTCTCCATGAGTCACTTTCCCAGCCTGCAGTCATCAGTTCGCAGGTGAGGGCAGTTGGTCTTCAGCCAGTGGCCTTCCGGTCACCGT
>JAVEVC010000038.1:17255-22222 GCA_034005245.1 Bacteroidales bacterium
GAACCGGGCTTCAGCCCGGGGCCTTCCGGTCACCGTTACCTTCTCCATGAGTCACTTTCCCAGCCTGCAGTCATCAGTTCGCAGGTGAGGGCAGTTGGTCTTCAGCCAGTGGCCTTCCGGTCACCGTCACCCTCTCCATGAGCACCATCCTCTAACCCCGGGCTTCAGCCCGGGGATCCCTGACCAACCCCCCCCCCTTAGTCTCTTCCCTGACCCCGGGCTTTAGCCCGGGGATCCCTCTTAAAGCTCCCTTTAATTTTCTGAACTAACCTCATTTTTGTATCTTGTGCTAAAATTAAAATCATAATGAAGAAAACAAGAATCGTTCTCTTTGCAGCAGCATTTATGCTGATAAGCGGATGTGCTGAACTGACACAAATATTGCAGACTGTCTCCGACCTGCCCCTGAGTGAGGAGGAAGTGATTGCCGGCCTCAGGGAAGCCCTTACAATCGGATCCCGGAACTCGGCTGACGTACTTTCTGCTGAAGGCGGATACTATCTCGATGAAACTGTCAAGGTCCTTCTTCCCGATGAAGCTAAAATTATAGTTGATAATATCTCAAGACTTCCGGGAGGCGACCAGATGGTATCCGATGTTATACTGAGAATAAACAGGGCCGCAGAAGATGCTGCAAAAGATGTTGCACCCATTTTTGTTAACAGCATAAAGGCAATGACCATACGCGATGGCTTCAACATACTGAACGGACAGGATAATGCAGCAACAGAATACCTGAGATCAACCACCTGGAACGATCTGTACAGCCTCTACAAGCCCAAAATTCAGAAATCCACAGAAAAGGATATTATTGGCGATGTTTCAACATTGGACTCGTGGAATACCCTTACCACTAAATGGAACAGCGTGGCTAACACGCTTGCCGGCAGGCTTGCAGGCCTTAAACCGGTGAACGTCGACCTTAATGAATTCCTTACAAAAAAAGCACTCGACGGTGTTTTCATGAAACTGGAAGTTGAAGAGCTGAAGATAAGAAAAGATGCCTCGGCAAGGGTGACGGCCCTGCTTAAGCGAGTTTTCGGAAGCCTCGACAAATAGTTTTAGCAAAGCAGACACCTTGGCAAAGAATATTAATATAGCAGACACTTTGTAAAATATGCAGGAACAACGCATTATCACTCATGAAGGTCTTGAAGTACGGATTTCCGGTACTGCCGATGAAGGAATACTCAGTATTCTGAACCACGCTGTCCAGGGATCGGAGGGAGGCATGAGATTCCGGCTTCAGAATATACCGGCACGTATCGAAGCCTATAAGGATCAGATAAGATTTGTATCACTCTATAAAAAGAACAGGATTACAGGAACTGTGGGATCATGCTACAGGATGACAGGTCAGGGTAAGCTGAGATACCCTTCATGCCACCTTAGATACCTTGCATTTCAGACTGCATACCAGTCTGACTCCGACCGGAAAAAAAGAACAAAAGAGGTCATAAAGCCCGATACAAACGACATGTCTTTCAAGGAAAGAACACTTGAAATCTTCAGTAAACCATACCTCCTGGGATTCAAGGATGTAAAAGAGACCGACAAGCATGTCATGTATGCTTTCGTTGAAAGTATGAACGAACGGTCGAAAAACCTTGTCAACCAGGCTGGATATGAATATATTAGATCCTTCCTTACCGTAGCATTCAGCAGGTTCAACCCGAAGCCCGACAGCCGCGTCATGAAGATCACTTCCCAGGCTGAGAAAAAGAAAATGGAAGCATTGCTAAAGGATTTTTACCGGGATTACTCTTTCTTTAGCACCGATTATTGCTTCTATGGCGATAACTATTATGTTCTTAAGGAAGGAGGGGAGATAATTGCCGGGGTAAACGCCCTCCCTTCCGTTTACAAGATCTATGATATTCCCGGAGTATGGGGTTGGGTGATGATGAACGTTCTGCCCAAATCGCCTTACTATAAAAGGCTTTTCCATCCTGAGGAATTCCGCCATCTTATCTTCGATTCCCTTTATTGTCAGAAGGGATGCGAAGAGGTCATTCCTGACCTTTTTGAAACGGCCTGTTCTATGGAAGGTTTTAATACCGGACTGACATGGCTCGATGATCACAGCGAGCTTTACGACATACTGAGGACCTCCACGAGAATGGGCGCAATAAACCGCATGCTTAATGCCAAGCCCGGACTGGTTTATGCCAGATTTGTGAATATGCCAGATGAAGAAAAGGAATACTTCTACGACGCCCCTGCATTTATTTCAGGATTTGATTTTTCATAAAACCTCATAATTAATAACTAAATCTTTGCAAATGAAACCAACCGCTTACATTCTGCTGACCATTCTGGCATTGCTTCAATTGCCGGTACATGCACAGGAAGGGGAGGGGAGATATGTCCCCGAAACCGACCCGCTGGTCCTGGAAAAACTCGAGAAATGGCAGGACCTTAAATTCGGGCTGCTGATGCACTGGGGCCCCTACAGCCAGTGGGGCATTGTCGAATCCTGGTCGATATGCGCTGAGGATGAAGGGTGGTGCAGAAGGAAAGATCCTGATTACATTCAATACAAGAAGGATTACGAAAACCTTCAGAAAACATTCAACCCGGTGGATTTTGATCCTGCCAGATGGGCCGCTGCAGCAAAGAAAGCCGGAATGAAATACGTTGTTTTTACAACCAAGCACCACGATGGATTCAGTATGTTCGACACAAAACTCACCGATTACAGGATAACCAATAACAAGACCCCCTTTCATTCAAATCCGAAAGCTAATATAACAAAGGAGATCTTCGACGCTTTCAGGGCTGAGGATTTCTGGGTCGGTCCCTATTTCTCAAAGCCTGACTGGCATACCGAGTTCTACTGGTGGCCTAACTTCGCCACACCCGACAGGAATGTAAACTACGACGTTAAAGCTTACCCCGACAGGTGGGAGGCGTTTGTGCAATACACCCAGGGACAGATCCTTGAACTCCTCGATGGTGATTATGGGAAAATTGACTTGCTATGGCTCGACGGAGGATGGGTTCAGAAAATGACCGACGAACAGGTCTACAGGCATATCACTTCTGATAATTACAAGTTCACACGCGTCCAGAATCAGGATATAAGGATGGATGAGCTTGTGGCAAAAGCCAGGCAGAGGCAGCCGGGTCTCATTGTTGTCGACAGGGCTGTCTACGGCAAAAATCAGAATTACCTTACTCCTGAGAACAGGGTCCCTGAAAGAGCATTGCCCTATCCATGGGAATCATGCATAATTGCAGGCGGAGGATGGTCATGGGTGCCCGATGCGAAATATATGAGCGGACATGATGCGGTTCATATGCTGGTCGATATAGTCATTAAAGGGGGGAACCTTCTTCTTAACATTGCTCCCGGCCCGCAGGGCCAATGGCATGATGAGGCATACAGGCTTCTCGATGACATAGGCGGCTGGATGAAGGTCAACAGCGAGGCCATTTACGGTACAAGAGCTCTCGAACCCTATAAGGAAGGTAAAGTATGTATATCAAAGAAAGGCGACCGGACTATCTATATATATTACATGGCGGAAGAAGGAGAACCGGTGCCTTCTACCATCGGGATGACAACATACTCGCTTCCTGCAGGTGCAAGAGTAACAATGCTCGGCACAGGAACACCCCTGCGCTGGCAGAAGAACGGGAAAGGTTTCACGATTACAGTGCCTGAAAGGCTTCGCAAGTCGCCGCCTTCAAAGTATGTTTGGGTAATGAAAGCTGCCTGGTGAGAGCTGATAGCAGGTTTTAAAAGAAAATTATTAATTTCGCATCAGTAACGGGACGTTAGTTCAGTTGGTTCAGAACGCTTGCTTGACAGGCAAGAGGTCACTGGTTCGAATCCAGTACGCCCCACAAAGCCCTCCGGCGCTTAGGCGAAGGAGGGCTTTGCATCATGGGACGGTTATACGGATATGGTTGCAACACGGATGAACATTTCGACTCGCCGGTTATCAGGTACCGGCAGCGCAATTTTCAGAAACAGAATCAGAGGGAAATCAGATCCTGACTGCGTTTTTTGAAATGTAATCCTGCATCTTTGATTCCCGCTGGCCAAAATACCGGAATTTCTCTGCCCAGCCAAGACCGTATTTCTCACCGGTCTTTTTGTCGGAAGGAACACCTCTCAGGTTTTCCGAGAACTGGTCGAGCATGAAATTCTTGATGTAATTGAAGTTGGCTGCCTTGTCATCATCTCCTAGTATAGGAAGCTTTTTCCCTTCTCTGGCAAGCCGTTTCCTTAGCTCTGATCCTGCATTGCCCCCGCCGCCCTGCGATACAACAGCCATGTTTGCTTCAACCTTCCTGTCAATGAAGTTGGTGATGTCAACAACTCTGTTTGCCACCTGCGGTCCTCGGGCATAATAATACCTTTCAATAACGCTGTGAGGTTCCACAACTTCAATCTGTTCAGGATAATCAGTACCCATCCCTGCCATCCACCTTGCAGCCTCAACTGCCCTGGCAGTTACATAATGGTCAGGATTCTCCTCATACTGGTCCCACGGATCGAAGCTCACAACGGTATCCACCTTCAGCAGCCTGAACAGGAAGATGAGACGTCCCTTTATCTCCTGTATGTTGTATTCATCCATCCGGTGGTTACGGTAGCCAAGCTCATATACCTTTTTGAATCCCATCACTTTTGCAAATGCATCGTTTGAGATCTCATTGTTCAGAACTCTTTCCCCCATACTTTTCCCGGCGCCGGCAGCATCGTCATTCGTTGTTCTTATAAGATAGCCCGTGTATCCTTCATGCAGCAACTTGGCTACGGTTCCTGCTGCAAAATATGCTATATCATCACAGTGCGGCTGAATCACAGCAAGCACCTTCCCTTCATGAGGCCTGCCTGAAACCGGACGTTCAATGACCAACTCCTCTTCAGCCCAGTTATCCGGCAAATTTCCCCTTCCTCCGGCAGGATCAAACGACGACATTGCAGCTGCAGGACCTATAAGCCCGCCTGCAAT
>JAVEVC010000038.1:22322-30078 GCA_034005245.1 Bacteroidales bacterium
TCAGCCTGTGGATCTCCAGTCCATCTTCCATCTACTCAGTTAGTGACATCTCCTAACCCCGGACTTCAGCCTGTGGATCTCCAGTCCATCTGTCATCTACTCAGTTAGTGACATCCTCTAACCCCGGGCTTTAGCCCGGGGACATCGTCTGCCACCCCCCTTTCTCCCGATCTCCATCCCCTAAACCCGGGCTTCAGCCCGGGTACTGCAGGGAGTGGAGGACCAGATACTCCAGGAAGTCCAATAATTCACTATTAACAAAATATTAACTAAAAATATAGTCAACTTTAACAAAATATTTATATATAACTATTAATATAGTCGTATATTTACTCCGGAAAACAATCCATATCCTGTGTATCATATATATAAATGGATCCAAATACCCCACCCGGCGCACATCAAAATTTAAGATACCATGCAACTAACTAAGGCCGAAGAACAGATTATGCAGATCCTCTGGGACATGAAAGAGGGAGTGGTCAGGGATATCCGTGAAAGGTTCGACGACCCGAAGCCGGCACGGAACACTGTATCTACAGTAGTACGTGTACTTGAAAAAAAGGGATTCGTCGGTCACAGAGCATACGGAAACGTTCACCTCTATTACCCGCTGGTATCAAAAAGGGATTATTCCCGGCACCAGCTTTCAGGACTTCTTGAAGGTTATTTTAATAATTCCTTTACTTCACTGGCATCTTTTTTTGCACGTGAAAATGACCTGTCAGTCAAGGATCTTGAGGGGATCCTTGATGAGACGCGCAGGGAGCTTAAAAGGAATAAAAAGAAGAAATAATGGAAACGGCTGTTTTGTACCTGTTTAAATCAGCCTGCTGGCTGACGGGATTCGGCGCGGTATATTATATCTTCCTGCGTAATGAACGCTTCTTTGCATTGAAAAGATATTACCTTGTTGCTGGCATTATCGCTGCACTCATTCTCCCGCTTTTTGACTTTCATTACAAGGTAACCATTCCGGCTGATGATATGTCGCAGATGGAAGTCGTATCAGTGGAAGCCAGAGCCGCTGAAGCTTCTTCCTGGCTGGGTGATCTTTCAGGATTAGGTATTTTACTGGTGTCAGTTTATATGGCCGGAATGCTTTTCCTTCTGATACAGCTGGTTAAAAATACAATCCTGATATTTGCTATAATTAGAAAGTCAGAAATCATCAGTTATGGAAAGATCAGGCTGATAAGATCCCCTGAATTCCGCGAATCGTTTTCATTTTTTAATTATGTATTTATCAACCCCTCTGTAAGCGGTAAGGAAATGAATGAGATCCTCAATCACGAGCTCGTTCACGTTGGCCAGAAACACTGGATCGACCTGCTTCTTGCTGAATTCATCGGCTTCCTCCAGTGGGTGAATCCGTTCGTATGGATTTATTCCGGCTTCATAAGGCTGAATCATGAATACCTTGCTGACGAAGTGGCTCTCAGGCGCACATCAGATACTGCATTGTACAAGGCAGCCCTTCTGAACCAGCTGTTCAGATCGCCGGTTATCAGTCTTTCAAGTTCATTCGCATGTTCAATAAATAAAAAAAGGTTTGAAATGATGAAAGTAACAAAAGCTTCGCCATACAGGAGAATGAAGATATTCTTTGTCCTTCCTGTCCTCGCAATGCTCTTTTTCGCATTCGCGGAACCTGAGTACAATTATTCAATTACTCCTGGATCCACCCTTGATGAAATTACCATACGGGACAATGTTAAGCAGGCAGTAAGCGGCAGGGTCACTTCCGCGGACGGCAAGCCGCTAGAAGGAGCTGCAATAATTGTATCCGGAACAACTGTGGGAACCCTGTCTGATGCCAAAGGCAGCTTCCGCATAAGTAACATTCCCGATGATGCTGACCTCGTGATCTCTTTTGTGGGATACAGGACAATGGTTCTCAGACCCGAATTTAAAAGAGACATCCTGGTTGAAATGATTCCCGACACGCTAAATTATGCGGATCGCAATACCAGGCAGCCTGATGCACCACCACCACCTCCTCCGCCTCCTCCTCTCAGAATAAAAAGTGCTGAAAATGCCCCTCCTCCCCTGATTGTTTTGGATGGTGTTGTTACTGATATGGAAATTGGTGAGTTTGATCCGCAGGAAATAGAATCGATAAACGTTCTGAAGGATAAGACTGCCCTTGATAAATACGGGGAAAGAGGGAAAAACGGAGTTATCGAGATAACTTCAAAAGACAAAGATCTGCCTCCGGTAGAAAGAGAAAAGAGAGATGTGCTTGAGCCCTCAAAACCAGGGGATCAGAAAGCGGGCAGGGATCAAATGGTGGTAGTAGAGGAATTCCCTGAATTTCCTGGCGGCATGGAGGCATTGATTAAGTGGATGATCCAGAATGTCAAATACCCGCCTGAAGCTGCAAAGGCAAAAATCATGGGCAAGGTGATAGTCAGCTTTGTTGTAACTAAAACCGGGAAGATAGAAAATGTTAATGTTAAGGAACCGGTACATCCTCTTCTTGATGCTGAAGCAGCAAGGGTCATTTCATCCATGCCTGCATGGAAACCGGGAACCCAGGCAGGAAAGCCGGTCGACGTAGTTCTCTCCCTGCCGGTGGAATTCAAGCTTAAATAAGAAGCTTCCTGTTAATCCTCTTCCGCCTGCTCCGTGAAAAATGCTGCTCTCACTGCAGGCGGACAGGGTGAATCCAGACCTTTTACTGCCTTCCAGATTACTTCATTGAATGCTGCATCATTGACCCTGTCTTCCTTGGAAAAGTCAAACTCTTCACTCATCCTTTGCCATTTGTTTTCTGCAAGGTTCTTTTCATCAAGATCAACAAGACATGGTCTTGCATTATATGGCGGATGATCTGGAATTTTATTGAAGCACCTCCACAGCGACCTGGCCGCTGCATCATACTGGCTCATAGGCGGAAGACCGAGAATAAGCTCGATGGTCCTGAGCAGTGATGCTGTAGTATAGGCAGTGTGATCAACAAAACCCTGCTTCACATATCCTCCTGCAAGGAAAGCAGGGCTCCTGTGAGCATCCACATGATCGGGCCCGTTCTGTGCATCATCCTCAACAACAAGGACCAGGCTCTCCTTCCAAATTGGACTATGACTGAGATAGTCCACAAACAAGCCGGTAGCCAGGTCATTGTCAGCAACATGGGCAAAGGGTGTCGGTCTGCCAAGCCTCAACCCTTCCGTGTGGTCGTTGATAAAACGTATGGTATTGAACCGCGGAACGGCATTAATGGCCAGAAGTGAATCAAAATCACGCTTCCACTGGTAGAACCGCACAGTGTCACGCACCGATTCATCCCAACCGGTGAAGTTGGTGCAGAAATGGCCCTCCAGAACCGGGATGGTCGGCTTGTTCCCGTCAATGAATTCTCCGTACGACCGGTAGCTGACTCCCTTGCGGCTGCAGAAATCCCAAAGGTATCCGTCCCTGTTGTTTGCTATCTCCCTCTGACCTTCCCCCGGGTAAAATCCTCCCCTGCTGCCGTAGCTTGTTGGCCAGTTCTTCTCCAGATAGTCTGTGGCATAGGCTCCCATCGTCCAGCTGTGGCCGTCGGCGCTTACCTCCCCGTTCACGTAAAAATTATCGAGCAAAACAAATTCCTTTGCCAGAGCATGATGGTTGGGCGTTATCTTCCCGCCAAAAAGAGCAAGTTCGGGATCTCCGTTCCCTTCCGGCATATCTCCGAGGATCTGGTCGTAGGTCCTGTTTTCCTTAATAACGTAGAATACATATTTTATAGGAGAAGGATCGCCCACCCTTGAAGGGACAGGATTCCCGGGCTCCCCTTCCGCCACCAGCTCATTCTTCTTGCTATACGGGGTATTATCATAGACAGCTTTTGAATATATTCCCATCTGTTTCTCGTCAGGCAGGCTTAATATCCCGATAGTTCCCCTGAACAGTCCGCCGATATACTGTACCCTGGTCCGCTGCTCCTTTCCTCCCTCATGATAAACAACCTCATTACCCGGCCTTATCGGATTCGGTCCGTATGGATTTGCTTTGGATGTCAGTCCTTTGCCATTCGCAACAAGTATTTTGTCCTTTGCAGTCCTGACACAGGTAGGATACCATCCGGTCGGAATGAATCCCCGGCTCTTGCTGGCTCCCGGCTTGCTGACATCGAAAACGGCAAGGCAGTTATTGTCGGCATTTGCAATGAACAAAGTCTTGTTATCACCACTTAAAGCAACACTGTTGGTTGTTGAACCAGTCGGGGCATCAGGATATAAAGCCGTGTTCAGTGTTTCAATGACCTTCAGGGCAGTAGCATCGATAACTGAAACATTATTGTCGTTTGCATTTGCTACAAAGAGGTATTTCCCGTCTGCAGTTATGCACATGTCATTGGGATTGTCGCCAACAGCTATTTCTCCTGTTATCCGGCTAAGACCGGTATCAAAGACGATTACCTTGTCGCAGCCCCAGCACGAAGCATAAAGAATTTTTCTGTCGGGCGACAGGATGCAAGTATACCCTTCACCTCCCAGCGGATGGGTCGAGATGATATTCCTTGTATTGAGATCAACAACGTAAAGGGAGTTATTCTCTTTTGTTACCGTGTACAGCCTGTTCCTTGAATTATCCACAGCCAGTCCGGCAACAGATATGAGCTCCGGCCATGGTTTCCCTATTACAATTGTGTCTTTGGCAACAAGCTTTTTTCTTTTTACGGAATATCTTATGATTAGATTATCATTTCCTCCTGAGGCATAAAGGCTTTTCCCATCGTCGGAAAAAACAAGCCCCAGCCATGATTTGCCAATCTCAACGGCATCTGTCACAATACCCTTTTTCACGTTTATCAGCTGGATGCTCTGGTCGCTCTGGCCGTTGTTGGTCACCGCTGCAAGCTTTCCCGATGGCGATATTGCTATGTTCAGGGGCAGGTCGCCTGCAGGCAGCATTTTTCCAACCGGCGACAGATGCCAGCCGTTGGGGAGGGAAACACGGTTCGATTCTGTCTGCCCTGAGGTTTGGGAATGGATGCTGGTGACATAAAGGAAAAGAAAGATCAATGTTGCGGTAATACGAATCTGGGTTTTATGGAATCTGGTCATGTTTTTATGGAATTAGCAGGTAGTAGTGTAAGTTTTTTCTGTTCATTTATCTGTTTTTCAACACATCCGGTCTGAGTGTTATCAGGTTGCCCATAGGTTTCCCGTTCCTGTACGACATCACGCGAAGCGTTACCGGTCCTCCTTCAGGGATCTCAAAAGGCTTTGAATATAGCGGTGCATATCTGTCAGGCATTGAATCATCTGTGGTATATCGAATTTCCAGGCCGGGAGCTTCTGATGACATTTCAACTATCATCCTGCCATTTACAATGCGTTTTGAAATAATTGGATCATAGATCGCCCGTGAGTAGTTTATTCCTGCAATGTCATTCCTCGGAAATTGATTTTCCGCACGTCTGACAAAATCATCCCAGTTCTTCTTGGCAGCAGGCGACCAGTATACTTCCGACAGGGCCCAACCCCTGGGCCAGGTCATATATTCAGCGTGCTTAAGCGTTACTATCTGTTCAGCCCACAGGTTCCCCTGTCCTCCCAGGATGTACCTTGCGTCCACACCTTCCGGAACGGGATCGAAGCTGTAGCATTTGTTCATCCTGAGTGATGCGTATATCGGCGGTTCAACTGTCGGTTCTCCCTGCTGGTAGTCGAGATACGCGAATGTAGTCGGGCTCATTACAACATAATGTCCCCTCTCAGCGGCTTCGATGCCTCCCTTTATTCCTCTCCAGCTCATTACAGCAGCATCGCCCGATATTCCTTCGCCTTCAAGGATCTCATCCCATCCGAGCAGTTTCTTCCCTTTTGCCTTCAGGATGCTCTCAACCCGGCTCATGAAGTATCCCTGGAGGTCTTCCACATGCCTGATCTTCAGTTTTTTCATCAAATCCTGGCATCCTTTGTCCTCCAGCCAGTAACCCTTGTAGCATTCATCTCCTCCCACATGGATGTACTGGTTGGGAAACAATGAAGCTATTTCCGTAAAGACCTTGTCAAGAAATGCATACACATTTTCATCCGAAGGATTGAGGGTGTTGTCTACAAGCATCTTGAAGGTTCCGTTGCCGTACCATTCCGAAAAGGCTGTTCCCGGGTCTACTTTAATATTCGGGTCCTTTGTGCAGCAAAGTTCGGGATATGAAGCTACTGCCGCCATGCTGTGACCAGGCACGTCTATTTCCGGGACAATGGTAATGAATCGTTCTCCGGCATACCTGATGATCTCTTTTATGTCGTCATGCGTATAGAATCCCCCGACAGTGGCCGGCTCACCAGGCTGAGGAGCAAGCCGTTCTCCGAAATGTCCTCCGCGCTCCACCCTCCATGCCCCGACTTCAGTAAGCCTGGGAAGCGATTTGATCTCAATTCTCCAGCCGTTATCATCGGTCAGGTGCCAGTGGAATGTGTTGAACTTGTATTTGCTCATCTCATCGATGTATCTCATCACTTCTTCCTTGGTGAAAAAGTTGCGGCTGACATCGAGCATGATGCCCCTCCACCCGAAACGGGGATAATCGGTTATGTTAACTGCGGGAATTGTCCAGCTGACTTTTGCAGGTGTTTTGCTTTCAATTTCCGCAGGAAGAAGCTGGAGGAGTGTCTGCACTCCGTAGTACAATCCTGCTGGTTTATTTGCGCTTATTACAGCAGCTCTTGAAGTTACGTTAAGGGTATATCCTTCGTTACCCAGGTTTGGTGCTTCCGTTTTATTGATCATGAGCCTTATTGCTCCGCCTGTCCCCTGCACTGCCCTGAGCTTATATCCGGTAGACCTGTTGAGTTTTTTCACTAGCATGCCGGCTGTGAATCCTGCTTCGGGTGAGTTGAAGCTTACGGCAGTTCCGCTTCCCACCCTGAACGAACCTGTCAGTAACTGAACATCAACCGGCTCAGGGATGATGCTTACCGAAGGTCTCTGGCTCCAGGCTGCTACAGGGGCCAGCATTACGATCAACATTAGTAAATTTCTCATGGTACCTGGTTTTTTATATGTTAATTATCAGATTCTTTTTGCGGGTAAGATACATGCTCCCTGTAATGCCTTGTTTTAAGTATTTTCAGGGCGTCTTTCTTAATTCTGACAGGAATCTCTTCTGGCATCAGAACAGGTTCTCCGTCGATATGGAATCTCTTTTCGTCTGTCTTTATAACAACATCCCTGTCTGTTTTCAGATGAATGAAGTACTTCGACCTGTTAAGCCTTTTAGTGAAGAGTCTTAGTATGAACAGCGGAAAAAGTATCTTTGGAAAGGGCTTGAGTATGGCTATATTCAGCAGGCCGTCATTTGGTGAAGCATCGGGAGCAATATATGCCCTATGGCCAAACTGGCGGGTGTTTGCCACTGTCAGCACGAATACATCATCATCAAAGAGGATATCGTCCCGGCAGAGTAGTTTTACTCTTATCGGCTTCAATCTGAAAAAGTTGATCATCGTAAGCACGGCATATGACCAGAATCCCCGTGTCCCGAGCTTGTCGAAGGAGTGAGCCACAATACTGTCGAGGCCTATTCCTGCCACATTGAGGCAAAGGTTATCGTTTATGTCTATGACATCGATGTTAATGCTCTCTTTTCTGTTTATGTCTCCGAGAAGCTTTTTGAGGTTGGGTCTGAATCCCAGCTCCCTGGCAAATCCGTTGCCCGAACCTGTAGGAAGAACTGCGAGGATCTTGCCTGTGCCTGCCAGTTGGGAAGCTACGGAATGCACTGTGCCGTCACCACCGGCAGCTACGAAAATATCAT
>JAVEVC010000007.1:0-109651 GCA_034005245.1 Bacteroidales bacterium
AGAAACAAAAAATCCTGTAAATGTTAAGTTTACAGGATTTTGCATCAATTTACACATTGACTTTGCGGAGAAAGAGGGATTCGAACCCCCGGTTCCGCGGTAGCGGAACAACGGTTTTCAAGACCGCCGCATTCGACCACTCTGCCATTTCTCCATTACTGAGATTTCCCCTTCTGACCCGGCTTCCGCAACCTGTCCCGCAAATCGGGAACAAATCTAATATAATGCTTTATTTTTCCCGCATCCGGCAACAGAGACTGTCATGATATACCCGGAAAATCCTCCGCCGCAAATATAATACTTTTTTGTTTTAAGGAAATTTTCCTGTAAAAAGTAGTTAAAATGAAGATAATCAGATATATAAATAACTTATTAACACGATTTTAACAAGAATGTACGTTTTTGATGCTGAAATCCCCATGAAATCTAAAGATGCGATAAAAAGATAAAAATTTGACTTTGTGCTGAAAATCATCGTAATTTTGCTTAAAACCTCCATGAAATGCGGAAAAACGTTGAAATAAATTTGCTCGTGACTTAAATTAAGATAATTTTGTGCCTAATTAGAACCATTGGTCTAACCTTAAAATCTTTCATTATGACAAAAAAAGAATTAGTTGATGCAATTGCCAAAGAATCGGGTCTTACAGTAAAAGATGCAGGCAAAGCACTGAATGCATTTGTAGGAGCTTTTGGAAAAGCAATGAAAAAAGGTCAGAGGATTCAGCTTCCCAGCATGGGTACTTTTACAGTTACAAAAAGAAGCGCAAGAGTGGTACGTAACCCCCGTACCGGCGCCAAACTGAATGTTCCTGCCAAAAAAGTTGTGAAATTCAAACCCGCTCCGGCTCTCAAAGGCCTTTAGTCCTTAAAGATTGAGATTGCAAAGGGGTGATTGCCACCCCTTTTTTGTTCCCCCATATACCCCCCCTCCTTAACAATATTAAGTATTCACTTTAACAATATTAAGTATTTGCTTTAATGATATTAAGTATTTATTCAACTTAAATTTGGGGTAAAGCTTATATTTGCATTTTTTTATTAAATTTGTTTAGTCATTTCTTGCCAAATTCTTTTTAGTATGAATTGTATTATAGTGGACGATGACAAACTGAGTTGCAAAATTCTTGAAGGATATGTGAACAAGTTTTCCACTCTTGACCTTATAGGTATCTTTAACGATCCTATTTCTGCAAGGAATGCAATTGCCAAGAACAAGGACATAGAGCTTATTTTCCTTGATATCAAGATGCCGGAAATGGATGGCTTCGATTTCATAGGAAGCCTTGAAACCCCTCCAAATATTATAATTGTATCGGGCGGCGAGGAGTTTGCCCTGAGAGCTTTCGATTTTAACGTGGTCGATTTCCTCCTCAAGCCGATTTCCTATTCAAGGTTCTGCAAAGCGGTAGATAAGACAATAAGATATTTCAGCCACAGGGAGGCTCCGACTTCCGGCGATGACGAGATATTCATCAAAAAAGGCTCATCCCTGGTAAAACTTAAGCTTAAGGATATAGTCTACGTGGAAGCACTGGAGAACTATGTCACAGTACATACAAACAACGACAAGTATACCATTCACTTTACAATGAAGGCGATAGAAACACAACTGCCATCGGGTGTTTTTATCAGGGTCCACAGGTCGTTCATCATAAACAAGAGCATGATCCAGGCCATCAAGGAAAACGCCCTTGACATAAGCGTAGGAAATACAATTCGTACCATTCCGGTAGGGAAATCATTCAAAGACTCACTCCTCAATGATATTAACGTGATGGCCAGATAATATCTTCCGTTTCACATGCCAACAAACCGACAGCTTTTCCTGCAACATCTAGGGCAGACTTCACAGAAACCTCTGATGCTCGAGATAGAAAGGGCAGAAGGCGTATTCATGTATGGATGCGACGGCAGGAAATACCTCGACCTGATCTCAGGCGTTTCAGTAAGCAATACCGGACATTGTCATCCCGATGTGGTCAGGGCTGTAAGTGATCAGGCAGGAACCTACATGCATCTGATGGTGTATGGAGAAATGATTCAGAGTCCCCAGGTGAAATATGCAGGCAAGCTGATTTCATTGTTACCAGAAGAACTTGACAACTGCTATTTTGTCAACTCCGGAAGCGAGGCAGTAGAGGGGGCCTTGAAACTCGCCAAGCGCTATACAGGGAGAAGCAGGATAATATCCTTCCGGAATGCCTATCACGGAAGTACACATGGGGCACTTAGCATACAGGGAAGCGAATTTTACAGGAACGCTTTCAGGCCCCTGATCCCCGATACATTCCAGATCCCTTTCAACGACTTTGACGGCCTTGATGCCATAGATGAACATTGTGCCTGTGTGATCATTGAGCCTGTGCAGGGAGAGGGGGGAGTAATATGGCCTGT
This sequence comes from Bacteroidales bacterium, assembly GCA_034005245.1. Taxonomy (GTDB): domain Bacteria; phylum Bacteroidota; class Bacteroidia; order Bacteroidales; family VadinHA17; genus LD21. The sequence continues at coordinate 2,398 of JAVEVC010000007.1, forward strand.
GAAAGGATTCCTTGAAAAGATCAGAAACAAATGTACTGAAAAAGGAACACTGCTAATTTTCGATGAAATTCAGACTGGATTTGGGCGCCTTGGAAGTATTTTTGCCATTGACAAGTTTGGAGTTGTTCCTGATATTATTGTCCTTGCTAAAGCCCTGGGAGGAGGGATGCCCCTCGGAGCTTTCATTTCATCAAGAGAGATAATGTCGTCTATCGCATCGTTTCCTTCCCTAGGACACATAACAACTTTTGGAGGCCATCCGGTTTCCTGCGCTGCAGGGCTGGCCTCGCTAAACGTAATCCTCAGGGAAAAGCTGGCTGAGAAATGCCTGGAAAAAGGCAATCAGTTCAGACAGGAACTTAAGCATCGCCTGATAAGTGAAATAAGAGGAGAGGGTTTGCTTCTGGCAGTAAAACTTACCAATAAAAACTATATTCCAACCGTTATCACAAATGCTCCGGAATACGGACTTGTTCTGGATTACTTCCTGTTTTGCAGTGACTCTTTCAGGATCGCTCCACCGCTTGTAATAAGCAGCAGTGAAATCTCTCAGGCATGCAGCCAGCTGAAAAGACTCCTCGACGAAACAGAAAAATGCATTCAGGCTTAATGAGACAGGGTATATATATTATAATGGTCGTTGCCTTTCTTCTTTGCCAAACTGCTGCAACGAGCCAAAATCCCGGAACTGATGTTCAGACTAAACTTGCCGGGCTTTATGACAGGCTTATTAGCAGCAGAAATGATGAGGAAAAGCTTGGTATAAACGATTCAATCCGCAGTCTCATAGGATCATACGCAGCATCAGACACAGCTATAATCCACAGGTTTGATAAACTAAGATACCTAGGCCAGATCGTTTCGCCCGACAAAAAGGTAAAGATCATTAACTGGAACCTGATACTTGAAGATCAAAAAAGCCGGTATTACTGTTATATTATTCACAAACCATCGCGGAATAAAGCCGGCCGTATCTGCGCGCTCGAAGCAGAATACAGGGAGGAACCTGCAGATTGTGGAAGGTTCTATCATGATTCAGACTGGTATGGTTCACTTTATTATGATATCATGCCGGTAAAGAAATCGGGAATTGAAAATTGGATTATTCTGGGGATCGACTACGGAAATCAATTCATTACAAGGAAAGTCATTGATGTGATCAGCTTTGATGAGGAAGGGAGGCTGTCCTTGGGCCGGAAATGGTTTGTTTCGGACGATGATATAAAATACAGGGAAGTGTTTGAATATTCCTCTGAAGCAGTAATGTCACTACGTTTTACGGGTGCCAGATCAATAGTGTTCGATCACCTGGTCCCCTTATCTCCCGGGCTCAAGGACAGCATGCAGCATTATGCACCTGATTATTCATACGATGCATATTACTTCAAGGATGGCATGTGGAGGTTTGAACAAAACGTTGACATCAGGAACAGGAAAGATTAACCGTGACATTTATTAAATATGGCAAGGACCAATCAGCTGCATCTAATCTGTTACGACGAGCACCGGGCTTATCCGGAAGAAATGAAAAAACGTTTTTCCGATCCCGTGAAATACAGGATAAGTCTTGTTGTTTCGCAGAAGGAGCTATTAAAACAGTTTGGGGCTGAAACGGATAAATCAAAACCGAAAGTAGCAGTAATGGTTCTCAGCGAACTGAATGACATTAATGAAAATATCAAATCGGTTGCGCGGGAGATCAAAAGAAGTAGTCCATGCGCTGGAGTTATGCTTGTTTGTCCGGGCGAAAAGATAGAAGGGCTGAGAAAGCTTTCAAACCTGAGCTTCGATGATATTATCCCTAAAAATGATAACTCTGTTCTTCGCCTTCATAATGCGGTGAAAAAGTTTGTCAGCGCTCAAAGCCTTGACAGGATGAAGAAGCGCCGCAATATATCGCTAATAATCCTTTTTGCATTCATCTTTCTGGCAACACTGGGCCTCATTATAGCCCGTATCAGATATCCTGTATATTTTTGAAAAGTGACTATTTGTCAGTTTTGTCTTTAACGGCACATCTTTTGAATGATGACCGGCATTAATGATGTTTAACTTTTATACTGACCGATATGCAAACAGGAAAAATTGGGGTAACCACTGAGAACATATTTCCGATAATCAAAAAATTCCTTTACTCCGACCATGAGATCTTTCTCAGAGAGCTTATTTCAAATGCAGTTGATGCAACTCAGAAGCTTAAGGCAATATCTTCAGCCGGGGATATGAAAGAAGAACTTGGAGACCTCACTGTCAGGGTGTCTGTTGACAAAAAGAAGAAAACCATTACTGTTTCAGACTATGGAATTGGCATGACAGAGGAAGAACTTGACAAATACCTGAATCAGATTGCTTTCTCGAGTGCAAATGATTTTCTTGACAAATATAAGGACCAGATTAACTCTATTATCGGGCACTTTGGGCTTGGCTTCTATTCCAGCTTCATGGTATCGGATAAGGTTGAAGTTATTACTCGCTCATGGCATGAAGGAGCCCAGTCTGTGAAATGGACATGCGACGGCAGTCCCGAATTTAGCATTGAAGAAGCACATAGGGAAAGAAGGGGAACAGATGTTATCCTTCATATTGACAAGGATTCGAAAGAATTCCTCGAGGAGAGCAGGATTGAGGAATTACTCAGGAAGTACTGCAAGTTCCTGCCTGTGGAAATAGCTTTCGGAAAGGAGAAGGAATGGAAGGAAAGTAAATATGTCGAGACCGGGAAAGATAAGATAATAAATAATACAAGGCCGGCATGGACATTGAAACCATCAGAACTAAAGGAAGATGATTACATTAAGTTCTACAGGGAATTATACCCGGCAGGAGATGAACCTCTCTTTAATATTCACCTAAATGTCGATTATCCGTTCAAGCTTACAGGTATTCTCTACTTCCCTAAAATTAAGAATAATATAGAAATACAGAAGAATAAGATACAGCTGTATTGCAATCAGGTCTTTGTTACGGATTCGGTAGAAGGTATAGTACCCGATTTTCTGACCTTGCTTCACGGAGTGATTGATTCTCCCGACATCCCGCTTAATGTTTCAAGAAGCTATCTTCAGAGCGATTCGAATGTAAAAAAGATATCACTGCATATAACTAAAAAGGTTGCAGACAGGTTGTCTGAGATCTTCAGGAACAACCGCGAGGAGTTCGAAAAGAAATGGGACAACCTCAAGCTTTTCATTGATTACGGAATGATAACCGAAGAGAAATTTTACGAAAAAGCTTCTAAGTTCGCTCTTCTTAAGAATACCGACGGTAAGTATTTTACTTACGAGGAATACGAAAAAATAATAAAGGAAAACCAGACTGACAAGCATAAAACATTGATCTATTTGTATTCAACCAACAAAACAGACCAGTTTACCTATATTGAGAAAGCTAAAGCATGGGGTTATGATGTACTTGAGCTGGATGGCCAGCTTGATGTGCATCTGATCAATCATCTTGAGACGAAATTCAAGGAATCAAGGTTTTTAAGGGTTGACTCCGATGTGATCGATAAGCTCATCCAGAAAGAAGACAAAAGGGATTCAAAGCTTACAAAGGAACAGGAAGAGGACCTTAAAAGCGTTTTTAATGTAAGGGTGAAAGACAGCTCAATCTACAATGTGGTCCTTGAGACCCTTGATGAGAATGAGGCACCCGTCATCATAACTCAGTCAGAATTCATGAGAAGAATGAAGGATATGTCGCAAATCGGAGGAGGAGGAATGAATTTTTACGGAGAACTTCCCGACTCTTATAACCTGGTAGTTAATTCCAATCACAACCTAATAGAAAGGATATCAGGTGATCTTGAGGCACAGGAGGGAGAAAAGCTCAGGGAAAATGGAGCCAGGATCAAGGAATTAAAGGATCAGGTCAGTTTCATGGAAAAAGAGCATGGGAAGAAAAAGCCAGAGGAGGTATCACAGTTTGAGAAAGATGATCTGGATAAACTGAGAAAGGAGCTTGAGACAGCTGAGAATGCAAGAAAGGAAATACTTGAGGATTTTGGAGCCGGCAATAAGATAGTAAAGCAGCTTATCGACCTTGCTTTGCTTTCAAATAATATGCTGAGGGGAGAAGATCTGAGTATCTTCGTAAAAAGAAGCGTTGAACTTCTATAATTACTAGGTTAAGCGCCCAGGGCTCAGTGCCCAGCGCCCAGTGCCCAGCGCCTTATATTATCTTGCCGATCTCGTTCTTCAGGTACTCGATCGCAACCCGTGTCGGTTCTTTTTCGAGCTGCATAACTTTTTCAAGCAGTTGTCTGCCAAGATCCAGAGCTGTTGCCGACTGAGGCATTGCATCTGCTTCGGTGTTTATCATTTTGATGATTCCCGATTTTGCATTCCTGACAACTTCCCATGCCTGAGGGCTCATATAAATCTGCTGTGAAAGGTTGTGCTCGAATTCACTCCTTATTGCCGTAAGCAGCGCTGAATGCAGCTGGGCTGACGTAAGCTCGGGCGAGCTGACCCTTACCAGAAGTGATTCCATTGATATCCTTTCCAGGAACAGAACAATTCTTTCATATGCCTGGAGCTTGATAGGAGTAATCGTTCTCCTGCCCTGAAGGACAAGTTCCTGCCTTCTTCTGTCCTGATCGTTCCTTATCATATTCCTGAGTATTATCCATGCGGTCAGAAAAACAATAGTTGGAGGAACGGTAATTTTGATGATATCAATTATGTCTTCCATCACTGTTGGTTTGTTTTCACAAACTTAAGATTTTTTCATTGTTTTTAAATTTTCCTTTATACATTTGGTTCCGTCCGTAACCAGTTTAATTAAAGAAATCTATGGAATACTTATCTGACAGGATCAAATCGTTATCGGTATCGCAAACTCTTGCCATGGCCCAGAAAAGCCGCGAACTTGCTGCTAAAGGTTTTGATATTATAAGCCTGAGCCTTGGGGAACCTGATTTCAATACGCCTGATTACATTAAGGAAGCAGCTAAAAAGGCAATCGATGACAATTATACAAAATATCCTCCTGTTCCGGGGTATAACGATCTCAAGGAAGCCATATCTAGGAAATTCAGGGAGGAGAATGGTCTGGATTATTCTCCTGACCAGGTCATCGTTTCAAACGGCGGCAAGCATTCACTTATTAATGTTATACTGTCGATAGTTAATCCCGGTGAGGAGGTCATTGTCCTTGCTCCTTATTGGGTAAGTTACTGGGACCAGATAAAGCTTGCCGGGGGTAAGCCGGTGGTTGTTGAGGCTCTTATAGAGAATGATTTCAAGGTTAAGCCGGAGCAGCTTGAAGCCGCTATTACTGACAAAACAAGGCTGCTGATCTTCAATTCGCCATCTAATCCTACAGGAATGGTATACAGCGGCGAAGAGATGGAAGAGATAGCAAGGATTGTTGAGAGGCATGAAGGCCTGTTCGTCCTGTCCGACGAGATCTATGAACATATAATATTTGAGGGCCGGCATGTAAGCATGGCGTCATTCAGTTTTATATATGACCGTGTTATCACTGTTAACGGAGTTTCCAAGGCTTATGCCATGACCGGGTGGAGAGTAGGTTATATCGGTGCACCCCTCTGGATTGCAAAGGCCTGCAATAAGCTGCAAGGCCAGTTCACCTCAGGAGTCTCGACAATCGCACAGAGGGCTGCCTTAGCGGCAATTGAAGGAAAGGATAATTCGAGACAGCTGATGAAGGAGGCTTTTCACCGCCGCCGCGACCTGATATGCAGTCTCCTGAAGGATGTTCCCGGCATTAAGGTGCCGGTTCCCCAGGGCGCATTTTATGTTATGCCTGATATAAGCTTTTACCTTGGGAAATCTGACGGCAGAGTCACAATAGGAACTTCCGATGACCTTGCCCTTTATCTTCTTGACAGGGCAAAGGTTGCAGTTGTCGGTGGCGACGCCTTCGGAGCTCCGTCATGCATCAGGATATCATACGCAAATTCCGATGACTTGCTGAAGGAAGCTGTCGCCAGAATAGGAGCGGCGCTATCCGATCTGAAATAAAATTGCTGGAGGCAGTACCTGGGCATTCTTATCACTACCTGCATTAAATGAAGGTTTATGTGTGATCTATATGTCTTTATATTAGATACACACAGCAGTTACAGGAGCACGGAGAGCTTTTTTCAAATACGTACAAAGCAATAATGGCACACCCTCTTTATGAACCGTTCTTTTCAATATTAACCTGAGAGATCAATATTTGTTAAAGGAAACTGTTGAGTCGGACGGCTTTCTTTTCTTATTCCTGTATTCGCCTGATGAATGGCCAAGGGTGATTAGAAGCTCAATTCTCCTGGAAGCGGGTATTGAAAGTATCTTTCTGATCGCGTCCCCATTAAACCAGCCTACAATACAACTTCCCAGTCCTTCAGCTGTTGCCTGCAGGCACATTGTGCCTGCAGCAATGCCAATATCGTAATGAGAGTAATCTTTTTTCTTCATTTTCCCTCCTATCCTTGAACTTAAGTTGGGTTTTTCCCTGACAATTACCAGAAGGGCAGAAGCCTGGTTTACGAAGCTGTTCATCCCTGTAAGCCTTTCTGTTGAAGCATTTCCAATCTCTTCAATAAGCTTGGGATCAGTTACAGCAATAAATTTCCAAGGCTGGGCATTACAAGCCGATGGAGACATCCTTCCGGCAGTGATAATCCTTTCCAGCTGTTCGTCTTCAACAGGTTTGTTGCTGTATTTTCTGTCGCTTTGGCGCCTGAGGACCAGCTCAAGCATCTCTTTGCCCCCTACCATGCATCAATAGTTTTCGGAAAGGATTTCAAAATAAGCTTCGGGATGAAGGCAGGCAGGACAATTCTTTAGAGGTTTTGTGCCGAAATGTATGTAACCGCATTTTCTGCAATACCAGAATACCTTCTCTTCTCTTTCGAAGACTTTCCCTTTGGTTACATTTTCCAGAAGCTTTCTGTAACGCGTTTCATGATTTTTTTCAGCTGAAGCAATAGCTCTGAAAGCTGAGGCGATATTTTTAAAACCTTCTTCTTCTGCAACTTTGGCAAATGCGGGGTACAGGTCGTTCCATTCTTCGTGTTCGCCTTCAGCGGCAGCAATAAGGTTTTCCCTTGTTGTAGCCGTTTTGCCCGCAGGATAACTTGCAGTTATCTCGACCATTCCACCTTCCAGGAAGTTGAAAAACCTTTTTGCATGTTGTTGTTCCTGTAGGGCAGTTTCAAGGAATATGCCTGCAATCTGCTCAAACCCTTCTTCTTTGGCTGCTTTTGCAGCAAACTCGTACCTGTTCTTTGCCTGTGATTCCCCGGCAAATGCCTTCAGAAGATTCTGTTCAGTCTTTGTGCCTTTTAGACTTTTTTCCATATTTTAATTATTTAGAGTATTATATAAAACAGCATATTGAATTTTTATCATTCTTGAAATACCTGATCTTTCAAAAATACCTATCTTTAGTTTTCTTTCAACAGATTTTATGAATATTATTAACTAAAACTAAAAGGAATGGGAGTGTTACTGGTTATTCTGGGGATCATTTTACTGGTGGTCCTGATGGCTATATCATTGTATAACCGTCTGGTAAGACTTAGAAACTCAAGGGAACAGGCTTTTGCTGATGTAGATGTACAGCTTAAGCAGAGACATGATCTTATACCTCAGCTGGTTGAGACAGTGAGGGGTTACATGAAGCATGAGAGGGAGGTTCTTACGCAGATCACTGAAGCACGCGCCAATGCAATAGGTGCAAAGACCATTAATGATAAGATCGTGGCTGAACAAAAGCTGTCATCAGCTCTTCAGGGATTAAGGGTGGCGGTTGAAGCATACCCCGATTTAAAGGCAAGCCAGAATTTCCTTGATCTTCAGAATGAGATCTCGGATGTTGAGAATAAGATTGCTGCTGCACGCCGTTTTTTCAATTCTGCTACAAAAGAGCTCAATGTTGCCGTTGAAGTATTTCCGTCAAATATTATCGCCACGCTTTTCAATTTTAAGCGCGAGCCGATGTTTGATCTCGGTGAAGAACGTGCCGCAGTAGAAGAACCACCCAAGATTCAGTTATGACAGCATGAAATATTTCGGGCTGCAGGGTCAGATAAGGAAGAATAACATAAACACTGTAATCTTGTTGTTACTATTTCCCCTTGTGTTCTACGGACTAACGTGGTTGTTCTTCTTTTTCTTTTCGGTTTCTTCATTTGATACAGAATTGTCATTAGATGACACGAACAGGAGTTTTCTGTCCACGGTCCCCTGGATCACGGCCGGTGTAATAGCCTGGTTCGTGATAGCCTGGTTTTCACACACAGCTATAATTAACGGCTCAACAAACTCAAAGCCTCTCGAAAGGAAAGAGAATAAAAGGGTCTATAATCTTGTTGAGAACCTTTGCATTTCATGCGGCATGAAAATGCCCCAGGTAAACATTATCGAAGATGATTCCCTGAATGCCTTTGCCAGCGGAATAAACACGAAGACATATGCAATATCTCTCTCACGGGGGATTATTGACAAGCTCGAAGATGATGAACTGGAAGCTGTGATTGCACATGAGCTTGCTCATATTAGAAACCGCGACGTGAGGCTGCTTATCATTTCAATAGTTTTCGTTGGCATCTTCGGTTTTATTACGGAAATGCTTTTCAGGTCGTTGAGGTATGGACGGATAGGGCGCGGTAAGAAAGAGGGTGCGGGGATATTTATTGCGCTTCTTCTTGCTCTTCTGGGTTACCTTCTTGCTTCATTGTTCAGGTTCGCGATATCCAGGAAGAGAGAGTATCTTGCTGATGCCGGTTCAGCTGAGCTTACAAAGCGGCCTCTCTCACTGGCCTCAGCCCTGAGAAAAGTGTCGGCAGATCCGACTATTGAGGCGGTCAAAAGAAAGGACGTGGCGCAGATGTTCATAGATAATCCCAGAGAACAAGAAGAAAAAGCTGTGTTCTCGTTTGCCAACCTGTTTTCTACGCACCCTCCGATAGAGAAAAGAATACAACTGCTTGAGCAATATTAGCGGGATCAGTCTTGAGGATGCCATTCTGGTTTTTTATTTCATCCTGATTGTTTTGTTGATTTTCCTCTCCTGATGAACTTTGATTCTTCGCCCCTGAGGAGTCGTTTTATATTTTTCCGGTGAGTAATTATTAGTGCCACGGAAACGAAAAGTGCAAAAACCTTGAAAAATGGTGAAGGTGTGTCAAAAAACAGGAACATGCTAAGTGGAAAAACTATTCCGGCAGTCATCGACGAAACCGATACATAACCTGTCACGAGCAATACAATTATGAAAACCAGAAAGCAGGTCAGGGTCACCAGCGGATGAATTGACAACACAACACCTGTGATGGCAGCTACTCCTTTGCCACCCCTGAATCCTGCAAAAACAGGGAAGATATGGCCAATCACAGCGCAGAGGCCAGCCAGCATCTGCAGGTTTACCAGGTGCGAGCTTCCTTCCGGGGCAAGATGAAATATAACCGGCAGACTGGCAGCGAGCCATCCTTTAGCCATGTCGATAAGCAGGACCGGCACTCCCGTTTTCCATCCAAGTACTCTTATTACGTTTGTTGCTCCTGCATTGCCGCTGCCATGCTCCCTTACATCGATTCCGTGGAAGAGTTTCCCGGTCCATACTGCTGTCGGAATTGATCCAAGGAGGTAGGCTGCAAAGAATATGGCAACAAGCTTGATAATTTCCATTTTACTGTTTTGGATCAGATCTTTGGCCCGAATTCTGCAAGCCGGGCAATCTCCTCAGTAGTGAATTTGCTAAAGTTATTAATGAATTTGAGAGCAAGGTCTGTTGCTGCAAGATGCCATCTAGACGGTGAATTCCATGAAGATGCGGGATCAAGAATAGTACTGTCAATGTTCCTTATACTCGATGGAATGCTCAGGTTAAACACAGGCAGGTTTGTATATTGGCTATTGTTGATTGATCCGTCTAGTATGGCATTAATGATGATCCTTGTAGAGGGCAGATCAATTCGCCTTCCTGTACCGTAGGGCCCTCCGATCCATCCTGTATTTACTAGCCATGCTTCAGCATTATGGAGTTCCATTTTCCTGGCAAGCTCATTTGCGTATATCACAGGATCGAGCATTAGGAATGCGGCGCCAAAACATGCTGAGAATGACGGGACTGGTTCAATAATGCCTCTTTCTGTGCCGGCAACTTTGGCAGTGTATCCGCTAAGGAAATAGTATTTGGTCTGACCGGTGGTCAGACGGCTTACAGGAGGCAGTACGCCGAAAGTATCGGCAGAAAGGAAAATAACTTTTTTCGCATGCCCGGCTTTTGAAACCGGCTTAACAATATTGTCAATGTGATAGATAGGGTAGGAGACTCTTGTATTTTCGGTCTTGGAATCATCGTTGAAATCTATGGTGCCGTCAGGCAATACCACCAGATTTTCGAGCAGGGCATCGCGTCTGATTGCATTGTAAATGTCAGGTTCTGTATCTTTGCTGAGTTTAATGCATTTTGCATAGCAACCCCCTTCAAAGTTAAAGATGCCATCATCATCCCATCCATGCTCGTCGTCGCCTATGAGAGCCCTTCCCGGATCTGTTGAAAGGGTAGTTTTTCCTGTTCCCGATAGTCCGAAGAAAATTGCTACATCGCTATCTTTTCCAACATTAGCTGAACAATGCATTGATGCAATCCCTTTCAGGGGGAGATAATAATTCATAATGGAGAATATTCCTTTCTTCATTTCCCCGCCATACCAGGTGCCGCCAATCACTGACATCGCTTCGCTGAGGTTAAAGAAGACGAAATTCTCAGAGTTAAGACCTTGTTTCTTCCAGTCAGGATTGGTTGTTTTGGAGGCCATCAGGACAACAAAGTCGGGTTTAAAATCCTCAAGCTCATCAGCTTCAGGCCTTATAAACATGTTCTTAACGAAATGTGCCTGCCATGCTACCTCAAGGACAAAGCGAACAGCCAGTCTTGAATCCTTATTTGCTCCTGTGAAGCAGTCCATGACAAAGAGCCTTTTTTCCGACAGCTGTTTTACAGCAAGATTTTTGCAGTGATTCCAGATGTCGATTGAAATGGGTTTATTATCCGATACCTTGGCTTTATCAGTTTTCCACCATACAGTGTTCCTTGTCTTATCATCAAGGACCACATATTTGTCGTTAGGTGAGCGTCCGGTAAAAACACCTGTGTCAACTGCTATCGCGCCTGTCCTTGTAATTGTTCCCCTTTCAAGCTTTATGAGGTCAGGGCGGGTTTCTTCAAGAAACAGGGTGTTGTAGTCAGGATTATATAATACTTCCTGAACATTCTCAATTCCGTAGTCTTTTAAAATCTCTTTACTAAACATTATGAATTGATTTAAAAATAAAAGCAAAAAGCTTTGTTTTAATTACGAATTGTTAACAAGGTCGAATATAATTCAATTTTTTTAAAAAATAACTTTTCTAATAAAAAGCCCTTTGTGGCAGATGTATTGATAAATAAACCACAAAGGGCGATAAATACTACATTATGACGCATAAAGAAGATGACATGAGTGTATATGGAGCCTTCTTTTGTGCCGGTAATTTTATTTTCCGTCCTTAATTGAAGCCTGTGAAGCAGCAAGGCGTGCAATCGGGACCCTGAACGGAGAACAGCTTACGTATGTAAGTCCTGTTTTGTAACAGAACTCAACAGAAGCCGGGTCGCCTCCCTGTTCACCGCATATGCCTACTTTAAGATCCGGTTTTGTTGAGCGTCCTTTCTCAACGGCCATCTGAATTAGCTGGCCAACACCTTCCTGGTCTATTGTCTGGAAAGGATCGGCAGGAAGCATTTTCTTATCGAGGTATTCATTAAGGAAACCACCGATGTCATCGCGGCTGAAACCGAACGTCATCTGCGTAAGGTCGTTGGTTCCAAAGGAAAAGAAATCAGCTGTTTTTGCCATCCTGTCGGCAAGGAGAGTTGCACGGGGGATTTCTATCATGGTTCCGTATTTATAATCGATCTTTTTGATACCGTATTTCTTGCATACTTCGGCATATACAGTATCGACTATAATCTTTGTCTGGTCGAGTTCGGAAACATCACAGGTAACAGGAACCATCAGTTCAGGTTTTGGATGTTTCTTTTCAGCCAGGAGGTCGGCAGTTGCTTCAAACATTGCTCTCACCTGCATTTCTGTTACCTCAGGATAAGTAATGCCGAGCCGGACACCGCGGTGACCCATCATAGGGTTACTTTCATGCAGTGCTTCTCCTCTTTTTGCAACGTCAGATTTCCTGATGCCAAGGGCTTTTGCCAGTTCAGCCTGCTTCTCGGCGCTTTGAGGGACGAACTCATGAAGGGGAGGATCGAGGAGCCTGAAAGTGACAGGAAGGTTGTCCATAGCTTCCAGGGTGGCTTTCATATCCTTCTTGACATACTTGAAAAGCTCCTTGAGAGCTTTGCGGCGCTCTGTCTCATTAGCGCTGAGGATCATTTTGCGGAGGAGAAACAGAGGTTGTTCGGAATTTTTTCCGTAGAACATATGTTCAGTACGGAAGAGCCCGATACCTTCAGCGCCGAAATCACGTGCAAGCTTTGCATCCTCAGGAGTGTCAGCGTTTGTCCTTACACCCATTTTGCGGTATTTGTCAACAATCTTCATGAAACTCTTGAAACGGGGATTTTCTGAGGCGTCCATTAGTTCAACTGCCCCAAGGTAAACATTACCCTTTGTGCCGTTAAGAGTTATCAGGTCGCCTTCTTTAAGAACCAGGTTGCTTCCTGTGACTTTGGCTTTTTTACCTGAAACTTCAACATGAAGCCCTCCTGCTCCTACAATGCAACATTTACCCCAGCCGCGTGCCACGAGGGCGGCGTGGGAGGTCATTCCTCCCCGGGCTGTAAGTATGCCTTCAGCTGCACGCATACCTTCAACATCCTCGGGATTGGTTTCTTCACGTACGAGTATTACTTTTATTCCCTTGCGGTTCCATGCTACAGCATCTTCGGCTGTGAATACAATTTTCCCGACTGCAGCACCCGGACCTGCGGGCAAGCCTTTTACCAGAGGATTGACTTTCTTTTCTGCTTCAGGATTGCATATTGGATGAAGTAGCTCATCAAGCTGTGCTGGATCGACACGCATTACAACGGTTTTCTCTTCGATCAGCTTTTCTTTCAGCATATCCATGGCCATGTTAAGTGCGGCTGTACCGGTCCTCTTGCCTGCACGGCACTGCAGCATATAGAGTATACCTTCCTGGATAGTGAATTCTATATCGAGCATATCACGGAATGATTTCTCAAGGATCTGGCGTATCTCGACAAGTTCCTTGTATGTTCCGGGCATTGCCTCCTGCATGCTCTTGAGATGCTTATTCTGTTCATTCTTGGTATCATCGTTCAGAGGGCTTGGAGTGCGTATTCCTGCTACTACGTCTTCTCCCTGTGCATTTACAAGCCACTCACCATAGAAAAGGTTCTCGCCGGTTGCCGGGTTACGGGTGAATGCCACCCCGGTAGCCGATGTGTCACCCATATTCCCGAATACCATTGCCTGAACATTCACTGCAGTGCCCCAGTCATCAGGAATACCTTCGATACGGCGGTATGAAACTGCCTTCTTCCCGTTCCAGCTTTTGAAGACTGCCTTAATACTGCCTTCTAGCTGTTCTTTTGCATCATCCGGGAAAGGCTTGCCGATAACCTGTTTTACCTTCTTCTTGAATGCTTCGGAAAGCTCCTTGAGTTCATCAGCAGAAATATCTGTATCAGATTTATAGCCTTTCTTTTTCTTGAATTCATCAAGCATTTCATCAAGCTGCTTGCGTATGCCTTTACCTTCTCCCAGGTCAATTCCTTCAGCTTTTTCCATTACAACGTCAGCGTACATCATTATGAGGCGCCGGTATGAATCCCATACAAAACGCGGATTTTTGGTTTTCTTAAGAAATCCGGGGATAGTATCCTTGCACAGTCCAATATTAAGGACTGTGTCCATCATACCAGGCATTGATTTACGTGCACCCGACCTGCATGAAACAAGCAGTGCATTTTCAGGATCGCCGTATTTCATTCCCATGATCTTCTCAGTCTTTTTCATGGCAGCCCACACTTCGGGCATTAGATCTTCCGGAAGAACACAGTTGTTTGCATAATATTCATTGCATGCTTCTGTGGTTATTGTGAAGCCTGCTGGCACAGGCAATCCCAGAAGGCACATCTCTGCAAGGTTGGCTCCTTTGCCGCCAAGGAGATTTTTCATATCTGCTTTACCCTCTGCAGTTTTTCCGCCAAAGGTGTAAACTCTTTTTACTTTCGACATACTCTGATTGATTTAATATGAACTTTAGTTAGTTAATCTCAAAATAAGGTGCAAAGTTAATATTTAAATTGAATTTTAGAAACGTGAAAACCATTCATGCGCGGGGGTGAAACATGATAAGTGTGTCGCGAAGAAAGCTCCTGTCAATATGGGTATATATCTCTGTCGTAAGAATCGATTCATGCCCTAGCATTTCCTGAACGGCTCTAAGGTCTGCACCAGCTTCAATCATGTGAGTGGCAAATGAATGCCTGAACGTGTGGGGGCTGACATTCTTCTTTATCTCCGCTTTTAATGCCAGGTCCTTTATAATAGTGAATATCATGGCCCTGGTCATTTTTCTGCCTCGGCGGTTAAGAAAAAGTATGTTCCTGTCATGGATTACCGGAAGTTTATGCCTTCTGTCCTGGTAAAAACCTATCTCCTTGAGAGCTTTATTGCCTACTGGAACCAGCCTTTGCTTGTTCCCTTTTCCGGTAACCATTATGAATCCCTCTTCAGAATGGATATCAGTAAGCTTCATGCCTACAAGCTCGGAGACCCTTAGCCCGCAGCCGTAAAGTGTTTCGATTATTGCCTTGTTCCTGTGTCCTTCGGGCTTTGAAAGGTCAATTACGTCTATTATTCTGTCTATTTCCATCACTGAAAGCACTTCAGGAAGCTTCAGTCCGGTCTTTGGTGATTCAATAAGAGAAGACGGGTTCTCGCTTATCTCCCCGTCAATCAGAAGGTACCTGAAAAAAGCCCTGATGCCTGAAAGGACCCTGGCCTGGGTGCGCGGATTAGGATTGGCTTTCCCATACCAGCTTATGAATTCTTTAAGATGCTGATAGGTCACAGAGGCGGGGTTGACATCCTGTCCTGAATCAATGAAAAAATCTTCAAGCTTGCTTACATCAGTGAGATACGCTTCAATGCTGTTTTCAGAGAGTGACTTCTCAAGCCTTAGGTAGTTTTCAAAGTTCCTGAACGACTGCTTCCAGTCAAGACTCATTACTGTAATTTTTTTCTTCCATATGAGATGCTAAGCTAAATATTTTTTTAATTTGTTGACTTTAACCGACTTATTTTGCATGTAATTGACCGCACGCCGGACAATATTATCAGTTAATTGATTAATAAGGAAATATAAAATGATTCATAAACAGTCAGGAGAAATGAAGGCAACATTAACAAAGGCATTGACAGAATCGGGGAAGGAACTTCTCAGGTATTCGGCAGGAGATACAGGATTCAGGATTAAGGAATCCCAGAGCAGCATAGTGACTCAAGCAGATATAAAAAGCGATGAAATTATAAGGGAAATTATCACTGCAAGATATCCGTCACATAACCTGCTATCAGAGGAGAGCGGATTTAAAAACAACAACTCAGATTATACGTGGGTGATAGACCCGCTTGACGGGACTTCAAATTTTGCCTCAGCGCTTCCGTGGTACGGAGTTCTTATTACACTTTTCCATGGAAATGAGCCTCTTATGGCAGGGGCTTATGTGCCGGCAGAAGACCTCCTCTACTACGCAGGCAGAAATGAGGGTTCATTTAAAAATGGCGATCCTTTTAAAATGGACCGGCAGAAGATTCTTAAGAATTCATTATGCGCCTTTTCAGTTGACTACACCGATGACAAAGAGGTGCTTGCACGGAGTATGAGTATTTACTGCAATGTCGTAAAATCATCCAGGAATATCCGGTCAACAAATTCCCTGATGGATTTTTTGTTTGTTGCTGAAGGGAAATTCGGAGGATGCATTAACCTATTTACAAGGATATGGGATATTTCCGGGCTTGGATTGATCATAACCGAAGCAGGCGGAATGATGAAGTATATATCGGGAGATGATATCATCTATTCACTCGATGAAAACAGTGCGGAAAGGAATTTTGCAGTGATGGCAGGTTCAGAAAACATCATTGGCGAATTACTCTGTTCAGTTCTGAAATCCCACTAATGAGGTTCCCTAATGAATTACAGATCTTTAAGATCGCGGGTAAAATTAATTCAGAAGCAGATTGAATCCATGGATTTTCTCAATCAGGAAATCTGCGTACCTCAGAAATCCGAGGTCCGTAAGGTGAACACCGTCAACAGTAGCTTCATGGTCGGTCCCAATAGCCCCGTTTTTCTCAATGAAGTATATGTCTGAAAATCCCTGTCCTTTCATCTTGTCAAAAACACGCTTCATGGCTTCATTTTTAACAATTACAGAGTTCATGGTCGTTTCATCCAGGCAGGCTTTTTCATACATGAGATTGTCAACGAAAATAATAGGGGTAAGAGGATGACGGCTTCTTATTCTTTCAGCTAGGGGGATCATGTTTGTTTCTATCTCTTCCACCGACATGTTCTCAGCGCACTCGATCACATATAACATTGCATCTATTCCTGAAATAAGTTCATTAACAGGTTGTTCCATGCGGCCATTTCCGCTGAATCCGAAGTTTATACAATCCACATCAAGTTTTCTTGATAATATGCTGCTGTGGAGCATCCCCGGGCGGGAAGCGCATCCTCCCTGTGTAATGCTTGTGCCATAGAATACCACTGGTTTTTTGCTGCTCCTGCTGGATTTTTCGAAAATGCCTGAACTGTCAATCCCTATTTCCAGGCTTGTTATTCCGTCGTACAGAGGCAGGTACATTTTGTACTCACGTTTTTCCGGCTTCATATTCGCGATAAGGAGAAACTCATTTATCTTTCCTGAAGGCCGTGCGGTGTTGACATACTGCCAGTTATTGCCGTTCCAGTAGTAAAGATCGATTCCCTTTATGCCCGTTTCTGCCATATGATTCATCTTCATGTCATTAAGTACCTCCCATTTAACACTTATCTGGCTTGTGTTAGATAAGAACCTGATGGAAATGCCTGCGGAGCATTTGGATAGATTCCACACAGGTTCCCTGACTTTATTCTTATATGAAACTGGGAACCTGTCATAAAGGTTTTCCTTTACCGAATCGGTAAATGTAGTTCCTTCTGTCAGGAAGCTGTCGTGACCGTACCATTTTATTCCCTTGACGGGAACCTGGCTGTTCTGTGCTATTAATGATGACATGATTGTTGTTGCACATAAGATCAGAAAGGTTCTTTTCATAATGATTTACATTTAGGTTTAATGTTTTATTTATTGGCTTACCTGCACGGCAGTTTTATGGCTGGATGCAAAATATTAAGTTCATGTGCAGTCTGACAGTCATAAATGATCAAGGATTAAAAGGCTGTGGATGGAACCTGATTGGGCATGACCGGAACTGATAGAAGGTTTATTGAGACAACCATACCACGGGCAGGCTCTTTCCTTGTATTGCGAAGCTAATTCACAGAAGAAAAGAAGTGAAACTTGATTTCTCCGAATGCAGTTTACACCTTTATTATTAAACATGACTTATATTAAGCCTGGACACAAAATACAATTTCTTCTATAGCTGAAACTCTGGTCTCAAATCCGCATTAATTATTTTTAGCTATTTTTACTTGTTAAAACTACAAAAAAAACATCAGATGAGAATACAGATCATCAACGGACCAAATCTGAATCTTCTTGGGAAACGAGAACCAGAGAAATATGGCCATACTACTTTTGAAGATTATCTGGCAGCATTAAGGTCTCTTTATCCTGATATAGACTTTACCTATTTCCAGTCGAACATTGAAGGCGAGCTAATCGACAGGATCCAGGAATCAGGGTTCGCGGCTGACGGAATAATACTAAATCCCGGTGGCTATACACATACGTCGGTAGCAGTGGCAGATGCCGTCGCTGCTGTAAGGTCACCGGTCATTGAAGTCCATCTTACAAATATTTCAGCCAGGGAGGAATTCAGGCACAAAAGCCTTGTGAGCCGTAGTTGCGCAGGAACCATAACAGGACTTGGTCTTGACGGATACAGACTGGCAACAGAGGCTTTGAAAAAAATATGTGAAGTAAAAGATAAATGATAAAAGATAAATGAATCTTAAAAGAACCAAGATAGTCGCCACAATATCTGATAAACGTTGTGATCCCGGTTTCCTCAGGGAGCTTTATAACGAAGGAATGGACGTTATAAGGATTAACTCAGCCCACCTTGATATCGATAGCGCCTTAAAGATCATTAAAAATGCCCGCGAAGTTTCGGAGAGGATAGCGATTCTTCTCGACACCAAAGGTCCTGAAATACGAACAACAATATGCGATAACCCGATAGAGCTTAAGAAGGGAACAAGGATAAGGATAACCGGAGATCCTGACAGGAAAAGTACACGGGAGGAGATATTTGTCAATTACAGGGAATTTTCTTCAGATGTGCCCCCGGGTACAACAGTGCTTATTGATGATGGTGATATTGAGCTAAAAGTTATTGAGCGCCAAGGTAATACTGTTGAATGTTCTGTAGAGAACGATAGTATGCTCGGTTCTAGAAAGAGCGTCAACATTCCCGGTGTGAAGATATGCCTGCCTTCACTTACCGCTAAGGACAAAGCATTTATTGAAATGGCCGTAAACAATGGCGTCGACTTCATTGCCCATTCATTTGTCAGGTCGAAGCAGGATGTTATTGATGTTCAGAAGGTACTTGACAGCTATAAAAGCAACATAAAGATCATAGCAAAGATTGAGAATGAAGAAGGTGTGTTCAATATTGACGAGATTCTGGAAAATGTATACGGGATAATGGTCGCGCGCGGCGATCTGGCAATTGAGATACCATATGAGAAAATTCCCGGGATTCAGAGAATGATGATTTCAAAATGCATCAGCCAGAGGAAGCCGGTTATTGTTGCAACGCAGATGCTTCATTCGATGATTACAAATCCCCGTCCGACAAGAGCTGAAGTAAGCGATATAGCAAGTGCAATTTATTCGCAGACAGATGCCATCATGCTCAGCGGTGAAACCGCCACCGGCCGATATCCGGTGGAAGCAGTCAGGACAATGACCAGGGTTGCAGTAGAGGTTGAGAATAACAAGGAGAGGTTCCTTGAAATCCCTGCCCTGAGCGTGGCAGGTGAAATTTCATCCTATCTGGCGAAAGTGGCAGTTAAAACATCAGTAAGGCTGGGGGCAAGAGTCATTATTGCCGATACAACGGGAGGCCGGTCGATCAGGGATATGGCCGGATACAGAGGGTACAACATTGTGCTGGCTCAGTGTTACTCAAAATCAACCATGAGGGAACTGGCCCTGTCATATGGTGTTTATGCCCGTTACCAGAAAAAGCATAATTCGGCTGACAGGTTTATTCATATCGCACTTTCTGACCTCATAAAAACACATGGTTTTGATAATGATGATGTAGTGGTGGTACTTGCCGGTAATTTCTCCGGAACGACAGGATTCTCATTTATTGAAGTGGGCTCCGTACAGTATCTTAAGGACAGAGTCAGGATCAGGGATTGAAAAGCTTCCGGGAAATCAGTTTCTTGGTCTGATTTTTGATGAATAACTTACAGCAGTGAAAAATAATGCTGAAAACTTTTCTGATCTTAATTTATCTGGCAGTTCATCCTGTTCATGTATCTCTTTTAAGCATAGATTACTCAGAAGAGGATAAATCGTTTAATGTTTTCCTGAAGCTATATTATGATGATTTTCTTCTTGATGCCGGAGGATGCATTATTAGCGGAGGCACCGGGCAGATTTCAGAAAATGACATTCCTTTGAACTCATGTTTATTTAAATATATTGAAGAAAAAATAGATATTTGTGTCAATAATCATACACTTAAAGGTGAATCCGGGGATTTACAGCTTGAGGATAACGAGTTGAAAATAAACCTGAAGTATGGAACATCCTCTGAGTTTGACAGTGTTATGGTCAGAAACCGCATAATGGCAGAATTATATAATGATCAGGCAAATATGGTCATTGTCAGAGTAAAGGATTTTGAAGAGGGATTTAAGTTTACACCATCAGTTACTCAGAAGACTTTTAGGATCAAATAAATGAACGGGCAGACAGACAAAGGAGGTTATGATATGATTAAGCTCAGGATGTTATCAATAATATTGTTATTGCTTGCTTTCAACAGACTGGGAGCAACTCACAACAGGGCAGGAGAGATAACCTATGTTCAGCTGTCGGATCTTACGTTCGAAATTACAATTACAACCTTCACCTATACACTAAGTTATGCTGACAGAGACCAGCTGGATGTGGACTGGGGAGATAATACCGTTTCTTCGGGACAAAATGCAGCTCAGAGGATCAGCATTACCTATTTGCCCAATTATTACAAGAAAAACATATATAAGATAACTCATACATATCCGGGCCCGGGAGTTTACAGGATAGTAGTGCAGGATCCAAACCGCAATGCGGGAGTAAAGAATATCCCAAATTCTGTGAATGTTGTTTTCTCGATATCCACAACATTGATAGTCAATACTTCCATTGGCCTTAACAGTACTCCGGTACTTTTAAATCCTCCTTATGACAAAGCTGCCCGGGGCTATGTTTTTATACACAATCCTGGTGCATTTGATCCTGATGGTGACAGCCTGTCATATAAGATCACAACCTGTACCAGGGAAGACGGCAAGCCAATTGAAAACTATACCCTGCCTCCTGCATCTAATTTTATAAGAGTTGATTCCATAAGCGGGGATCTTATCTGGGATACCCCTTCCGACACGGGGAAGTTCAATGTGGCCATGGAGATCCAGGAATGGAGATACGGCAAAAAGATTGGAGTGGTAGTCAGGGATATGCAGATCGAAGTTTATGACACTGACAACAAACCCCCTGAAAACGGGCCTCTTAAGGATATGTGTGTGGAAGCAGGAGATACGGTTGAATTCACTGTTACGTCAACCGATCCTGATGATGACCCGATAAGCATGAATGCAGCTTCCGGAGTTTTTGGCCTGACAGCATGTCCGGCGCAATTCACAAAGAAAGACTCGGTACCCGGCTTTGCTTCAAGTGTTTTCAGATGGATAACGTGTCACGAAGCAGTCAGAAATCAGCCTTATGATATAATAATTAAGTCAGATGATCATAGCGGGGAATTGAGATTATCTGATATTGATAATATGACCATTAAGGTTCTCGGCCCTGCTCCTGTACTTATCAACGCTAATCCTGAAGGAAAATTCATAAGGCTTTCCTGGAAGGATTATGGTAGCCAGGTTATTTCCGGCTTCAGTATTTACCGGCGGGAGGGTGCCTCAACTTTTAATCCCGACTCATGCACAGCCGGTGTACCTCTATCCACTGGCTTTGTTAAGGTTGGTTATGCAGAGGGAAGCTCTGCTATATCATTCACAGACACTGATAACGGTGAGGGTCTTGAGTATGGAAGGGAATATACATACCGAATTGTTGCTGTCTATCCCAACGGGACGGAAAGCAAGGCTTCAAACGAGATAACCACGACACTGGTTTCGGGGATTCCTGTCATTACTCATGTTAGCATCAGGAATACATCCGATACCAATGGATCAGTTTATGTTTCATGGAAGAAACCCGACAGGCTCGACACAATCCCTGCTACCGGGCCATATGAGTATCTGATATTCAGGGCTGATGGAATAACCGGAACAAGCTTTCAGCAGATAAGGTCAATAACCACATCCAATCTGAACGATACTGTTTTTATTGATACTCTTATCAATACAAGGATCAGGGGATATTTTTACAGAATTGAACTATATAACGATGCACCGGGAAACAGATTTCTGGTAGGGGAGCCGGCTTACGCTTCCTCAGTTTTTCTGACAGCTAATCCAGGTGACCGTAAAGTAAGGTTCATCATTAACCGCAATGTCCCGTGGATAAATACCAGGTATGATTTCTTCAGACTCAATGAATCAACAATGAATTATGATTCAATCGGAACAACAAATCAGCAGGAGTTCATCGATTATGGACTTGTTAACGAAAGAGAATACTGTTATTATGTCAGATCAACCGGCGGTTATACAAATGCAGAGATGCCCAAGAACCTTGTTAATTTCTCACAGAAAACCTGTGTGACACCTGTCGACAACGAACCACCATGTGTTCCGGCTATTAAGGTATCAAGCCAGTGCGACAGTCTTTATAACAAGATCTCGTGGAACTTTAATGATCCAAATTGCCTCGACGACATAGAGGGTTATAAGATCTATTATAAACTGTACAATGCCGATGCTCTTGAATTCCTTACGGAGATCACGGATAAAAACATCTTTTCGTACATTCATTATCCCGGCGAGGTACTTTCGGGATGCTATGCCGTTTCGTCCTATGATCAGCTTGGAAACGAGAGCGAAAGATCTGTTATGGTTTGCATCGATTCCTGTAATTTTTATGAATTGCCAAATGTATTTACTCCCAATGGCGATGATATTAACGACTGGTTTGTGGCAAGGACTTCAGGCCTGGTGGAAAAGGTTGACATGAAAATCTTCAACCGCAATGGTGTGCTGGTATATCAGACTGATGATCCAAAAATAAACTGGGATGGAACTTACAAGGGAAGAATAGTATCCCCTGGTGTATATTTTTACCAGTGTGATGTCTATGAAAGGAGAATAACAGGGCTTGAGATGTTTCATCTTTCCGGATTCATTCATGTTATAACCGAAAAAGGGGCAGTTTTAAAAGAAGAGGAGTATAAGTAGAATTACATTAAAAAAATGAATAAAAATGCAATAATATGGTGCCTGTTGTTTTTCACAAGCACGGTGTCCGGACAGCAGGTTATTGATTACATGCTTCTTGGAAGGGCTTATACAGAAGCAGGTAAAGCAGGGGAGGCTATTGATGTGCTGTCTTCCGCCATTGAGAAAAAGCCGGAAGGCCTGCTTTATCTTGAGAGAGCTTCAGCATATATGCTCAATGGCGACTATTCTGCAGCGATAAAGGATTTCAATGCAGCAAATGAAATTGAGGAAGCTTCAGGAGAGTATGGCCTGGCAAGGGTTTATGCTCTTAAAGGAGATGTGGCAACCTCGCTTTATCATATGGAACTGAACCTTAAGTCCCCCTTCAAGAAGAGCGAAAAGGAAATTATGCTTGATCCTTCATTCAGTCTTGTTGAAAACAGGTCCGAATGGCGTCAGTTCTGGAAAAAATCATGGTATGGGAGAGATGAGGAAATCATTTCAGAGATTGAATACTATACATCATCGGGGAAAACAGATGAAGCAAGAGCATTGCTTGCGGAGCTGCAAAGAGATTATCCCGGCAACGAGGATAATGCCTATTCGTCCGCTTTGATTGCTGTTGCGGCTGGTAATTACTCTGAAGCCGTGAGGATCATTTCCGGTCCTGCAGGAAACAGAAATGCTCCCGGGAAATATTTGAAGGTATTGGCTGAAGCGCAGGAGGCATCAGGCAATCATGCCGGTGCTTCTGCAACTTACACTCGTATGATTGAGACGAGTTCGGCAGATGCAGGGATTTTTCTCAGCAGGGCTGATTGTTACAGGAAAACAGGAGAGTTAGGAAAAGCTTCGGCAGATGTGGAAAGATATCTTGCCTTGTATCCTGAAAACAAGAAAGCCATCAGCATGGCAGGACGTGTAGAGATGGAAAAAGGCGATAATATCAAGGCTATGGAGTATTTCTCAAGGAACCTTAAGCTATATCCAAACGATGCACAATGCTATGTAGACAGAGCAAATTCGTACTTTGCAGCAAAATCATGGAATTGGGCTGCAAAAGATTACAGCATGTCGCTTGATCTTCAGCCTGATAATTCTGATGCATGGCTGAATAAAGGACTATCAAACCTGAACCTTGGCAAAACCTCAGATGCCTGTCACGATTTCAGAAAAGCATTCAGCCTGGGAAATAAAAGAGCCACTGAGCTCATAAGCAGGAATTGCATCAGGTGATGTAATTCTCCCTGATTGTTACCTTACATTCTTTATTATTTTGTCGAAAAGATCGCGGGGCTTGAATGGTTTCAGGACATAGTCATTAATGCTGAGATCATCTATCTTGTCGTGGTTTTCCGACATTATGGCAGCTGTGAGAGCTACAACCGGAATTGACTTAATTTTAGGATTGTCGGAATTCCTTATCCTTCGTGTTGCTTCAATTCCGTCCATCACTGGCATGTGAAGATCCATGATCACAAGATCAAATTCTTCCCTTTCAAGCATATCAAGTGCTATTTTCCCGTTTTCGGCATGCGAGACAATTACTCCCCAGCCCACCAGAAACTTGTTGGCCACGAAAAAGTTTATCTTGTTGTCCTCAGCCATAAGTATTTTCTTTCCTTCCAGTCCTGCATAAGATTCAGATCCTTCTCCAACCTGCACTTGTTCTTTTTTTTCGGTGACCTCAAAGGGGAGATTGAACCTGAATGTTGATCCCTTTCCCGGCTCACTTTCAATCTCGATCCGGCCTCCCTGTAATTCCACCAGTTTTTTACATATTGCCAGGCCCAGCCCTGTACCGCCATAGTGTCGCGTAGTATCAGCTGAAGCCTGTGCAAAGCTTTCAAATATCACTTCATGCTTGTCTTTCGGAATGCCCAGTCCGGTATCTTTGACACGGAAATCTATGTTTACCTTGCCATTAACCGGCTCAGATGCCTTGATAATGACATAGATGCTTCCATTCTGGGTGAATTTTAAGGCATTCGAAAGAAGGTTTGACATTATCTGGTTGAGCCTTATAGGATCTCCAATCACTTCTTCAGGCAACTTGTTTTCCTTGATGATGTCAAACACCAGGTTCTTTGATTTTGACCTGTATGAATAAGTCCTCATTATGTCGTTAAGGAAATCACTGAGGTTGAATTGTGTCTGCTCAAAGACAATTTTGCCCGATTCCATTTTATTATAATCCAGTACGTCGTTCACTAGAGTCAATAGATGGTTCCCGGAGAACCTGAGGGTTTTTATATATTCCATCTGGTCTTCTCGCGGCTTTCCCTGGAGTAGCAAATTTGTAATTCCAATAACTTCGTTGAGAGGTGTACGGATCTCATGGCTCATTGTTGACATGAACTGCTGCTTGGATTGAGCAGCTTCCTCAGCTTTGATGCCTGCTGCAACTACATTGTCGATCATTATTCTTCTCTGTATTGCAATGGCTATCTGGTTGGCAATAAACTCCAGAACATTTACATCATCATGGGAGAACCTGTTCTCATCGTGATAATCCTGAAGGCACATTACCCCTATAATTTCATTATCAGCTTTCAGCGGAACACCCATCCATACCTTGCAGGGAGTTCCCACAAGGTCAATATCTCCAGACTCCTCAAGATGCTTCATATCATTTTCTTTCAGCAAGACAGGTTTCTTAAGCCCTATTACCCAGCGAGTAATGGTCTTCCGGGCAGGGAGGTCATAGAAACTGTCTTTTTCATCAGAAAAGATAGGAAGAGAAAGCTTTTCGGATTTTTTGTCGTAGAGAGCTATAAAGAAATTATTGGTATCCCATATCTTTCGCAACTCTTTTATGATAGTCGGGTATATGTCTTTTATTTCCATCCTGTTTAGCGCAGCTGTGGAAATATTATACAGGATTTCCTGAATAAGCTGGCTTTTCTTCTCGTTGGAAATATCTCTGTAGATGCCAAGATATGCAACGGGTTCATCGTTTATTGAAATATTGGTCACAGTGATTGCGACATCTATCCTTTTTCCTGATTTTATCTTTCTTACAGCCTGGCTTATTGATTTTTCCTTTTCAATAGTGATAAACTCAGGCTTTATGGCCTGTCCCTTAAGTTCTTCCGGTACAATCAGATCATCAATTATCCTGTCAATAGCCTCTTCACTGGTATAACCAAAAAGATTCGTGAATTCCCTGTTGATTAGCGTTATCTTTCCTTCTTTATCAGTGATTGCGATTGCAAGAGGTGTATAATGAATTAGATGTTCAAGGAAAGCTTTCTCAGTGATTATCTGCTTCTCATAATTCTTCTGCCGGCTGATATCGGTTATAACACCACGGTAACCAGCTATTTTTCCCTTGGTGAAAGTTGCAAATGAATGTGTTAAAACAGGTACGGAAGAGCCATCCTTTTTTCTTATATAATATTCATTACTTGAAACCTGATCGGATTTCACCAATTCATTGAGATTAGCAATCATTGCCCCCGAATTTTCGGGGAAAACATCAGTGATATATATTCCTCTACTTATGTCGTCGGGTGTATAGCCAAATGATTCAAGACCAATTGAGTTAACATAAATTATCCTGCCAGCTGTATCGAGTTCATAAACGATCTGTGGCAGCATTTCCGCAAACGAACGGAATACTGTTCTCTGACGGGACAGATCTTCCCTGTATTTCTGCAGATGTCCGGGTTCCCATGTTATCAGGACATTCCCTGAAGTAAGTATGAAGCCCATGTAATAGCCTTCTGAGTCATCGCCATTTGCTGATGCGGCTAGTTTGTGGGCATCTCCGGTTATCTTTACATGGCGAATAAGTTCAATAAGCTTAATTCTGGTTGACAGGGGGGTGTCATCGAGATGCTGTCCTGAAACTTCATTTTTTCTGATGCATTCGACTTCCTCAGCTTTTGAGTTGAGATCTGCGATAATTATTTTGCCGTTTTCGTCAAAACTGAAAAGAGCAAGATAGCTGCTGATTGTCTCAAAAATCTCTTCGAAGACCTGACTTTTTCTTTTGCCTGAGGGGAAATAACCAGTTACTCCATCATTATCTTTTACCTGCTCAAGCAGCTTTCCTGATCCTTTTTTCTGTTCAAGTTTCATATAGGATTCAAGCAGCTTATCATATTTTTCTTTATAATCAATCATATCAGGCTTAAGATCTGTTTTGAATTTCCAGTTTCTATAATTAGTTGTTATACGGCACAATAAGGGTTTTATTATCAGAAGAGAACTATTTTTTTCTGTTCCTTGCCATATAGTATTTGCAGACAACTGTAAGCCCGCATTCATTGCATAAGGGTTTTCTTGCCCTGCATATATATCTCCCATGAAGAATAAGCCAGTGATGTGCCTTGCTCATAAGCCTTTCGGGAATATTTTCAGCCAGTTGTATTTCTACATCCAGAGGGGTTCTGGCGTTTCTTGCAAGGCCTATCCTGTTTGAAACGCGGAAAACATGGGTGTCGACAGCAATCACCGGTTTCTTGAATGCTACAGAAGCCACAACATTGGCTGTTTTTCTTCCAACACCCGGCAGCATCCTTAGCAGTTCCGGATCTGCGGGTACCTTTCCGCCGAATTCACTGCACAGCATCCGGGCCATGCCTGAAAGATGCCTTGCTTTATTGTTAGGATATGAACAGGATTTGATATAGGGGAAAATATCCTCTGGTTCAGCCCGGGACATTGCAATGGCATCGGGAAATTTTTCAAGGAGCCCGGGTGTTATCATATTCACCCTTTTATCGGTGCACTGTGCTGATAAAATTACAGCAACGATAAGACTGAACGGATCGATATAATCAAGTTCGGTTTCCGCTACCGGCATGTTTTCTTCGAAATATTCGATAGTCTTTTTGTATCTTTCCTTTAAGGTCATTTTATTTCCTGAATAATATCATGAGAAAGGTAATATATTTTCTTTCCGGATAGATTCCGGTGTTGATAAGTAAGGATCAATATCAATAACAACTTGCGGGATATTAATAAAAGGAAGTATTTCATATCTTTAGCGTGCAATAACAGGAAGCTTTGGAAAAGATCATAATCAATACGGATGCATCAAAGTCTGAGATCCTGGTGGGAGAGCGCTGGGAATCGGTTGGGGAGCTTATACCTGAAAAAGGTGTTGTTATTATAACCGACCGTAATGTTAACAAGATCTATGGGAGCAAGTTTCCTCGCCTCCCTGTTTTTGTGATAGAGCCAGGCGAGGAAAGCAAGAAGCTTAAAGTGGTGGAGTCACTTGCCAAAGAAATGCTTGATGCCGGGATTGACCGTTCCGGGCTAATACTTTCAATTGGCGGAGGTGTTGTTTCAGATATTGCAGGATTTCTTGCTTCAATATATATGCGCGGGATCCGATATGCCAGTGTAAGTACCACGTTGCTCTCACAGGTTGATGCAAGTACGGGGGGGAAAAACGGGGTCAACCTGGGAAAGACCAAAAATATCCTTGGTTGCTTCAGGCAGCCGGAATTTGTCATATGCGACACAAAAATGCTTAAAACACTTCCAGATGAGGAATATTTCTCAGGTCTTGCGGAATTGATTAAAACAGCTGTGATCGGTAGCAGAAGGCTTTTCGAACTTATAGAGAATAATGCTGCAAATATTATAAAACGAGACACTTACATAATTACTAAGCTTGTGTCAATGGCTGTGAACTTTAAGGCATCAGTTGTTTCTGAGGATGAAAAAGAATCAGGGACACGCAGGATCCTTAATTTAGGGCATACATACGGACATGCCATTGAGCTTTTTAAATCGGTCAGGCACGGGTATGCAGTAGCTTCAGGGATGCAACTGGCTGCTCTTTTCTCAGAAAGAAGAGGATATATCACCGGTGCTGAATATAGAAGGATTATAAGTCTACTTGACAAATTCAACCTTCTTCAGGAAAACGATATACCCGATAAACTTATAAAGGAGCTTATCATGCATGACAAAAAGAAAGCAGGTAACGAAATATTTTTTGTTTTCACCGCAGGATTGGGGAAAGCGATTGTGGAAAAGATACCAGTCGATGAGGTAGTTGATTTCTACCTTAATAACAAGATTATTAACTAATCGGGCAACTATGAATTCTTTCGGGCAAATTTTCAGAGTCTCAGTATTTGGTGAATCACATGGTCCCGCAATCGGAGTAATGATTGACGGATGCCCCCCGGGTATTCCACTTGATTCAGCCGATTTCATTCCGGATCTTTCAAGACGGAAAAGTGGACTTACTGGGACCACTCCAAGGAGAGAGCCTGATATACCTGAGATATTAAGCGGGATATACAAGGGATATTCGGCAGGTTCACCAATAGTTTTAATGACCAGGAACACCGATAAGATATCATCGGATTACAGCATTTTCGTTGATATTCCACGACCCGGCCATGCTGATTTTACAGCAGGTTTAAAGTATTCAGGTTATTCTGATCCCAGGGGCAGCGGTCATTTTTCGGGAAGAATAACATGGGGTCTTGTTGTTGCAGGTGCAATAGCTAAAAAGATAATCAGTCCTGCAGAAGCTTCAGCGAAGCTTATTTCTGCAGGAGGTTCTGATAATATAGCCGCTGCCGTTGAAAAAGCAGTTGGAGAAGGTGATACGATAGGAGGAATAATTGAATGCATAATAAAGAATCCCCCCCCGGGTATCGGTGAGCCTTTTTTCTTTTCTTTTGAATCTGTCCTGAGCCACATTGTGTTTTCCATACCGGCTGTGAAAGGCATCGAATTTGGGGCAGGCTTTTCTGCCGCTGCCATGAAGGGATCGGAACATAACGATGCATTTATCAGCAGGCAAGGAAAAACAGCAACAAATAATGCAGGAGGAATAAATGGTGGAATAACAAACGGCAATGAGGTTCTCTTCAGGGTGGCGGTAAAACCCACCTCATCGACAGGGGTGGAACAAAACACTCTTGATTTTAAAACTGGCAAAATGACAAAGCTTAATGTACGCGGCCGTCATGACGCATGCATTGCCCTGAGGATACCTGTAATAGTTGAGGCAGCGACTGCAATTGCTATGGCCGATTTGATGCTAATCGACAAATCTATCTACGGCCAGAGATATCATTAAATGAATAATGGATTAAGGCCTTTATGATTATCCATGCTGCCTGATTTAGCTCCGGGTGCAACTCAAAACAAAGCTTTTAACTCTAATCTGAGCACTTGTTGAGATTCTTCCGTTATCTTGAAGCGATCATCAATACGCTCGCCAATGAGCCATGCTATTTTCCCTCCGGATATCATAACCAGGGCTTTTTCCTTTTCAGCAAGTGAGTATTTCCTGTCGATGAAATAGTCGCTCAGCTTTTTAAGGTGTTTCATCCCAAGGGGTTGGAAACTGTCACCCATTTGCCAGTTTCTAATCATGACAGGGAAGATTATTTTCCCGGCATCAAAGTAAGCTGTGTTTTTTCCTGCCCGTGTATTAAAACCATGTCCAATGGCTAAAAGTTCAGCGCTTTTGAAAAGAGGGATATCCATAAAGCGATTAGCTGAATTGATTTCATAACAGGTATTTACGCTTTCAGTTATGGGCATTACTATCAGTTGTCCCCTGTTTTTTAGTAACCGGTGCGTTGAAGTAAAGATCTGACTTCCGGTTCTGCCATTTATCACTTTATTGAGATCCCTTGTTTTAGATGCCGTAATGCCATAGGGCTTGAAAAGTTCATAGAGAACAGACTCTTTAGCAGACAGTTCAGAAAGCTGATTCAGGTCAAAAACAATTTCCATTTTCCTGGCTGATGAGATTTTGCTTCTAAGGTCGTCGGTATACGATGTAATTATATCATAAGCTCCTTCCAGTCTCGTTGCTGTATTATTTAGTGTAGTTTCGACCGAAGGATTTATTTCCCTGAGTACAGGCATTACCAGGTGCCGGATCTTATTACGGTGAAACTTAGTATCGGCATTTGAAAGGTCTTCTCTGTATGGGACCTTTTTATTAATGCAATAGTCTTTGATTTTCTGCCGGCTGGCGAACAGGAGCGGACGAATAATGTATCCATTCCTTGGCTTCATCCCTGTAAGACCGGCTATCCCCGTTCCCCGCACCAGGTTAAGGAGAATAGTTTCAACGTTGTCATTCAGGTTATGAGCAACAGCAACTGAGCTGAATGTATTTTCAGCGCGTATTGTTTCGAACCATTTGTATCTCAATTCTCTTGCTGCCATTTCTATTGAAATATGATTTTCCCTGGCATAGGCTACAGTATCAAATTTCTGTGAAAATAACCGGATTTTCCCTGAATCCATGAATTCCCTTACAAGAGCCTCATCCGTGTCAGAGTCTTTGCCCCTCAGGCAAAAGTTGCAGTGAGCAGCTGCAAATTCAATGCCTGCAGAAATGCAAAGGTCAGTCATTACCATCGAGTCCAATCCTCCGCTTACTGCAAGCAGGATGCTTTCGCCATAGTTTATCAGGGAATGCTCTTCAATATAGTTTAAAAATTCAGCAAGCATCTTCTGTTTTCTGGTGTTTATTCGAATGATAAAACAGCCGGAGGACCCGGCTCAAAATTAATTGCTTTAAGCCTTGCTTCCCCAGAAATATGGAAATTATTGATCCTGGAATATTCAGGCGCATTCGGGAAAAATCCCAGTCTTATCTGAAATGTTTTGAAAACCAGGTTGTCGTTGCCTATTCTGACCCCGACACCTATACCGGTAAGGTTGTCTCCTTCGCCTAAAAATTCGTTCGTTCCAAAGAGGAAACCAAAATCGGCAAATCCGAAAAAAGCAAACTTGAAACCATAAAAAACAACTGGACTGAACAGGACTGTTTCAAATCCTATTGATAATCTTTGATTTCCACCGATGGAATCATTGGAAAATCCCGAAAAACCATGTTCCCGGTTAAAAACAAGATATTCATTTGAATATCTGTCAAAGCCTCTGCTGTAATCGGCGTTAACGAAACTCCTTAGCCTGTATCTCCCCAGGTACAGAAGATTTGAGATATAACTGGTTCTCAATAAGAGAAATCCCTGTTCTGTTTTTCCTTCATTGAAATATGTGGCAAATCCAGCTTTGTTGTAGAAGTATCCAAGGTTCTTGACCGATTGGGTGAATGAAAGGTTAATACCCGAATAATAGCGCTTTTTGTATTCACTGATCTCATATCCCGAAGTCAGATTCAGATTGGAACCAAACGGGATATCCTCTGTACGTCCATAGGCATAGACCAGGTTTGTTTTGTAGTATTTTCTTTTTGATATTGAAACTGATCCCATGAACATTTTGTATCTCTGCAGCTCAAGGTATGAATCGGGCATGATGAAGGGATGATCGAAAACATTGTTGTTGTAGTATCGGGCTCCGACAACAAGTCTGGTCACGGATTCCTTATTAAGAAGAAATGACCTGGCGAGCCAGTAATCCTGGATGTTGTACTTGAGTGGTTCCGGTTCAGACAATGTATCGAGATCTTCAGTAGTAAACATTTGCCTGACAGATATCCCACCAGCATATTTCGTGGCTGAGCTTACCAGTGAACGGCTCAGGTCGAAGCCATAGGTTCTTTTTCCAAGACCTTCGAAATAAAACAAGTTCATGTTAATGAATGTCTTGCTGATGTTGTTTATCAGGTATTTTACCCCAAATCCAGGAGAATTGGGCAGTCCACTATCATGAGGAACTTCAAATCCAAATTCGTGACCCATTCCGAAAATATTCTTCTCAAAAACAGAAAGAGATCCCTTTTTGATTCCGCTGAAACTTGCTTCAGCCGCAAGGGAGTAAACATCTCTGGTAACTATATATACATCGGCCATTTCTTCTGCGACAGGCACAATAATAATTCTCGCATCCTGAATATAGGGAAGTTGTCGGAGGATTCTTTCATTATCGTTAATCTGAAGCGCCGAAATAGTGTCGCCTGCTGAGAATAATATGTTTTTCCTGATGATAAATTCATTCGTGCTGAAATGGGTTTTGTTAAGAAATTCTTCAAGCTTGCTTGGTTCGTACAGGTCAGGTAAATTAATATTTGTGCCGAAGGCATTAAGCCGTTTGATATTGATATTTCGTATTATTTTCCCTGAGAAAGCTGTAAAGTCGGTATCCCCTGAGCCCTCAATTTCCTTTGCAGGAGATGAAGGAGCTGTGCTTATTATCAGGTCGTAGAGTTTTTTGGTAATGAGTGTTTTGGAAGCTTTTGCTTTCAAGGAGTCGAGCAAAACAAGTGTTCTTGCAGTTTCTCCGTTATCAGGAGGCTTAAGCTCATTCTGATTTGAAGAATTCAATCCGGAATAAGAGAGGATAATCCTGTCAATTTCGGGAACCGGGATTTTACAGGGTATTGTTAAAACTGAGTCTTCCTTTGCTGTTTCCTGGGATAAAACAGTAAATTCAAGCAGGAAGAAAGCAGGAAAAACGATCAACAGGGATATGACCCGGCTTCTTTTCAGCTTTCTTACATCAGGTTCCACTGGAATTATCAGCCAGCACATCATCTGAGTTAAACTGGAATCCAAGACGCTTTCCTGTTATTAATCTGGAATTTTGAATTTTCGATTCCACCTGTCCTACAGTGGCAATTTTAACCGCATCATATGGTGGAACAAGCAGGTCAAATTCAAGAGAATATTGGATGGCTGTAGAGATTATGTTCTGGAGCGAAGCTTTACTGATTGCCTCATTGCCATAATTTGTAAACAGCATTGCCATTTGTCTTTTCCCCTCGACAAAATACTGATTTTCGTGGTTGATAAAGATTCTTGCTATCAGGTAACCAAGATCATCCAGTCTGGAATACTTAAAAGAATCGGCGAGAAAGTTGTAAATATTTATTATGCCTGAATAGGCATTAAATTTGTTCTTCTGTATATATGGAGTTTTCCATGCAGGATGATCCCTGTCGAACTGAAATATATTTGAGTGCATACTGAAAAGCAGAATGTCTCCGGCAACTTTTAACTGTGCATCAAAGCTGCTCCTGTCAGTATATTCCATCTTAATGCGAGTATCAACTCCGGCAAGATTAAGATTGACTTCCTTAGAGAAGTTTTTTAATAAATCTTTTACAATGCCAAACCATTCCAGGGTGTTGTCAAATACTTTCTGTTTCAGAACTGATTTATTCTTTAGGGTGCCAATAATCGATACCTTTTTTTCTTCTAGTTCAGACATGCCGGAAATTGATAGGTTAATACAGGGACCTAATTTAGCAATAATAAATAAAAAAACTTCAGGCTCACATATTATTTGCCATTTCCATATGAACGAATGCTTTCTTCAAACCCCTGCAAAAGATTTTCTGCCAGAAGTCCTGGGAATACCATTATGGCGTTAAGTTATCAGTATGAGCGTGCAAACAGAACTCGTCTCTCTGAAGGTTTGCCAGAATATATGCAATTTCCTTTTTCTTCAGGGCTGTCGAATGGAATGACCCTTATTGTGGCTTTGGTTTCTTCCTTTATTTTTTCCTCAGTTTCAGCTGTTCCATCCCAGTGAGCCATGATGAATCCCCCGCGATTTTCAAGTATATCCACAAACTCGCTCCAACTGTCTGTGTAATATGTGTTTTCCGTTCTGAATTTCAGGGCTTTCTCATATATGTTTTTTTGGATGTCTTCAAGGAGATATTTAACATGAGAAATAACTTCATCCTGTCTAATAGTCTCTTTCTTAAGTGTATCCCTTCTAGCTGTCTCGATTGTATTGTTTTGAATATCACGAGGTCCCAAAGCAACGCGAACCGGGACACCTTTAAGCTCATAATCGGCAAATTTCCATCCGGGAGTATTGTTATCACGGTTGTCGTATTTAACTGAGATCCCGGCTTTTTCAAGCTCAGATTTGATCATGTCGGCCCGGGCTGAAATGGCTGACAGCTGTTCTTCATTCTTGAAGATAGGGATAATAACTACCTGCAGGGGTGCCAGCTTTGGAGGGATTACAAGGCCGTGGTTATCTGAATGTGCCATTATAAGTGCTCCAATCATCCTTGTGGATAATCCCCAGGAAGTTGCCCAGACATAATCAAGTTTCCCGTTTTTGTCGGTGAACTGAACGTCAAAGGCTTTCGCAAAATTCTGTCCCAGGAAATGGCTTGTTCCTGCCTGAAGGGCTTTCCCGTCCTGCATTAACGCTTCTATGGCATAAGTGTCGTGAGCACCGGCAAAACGTTCGTTTTCACTTTTATAGCCTTTTATAACAGGTAAAGCCATGTAATTTTCAGCAAAATCAGAGTATATATTTATCATCCTGACCGTTTCCTCTATTGCTTCCTCCCTTGTGGCATGAGCAGTATGCCCCTCCTGCCATAAAAACTCAGTAGTCCTTAAAAACAGTCTGGTACGCATTTCCCATCTTACTACATTTGCCCACTGATTTATCAGGAGCGGAAGATCCCGGTACGATTGAATCCAGTTCTTGTAGGAGTTCCATATTATAGTTTCCGAGGTTGGTCTGATTATTAGTTCTTCTTCGAGTTTAGCAGTGGGATCAACTACTATCCCCCTTCCTTCTTCATCGTTCTTGAGCCTATAATGGGTTACAACAGCGCATTCTTTTGCAAAGCCTTCAACATGAGCTGCTTCCCTGCTAAAAAACGATTTTGGTATGAAAAGCGGGAAGTATGCATTTACGTGTCCCGTTGCTTTGAACATCCTGTCGAGTTCCGATTGAATCTTTTCCCAGATAGCATATCCGTAAGGTTTTATGACCATACATCCTCTGACTGCAGAGTTTTCAGCGAGATCAGCTTTATTTACCAGATCATTATACCATTGTGAATAATTTTCCTCGCGATTTGTAAGAAATTTGGCCATTCTTTGGTATGGAATTTGTTTTATGTTAATAAAAAGTTAAAGACGCACAAAAATAGGCAAACTTGGATAAATTAAAAACAGGAGGTTCTTCATGAAAGCAAAATTTTATACCGCGTTAATTTCAGCGCTCTTATTTGCAGCTGCTCCTGCACTGTCTCAATATGCTGAAAAAGACTATTATTATGATGATAATGCAAGGATAGTTGTCAATAATTACTATACTGATTATGATTACTACTGGTCATCGAGGATAAACAGATTTCACAGGTTATATGCTTCGTTCGATTATTATTCTCCTGTCTATACTGATATGTATTGGTACGATTACCGTCCGTTCACCTGGGGAATAAGCATTTATGGCGGAGTCCCTGGCTTCAGCATGGTTTACGACATCTATTATCCGCTTTATTATCCGGTCAACTATGCCTATTACTACGGATGGTATAATCCATATCCATATGATCCATATTACTACACTTCATGGTACTGGGGCTATGACCCCTGGCACACCAGATACTGGTATAGTCCTTTTGTATTCAATATTAACATAGGACACAGGTGGCACCACCACTACTGGGCATGGAACAGATACGATTTCTGGCATAACAACCACCGGTGGAACAATTATTACAGTCACTCACATGGAAGCCGGTTTAACAACTACTATTCAGATAACGGATCAACAAGATATTCAACCCGTAATTCTTCCTCAGTGTACTCTTCCCGCAGACCTAATGACGGTTCATATGCAAATCCTGATAATTCGAGAAGGGGGTCATCGGGCAGTATTCCGGCTAATTCAGACAGAACCCAATCGGTTCAAAGGCGTAATTCTGAAACAGGAATCGGTGATGCAAGGAGTACCCGTACTGTAACTGCTGAAAGGCGGCAGGTTTCCGAAAGAAGTGCAGCTCAATCCTCAACTGGCGGGAGAAGGGTTATGGAGGCACATGGCAATTATGAAATGAGAAGTAACACACCTTCAATGAGCAGAAGTAGTGCTGAAAGAAGGTCGCCTGCTATGAGCAGCAATAGTGCTGTGAGAAGATCACCTGCTATGAGCAGCAATAGTGCTGTGAGAAGATCACCTGCTATGAGCAGCAGTAGTGCTGTGAGAAGATCACCTGCTATGAGCAGCAGTAGTGCCAGGAATTACTCTCAGGCAAATATCAGTCAGAGGAGACCATCCTCATCGGCAGGTAATTACTCAGCAGCATCAGGTAACCGCAGCACTGCTTCCAGGAGCAGTTCAATGAACAGAAGTCCAATGATCCAGCAAAGCAGGCCGTCGCAGCCTCGTTCTCCTGTAGCTTCATCATCAAGACGGCAGTCTTTTTCGAGTAGATCATCTTCTGCCCCGCAGATTAGAAGCTCATCAGGCAGTTCAGGTTCAAGGTCAGGCTCATCGGGATCGTCAAGGAGCGGCAGAAGGTGAATAGACGTCGTGTTCCATCAGGTCATAGTTTAATAAATTGCCAGATTAACAAAATATACTAAATTTGCTTAAGTTTAAAAGATTATATAACTGTTTCACGAGTTTGGTACAGTATTTGATCTTCAATTAAAAAACATAAATAAGGAAAATAAAATGAAAGCATTGTATTACATATCCGGTCTTGTTCTTCTGACACTGGGTTCTTGTTCATCGAGCCTTTATGTTGGAAGCGAGTATGATGACCTTTATTATTTGTCATCGGATGAACCGGTGAGGATAGTTCATCAAAGAACAGCCGACAGGATTCAGGAAGGGAATCTGCAAACCGGAGACTATTATGATAATATATATGCCACAGATACCCTGGTAGCTGAAGAATACAGTGAAGCCGTTGATTATGATGATGCTGCCGCATATAATACGGATCGTTTCAGAGAATATGACTATTACGATCATTACTCATATGCAGGCCGCCTGAACAGATTCTACGGTAATTATTTCTATCCTTACTGGAGAGATCCTTTCTACTACAGCATGTGGGCTTATCCATCATTCAGTTTCAGATTCGGAGGGTATCCATATTATTATAATGATCCGTTCTATTACGATTATTACTACAATCCCTTTTATTACGGCAGTTACTATTATGGCGGATTCTACTCCCCATACTATTACGGATCATATTATTCACCCTACTATGGCGGATATTATCCCTATAGCTACGATTTTCGTGATGCTGTGGATTACGGAAGGAGCGACAGGGCCAGCACCCTTTCCACCAGATGGTCCGGCGGTTCATCGTCAGCAACAGGTTCATCTTCAAGAAGGGATGGCTACAATTCGTCCTCTTCGGTTTCAGGAACATCTCAATCAGGTACATCAACGTCGGTTGCTGCATCAAGACGTGCCGCTGCATCAGGAAATGCACCCCAGGGCAGTGTCAGGACAGGTGATGGAAAAGTATCACAGGATCCTTCAAAGTCCGGAACTGAAAGTTCTGCTACTCAATCAAGAAGGCCTGCAGCAAGCCAGCCTGAATATAATAGTGTAAACAGGAGCTATACACCCAGTTACACCAATCCCAGGATGAGCACCAGGCCAGCATACAATAATTCCAGGGTGAACTCAAATACTGACCAGAACAGCAATGTCAGCAGAAGCAGAACAAACAGTTCAAGTCAGAGCAACTATCAATACAGGGCTCCTTCAGGAAGAAGCAGTTCCTCATACTCAAGCGGAAACAGGTCAGGCTCATCATATGGTAATACCAGATCATATTCAACGCCTTCCAGGAGAAGCTACAGCGGTGGCAGCAGTTCATCAGGATCTTATAGCTCCTCAGGGAGCAGGTCTTCATATAGCAGCGGATCATCATCCATGTCGAGAAGCTCTTATTCCGGTGGTTCTTCGTCCGGCTCTTCCTCTAATTCATCAAGCTCTTCATCCAGGAGCTCCTCATCTGGTGGAAGGAGATAATTACCTGGCTTAAAATATATTTATTCTGGTCATTCTGAATAGAATGCAGCTATAGTCATAATTAAAGCAAACTAAAATGAAACGCATAAGCCTTATTTTTGCAGCAGCATTAGTAACGATCTTTAGCACTTCAGCACAGATTGTGGATGATGCTCTAAGGTATTCACAGATATTCTATAATGGGACAGCAAGATTCAACTCGATGGGAGGGGCATTTACAGCTCTTGGCGGCGATATATCAACATTGAGCCAGAACCCTGGGGGACTTGGAGTATTCAGGTCTTCTGAAATCACCTTTACACCTCAGCTTTACCATATTAAAAACTCGGCTGGATTTTACGGTATATCTGAGGATTACCTTTATAACTTTAACCTTGGCCAGGCCGGGATCGTTAATAACATTATTTCAAACAATAATGAATCGGGCCTAATAACATTAAATGTCGGTTATTCATTCAATAAAACGAATAACTTCAACTCATCCACAAGAATCCAGGGAACCAGTAATACAAGTTCAATGGCTGATTACTGGGCAGATATCAGCCTTGGAACAGATTACAGGGACCTTACAGGAAACGCAGGCCTCGCCTATGACGCATGGATAATGGATACAATAACCGGATCGGGAGCAAGAGCGTACGGAACAGTCTTTTCAAATTATGGAGATAATCCCCCGTCGGTTTATGGGCAGAATATCAGAAGGATAGTAACTGATGAAGGATATTCAGGTGAGCATGCGATTTCAGTGGGAGGTAACTGGTCAAACAAGTTCTATTTCGGAGCTACCCTTGGAATAAACAGAATAAGGTATACAGGGCATTATGAGCATCTTGAAGCAGCAGGACAACCAATGCTCTCAGGTTTCGAGAATTTCACATATACTGACCACTATGAGAATACTGGAACTGGCTTTGCCTTAAAACTGGGAACAATAATAAAACCGGTTGAAACTGTAAGGCTGGGACTTGCATTCCATTCTCCGACATTTTATAGGATTAACGAGTATTTCTACGATAATATGAGCTCTAATTTTGAAAATAACGAGCATTATGAGTTTGAAAATGAGCCATTGAGATATAACTATGCATTGACGACCCCTTTCAGAGCTCTTGCCGGTGTTGCGGTCCAGGTAAAGAAAATAGCTCTTTTGAGCGCTGATTATGAATTTGTGGATTATAGCGCTGCAAGATTTTCAGAGACAGGGGATAACTATGATTACAGCGAGAAAAACCTGGAGATTAAGAATATACTTAAATCTGCCGGAAATTTGCGTTTTGGTGCCGAATTCCGGATGGATAAGCTATATTTAAGAGGCGGATATGGATATTATGGTAAGGTCTTCAAGCTTGGAGAGCTGAATGAAAACCTTGATCATAATTCGATTTCTTTCGGAGCAGGTTTCAGGGAAAAGAATCTAAGCATAGATTTCAGTTATACAAATTTCAGCGGTAACCGCGATTACATATTGTATAACACAAGCTATGAATCTGCACTTGCTGATATAGAAACACGTAAGAATATTTTTGCAGTAACAGTTGGTTACAAGTTTGGTTACTGATCTTTGGTTTACTTCCTTGTTTGAAAAGGGGCATTTAATGTCCCTTTTCTTTTAGATGTATGCTACGGAATCAGGGCCGGTATTGAATATAAGATCAATAATGCTTAGTCCTTGGCATGAGGATCCAGCGCCGAAAGTATGGTGATATTTTCTGGTTGTATAAGCTGATTCAATTTTTGGAGAAATTATATACCGGTAATCACAGGCTGCATTAGCAACCGGCTGAAAGGCATTGGTAACGATAATCTCTCTCTGGATTTTTAAAATATCCATGATGCTGGAGAGAAGCTCCATGTTGAGATCGAACAGATATTTATATTTTTTAAGTAGTACATTTGAGATAGTGTCAAAGTAGAATTCAAAGTAAGGAGTCGATCCGTATGATGAAACAATAGCCCGTAAATGGACTTGCTGCCATCTTTTGGAATAGTCTATCCTGGCACATTTTACAGGTGTTTTGGCATAAGCTCCCTTCAGAACAGGCACAGAAAGGATCAGCAGCCCGCCAGGGGCGAGAATATGACACCTGTTTCTGAATGTCTGTTTTATGTAGTTCTCTTCTCCTTCAATCAGAACTTTGTCGGAGTAATAAATCTTGTTGAAATATTCAGCCGGAGGAAGGTAGGCAGTTGAAAGTAGGATTTCACCCGGCATAAGGATTTTATTTCATCTGGTTGATCATGCTTGCCGAGAAGCCTGCACCGAAACCATTGTCTATATTAACAACAGTAACGCCTGCAGAACAGCTGGTCAGCATTGCGAGAAGGGCTGACAGGCCTCCGAAGTTTGCTCCGTAGCCAACACTTGTGGGAACTGCAATAACAGGCTTGTCAACAAGGCCCCCAACAACACTTGCCAGAGCACCTTCCATGCCTGCAATAACAATTATTACCCTGCATTTTCTAATTTCTGGCAGCTTATCAACAAGGCGATGAATGCCTGCAACACCCGCATCAAAAATTCTAAGGATGTTGTTTCCCAGGAGTTCTGCGGTCACAGCCGCTTCTTCAGCTACAGGAATATCTGATGTTCCTGCTGTTATTACAGCTATGGAACTTTCCGATGGTTGAAGTTCTTTCTTTCTGACACTTAATATTCTTGCTGTTTTAAAATAAACAACATCAGGGATAAATGATTTAACCGCCATGAACATGCTCTCATCAGCCCTTGTGCCAATGATATTGTTCTGGCTTTCTGACATTGACCTGAAAATTGAGGTTACCTGTTCAGTTGTTTTACCTGCACAGTAGACTATTTCAGGATAACCTGTCCGGATTTCTCTGTGATGATCTATCCGGGCAAAGCCGAGGTCGGAATATGGAAAATCCCTGAGAGCATTAAGTGCCTCTTCAATACTTTTTTCTCCATTCTTTACTTCATGAAGAAGCTTTTCAATATCGTCTTTAGTCATGTTTTTTTCTATTCGGTATTAAAACTTCCCGGCCTGTAACCTTCAAGGTCCAAAGATACATATCTGAAGCCAATTTCTTTAAGGTTACTGACAATTTGCTCCCTGGTAGGATCGTCGGCCAACTTCTGTATATAACCCGGAAGACACTCTATTCGGGCAAGGTTGCCATGAATCCTTACTCTTGTTCCGGGGTAACCATTTTCCATCAGGTATGATTCGGCTTTTTCAATCATCTTAAGCATGCTGTCGTTAATAACAGTATTGTATGGGATTCTTGTAAGAAGACATGTCATCGCCGGTTTATCCCAGATGGGGAGCCCCTCCTTGCGGGCCATTTCCCGAATCTCATTTTTTGTCAGGCCCGCCTCCATGAGAGGACTTGTAACGGATAATTCTCTTAGAGCTTTTAAACCCGGCCTGTAATCTTGCGTGTCGTCAACATTTGACCCGTCAACAACATACTTATATCCATTCTCGGATGCAAAATCAAGAAGAGCTGAAAAGAGAGATCTTTTGCAATAATAGCATCTTTCGGGCGGACTTGATCTTAGTATTTCAGGAAAGGGCAGGTCAATTATCCTGTGTCTGAAGCCATATTTCCCGGATATTTCAAGAGCTTCATTGATCTCATAGGCAGGTATGAAAGGTGTTCTTACTGTAACTCCAATGATTTTGAGATTTTTTATGGAATTGGCCCTGTGGAGAAGAAAAGCGCTGTCGACACCTCCCGAATATGCCACGACTATTGATTTGAGCTCCTTGAGAATATTATCCAGCCGCTCTGACTTGCTGACATTCATTTCTTATTATTTATTAATTGCAATATATGTGATCAGCCTGTTATAAACATCCTTTACAGGTAGTCCCTTTTCTGTCGCGATCTTTTTACAATCTTCATATTCAGGTTTACATGATACTTCGTTTCCCTTGTAAAATGAACGTTTGAATTTAACATCGCCAAATTCCGTGTTAATAATTAGAAATTCACGTGAAAGAGTGTCCTTTCTGAAAGTAAAGCTTCTTATTCCCAATGTGGTTGATTCTGTAAAAAGTATTTCTTTTACCGTTTCGGCCAGCTCCTTTTCGCAGATCACATTGATGACAATACCTGGTCTTCCTTTCTTCATAATGATATCGGATATATAAACATCTGATGCTCCTGCCTTAAAGAGTTTTTCAGAGATATAGTCGCAGAATTCAGGATTCATATCATCGATGTTGCAGCTGATCAGCAACGCATCGTGTCCGGAACCTCCGGCAACTTCTTCGTCTCCAATAGAAACCCTTAGCACATTCGGCAGGTCAGGATGATCTTTCTGTCCGATACCATACCCGGTTTTTTCAATTATCATTGAATAATCAGATGAAAAATTGGTTCCCAGTACCGATAGTATTGCCGCACCCGTAGGGGTTGTTGCTTCAAAGTTGATATTACTTTTCCTGACAGGTATGCCTTTGATTATTTCAGCTGTTGCGGGTGCAGGGACAGGCAATGTTCCGTGGTCGCATTTAACAAAGCCGCTTCCAAGCTCAACCTCCGAAACATGAACGCTTTCCACGCCCAATGCAATATGGCATATGGCTGCTCCGACTATATCTATAATGGAGTCAATTGCACCAACTTCATGGAAATGGACTTTGTCAACAGAAATTCCATGCACTTTGGCCTCAGCTTCGGCAACCTTTCTGAAAATATTCAAGCTCAAATCTTTAACCTTCTCAGGAAGCTCCGATTTATTTATTATGTTTTCTATATCAGAAAAATGCCTGTGTCCGTGTTCATCATGATGATGGTGATGGCCATGTCCATGACAGTGATCAATAACATTGACTGTTACCTTGGTTCCTGTTATTCCGTGTCTCTGATCTTTTTCAGCAACCAGCTCCCATCCTTTGAGATTAAGTTTATTCAATTCCTCTTTTAGGTATTCAACCTCTACACCAAGATCAATCATGGCACCCAGATTCATGTCGCCGCTTATTCCTGAAAAGCAATCATAATACAGAACCTTCATATGTTAAAATGTTATTATTTGTTAAACAACTAATATGGCAGAATGTTGAAAACCTAATACATCCGTTATATTAAGTATTTCAATGTGCGAATATACTATTTACATTGATAGCGGAATAATAAAAAAAAGTCGTAATTTTCGACTCTTTTGTGACCAGGATTATTATTTAAGGTAGGAGAATCATGAAACGAAGGGATTTTTTCAACAAATCATTACGGGCGGGAATGGCTGCTGGCGCAGCTTATGCTGTGGGTGGTTATGAGAAGCTCCTTATGCCATCACCAGGTGCACCAAAATATGATATGGTAGCCGTAATGGGTGGAACACCGGAATCGATGTTTGATCTTGGTATCCAGGAACTGGGTGGTGCAGGTGCTTTTGTTGGCAAAGGCCAGAAGGTGCTCATTAAACCTAACATAGGATGGGATGTTATTCCGGAATTAGCCGCCAATACAAATCCAATGCTTGTGAAAAGAGTTATTGAGCATTGTTTAAAAGCAGGGGCGAAGGAAGTTTATGTGCTTGATCATTCTATTGATAACTGGCTTAATACTTATAAGAATTCAGGAATAGAGAGGGCAGCAAAAAGTGCAGGAGCAAAAGTTGTTCCAGCCAATTCCGAAAGCTATTACCATGGAATTGAAATACCTGCAGGAGTTAAGCTTAAAAAGGCAAAAGTTCATGAATTATTGCTTGAGACAGATGTTTATATAAATGTACCTGTGGTGAAGGACCATAATTCAACCCGGATGTCCTGCAGCCTAAAGAATTCGATGGGCTTGGTGTGGGATAGAGGTTTCTGGCATGCAAATGACCTGCATCAGTGTATTGCTGATTTTGCTCTTTTCGAAAAGAAACCATCTCTGAATATTATTGATTGCTATAACGTTATAGTAAAGCATGGACCTCAGGGTGTTTCAAAAGAAGACGTGGTTATGATGAAATCACTTATTCTTACCACTGACTGGGTTGCAGGCGATACTGCAGCAGCAAGGATGCTGGGGGCAGAGCCCGAAAGGATAGATTATCTGACTATTGCATATAAAATGGGTCTTGGCAATATGAAGCTGGATTCACTGAATATTAGGCGGATTAAAATGTAGGATGCAATGACTTCACCTTTTCTCAGGAGATTCAGGATAATCATATCTGCTTTGGTTTTTATTATTACCTTACTGATATTCATCGATTTCAGATCTCTAATACCTGTTAAGTACATAAATAGTGTT
Organism: Bacteroidales bacterium; assembly: GCA_034005245.1. Classification (GTDB taxonomy): domain Bacteria; phylum Bacteroidota; class Bacteroidia; order Bacteroidales; family VadinHA17; genus LD21. The sequence goes on from JAVEVC010000007.1 coordinate 47,076, forward strand.
CTTTTTCTACAGTTTGTTCCATCCCTCTTGAAATTTACCCATCTTAAAACCCTTGCCGCCGCCGGGTTTGTTGTCGTCCTTATCCTGACATTACTAACAGGCCGTACCTATTGTTCCTTTTTATGTCCGTTGGGAATAGGCCAGGACATTAACAGCAGGATAGGTGGACGCATTAAAAGGAAATTCAGGAGGTTCGGATTTAAGAAGCCGCACACGGTTATTAGATATGGATTACTTGCAGTAACTCTTATTGTTACTTTGATATGGGGGATTTACATGGTTACCCTTTTAGATCCGTACAGCATTTTCGGACGATTTATAACCTATTTCATTAAACCGCTGGTATTGCTTCTCAATAACTTTATGGAAAAGATTCTCAGCAGGTTTGACATATTTACCCTAAGCAATATACAGATTGAGGGATTTCGGTTAATGACATATGCGATTCCCGTTGTCTTTCTTTTCCTTATAGGTCTATTCTCCTTTACCAGGGGAAGGCTTTACTGCAACATGATTTGTCCGGTAGGCACCTTGCTTGGGCTTTTGTCAAAAATCAGCCTTCTGAGAATAAGATTTGACAAAAATAAATGCGTCAGGTGCGGCAGGTGTTCGCTGGGATGCAAATCATCGTGCATTGATTTTCTTAGTTATCACGTTGATACCAGCAGGTGTGTTGAATGTTTCAACTGCATAACAACATGTCCTGAAAAGGCTTTATCGTACGGGCTTCCGACGCTTCAAGGCAGGGAAGAAGAAACAAATCATGGGAAGCGAGAATTCATTGCAGGATCACTGATGTTATTTTTTGGGATATCAGGCCAGGCGAGGAGCCAGGAAAAGAAAGTTCCGGTGCCTGTAAGACTGTCTACTATAAAGGAATCCAAGACATCACCTGTATGTCCTCCGGGAGCCCGTTCAATAGAAGATTTCAACAAAAACTGCACCGCATGTTCTCTGTGTATTACCGCCTGTCCTAACAATGTATTAAGGCCTTCTGTAAAGGAATATGGTATTATGGGCCTAATGCAGCCGGTAATGGATTATCATAAAAGTTTTTGCACTTACAACTGCACCATTTGTACGGAGATATGTCCTACCAATGCGCTGATGCCTTTGGTGCTTGAGGCAAAAAAGCTGACACAGATAGGTAAGGTTATATTCATTAAGGATAATTGCATTGTAAAAACAGAAAAAACCGCATGCGGAGCATGCTCTGAAAGTTGCCCGACAAAAGCTGTTTTTATGGTTCCCTATGAGGGGAACCTGGTTATCCCCGAAACAGACCAGGATATCTGCATAGGTTGCGGCCATTGTGAATACGCATGTCCAACAACACCCTACAAGGCAATTTATGTCGACGGAAACCCTGTTCATCAGGTGGCCAGCAAACCAGTAAGCACTGAATCGGAAATTCCGGTACCTGAGGAATTCCCGTTCTGAAACCTGCTCTGATTCTAAACCAGATTTTAGAAAAACATGATTTTTGTCTGTTAATAGTTCCAGCGATAACCTAATTTTGTCTTCACATGTTATCTAATCCATTGGAACTTAATGATGAAACCATCACATATTGAACACATTGGTATTGCCGTAAAAAATCTTGCCGAAGCAGCAAGATTTTATGAAGAGATCCTTGGAATCAAATGCTATAATGTTGAGGAAGTACCCGATCAGAAAGTCAGGACTGCATTTTTCATGGTTGGTGAAACTAAGATAGAGTTACTTGAACCTACTGATAATGATGGACCTGTAGGGAAATTCATTGAGAAAAGGGGAGAAGGTGTGCATCATATTGCCTTTGCAGTTAAGAACCTTGCTCAGCAGTTGATTTCAGCTGAGAATGCAGGCGTTGCACTTATAGATAAATCACCCAGGATGGGTGCAGAAGGGCTTAGTATTGCTTTCTTGCATCCGAAATCAACCTCAGGTGTCCTGATTGAATTATGTGAGAAGAAGAATAAGAAGATTTTAAAAAACACCAATGGAGAGGAAGGATAAAGTCAAACAGTTAATTGAGCTCCGGGAAAAAGCCCGTCAGGGGGGGGGTGAAGGAAGGATTGAAGAGCAACACTCTAAAGGCAAACTTACTGCCAGGGAGAGAATTACTATACTTCTTGATGAAGGCAGTTTTGAGGAATATGATATGTTTGTTACCCACAGGACAGACGATTTCGGCCTTGGCAAGAAGAAGTTTCTATCAGACGGAGTTGTAACAGGACATGGGACAATTGATGGCAGGGTCGTATTTGTTTTCGCGCAGGACTTTACAATTTTCGGAGGTTCTCTTTCTGAAACATTTGCACAGAAGATATGTAAAATAATGGATCAGGCCATGAAAGTTGGTGCCCCGGTAATAGGAATAAACGACAGCGGTGGTGCAAGGATTCAGGAAGGAGTAAGAAGCCTTGCCGGATATGCTGAGATTTTTGAGCGGAACATACTGGCCTCGGGAGTCATACCGCAAATATCTGCGGTTTTTGGACCTTGCGCCGGAGGAGCTGTTTATTCTCCTGCTCTGACTGATTTCATCATTATGAGCGAGAAGAGCAGTTATATGTTTGTTACAGGTCCCAAAGTGACTAAAACAGTTACAGGTGAAGATATATCGACTGAAAACCTTGGAGGTTCTCATGTGCACGGTACTAAATCGGGTGTTGCACATTTTGTCGTTGATGATGAAGAAGAAGGGCTTTTGCTTATAAGGAAACTGCTGAGCTATCTCCCACAGAACAATCTTGAAGACCCTCCGCTTACCGACTGTACTGATCCGATAGAAAGAATTGATGATGACCTAAATAGTATCATTCCGGAAAATTCGAACCAACCATACAATATCAAAGATATCATTTATAAGGTTGTTGATGACGGGGAATTCATGGAGATTCACTCAGGTTATGCACGGAATATTGTTGTTGGATTTGCTAAAATGGGAGGGATGCCGGTTGGCATAGTGGCAAATCAGCCTGCATTTCTTGCAGGAGTTCTCGACATTGACGCATCAAGAAAGGCAGCAAGATTTGTAAGATTCTGCGATGCATTCAATTTACCTGTCATTACATTTGTCGACGTTCCGGGCTTCCTGCCGGGAAGTGGTCAGGAATATGGAGGGATAATAATTCATGGCGCCAAGCTTATGTTCGCTTATGGAGAAGCTACTGTTCCAAAAATAACAGTCACCTTGCGCAAGTCTTATGGCGGAGCACATTGTGTGATGTCGTCAAAGCAGCTCCGGGGCGACATCAACTACGCCTGGCCCTCTGCTGAAATTGCAGTGATGGGTCCTTCTGGAGCAATTGAGATTCTGGAAGGCAAAAACATAACCGAGATATCTGATCCTGAGGAAAAAACTAAATATATAGAGGCCAAAGAGAATGAATACAGGGAGAAGTTCACTAATCCTTACGAAGCAGCCCGCTATGGATACATAGATGATGTGATTGAACCAAGGAACACCAGGTTCAGGGTAATAAGGGCATTGAGAACTCTTGCCACAAAGAAAGACCCGGGATTGATGAAAAAACATGCCAATATTCCTTTGTAGAATGAATTTGCAGATAACCTTACTCAATTTGAACATTGAAGCAATAGACCACTCGGCAATGGCAATTGTCATTACGGGGATTTCCATTGTATTCATGGCGATGCTGGTAATTTATTTGTTCTTCAAATATTTACTTCCCTTTATCCTTGGCTTTTCAGCACGACGTAAAGCAGTAAGGCTGGGGCAGGCAGATCACAATGAAAAGATCGACGCGATACCTGGCGACGTAAATGCTGCTATTGCTCTGGCTATTTATCTTTATCTTAATGAAATACACGATAAGGAAAGCAATATTATTACAATAAAGCGAATATCGCGGGCTTATTCACCATGGAGCTCCAAGCTTTACAGCATGAGAAATTTATAGCTCATCATGAAAGATTATAAGTTTATTATAAACGGAGTGCAGTACGAAGTGGAAATTCTTTCACTTGAAAACGGCAAGGCCAGGATAGAAGTGAATGGCACCCTTTACAATATTGATATACTGGCTGATATTAAACAGGTTAAAACACCTACCATTGTAAGGCCTCTTGTAAAGGAGCCTCAGAAAGAAATTGAAAAGAAACCAGCAGGACCAAAGACTGAAATAAGATCTCCATTGCCAGGCATCATAGTAAACATATTTGTAAAATCTGGCGATGAGGTGAAAAAAGGCCAGACCCTTTTCAGCCTGGAAGCAATGAAAATGGAGAATGAGATTAAGGCAGAACGAGATGGAGTAATCGTAAAGGTGAATGTTGCTCCGGGACAATCGGTCCTTCAGGAAGAAGTGGTAATGGAAATGGACTAAAAAATGGCTGCTAAACGTTTAAAAATTGTTATTGGCATTGTTGCTGTCCTTTCAATTGCCTGGACTCTGTTTGTAAATCCTGCCGGCAGGATGAATGAAGGATCTGTAAAAATAAATTCCGAATTGCAGAATGAGATGGCCACGAGTCCGGAGACCAGCAATGATGATACCGGTACGCTCAGAGGCCTTAAGCAATTCTGGAATTATACAGGATTCAGGAATTTCACTTCCGGTAATGGAATGATGATCATTATAGGCCTAATCTTTATTTTCCTTGCCATACGTTATGATTATGAACCCCTGTTACTTGTGCCGATAGGAACAGGAATACTTCTTGGAAATGTTCCTTTTTTTCAGGAGGATAGTGTTAACCTTCAGATAGGTGTTTATCAGCAGGGAAGTGTTCTCAACTATCTCTATTTCGGAGTTATTAAGGGCATTTATCCACCATTGATATTTTTAGGTCTTGGAGCGATGACTGATTTCTCATCCCTGATTTCCAATCCCAGACTGATGCTTTTAGGTGCAGCAGCCCAGATAGGGATATTTATTACGTTTTTAGGGGCCCTTCTCATGGGATTTTATCCTCAGGAAGCCGGTGCGATAGGAATCATAGGAGGAGCTGATGGTCCGACTGCAATATTTATTTCCTCAAGGCTTGCCAATGGTTTGAACATTCTTCCTGATGGCACAACGGTGAAGAATTTGATCGGACCAATAGCTATTGCTGCATATTCATATATGGCACTGGTACCTGTAATTCAGCCTCCGATAATGCGATTGCTGACTACCAGGGAAGAACGGCTCATCAGGATGAAACCACCAAGGGCAGTTTCAAGGGTTGAAAAAATAATATTCCCGATTGTAGCACTTCTCCTTACGCTGTTTATAAGCCCAAGCGCCCTGCCTCTTCTGGGCATGCTTTTTTTTGGTAATCTTCTAAGGGAGTCAGGGGTAACGAAACGCCTCGCAGAGACGGCCAGAACAGCCCTTATCGATATTGTAACAATCCTTATCGGTCTTACAGTTGGAGCTTCCACTCAGGCTGATGTTTTTCTGACAAGAAGCTCTGTAATGATATTTGCTTTAGGAGCATTTTCTTTCATGATTGCCACTTCGAGCGGTGTTCTTTTCGCAAAATTCATGAATTTGTTTCTTAAGGGGGAAAATAAGATCAACCCTCTGATTGGTGCAGCAGGAGTTTCTGCTGTGCCTGACAGTGCCAGAGTTGTTCAGGTTGAAGGATTGAGAGCCGATCCGACCAATCATCTCCTGATGCATGCGATGACACCCAATGTGTCAGGCGTTATAGGATCGGCAGTCGCTGCAGGTATTCTTCTGGGATTCCTTGGATAGTTCTGAACGTCACGACGAAAGACCACTGGATGTCGGAATGTACTGATCATATTATGAAATAAATGATTAGGTTTGTATTGTTCAACCATTTGGTAGCAAGATGGAAAACAAAGTGGCGGTAACTGGAAATTCAGGTCCCAGGATAAGGTCGGACTGCGAAATAACTTTGGAACTTAAAACTGAAGGTGGAATAGTCATTGAACTTCATTCCAAGGTAAAATCATTGTATGGCGCTTCAATTATGGAACAATGTCATACTATACTTGATTTTCTTGGTGTAGGGAATGCTTTTTTATCTGTTAAGGATTCGGGGGCTTTGCCCTTCGTAATATCTGCACGGATCGAAGCAGCAGTGAAGCAACTTATACCGGGATGTCCTGAATACCTTCCGGAAATGGCCGAAGGAATCAGGACATTATCATCACCTGACAGGTTCAGGTTTACGAGACTTTATATCCCGGGTAACACACCGAGCATGATGATCAATGCCGGCCTTCATTCTGCAGATGGAATAATTCTTGATCTTGAGGATTCTGTTGCTCCACCTAAAAAAGCTGAAGCCAGAATTCTTGTTAGAAATGCCCTTAGACAGATCGACTTCAGGGGGGCAGAGCGGATGGTAAGGATAAATCAGGGACAGAGCGGACTGGAAGACCTTGACTGGATCATTCCGCATCATGTAAACCTGATACTTGTCCCTAAGTGCGAGGATGCTGAACAAATACGAATTATAAACCTGAAAATACAAGATATTAAGGATAGATGCAGAATAACAGATCCTGTGTTTATCATGCCGATAATTGAAAGTGCTCTGGGGATCGAGCGTGCATTCGATATTGCCCGGGCATCTGAAAATGTCGTTGCCATGGCCATCGGCCTTGAAGATTTTACAGCAGACCTCGGGGTTCCCAGAACTGATGATGGCAAGGAATCACTTTATGCCAGATGCCGTCTTGTCAACGCTGCCAAAGCTGCTGGCATACAGCCTATAGATTCAGTATTCTCCGATGTTGATGATGAAGATGCCTTAAAAAAATCTGTAACCTTATCAAAATCACTTGGTTTTGAAGGTATGGGTTGCATACATCCGAGGCAGATAGCGATAATTCAGAAGGGTTTTGAACCTAACCCTGAAGAAATTGAGAAGGCAGTAAAGATAGTATCCGCTTTCGCTGAGGCTGAAAAAAATGGAGCAGGAGTGGTTGCACTCGGTTCAAAAATGATTGACCCGCCGGTTGTAAAACGTGCCCGGAAAACTCTCACACTGGCTGCTAAATTAGGCATTATTTCAGCATCCCTTATGGACAATGAGATAGTTCTGCCAGGTTAATTAAAAAATAAGGAGAAATGTCAGTTCCTACTGTAGTAAATGCTGTTGGCAGAAAAGTCCCTGTTTTGATCAACGGAGAACCTGCCACGCCATTCATGGGAATCGGAAAACACCGGCCGGAAGGAAGAAAATATGGACAATTGATACCGGTTTGCTCCGATTATCCTCCCGACGGCAACAAGATAACCGGAACCCTTGAAGAAGCGCTCAGCAAATGCGGCTTGAGCGATGGCATGACCATATCCACTCATCATCACTTACGCGATGGTGATCTGATAAGCAACAAAGTTTTTGAGACTGCAGCAGCAATGGGTGTTAAGGATCTCGTATGGTTCCCGTCTGCCTCCTTTCCATGCAATGAACCTTTAATAAGATATCTAGATGACGGCACTATCAACAGGATAGAGGGAAGCATGAACGGACCACTGGGCCGTTATGTTTCTGAAGGCAGAATGAAGGGAACAGCCGTGCTTCGCTCTCATGGCGGCAGAGTTCAGGCTGTACAGGATGGAGAGGTTAAAATAGACATTGCAGTGATTGCAGCTCCTTCATCTGATTCTTTCGGCAATGCAACGGGCAGGTTTGGAAAATCGGCATGTGGCGTAATTGGTTATGCAAAAACTGATTACCTGTATGCAGATAAGGTAATAGTTGTCACTGATAATCTTGTGGAGTTTCCCTGCTTCCCTATGGAGATTGAAGGTAATTACGTTGACTATGTAGTGATTGTTGATAAAATTGGAATTCCTGAAAAGATCATTTCCGGAACGACGCAGATCACAAGAAGCCCCGACAGACTGTTAATAGCCGAGTTAACCTCTTCATTTCTTGAAAAATCAGGGATTCTTAATGACGGCGTAACCTTGCAGGCAGGAGCAGGCGGCACCTCACTGGCAATTGCGGTATTTGTCAACGACATACTTAAACAAAAAGGATGGAAGTCAAAATTTGGTTTTGGTGGCACTACAAAATATATGGTCCAGATGCTCGAAGAGGGAACCATGGATTATATTCTAGATGCCCAGGCATTTGACCTTGATGCAGTTAATTCTATCGGAAATAATGCAAATCATATTCCTTACCCTGTTTTTAATGCTTATAACTATCATTCGAAGGGAAATCTGACGAGTATGATGGATATAATGATACTTGGTGCAACGGAAGTCGATCTGAATTTCAATGGGAATGTAGTAACACATTCAGATGGTTACCTCCTTCATGGGATTGGAGGCTGGCAAAACTGTCTTCATGCCAGGAATGTAATTCTGCCATTGCCTCTTTTCAGGGACAGGATACCGGTTATCGTTGATGAAGTAACTACACTTTGCGGTCCGGGTGAAATGATTGATGTAATTATAACGGAACGAGGGATTGCTGTTAACCCGCTACGGCCTGACCTCCTTGACAACCTTAAGAACAGCGGCTTACCACTCAAGAAAATAGAAGAGTTGAAGGCTGAGGCTGAAAAGTTGTGTGGAAAACCGGAGAAGCCTGAGTTTGATGAGAAGATTGTGGCTGCAATAAAATGGGTCGATGGTACTGTTATTGATGTCGTAAGAAAGTTAACGAAATAAAAATTTGTAATATGGAAAGATATAAATGTGAGATCTGCGGTTTTGTTTATGATCCTGCAGAAGGTGATCCTTCATCAGGAATTGAACCACAAATTCCATTTGCCGAACTTCCTGAAAAATATGTTTGCCCTGTATGCGGAGCTGGCAAGGAAGAATTTTTAATCTATGATTGATTACTCCCTGTTTAAAGGGCAAATTCTAATGATCGATTCTGGTTAGTAATTACAATGTAATATCAAACGATTCTTCAAGCTTCGAAGTCTCAGTAAGAATTGAACAGGAAACACATTAATTGTTTCGGAAAAAAGCAGCAGTTGAGTTACTGATCTTTTTCCGGAATGTTATTAAGGATATGCAGGAGAAGATCCCAAAACATTCTGACGGTTTTTATCTCTATTTTTTCCAGGGGCGTATGAGCCCCTTTTATAGTAGGACCAATTGATATCATGTCGATACCACTGAATTTCTCATATATCAACCCGCATTCAAGGCCGGCATGTATTGCCCTGACCAATGGTTCTTTTCCAAAAAGGTCATTATAGGATTTGCGCGTTATTGTTAAAATCTCCGACCGCAGGTTTGGTTTCCAGCCTGGATAACCTCCTGAATGTGTTACTTTTGCAGCAGCCAGCCTGAAACACGACTCAGTCATTTGTGCTGCATCATGTTTTGATGATTCCAATGAGCTTCTTTGCGTGGTAACAATATTAAGAACATTCCCGGGACCAAAATGAACGGATGCAAGATTTGTTGAGGTTTCCACAAGGTTATCCATCTCTTTCGACCAGGCCAGAACACCATGAGGACAACAGTTAAGCGCATGTAAAAGCCTGTTCTGGTCATCCGAATCCATTGTATAACGGGGTGTTACAGTTTCTTCTACCGTAATTTTAAGATCCCTTTCAAGATCACCAAATTCTTCACTGAATATTGAACGAAAATATTCTATTCTTTTTTTGATTTTTTTAATTTCTGAACTTTTGGTACTTATAAGCGCAAAAGCTTCCCTGGGAATGGCATTGCGGAGATTGCCTCCGTTCATTTGGTGCAATGTTATTTTTGAATGTTTTGAAAGATCAAGTAAAATACGGGTCATCAGTTTGATTGAATTTCCAAAGCCTTTATGGATTTCGTCACCTGAATGTCCTCCCATGAGTCCGGTTATTGATATTTCAAGAGTGATGACATCAGAAGGAGAAGGTACACGGATATATCTTAGTTTGCCAACAGTATCGGTACCGCCTGCACAGCCAATAAAAAGGATTCCTTCGTCCTCTGAGTCGAGATTTATAAGTATGTTTCCATCAAAGAAACCTGGTTTCAGGCTGGCTGCCCCTGTCATTCCTGATTCTTCATCCACTGTGAACAGGCATTCAATTTTTCCTGATTTGAGCTCTTCTGATAACAGAATTGCCATTTGGGCAGCTATTCCAATACCGTCGTCAGCTCCAAGAGTTGTGCCATTGGCTGTTACCCAACCGCCTTCAATCCTGGGGACTATTGGATCTTTTAACCAGTCATGGGGGAAATCAGCATTTTTTTCTCCAACCATATCCATATGGCTTTGGAGCACAACTGTCTTTCTGTTTTCAAAGCCTTTGGCTGAAGGTTTTGTTATTAAAACATTACCTGCTTTATCTTCCCTGGCATCAAGATGATGAATACGGGCAAAATTCAGGAGGTAAGCTCTTATCTCTGCCTCATTCCTGCTAAGGCGTGGTATCCGGCAGATCTCTTCAAAGTAATGCCATACAGGATGGGGATCCAGACCTGATAATATGCTCATTTGATTGTTGATGAAAGATTAACGACCTAAATGTACTCTTTTTTTATTTTAACAGGCAACAGATGGTAATAGAAATATCTGACTTTATTAATGTTAAAATTCCTATTTTTACATTTAACATCTTTAATTAATATAAGTCAGTGTTATGGCAAAGCCAGTTATAGTTGTTTTATCAGGCGACGGGATAGGCTCTGTGGTTCTTGAACAGGCAATAAGAGTCCTGGATTCAGCAGGATTCAAGGCTGATTATGTAAGTGGCGATATTGGCTGGAAATTTTGGTGCACAGAAGGAAATCCTTTACCGCAGAGAACGATTGATCTGATCAGTAAATATAAAATAGCCCTGTTTGGTGCAATTACCTCAAAGCCAAATGAAGAGGCTCAGGCAGAGCTTAATCCTGAGCTGCAGAATAAGGGATACAAGTATTCAAGTCCGATAGTCGGATTGCGGCAGCATTTTAATCTTGATATTTGCGTCAGGCCATGCAGATCTTATAAGGGCAATCCATTGAATTTCATTAGGCGCGGCAGGGATAACGGTGTTGAGGAACCTTATGTTGACGTTGTTATTTTCAGACAAAATACCGAAGGCCTGTATTCTGGTGTAGAATGGACCAATCCTCCGGAGCAGGTTTACAGAGCACTATTAACCCACCCAAGGTTTGTTGCAAATTTTGGCCATGTACCGGTGGAAGAAATTTCAATATCAACAAGAATATTTACCAAAGGAGCCACTGAAAGGATTCTGATAGCTGCTTTTGAATATGCAAGAAAATACGGATACGGATCAGTGACAGTCTGCGAAAAGCCAAATGTTATCAGGGAAACATCCGGATTAATGTGGAAGCTTGCAAAGGAGATACAAGAAGGTCTTTTTCCCGAGATTAAGCTTCTCAACACCAACATTGATGCACAGATGATGTGGCTCACAAAGAACCCTGAAGATTATGGGGTCATTGTAGCCGGGAATATGTTTGGAGACATTGCTTCAGATGCTTTTGCCGGTCTCATTGGCGGGCTGGGTTTTGCATGCAGCGCACAGTTTTCAGTGGATGGAGTTGCTGTTTTTGAGCCAACTCATGGTTCAGCTCCCAAGTATGCTTCTTATGAGATTCCGATTGTAAACCCTGTTGCAATGATAGAATCAGCCTGTATGATGCTTGATTATCTTGACAGGAAGGATATTTCAGCCAGGATCCGCAATTCAATAGCTTCAGTCATATCTGCAGGCAGGATTAGGACATATGACATGATGAAAATGACAGGTTCCCCTGATGTAATAAAGAATGGAGCTGCTTCAACGATACAGATGACTGACGCCATTATAGCCGGATTAAGTTAAAAACCACCATCAATATGGAAAAGATTGTAGAGAAGTTGTGGCCTGAGTTAAATTGGATAGGTAATGAGTTGTTGAGGGAAAAAACGGCTAAAACATGGGAGCTTGCCCTGATGAAAAGTGTTTTGAAGCCGGAGGATCTTTACAGCATACCCTTCACTCTCCTGTGCGGTCCTGATCTTAAGGTAAGTTTTATGGCTCACAAGAGATGTGTTGTTCATGCTGCAAAACAATGCGGAGAAAAGATGAATGAGTTTTTCGAAAGCGATCTTCCTGTAAACATGGATGTTCTGATATCAGGAGCAATTCTTGCTGATGTTGGAAAATTACTGGAATATGAATTGGATGATGAAGGGAAAGCTGTTCAGGGAAAATATGGCAAGTATCTAAGACATCCATTTTCAGGTGTTTCTCTTGCAGAAGAATGCGATGTTCCACCGGAAGTGTGCCATATTATTGCAGCTCATGCTCATGAAGGAGATCTAGTAGCAAGAACGACTGAGGCATATATAGTTCATCACGTGGATTTTATGACATTTCTGCCTTTTAAATCCAGATTGAAATTCTGATCTTCAAGCCAGCTGTTTTCTGAAGAACGATCGGATAATTTAACGCCGGTCGGTAATATGCGATTTACTGATTATTTAAACTTTACTGCCTTTGCAACATTTGCAACTCCCATTTTATTAACTTTTCTGTCATATGTCATAAGGCCATTGGTTTCTGTTTCAACATCTGTAGTCTGGGTATAGACTGATGCACTCAGACCGTTTTCCTCAACGAAAGTATGCACCTGGTCATAGTAAGAGGCAAACCTTGAAAGCAGCTGCAGTGAGTCTTCCATATTCCTGTAACCCCAGTTCTTTTGCTCCCAGGTGTGTCCTGGAACAGGTAATCCGAGTCCTCCGAATTCCCCCAGGACTATACCCCTGCTATCCTCCGGGGCTGGTACCATTGGTTCAGGATAGTGGTGAATATCATTTACATTACCTGTCCCCCTGTCTGTCCAGCCAGATGCACTGTTAACGAGCCTTGTAGGGTCGAATTCCGATATTAGCCTTGTTATCCTTTCCGTATCAAATTGTCCCCAGCCTTCATTGAAGGCCACCCACATAATAATAGAAGGATGATTATATTTTGTCTCGATTAGGCGTTTAAGCTCATACTCGAACTGGGCTGTTGCTTCCGGTGATTTTGTTATGTCAGGCATTGTACCGCTTATGTACTCGTCCCCGCTTGGCATGTCCTGCCATACGAGGAGTCCCAGGACATCGCACCAATGATAAAACCTCCTGTTTTCAATCTTGACATGTTTCCTGAGCATGTTGAATCCCATTTGCCTGGTTTGCTCAAGATCGTAGACCATCGCCTCATCCGTTGGCGGTGTATAAACACCGTCAGGCCAGAAGCCCTGATCGAGAGGACCATTCTGCCAGACAAATTCATTATTTAAAAGTATTCTTGTAAATCCGTCATCGGTTCTTCCCAAACTTATTTTTCTCATTCCCAGAAATGAAGTGACATGATCCCTGGTTTTATTGCCCTCTTTAAGTATGAGTTCCAGATCATACAGGAAGGGATTATCAGGTGACCACAGAATCGGGTCAGTGATGTTGAGTGTAAGCGGACTCCCTGGTGCTCCTGATGCAGTTGAAACTGTTTTTCCCTTGCTTTTAACACAAATGGTCAGCTCAGTGTTGCCTGGATTCACAACGTCAGTTTTAATAGTTACTTTTCCATTATCGATGTCGGAAGTTGAACGGAATGAAGAAATATATGATTTATCGACAGGTTCAATCCATACAGTTTGCCATATTCCGGTCGCAGGGGTGTACCATATTCCTCCGGGGCCTGTAACCTGTTTGCCTCGTGGCTGGAAGCCTTTATCGGTTGGATCCCATACCTTTACAAGTAACTTGTGGCTATTGCCTTTTTCAAGTAAAGGTGTTATGTCAAAAACAAAAGGATCATACCCGCCTTTGTGACTTCCTGCTTCTTTACCGTCAATCCACACAGTGGTCTCCCAATCGCATGCCTCAAAATTCAGGAGTATTTGCTTGTTTTTCCAGCGTACAGGTACCTTAAAGTCCCTTTTATACCACAGGTATTCATTTTCCGAGACCCTTTTTTTAACACCCGACAACGCTGATTCCACAGGGAACGGAACAAGTATTTTGCCATTCCATTCTTTGGGCCTTGTTACAGATGAAGTTATTGCGTATTCCCAAAGGCCGTTCAGATTTATCCATCTTTCACGTTTAAGGTCAGGTCTTGGATATTCAGGCCATGGTGCTAAGGGATCAACATTTTCCGCCCATGGGGTGAGAATCGGGTTATCGGCTATTTTCCAGCTTGTTTCGTCCCTGTCGGTAGCACAGGAAGAAAATAAAAGACACGATAGTAAAAAAGTAAATAAATTGCCGGGCTTCATAATAAAGATATTTATCAGTTCTTAAAGTTATCCTAGTTTCATTTTTTCAACTTCCTCAATATTTCTTTCATTGCTTATATCCTTGGCATTTGGAGTGTACAGGTAATCGATAAGTTCCTGATACCTGTCCATGATTTTGCCCCTCACTATTTTCATTGTGGAGTTCATCAGCCCATTTTCTTCAGAGAATCCTTCTTCCAGGATACCTACGGCAACTGGGAGCCATCTCTGGGGGAACATTTTTCCATATTTACCGTTGGTACGATATTCATTAAGCTCGGCCTCAATCAAATTCAAGACGGCACGTTTCCCTTCGTCGGAATCTGCTGTAAGGTTTTTTTCTTCAAGATACAGTTTCAGAGTGTGCTGATTAGGAACTACCAGCGCTACACTATAAGGTTTCTGATTATTATACAGCATACATTGGTCAATAAATTTCGACTGTTCGGAGATAGCTTCCTCGATGCCTTCCGGGCTGAATTTCTCACCATCATCAGCTATCAGCAGGCTTTTAAAGCGTCCAAGTACATATAGGAAGCCATCATCAGTCATATAGCCCATATCACCGGTATAAAGCCATCCATCTCTTATAGCTTCCCGGGTGGCATTTTCATTTCTCCAGTACCCATGCATCACATTCCCTCCCCTGATAACAATTTCACCTTGTTGTCCGACAGGAAGTTCCAGCCCTTCATCATCACATATTTTAAGATCCATATTGTTCACAAGAACACCTGAAGAACCAAGTCTGTGCCTGTTGGTTGAATTTGATGAAATGACCGGAGATGCTTCGCTCAAGCCGTATCCCTGGTACATAGGGATCCCAAGTGCATAGAAGAATCTCTGCAGCTCTATATCAAGAAGGGCGCCTCCACCGATGAAATAGTCAAGTTCGCCTCCAAAACTCTCCCGTATTTTTGAAAAGATAATCTTGTCATAGATCCTTAAAAGAGGTTTTTTAAGTCTTTGAATGCCCCTGCCCTTGTTCCATCCTTCCTTGTTATATGAATATGAGATCTTTAGTGCATGTTTAAAAAGCATCTCAGTCATTTTCCCTTTCTCCCTGATACCCTTTTCAATATTCTTTCTGAAGTTCTTTGCTATGGCAGGAACGCTCATAAGCAGGTTAGGTTTTATTTCCCTCAGGCAGGTTGGCAGGTTCCTGAGGGTTTCCATAGGTGTTTTACCTGTTTTGACCGAAGCAATGCTGGCGCCTTTTCCCATGAAGGCATAAATACCGCAGGTATGACCAAATGAGTGGTCCCAGGGCAAAATTAACAGAGTTTTGTAGAATGATGGTATATCCATCAGGCTGTACGACTGGTAAACATTTGTAACATAGTTGCCGTGAGTAAGAATAATTCCTTTTGGGTCTGCGGTTGTCCCTGACGTATAACAGATATTGGCAAAGGCAGATGGTTTTATGCTTTGGCTTATAGTTTCAAAGATTTTACTATTTCCGGGTATCTCAAGCCACTCCCTTCCGGCTTTTCTGACTTCATTGAAATGAATTTCCCTGTTTGAATATTCCTCCTGTGTGTCGAAGTGGATCACTTTCTCAATGGTTTGGCATTCATCGAGGATGAGTTTCAGTTTTTGCGCTTGTATTTTGGATGTAAGGACCATTCTTGATTCAGAATGATTGATTCGGAATTTTATCTCTTCAGGTGTAAGTTTCACTGATAGTGGAACATTAACCGCACCCGCGTAGAGAATTCCAAGTTCGCCTATTACCCAGCAATTACGGCCTTCAGAAATTAGACTGAGCCTGTCGCCTTTCTTAATGCCCAGGCTTATCAGACCGGCTGCGAATTCATAGACCTGTTTTTTTGTTTCACCATAGGTAATGCCCTCATATTTGTCGAGTGTCTTTTCCCACATATAGACATTACTGGTGTACTTTTCAACGCTTTCTTCAAAAAACTGAATTATGGATTTCATCAGATCAACATTTTATGTGTTACACAATTTGCAGCACCTAATATACGAAATCTCAATCAAACAAATCGGGGAGCAGCTTAACTGATTATTTTAACAAAGCGTATAAATATTGTACCTTTATGATGAAATAAATATAATTTTAAATCGATTAATCCTATTATCATGCGTTATAAATCAATACTGTTGTTACTGATAATCACTTTATTATCTCCCTCATGCAAATCGGTGAGAGAAAACGGCCTGTTCGGGAGAAAAGGAAAGAAGCTGGCTGTGCTGTTGGCTCAGCAGGATAGTATAAGGGTAGCTGATTCACTGAAAAGGGTTCAGAATCGCCTGAAGGCTATGGAGGAAGCAAGGCTTGATTCAATAAAACTGGCCGAAGATGAGAGAATGTTGCTTGAAACAAGGCAGAAATATAATATTGTTGTTGGAAGTTTCCTCAACCATGATAATGCTGTAAAATGGCTTGAAGAGTACCGGAATCAGGGATTTGATCCTGAAATTATACAAATGCATGACAGTGGTTTTGAACTGGTTGTTGCGGAGTCATTTGAGAGATTCTCAACAGCTGCTGTCCGACTTGATTATTTTCAGGATGAGATTGATATTGACTCCTGGTTATTTATAAGAAAATAATTCTTTTTACCTGAATATGGTTTGGGTTCTGTCAGGTCCTACAGAAACCATAGTAACCGGTACATTTGTTTCATTTTCAATGAATCCGATGAAGTTGTCTAGTGTAGCAGGAAGATCAGCATAAGCTTTTATTCCTGAAATGTTTTCATACCAGCCAGGGAGTTCTGTATAAACAGGATCAATCTTACCGCTATGATCGTAAGGAAGTTCATTACACTCTTCCCCTCCGGTTTTATAGGAAGTGCAAATCTTTACGCTTTCAAAACCTGAGAGGACATCAGCTTTTGTCATAAACAGTTTTGTGACACCGTTAATCATGATTGCATATTTAAGCGCCGGCAGATCAAGCCAGCCACACCGTCGAGGCCGTCCGGTCGTTGCCCCGTATTCACAGCCTATTTTCCTTATTTTCTCACCCGTTTCATCATTAAGCTCAGTAGGGAAGGGCCCGCTTCCAACTCTTGTACAATAGGCCTTGAATATTCCAAAGACTTCCCCTGTCCTGGTTGGAGGAACTCCCAGGCCGGTACAAGCTCCTGCACTTATTGTATTTGAAGACGTTACAAATGGATATGACCCGAAATCCAGATCAAGCATTGTACCCTGAGCGCCTTCAGCAAGGATCCTTTTCCCTTTTGCAATCAGTTCATTTATGTAGTATTCAGTGTTAATTATCCTGAATTTCCTCATCAATTCAACACCCTCGAGCCATCCCGCTTCGTATTCCTCTGTATTATATTTGTAATTAATAGAATCAAGTATTAATTTATGTGCCATCCTCTGCTCATCATATATTCTGATAAAATCCTTTTTCAGAATATCCCCTGTACGAAGGCCATTCCGACCTGCCTTATCGGTATAAGCCGGACCTATACCTTTAAGTGTGGATCCTATTTTGAGATTGCCTTTGCTCTGTTCATAGGCTGCATCAAGTGCCCTGTGCGTGGGCAGGATCAGATGCGCCTTGTTTGAGATGACCAGCCTGTTAGCTATCTCTTCCGTTGGAAGCCCAAGCTTCAGAATTTCATCCCTGAATACCCCCGGATCTATTACTAGTCCATTGCCAATAATATTAATCTTATCGCGATGAAAAATACCTGATGGTATAAGATGAAGCACATGCTTAACATTATTGAACTCTAGTGAATGTCCGGCATTTGGCCCCCCCTGGAAGCGGGCAATAATATCATAGCGGGGACTTAACGCATCAACAATCTTTCCTTTTCCCTCATCGCCCCACTGCAAGCCTAACAATATGTCTATGTTCATTTTACGTAATTATCGAAGAAACTAAATTCATCCAACAAGATACAAATATTTTTCAGAAACTCCCCGGGAGCATTTTTCGGAAACAACATTAATGAGTGTAAAATGAAGAGAAGAAGTGTTGCATCCCAGTGAACGGATAGGTTTTACCGAGCTCGTAAACCATGTTCCCAGAAGCTTGCTGCGAATATCTTCAACGATGTGACAGGGAATGTAATGAAATCCTTAATAATCCTGGTTAATGGCTTACTATAGACAACAGGTGATTTCCGGAATCCATTTTTCTGAATCTCCGGAAACTCTTTTTGCCAGGCCTGATACTGAAATCTGTGACGGGGAAAAAACTCACTACTAAGTGGATGTCATTTAATAAGCAGTAATATCTATTTCCAGGGTTTCTATTGCTGTGTAGGAAGAATATTTTACAAATCAGAAGTTAATTACAAAATCAAGCCAGGGTATCCCTATAATAATTTCTTCAGCGATATCAGGATTATTCACGAAAGCGAGGTCTATTGATGTCTTTTCACCAAGGAACCTGATACCATAGGAAAAAATGCCGTAATAATTACCTGAATCGTTACTGTTTTCATCATCATTAAAGTTTAATCCCGGCACCAGCCAGTTCTCACTTATGAAAGCTATACGCTTTGATACTCTTGTCATCCCGCTTACAGTAAAAACAGGTCTGGCACTAAACTCACCCTCAGCCCATCCCCAGCCAACGGAACCTGTGATGTTGTTGTTGTTATTGCCATAGGTGCAGAACCCATTCAGGGTTGCGAGACCTCCGAATTCATCAACCGTTTTGATTGTGTTCGCATATAATATATTTGCTCCCGCATAAAAGTTATTTGCTACTTTAAATGAAGCTTTTGGATTGATAAAAAAAGCATAAGGTCCTTCACCTGAAGCCATTACGGAGAAAAGCTCGAAACCGGCTGAAACACTCAGGTTTCCCGTAAAGGCATAACTGAAGGTGTTGAAAAAGATCCAGGTGTTCTGATAATATCCTGAATTCTTTTTATTTGGAATTGCCGAATTTCCAAGCAGGTACTTGGAAGGATTTGGATTGGGAAACCATATGCCGGATTTCTTATCATCAATTGCTGAGACGAGCATCATAGACCTGATATTCTCTCTTTTCAGGTGGACTTCGCCCATGGAACCGGACTCTATAACAATTTCGCTGTCATTTATTAATAATAATTTTCCTGTTACAGTTGATCCGTCATTAAGAATAACCTGGTAGCTTTTTGAAATTTCACCGCTAATTTTCTCCTGTGCAGCAGTGTAACCTGCAGTCAAAGCTAAAAATGCTGAAGAAAGCAGAAGGCCTCCAAATATATTCCTGAAGCGATCATTAATTATTTTCATTTTTTCCTTTAATTAAGATGGTAATTACTGATAATCTGGAACAATCCGGTCAATATGACCCAACTCTTCATAGAGCAGTATAAGAAACACCTGCAGAAATAGTTAACGGAAAAAAGGCCTCTTTTATTTCATTGCCTGGGTTTAAATATCGCTTTTGTATTTGGAAGCAGATGACCCGGAAGATTCATTTTTTTTCTTTTTGAAAGACCCGTATATATACAGTGAATGGTAAACTGGGCTGAAGTTGTAAAGTTCAGCAGCAGTGTTTATGATTTGGTTAATTCTCGGATCACAGAACTCCATTACCTTGCCTGAATCAACATCGATGAGATGGTCATGCTGTCTGCACTGATATGCTTTTTCAAACTGGGCAATATTTCTGCCAAACTGGTGCTTGATGACAAGTTCGCAGTCGAGCAGCAGTTCTATTGTGTTATACAGTGTGGCTCTGCTAACTCTGTAGTTCTTATTCTTCATGAAGATATAAAGGGACTCTATATCAAAATGGCCGCTTCTCGAGTATATCTCATCGAGTATTGCATATCTCTCAGGAGTTTTTCTATGACCTTTCTTCTCGAGATATTCAGTGAATATTTGCTTCACTGTCTCCTTTGTATCATCATTAATCATATTTGGTCTAATTTTAAATAAAGACAAAAATATGATATTTTTCTTTTCAAATGAAAGGGCCAGATCAGGTATTATTCGTTAAAATCCTCAACCCTTTTCACTGTTTCAATGCCCTTGACGTTGGATATTTTAAGTATGAGGTTGTTTATATCCTGTGTGTGGTGAACGTAGAGGTCAATAATTCCTTCAAAAATGCCATCATTGACATTGAAATTGACGCTTGTCATGTTGACTTTAAGTTCGGAGGATATGATATTGGTAAGGTCATTAATAAGTCCTATTCTGTCGACCCCGGTAATGCTAATACGTGCGATAAAGGAAACAAGTTTGTGGATAGTCCACTTCACTGCAATGATCCTGTTTCCTTCATTCGACATCAAGCGGATTGCAACCGGGCATTTTGGCTTGTGTATTATAATATTCCCCTCGGGGGATCTGTATCCGGTTACCTCATCACCGGGGATGGGATTGCAGCATTTTGCAATTTCATAAGACTGCCCCGCATTTTCAACATTCTCCCTTAAAAGAAACGGAACGCTGCCATCAATTTTGTCAGTTTCAGTTGTCTCATCTTTTCTTTCTTTCCTTGAACCGAGAAGCTTCAGTTCCCAGTATTTGATCATATTCATGGAAGAGCTTTTCCTGATTATCTTTTTCAGGTTTTCGAGGTTGATGGTACCCAGCTCAATACCGGCGTATAGTTCATCTTTATTCAGAACGTCATAGGTAAGCATCAGTTTTTTGAGTATCTCAGAGTTTGGTGTAACTCCCAATTCTGCCAGCTTTTCTTCAAGGATCGCCATTCCTTTCCTGATCCTGTTTATTGATTCCGTCCTGAGCTGGTTTTTTATGGCTTCTTTCGCTTTTGAAGTGCAAACGAATGAAAGCCATTCCTTTTCAGGTTTGGCAATATCGGAAGTTATAATCTCTACCTGATCTCCGCTCATAAGTGATGCGCTTATGGGATTAAGTTTATAATTAATTTTGGCACCGATAGCTTTGTTGCCTATTTCAGTGTGGATCTCATATGCAAAATCGAGTGCTGAGGCTCCCTTTGGCAGGCTGACAAGCGCTCCCTTTGGAGTGAAAACCATTATTTCGGATGAGAAAAGGTTCAATTTGAATTCATCGAGGAACTCGATAGGATCTTCAAGTGGATTTTCCAGCATCATTCTGACCTGCTTGATCCACTTGTCGAGTTCGGTTTCCGGCGAATTATCTCCTTTGTATTTATAGTGGGCGGCATATCCTCGTTCTGCCACCTCGTCCATTCTTCTGCTTCTGATTTGCACCTCAATCCATTTTCCCTCCGGCCCCATTACCGTAACATGAAGTGCTTCGTATCCGTTTGGTTTTGGCCTGCTGATCCAGTCGCGCAAACGATCAGGCTTTGGCAAATAAGTATCAGTGATTACTGAATAAATATTCCAGCAGGTGGTTTTTTCAGGAACAGCAGGAACCGGATCAAAGACAATACGCACAGCGAGTATATCGTAGATCTCTTCAAATGGAACATTTTTAGACTGCATTTTTTTCCAGATCGAAAAGATCGATTTCGGACGTCCGTTTATCTCAAAATTAAGACCTTCCTCTGAAAGTTTCTGAATGATTGGAAGGCTGAACTTGTTGATAAGGGCATAGTATTTCTTTTCGCTGTGTTTTAGCTTAGAAGCTATCTCATCGTATAAGACCGGATGCCTGAACTTAAAACTCAAATCTTCAAGTTCGCTTTTTATTGCATACAACCCTATCCTGTTGGCAAGAGGAGCATACAGGAATATTGTTTCCCCTGCCACCTTCATCCTTTTATTTTCAGGCATGGAATCGAGAGTTCTCATGTTGTGAAGGCGATCGGCGATTTTTATAAGTATCACCCTGAGGTCGTCTGAAATGGTCAGCAGCATTTTCCTGAAATTTTCAGCCTGCATTGAGGCTGAACTGCTTTTATCGTATGTGCCCGAGATTTTTGTTAGGCCATCTATTAAAGATGCTATCTTGGGGCCAAAATCCCTTTCAACATCTTCAATCGTGTAATCAGTGTCCTCTACAACGTCGTGTAGCAAGGCAGTGGCTATGGATCTTGCACCAAGACCTATTTCCTGATTTACAATCCTTGCAACGGCGATGGGATGAATTATGTAAGGCTCACCTGATTTGCGCCTCAGATTCATGTGAGCATTATTGGCTATCCTGAAAGCTTTATCAATTAATTCTCTGTCGCCAGGATTATTGCACCTTATCAAATTATTTACCAGAGAATCGTATTCCGACTGGATACGCGCTATATCCTCATCATCAAAAATATCCTTACTCCCCATAAAATTTTTTACAACGCTTTTCTGTCAATCGCAAAGATAGTTTTATTGGCCGATATTATAAAGGATTAATAAATTACTGTCAGTGTGCCTGTGCGTGCAACATTGTTTCCCGATGGAGTAGTAAGCCTTAGGAACCAGAGATAAACATCCTGGGGTACCGGCTTGCCTCTTTCCCTTCCATCCCATGATTCAGTATAATCATCTGATTCAAAAAGGGTTTTTCTTCGTCTGTCAGTGATTGTCAGCCTGTAATTTATGGGAGGGAAAGTAATGACCGGCCTGAAAAGATCATTTATGCCGTCACCGTTTGGTGAAAAGATATTTGGCATGGTAATGACTTCTTCAATACTGTAACAGTAAATATTGGATACACTTTCAGATCCGGCAACACCAAAAGGATTGCCTGATTCAGTAGCTGAAACATAAAAGCATAATCTGCCACCCGACACATCATGCATAATGTCAGGAATGCTTATGCTGTAAACGGAATCATCCGGAACTAATTCCGCAATCTGACTGAATCCGGCGCCTTTATCCATGAAAAGTCTGCTGGATTCTGCTGTTCCTAACCATTCCCTGTATTTGTTCCATGTAATTAATAAATCATTGCCATTTTCAATTACATTCAATACCATGTTTGAGGCATAGTTTGAACTGGTAGTAACAATGTTGCAATTGTTGACTGCCGAGAGTCTGTAAGTATTAATTACTTTATTATCAGCAGTTTTATCGCTATAGATAATTTTATTTTCAACGCCTTGAAACCTGCTTATCTCAGTGAACTTCCCTTCTTTTCCGGATTTTCTCTCAAGACTGAAGAGGTTTATTTCCGATTCAGGATCGACAGTAAACGACAATAAGATCTCACCTTCACCTTCAACTGTTGCATAATCAGCATTAATCCACAAGGGATTTTTTTGCATATCAGTATCTATGCATGGTATATTCGAAGCTGAAATCAGACCATTTTCCAATCGTGCCTCTATTAAATAACAATAATGTGCATCAGTAATAAAATCATTCAGGAGATACTCATCATTATGCGCTGGTATCTGATCTGCAAGAACGTAATTCTCCCCGTTTACTGATACGTATATATTGTAACCAGCAACTGATACAGTTGTTTCTGTATATTTATTCCAGTGAAGGGCTATTCTACTGTTGCAAGTATCGATCCGCGCTTCAGCATAGATTGTTTGAAGATCATTCGATAAGGGGCTGAAATTGCCTGAAGAGTCAACAGCAGCTACAACAAATGACTCACTCCGGATCAGCGACCATGGCCATAAGAAGGAATAACTGTTTGCCAGAGGATTCAAAATTGTATCGATATCATATGCTTCGCCGTTTTTGTAAGAATATACTATGTAGCCTGCAACATCAGCCGATGGACTCGGATCCCATCTAAGCTCAGTATTGTTGTTTGAAGGATTTATGGTGAGCAATGTAAATCGAGGTGACACCGGAGGATCCTCATCGGGTTGCCCGAATGCATGACATGAAATACCAATCAGAAGGGAAATAATAATGCCCAGACTGCGTCCGGCCAGATTATCCTGCGATGATTTCATACAAGTCATCAATATTGTAATATGCATTAGCAAGCTGCTGTATCTCTTCAGGAGTTATGGTTTTGATTTTTTCGGCAAGCCTGTAATAATATTCATAATCAAGTCCGAACTCCCATACTGATTTGAAACTTTCCGCAATTGCGAATGGCCCGTCAAACATTCTGACCATTTCACCGGCCATATAAGTTCTTACGAGATCAAGCTCCTTTCTGCCAACAGGTGTTGTCTGCAGTATCCTGATCTCCCTGTGGATTTCGTTGATTGTTTTCCGGATATTTTCACGGCTTACTTCCGTACTAATGACTTTGTATCCCCCCAGACCCAGTGAGTTGACTGCTGAATGGATTCCGTAGGTGTATCCTTTATCTTCTCTAATGTTCTTCATCAGCCTCGAGCCAAAATACCCTCCCAGAACGACATTGAGGATCTTTAATCCAGGATAGTCGGGGTGAGTTTTGTTTATGGTCATTGATCCTATCCTTACGGATGACTGTAGTGCATTATGTTTTTTAATATGTATCTGTTTCTCTTCACCGCCTTTGATAATGCTTTCAGAAGGCTCCACGTAAACAGTCTTCTCAGGAATCCTGCCAAAATAGTGATCCATAATACCCACAGTATCAGGGTGAATCCTTCCTGAGATCATGATGGCCATACCGGTTGGGGTGTAATGTCTTGAATGAAAATCTTTAAGTATTGATGTAGTTATGATTGGAAAGTCTCTGAAATTTATCTGTCTTCCATAAGGATGATGCTTTCCGAACACCGATTCAAAGAACTGGTCGGATGAGAGGTTATTTACTTTTTCCCTGCTTATCTGAAACCATTTGATTCTTTTCTTCATCAGGATATCAAGTTCTTTCCTGGGAAATACAGGCTTGAAAAGTATCTCAAAGCATAGTTCAGCTATTTTCCTTATGTGCCTTGCAAGAAAGAAAATCACCAATCCAGCATTATCCTTCTCCGCCAACAGGTTGATGAAAGCACCATGACTGTCCAGGGAGCTGTTAAGTTCATATGCAGTGTAGTTTTGCGAACCTTCTGTGAGCATCATGTTCGTAGTTGATGCAATAAGGGGGAGATACTCATTAATCTGACCTGCTTTGAGTACAAATTCAATCCTCATGATATCCTCGGTGCCGGCTTCAATAAGATAAAGTGGAATATTGTTACTCAGGAGGACATGTTCCACCGGAGGCAACTGGCCCAATTTAATCTCTGAAAGAGGGGGTTGTAAACGTCGTGAATTTTCCATCACTTTAATCTTGTATTTGATAAATAATAGAGCGTACACGAGTTTTCCTGATTTAGGAATCTCATAGCTCCATCTCTTACCATTCGGCTGCTGACGCGCCTGTAATTCTCAACTTCAAGATTTATCTCTGAAGCATCCCCCAGTAATTCGTAATATGAAAGATTCATTGCTTTGTTCAGAATGCTTGTATTCGACAGAACATTTGAAGCCTCAAACCTGTTCCTGACCTTCTCCATTTCATTCTCGGGAACTGGTTTTGTTTTTAACTCGGTTATTATCTCATCCAATGCATTTACGGCTTCATGAACCTCAATCCCATTCATGAGTCTGCCTTGAACAATAGCAAGTCCCGGGTCTATGTCGGATGTAATATATGCATTGATTTCGGTAAAGAGGTTTTTCTCTCTTACTAGTCTTGTATGAAGCCTTCCAGATTCCCCGCCTGCGAGAATATCGGTAAGAAGATCCATGGAATGATAATGTTCTCCGTTCCGTGGTCCTATATGCCATACTTTGTAGATAGCCGTGGCAGGCACATTTCTTTCGACTGTTATTGTTCTTTCTTCAGTTTGCGCAGGTTCTTTCGGCAGAATTCTGGCTTTGATTTTCCTGCTTGAAATTGGACCGAACCATTTTTCAGCCAGCTTAAAGGCCCTGTCGGATTTAATATTGCCAGCCAATGTAATTATTGCATTGTTAGGTGCATAGTGGGAGAAAAAGAATTCTTTTATATCAGATAAACATGCATTTTCAATGTGTTTTATATCCATTCCGATTGTAGGCCATCTGTAAGGGTGAAATTTGTATGCCATTGGCTTAATCATCAGCATTGCATCGCCGTAAGGCTGGTTAAGGTATCGCTGCTTGTATTCTTCAATCACAACGTTTTTCTGTACATTAAGCTTTTTTTGTGAGAAATCAAGTTCATACATCCGGTCCGACTCAAGCCAGAATCCGGTCTCTATATTAGCAGACGGAACGGTAAGGTAGAAGTTAGTTATATCATTAGTGGTGAAGGCATTATTGTCACCGCCTGCCTGCTGAAGCGGAAGGTCATATTCAGGTATGTTGACAGATCCGCCATACATAAGGTGCTCGAAAAGATGTGCAAGTCCTGTAAGTACCGGATCTTCATCTCTGGAACCCACATTGTAAAGAATATTCATTGCAACCAGTGGCGTAGAAGTGTCTTCATGAACAATGACCTTAAGCCCGTTGTCAAGTACTATTCTGTCAAAAAGTATCATAACCTCACTGAATATCTTCATAAAGAAGACAAACTTAAATAAAAATCGGAGAAGCTGCCGTATTTTTTATATTTGCATGATATGTCAGAAATAAATCAGATCAAAAGATTTTTCAGCAGCCGTCTTTTCGAAACAGATCAGGTGAAACTGATCTATCTGTTAAGTTTTGCAGTAGGCTTACTTAGCGCTCTTGCTGCGGTATTTCTTAAAAATGCCATTCACTATGTTCACCGGTTCCTGACCCAGGGGCTGGACTCTCAATCGGAAGGATATCTTTTTCTTATCTTTCCTTTGGCTGGAATGTTTATGACGCTAATGTTTGTGCGATACGTGGTAAAGGATAATATTGGTCACGGAATCAGCAGGGTTCTGTATGCAATTTCGATGAGAAAAAGTCATCTTAAAAGCCATAACACCTGGACTTCTTTGGTTGCCAGCACCATGACAATTGGT
Source organism: Bacteroidales bacterium (assembly GCA_034005245.1). Lineage (GTDB taxonomy): Bacteria > Bacteroidota > Bacteroidia > Bacteroidales > VadinHA17 > LD21. The sequence goes on from JAVEVC010000007.1 coordinate 73,920, forward strand.
TTTGGAGGCTCTGTAGGAGCTGAAGCTCCAATAGTCCTTACAGGTTCGTCAATAGGATCAGCTGTAGGCCGATTCTTCAAACTGAATTACCGGAACATTACACTTCTTATTGGATGCGGGGCCGCAGGGGCGGTTGCCGGCATTTTTAAAGCTCCTGTTGCCGGTATTGTCTTTACTCTTGAAATACTTCTTCTGGATCTGACAATCTCATCCATAGTTCCACTGTTGATTTCATCGGTTACTGCTGCAACTGTTGCATACTTTCTCATGGGCGACGAAGTCCTTTTTTCATTTACCATAACCGAGGCATTTAAAATAACGAATATCCCTTGGTATCTTATACTTGGAATGCTGTCAGGCCTGGTTTCTCTTTTTTTTTCGAGGATGACACTGTTTCTTGAGAAAAGCTATGATCGAATAACAAATATTTACCTGAGGCTCATCCTGGGCGGCATTGTTCTGGGTGTACTTATTTATGTTTTCCCTCCATTTTACGGTGAAGGTTATGATACCATTATGCTTCTGTTGCAGGAGGATGTTGAGAGTGTTTCGAATGTAGTCCCTTTTCATCATTTCAGAGACAGTTTTGCCGGAATATTAATATTCCTTTCATGCCTGGTACTTTTTAAAGTTGTGGCAAGCAGTTCAACTAACGGAGCCGGAGGAGTAGGAGGTATCTTTGCTCCCACGCTGTTTATAGGAGGCATCAACGGGTTCCTGGTAGCAGCACTTCTGAACAGGTTTGCCGGTGCAGATATTCCGGATAACAGGTTTATACTGGCAGGTATGGCAGGGGTTATGGCTGGGGTAATGCACGCTCCTTTGACTTCAATATTTCTCATTGCGGAGATTACCGGAGGTTATGCTTTGCTTATTCCTTTGATAATCACCTCAACTGTTTCGTTTATAACAGTCCGGGGCTTCGAAAGGCACTCGATATATCATGTTCAGCTTGCACGAAAGGGAGAACTTATAACTCACGATAAGGATAAAGCTGTCCTTACTTTTATGGACTGGAAGAAAGATATTGAAACAGATCTCATTACCGTAAGAGCAAACAACACGCTTGGTGAACTTATAAGGGTTATATCACAATCAAAACGGAATATATTTCCTGTTGTTGACCAGTATAATGTTCTGGAAGGCATTGTGTCTCTGGACGATGTACGGGAAATTATGTTTAATAATGAGATGTATGACAGAGTATTGGTGAAGGAATTGATGACAATACCGCCATCATATATTGATAAAAAGGAAAACATTGAGACTGTAATGGAGACATTCAGGAAAACCGGTGCCTGGAATTTGCCGGTTCTGGATGATGGACTGTATGTGGGATTTATTTCAAAATCCAGGATATTTTCAACCTATCGTGACCTTCTGGTTCAATTTTCAGAAGAATAGTGAATAAATTAATCAGATGTTTTTTAATATATAACATTATATTTGTTGATCAAGCATGATAATATAATCTTGCAGGTGACTGACAATTCTGGAAAAGCCTCCTGGAAAAAGCGATCTTAAAACCTAATTATATGAATAAAGATACTGTAATATTTGACCTTATTGAAAAAGAGCGTCAGCGGCAGATAAACGGCATTGAGTTGATTGCTTCTGAAAACTTCGTTAGTTCCCAGGTTCTAGAGGCTATGGGATCAGTAATGACGAATAAATATGCTGAAGGTTATCCCGGATACCGTTATTACGGCGGGTGTGAAATTGTTGATCAATCGGAGCAGATAGCTATTGATCGCCTTAAGGAACTGTTTAATGCTGAATATGCAAATGTTCAGCCTCATTCAGGCGCTCAGGCAAACATGGCAGTATTCATGGCTGTCCTTAAGCCGGGTGATAAATTCATGGGACTGAATCTTGCTCATGGAGGGCATCTTTCACACGGATCACCTGTTAACTCATCGGGTATATTGTACCAGCCTGTTGCCTATGGAGTGAGAGAAGACTCTGGTCTTATTGATTATGATACGATGGAGGAGATTGCGCTTAAAGAAAAGCCGAAAATGATAATTGGCGGAGCTTCAGCTTATTCTCGTGAATGGGATTACGAAAGGATGAGGAAAATAGCTGACAGTATAGGGGCAATTTTCATTGTTGATATGGCACATCCTGCAGGGCTTATTGCAGCGGGACTGTTGAAGAATCCCCTGGAATATGCACACATAGTCACCTCAACAACACACAAAACGCTTAGAGGGCCCAGGGGAGGTATTATCCTGATGGGGAAGGATTTCGTCAATCCATGGGGTATCGCAACTTCTAAAGGAGAAGCAAGAATGATGTCGTCACTGCTTAATTCAGCTGTTTTTCCTGGCGTTCAGGGCGGACCGCTGGAACATGTTATTGCATCAAAGGCAGTATCATTTGGTGAAGCTCTCCAACCTTCATTCAAGCGTTATCAGAAACAAGTTCAGAATAATGCTGCTGTTATGGCAAAAGCATTTATTGAAAGGGGCTATAATGTAATATCCGGAGGTACTGATAACCATCTTCTGCTTATTGATCTCCGGTCGAAGTTCCCGGAACTTTCGGGAAAAAAAGCGGAAAATGTTCTTGTAACAGCACACATAACCGTTAATAAGAACATGGTACCGTTTGACAGCAGGTCTCCGTTCCTTACCTCGGGCCTGAGAGTAGGAACTCCTGCTGTTACCACCAGGGGGCTGAAGGAAACACATATGGAACTTATCGTAGATCTTATTGATGAGGTGATTTCAAATATTGATAATGAGGATGTTATCAAAAGGGTAGGGGAGAAGGTTAAGGAAATAATGAAGTCATTCCCGCTGTTTTCTGAGTCATAGGTTAATGCATACAAATTATCCCCAGCCCCGGCTGGGAGATTCCGTAAAATAGTCTTTAAAGGGTTTCCCGGTTGGCAGAGATTATCTATTTCAGAATGAAATTATAGGTGATGGTGCCTTTTTGAATTACGGGGGCATCAGGTTTCGGATCAAAGCGTGCCTGAAGTGCTGCTTCTTTCGCAACTTTCAGCAGGTATTCATCAAGAATGGTGGATCCTTTATATCCGGGATTAGCCTGAGTAACCTTGCCTGTCCTGTCGACACTGACTTCAACAACCACCCGGCCTTCTCCCTGGTAGTCATATTTAGGTACCGGCAGGCTTCTGAATCCGCGTCCTTGCAGGTCATAGGAAATTCCTTTGTTTCCCAGGCCGCTGCCATCTCCTCTAACATCCGAATCAACCGATCCGGTTTCAACCCCCTGATTTCCCTGCCCGCCTGCATCCCCTTCGCTTGTTGAGCTAGTTCCTGTATTTCTGGCGTTAGCAAGCGCATCCCTTGTCCTGTTCATTATGTCGGCCTGTCTTTTCTGTTCGGCTTCAATTCTTTTTCTTTCGATCTCTTCCTGTTCTCTTTTTATTCTTTCAGCCTCTGCCTGCTCCCTGAGTTTTCTTTCAGTTTCGAGCTTTTCAAGCCTTTTTCTTTCAGCCTCAGGATCGACCTTCTTTACTTCAGGAGCCTCTTCGTTATTTTGTGTGAGAAGGGGTTCTTCATCCTGTGCTGCAGGAACTGCTTCTTCCGGGGGCGGCGGTGATGTTTCGCTCTGATTCATGGGAGGAGAAGGTTCAATTGATCCGAATCCCGTTTCTTCTGTTCCGAAATTGACGATGATCCCCTCTTCCAGTTCAAGAGGCTCAGGAGCGGTAAAACCAAGAATAAGCATAAGTAAAAGCGCAACGATATGGATGATCGATGTACCAATTATTCCCTTCTTTTTTTCTGAAGGGAATATGTAAAGATCCTTATTTTGGCGAGGTTGCAATTATTAGTTTGTAATTGTTCTCCTGGGCAATGTTCATTACTTTAACAGCACTCTCAAAAGGAGCACTCTTGTCAACGTGAAGGGCTATATATGTTTCGGGGTTGGCCCCAAGCTTTTCCTTCAATGCAGCTTCAAGATTATCTATGCTAATTGGTTGTTGTTCAAGATAATATCTTTGATCGCTTGTTACAGACACAGTAGTTTGAGGTTTTGCTGATGTCTGGGTGCTGCCTTTTGGCAAAACCAGCTTCAGCGCTGTTGGATGTACTAGCGTGGATGTCAGCATGAAGAATATGAGAAGGTTGAATACCACATCTGTCATTCCGGTTGAACTGAAGCCAATACTGACTTTATTTCTGGAGGAAATTGCCATCTTAATGTCCTGCTTTTAGTGGTTCATTCAATATATCCATAAATTCTGTAAGAGTGGCTTCAAGATTGAAGACTACTCTTTCAACCCGGACTACGAGGGTATTATACGCAAAATATCCAAGAATTCCAACAATCAGACCTGCAACAGTTGTTATCAGGGCTGTATAGATTCCATCTGACAGAAGCGATACTTCAATATTATTCCCAGCCTGTGACATGGCATAGAATGAGCGTACCATACCAATCACTGTTCCCAGGAACCCGAGCATAGGTTCAGCACCGGATATTGTTGCCAGGGTTGGAAAGCTTTTTTCAAGTTTTGCTATTTCAAGTTTACCTACATTCTCAATGGCAGTTGTGATATCCTGTAAAGGTCGTCCCAGTCTGCTGATGCCTTTTTCGACCATCCTTGCTGAAGGACTGTCGGTTGATTTGCAGAGAGCCATTGCAGCTTCAACTTTGCCGTCGTGTATGTAGTCTTTAATCCTGTTCATGAAATTAGTGTCTTCCCTAGTGGCTCTTTTAATTACGTAAAATCTTTCAATGAAAATGTAAGCAGCTACCAGTGAAAGAAGAACTATTGGAATCATTACCCATCCTCCCTTTATAGCAAGATCTAGCAACGTCAGCTTCATCTCACTGGTCCTCTCAAGAGTTACAGGCCCTTCCTGCATAAGTAATTGGATAAATGCCATCTTTCCGTTTTTATTAATTAGTTTATATACAAGTTATTATAATCTCACCGAATCATTGACGGGCGAAGATATTAAAAAACGTAAAAATATCATGGTCTATTATACTGTGTTAATAACAAAGTCAGCCTATTTATTAACCAATTTTAATCTATTGCCACTTCTTCTTCTTTCTTCATGTCAGATTTGTTGTTGTTCTTCTTCAAAAGATCTGTTAAGCTGTTAAAGTCCTGCTTGAAGAATATCCCTATTCCCTGCGTATATGGCACACCTTTACCGGTATATGGATTATTAAATCTGTTGAAAACTTTCAGTCTGATCTTTTCAGCAAGTTTATATTCTATATCAAAATCACCTGTTATGGGATTCCCATAGGAATTGTCAGCTCCTCTTACATCGAAGTTGCCATTTATTACCACTTTGTCGTTAAGTATCTGGGTTGATAATGCAACCTGAACTTCCTGTGAATTTATATCTTTGTAACCTGGTCTGTAAACAAAGCCGATATCAAAATCATTGCTTATCTGCGAAAGCCAGTTGCTAAGCTGGTTGGATAGCATCTCGGTTGTTGTGACTGCCATAGCCGATGTTCCCGTTGAAGCAGTGGTTAATGATGAGCGATAGGATGGATCAGAATAAAAGCTGTTCATTACTAGGAGGTACAGAAATTGGCGGCTCAGTTCCTCCTCTGTAGTGATGACGTTTTTTAAATAGGTTCTTGTCTCTTCATCGGCATTGGGAAGATATATATCAAAGCCGACGAGAGGACTGAACAATCTTCCTGAAAGGTTGAGCTGGCATTCAACAGGTATTCTCTCATTGAATCTTTCATCCTGCAATATTTCATAGAGTGATGTCCTTAGTTTATAAATCGCCTTTAAATCAATATCCGCATTTTCAATATCTCCGGGGAAGGTTATTTTGCCTCCGTTTTCTACAGTGAATGATTTGTTAAGTATGTTCCCGAGGGTAAAGAGATAATTTCCATCCTCTATAATATAATCTCCGGAGATCTTAAATTCTCCTTTTTTACTTAAGTTAATATTCAGGTTTCCAGCCCCGCGTCCGCTTATCACATCTCCTGCCTTTGGATCGATCAGCAGTTGTACCTCGGCATCAGGTGTTATATTAAGGTCAAGATTGAGGTCTAGTGCAGAACTTCCTGAGGCATTCTGCGAGATCTCAACTTGTCTTTCATCACTTCCGGTCGAAGAAGAGTCAGGGCTGATGAATGATACGAAGGAATACTCTGAAACAGACATGCCTGAGTTGAGGGGGATAAAGAACTTTGTATTTTTCATGGTTCTTGCTGATATATCAAATGAAAGGGATCCCTGCCCGCTTCTGATTGTTGTCACTCCTGAAGCAAAAACAGTACCATAGAACAGATCGTTGTCTTTTGGTTGTGTGTTAAGCACGAGGCAGTCGTACATATTTATTGTAAGATCAGCAGCATAATTCTTGAAATAGTTGTGGAAAATCGTTCCGGAAATAGTTGCATAATTGCCTTTTTCGTCTGTAAGCCTGATATTTTTCATACTGATTCCATCCCTGTTGAAATATACTGAGTCGGTAAAGGAGTATTTTGTTTTCAGATAGTCAATCTTCATGGAAGAGTTTTCAGCGTAAAGAGCACCTTTAAGAACCAGCCTGTTTAATTCCCCCGAAAGGTTAATCCTGCCCGATGCAGTCCCGTGTATGTCTGATGCAAAGAATTTCAGCAGAGGATTCAAAGCATCCAGGGGCAGGTTGTCAGTATTAATATTGAGATTTAGCTTTTTTAATGCAGGATCGTAAAATCCCGACACTCCGGTGAGCGTTTTACCTTCAAGTACAGCATCGGCCTTAATGTCAGCAACCTTCACTGCTGCATTCCATACTGACTCAGCCTTGAGATCCCCATACTTTGCCCCGAGTATTGAAAAATCATTAACGACAAGACTGCTTTCCACCATAGGATCTTTGTAAATATCTGTCAATTTTATATTTCCATTCAGGACTCCCCCAAGATCAAGCGAGACTTTAGTTCTATTATTATTTTCACCCATATAATTAAGAGGGTTTAGATTGATGCCCTTGAATCCGAGGTAAAGCATATCCTGAGGATTCTCTGAGATGGTGCCATCAACCAGGTAATAATTCTCACCACTATTGATGAACAGTCTGTTTACAGATACCATTGTGGAATCGACAGTGATCTCTGACCGGCTTATTTTCCATAGATTATTTCCGGTGTATATTTCAGAGGGATCAATGATTACCTTAAGAACAGGTCTGGCAGTGTCAGCATTTCCCGGAATGAGTGATCCTCTCGCGACAACAACGCCCTTATTCAGGATCTTATCCTTATTGTCCCAGTTCAGACTGAAGATGAAATTATCAGGCCAGGTGTTGAATTCAGATTTGAAATCCCGGAGTTCCGAATTGCCCGGGAGAAGCAATGCAGTACTTTTAATTGTTGAATTCAACTTTTGATCCTTTATGGTTGCCTCGACAGAGAGTTTGTTGAAAGTACTCTTTTTATAGCTGAGTTTTTCAGAACGTCCATAAACACTAATCAGACTGTCGGGATAGACCATCCCGCTGATATAACTTTTGTCAGCCAGCAATAGGCCGGTTTTGAAGAATTCATTTATCCGATCGGTATTCTTGAAGTTAATGCTGAAGGAGAACCTGTTGCCTGTTTTATCAGTTTCTGCATCATCCATTTTGAACTCTGAAGGCATAAGAGAAGCCAGGGTTCCTCTGACCAGATTTTTTATCTCATTAAAGCTGTAATATCCATGGAGGTCTGCATCGACGAAGTCGGTTCTTATGCTTATTGCGGGCTTGTAGTTCTGGGTGAAAGCTTTGAGTGAAAAATCATAAAGATCCAGGGTGTTATTGTACTTTCTGAGTGTTGAATTAAGGAGTTTTATTTCCCCGAAGAGATTGTCGATATTATTTCCTTTAAAGTTGGCAGTCATTAGCAGGGAAAGCCTGGATGAAGAATCAGCTTTATCGAAGTTCAGCAGGTGAAGGTTGGCATTATTAAGATTGAGGGTGAAGTTGAATTCAGGAAGGCTGTCCTTAAAATTGAATAATCCCAGTATGTCGGCTTTTACATTCTGGTCCACAACCCTGATGCTTCCATCCCACGTCTTTTCTGAAAAACTACCGTTCATTTCGATGTTACGGTACTTGTAGTTATTAAGCTCTGCACTGTCTACCCGGCCATTTAGGCTGCCTGAAAATTTCTGGAGGGATACCGCATCTATATTCACATCAGCTTTCATGCTTATCCTGCCAAACATTTCATTGTTTCCAGTGAGTTCACCGAGATCAATATTGCGTCCTGTTACAAGTCCGTTGATTCTGAAAGCATTCTTCCCTTCAGGGCGCAGAGAAATATCGGTACTCATGTTACCCTTACCTGTATTTAGTTTGCCATAGGCAACGAAGTCGGTAGTGAAGCCGGTAAAATTCCCGTTAAAGGAGATGTTGTCAAGTTTGTACAGCATTTCAGGCAGAGCAATGTCTCCTTTGGCTGAAAACTGAATTTTCTCAAGGTCTTTTGCATTGGTTTCAAGATTGTTGACACCAATGAAGATGAAAGTGTCTTCTATCCTTGGGAGACCTGAAAGATCGAAATCACAATCGAGGCGGCTGTTTTCCCTGTACTCCAGTTCAATATTGCGTCCTTTGAGTTCTGAAACAGTTCCGGTTACTTTTCCTCTTATCCATACAGATTCATTTATTCCTTCAGGAACAGGCAGGAAATAGCTTAGATCGTAATTTGTCAGAAGAGATCTTTTAAGGATTATGTTCAATTTCACTTCTTCTGCAAATCGATTGAATGAATCAGCTGAATCAGGCTTGATGCTTACAAGGTCAGCATTGATAATTGATTTCCCTGTTTTTATCGAGACGTCTGACAAAACAAGCCGGTTTCCTGAAATGGCAACCCTGGAGTCCATCTCCATTACAGAAAATCCCTTGATTTCTTTAAATTCAAGTTCGTTTATAGTAAAGTCAACAGAGTCACTTTCAATATTGAGGTCGTTAACATACCCGTTGATTTGGGATAGCTGAAGATTATTAAAGTTTATTACTTCCCTGACCTGATCTTTCAACATGTTTCTAAGAACAAATCGTGCATCTTTAAGAAAAATGCTGTTGACATGAAACTGACTCTTTTTCTTTCCTTTTTTTTCCGGCGGAGATTTCCTGATAAGGTCAAGGTACCATTTAAGATTCATTGAACCCGCGGAGTCTGTAATAAGTGCGATATATGGTTCAGTGAGCTCAACTTTTCCAAGCCTGATTATTTTATTCCTGAAATCAAGTTTTCTTATACCTGTGGTTAAATGCGCTGAGTAGACGAGTGTGTCATTGTTCTGGTCTTTAATTATCAGATCATTGATATTGAGTACATTAAAGAATGAATACTTGATTTTTCCAACCGAAACAGTTGTCTGGATCTCATTAGAAAGATGGCTTGTTATTCTTTTAACAATGAAAGTCTGTACTTCAGGAATGCGGATAATGGAATAGAGGAACACCGGTATAGCAAGTATAATACCGGTAGCGATAATAAAATACTTAAATGATTTTTTAATACTTTTGAGCATTAAAGCTGATTAAGGAATCATCAGTCAAAATAACCTAAAATATCCGGATAATCAAAGACCCGATGGCAGTTACGATCCTGGCAATTGAATCTTCCTGCGACGATACATCAGCAGCGATAGTACAGGACGGCTTTCTTCTTTCCAATCTTATAGCCGGCCAGGATGTTCATGTTTCTTATGGGGGAGTTGTCCCGGAGCTTGCTTCACGGGCTCATCAGGCAAATATTGTTCCTGTGGCTGACCAGGCCATTAAAAGAGCAGGCGTTTCAGTAAATGAAATAAATGCTGTTGCATTCACGCGTGGTCCCGGATTGCTCGGCTCCCTGCTGGTTGGCACCTCATTTGCAAAAGGATTTGCACTTGCCCTGAACTTGCCTCTTATTGATGTTAATCATCTTCATGCTCATGCACTGTCACACTTCATTAAAGAAAAAGGGAAGGATACAAGAATCCCCTCGTTTCCATTTCTCTGTCTTCTGGTATCCGGGGGTCATACAAAAATCATGGTTCTTGAAGGTCATCTCGAGAATAAGGTTATTGGCAGTACAATAGATGATGCTGCCGGAGAGGCCTTTGATAAATGCGGAAAGCTTATGGGAATGGCTTATCCGGCAGGTCCTGAAATTGACAGGTGTGCAGCTGCCGGTGACAAGTATTCATTTCATTTTGCAAGGCCTTCGGTCAGCGGTCTGGATTTCAGCTTCAGCGGGCTGAAAACAAGCTTTCTTTATTTTCTACAGGACAAACTGGCCAATGATCCAGGCTTTATTGAAAAGCACCTAACTGACCTATGTGCTTCTCTTCAACACTCTATTGTGAGTATTCTGGTTGCCAAACTCGCCAAGGCTTCATTGCTTACCGGGATTAAGGAGATTGGAATAGCCGGAGGCGTCTCTGCCAATTCGGGATTAAGGAAAGCTGTACTGATTGAGGCTGAAAAGAGAGGTTGGAACCTTTACATGCCACCTTTAAGTTTTACGACTGATAATGCTGCAATGATTGGTGTTGCAGGATATTACAAATATCTTAAGGGAGAATTTGCCAGCCAGGAGGTGACACCCCTTGCCAGGTTCTGATTTGAATATAATATCTGACTATGAATAGCAAAGATCTTAAATTCCTGATTCTGGGAGCGGGCGCTATCGGCGGTATTACAGCTGCCGCTCTTAAGCGAAAAGGCTTTGATGTGGAGATCATATGCAAATATGGTGATTATGCCGAACTGATATCCACGCAGGGAATTAATGTACAGGGAGTTCTTGGAAACTATACCGTTAAGGTGCCTGCGTTTGCAACTCCTTCTGGTGTTAAAGAAAAAAAAGATGTCATTATTCATGCAACCAAAGCTGCAGATCTGGCTGAGGCTGCAAGAGCAGCATTACCTGTATTGAAGGATAACGGTTTTTTTGTTTCGATGCAGAATGGTATTTGTGAAGATAAACTTGCTGAGGTAACAGGAAAGGATAAAGTTATTGGTTGTGTTACCGGCTGGGGTGCTACAATGGAGTCACAAGGCAAGATGATAATGACATCCCGAGGTGACTTCATTATCGGATACCCTGACAGGGAGCCTGACGAACTTCTTAACTGCGTTGCAGATGCGCTTTCTGCTGTCGTTCCTGTACATACTTCGGGAAATATAATGGGTCATCTTTATTCCAAGCTCATTATCAACTCCTGTATTACGTCACTGGGTGCAATATGCGGACTATACCTGGGGAAAATGCTGTCCCTATTAAAGATCAGGAGAATCTTTATCGAAATAATTAGAGAGGCGGTTAATGTAGCCGATATTGCGGGCATACAAATCGAAAAATTTGGGGACAAACTAGACTTCCATAAATTTATTGAAGGTAATTCTGTCATTTCAGACCTGAAACGTCACCTCATGATAAGGATAATAGGATTCAGATACAGGAGGCTCAAATCCTCAAGTTTGCAGTCGCTTGAAAGAGGAAAAATCACAGAGGTTGACTACTTTAACGGCTATGTAGCTGAACTGGCAGGAAGGCACGGAGTGGATACTCCGGTTAACAGGGCGATTACCTGTATTATTCATGAAATCGAGTCAGGGACCAGACCTGTTTCGCTGTCTAATTTCGATGTTTCCGCTTTTGATAAGTTTGGCAAAATAACCACGAACAGGAAATAAGTTCTTATTTTAGTAAGGAAATGTCAATCGAATGAATGAACTAAGAATACCACCAACGAAAACTTCTCCGGAGATCATTTTAGATCCTGGGGGCATTGTAAAAATAACGGGAAGGTCCATTCATGAGAATATTGCTGATTTCTTCAGGCCCGTTGAGGAGTGGATACATGAATATGTAAGAATTCCTGCCGAGGTAACCGTTATTGATATTAATCTGGAATACATTAATAGTGCCAGTGCAAAAGTCCTTGTGCATATTTTTCAGAAAATTGCTTATCTCCAGTTGAAAAGCAGAAAGTATATTATAAACTGGTATTACGAGGAGGGAGATGATGATATTCTCGAACGCGGTGAATACTTTTCATCGATACTCGGGATGCCATTCAACTTTATCAAAATAAGCTGATTTCATTTTTTTTTGTTGTGTTTTCTCGACTTCATGTATGCTTTCAGATAACCGAACGATACTGTGAAAAGTATTATGCTCAGTGCCAATAGTAATGCAAAAGAAAATATTGACGGCTTCTCGCTGTCGGGAGAAGTATCTTTTAACCTTATTATGTATCCGGCTACCGTATAGATACAAACCATTACTGCAATACCGAAATTGAATATTATTGATGAACCGTTTAATATGCGTGTTGACTTATAGAACTTTGAGTTCCTGAAATTTGAGTATGATTTCCGTGCATAGTACTGTGCGCGTTGCCTGGTCCTGTCCTGCCTGTACTTTTTCCACTCCTCCATGGCCCTTAAAAACTCCCGCTCACCGGATAACAGTCTGTCATAATTAGTGATGAGAAAATCATAAGCTTCCGTTACTTTAATAAATTTCTCGATTGCATCCGGAGAGTGATTAACATCTGGGTGATACTCGCGGGCTTTTTTCCTGTAGGCTTTTTTTATTTCTTCTAAAGTGGAGTTCTCCGGAATATCAAGGACTTTAAAGTGCTCAGAGATAAACATGAGTTAATCAATTGCTAATCATATAGCAAGAAACGAATAATTTAATCAGAAATGAAATAACGGTTCAGTTTTTACAGGCTTTGCATGCGAATATCTATACAATTCCTGTAAATCCCATGAAAGCAAGAGCAAGTATTCCGGCAGTTATGAGTGAAACTGGCACTCCCTTCATGGCGGATGGAATATCTGCCAGTTCAAGCTGTTCCCTTATTCCAGCCAGAATTATCAGGGCAAGCCCGAATCCAATAGCATTGGCGGCGCTGAAAACAACGCCTTCGAGAAGGTTGTAATTTTTCTTTACTACAAGTATAGCTACGCCAAGAACTGCACAGTTAGTTGTAATGAGCGGAAGGAAGATACCCAGGGCCTGGTATAAAGGCTGGCTTATTTTCTTCATGACAATTTCCACCATCTGTACAAGTGCGGCAATGACCAATATGAAGGTTATGGTTTGCATGAAACCAATACCCAAAGGGTGGAGTACGTATGTCTGAATAAGGTAAGTAACCACTGTTGCGAGCACCATTACAAACGTAACTGCTCCTGACATCCCGACTGCAGTGCTGACTTTGTTTGAAACCCCCAGGAAGGGACAGATCCCCAGAAACTGTGCAAGGACAATGTTGTTGACGATCAGCGCTGAAATAATAATTATTAAGTATTCCATTCTAGTCTATCAGGTTTTGTTTATTTTTTTAACAATAGCAATCAGGTAACCCAGGGCAATGAATGCACCTGGTGCAAGGATAAAGACAAGCATTCCGTCACCGTTGATGAACTTATATCCAAATACAGATCCGCTTCCGGCTACTTCACGGATGGCACCCAACAATCCCAAGGCCATGGTAAAGCCTAAGCCCATCCCCAGGCCGTCAATAAGCGAGGATGTTACATTGTTTTTGCTGGCAAAGGCTTCAGCACGTCCAAGGATTATGCAGTTTACGACGATCAGCGGTATGAAAATGCCCAGCGATTCATACAGGTCAGGCACGTATGCCTGCATCACAAGATCAACTATCGTGACAAAAGAGGCTATTACTACAATAAAGGCAGGGATTCTAACCTTGTCGGGGATCAGTTTTGAGAGTAATGAAATAACGATGTTCGATCCTGTAAGGACGAATGTCGTTGCAATACCCATTCCCAATCCATTCAGGGTTGAAGAGGTCGTTGCCAGGGTAGGGCAGGCACCTATTACAAGTACCAATATCGGATTTTCCCTTATAAATCCTTTAGTAAAGTTTTGAATCTGATTCATTTGATACCTCCATTTTTCAGGGTGTTATATGCTCGCTGAACAGCATCGCAATAAGCTCTTGAGCTTATTGTTGCTGCTGTTATTGCATCGACCGGGCCGCCATCTTTTTTTACTTTTAATTCATATTCCACCGGATTTTTATCCATGAACTGATCTTTGAAGGAAGGCTCCGTCATTTTGGTTCCCAGACCAGGTGTTTCCTTGTGCTCAAGAACCGTGATATTGATTATTGTACCATCAGGTTTAAAGCCAGCCATTAAGGTTATTGTTCCGCTGAATCCTTTTGTTGTATAAGTGTTTACAGCATAGCCTACAACTGTGTTGTCCTTTTTTGCGGGATAAATGTCGAGACTGTCTCCTTCACCTGTGGGAAGCCTGAACATTTCATTGTTGGGATTGTTTGTAAATTCTGGTACAACCTCCCTTATTGCAGCAAGTTTCTTGTTCAGGTTTGACAGCTCTATAGGCTTTTTTGTAAGCTCATAGACAAATCCAAGGCATGTGGCGGCAACCATTGCAATAAGTGTCAGCGACAATGCCATATTCTTGAAATTGGATTCAGTCTTAGCCATTTTTGACCTCCTCTCCGAACCTTTTTGGTTTTATATATGCATTCATTAGTGGTACAAATGCGTTCATTATAAGTATAGCGAATGATACACCCTCAGGGTAAGCGCCATAAACCCTGATCAGAACGGTAATGATTCCAATGCCGCATCCATAGATAATCATGGCTTTTGGAACCATGGGTGATGTTACATAATCAGTAGCCATAAATATTGCGCCAAGCATGACTCCGCCGGCAAGCAGATGGAACATCGGATCAGCATTCTTTTCCGGATTAACAAGCCACAGGACAGATGTAAAAATCGCAATGGTGCCAATTATTGATACGGGGATATGCCACGTAATGACTTTTTTAACGAGCAGATAGATAAAACCTATTAAAAGAGCAATTGCGGCAACTTCGCCTGTTGAACCGCCCATATTCCCAAGGAACATTTCTGCCGGTGAAGGTATCTGTGACATAAGCCCTGATAACGGTTCACCGTTTTTTATTCCTTCCTTGATAATTGCCAGAGGAGTAGCGCCGGTAACAGCGTCGGCATATCCTGTTTTTAAACCTGCAGGAATGGGCCAGGTGGTCATTTGAACCGGGAATGAGATAAGCATAAAAACACGACCGACAAGTGCAGGATTAAATGGATTGTTTCCCAATCCTCCAAATGTCATTTTTGCTACACCGATTGATACCAGGCTGCCAATTACAATAATGTGAACCGGTATATTTGATGGCAGATTGAAAGCAAGAAGCATTCCAGTAACAAGCGCTGATCCATCATCTATTGAAAGAGGTTTCTTCAGGATAAATCTCTGTATGAGATATTCGAAAGAAATGCATGAAATTACTGCTACTAAAGTAACAATCAGAGCGCCTGCACCGAAATAAAATACTGAGGTGAAAAACGCTGGCAGCAGGGCTATCACAACATTGATCATCAGCTTCTGAGTTGTCTCTTTGCTGTGAGTATGAGGTGATGGCGAAATATTTAGCAGATTGCTCATATATCAATATAGTTGTATTTTATTTGAGATTCTTTTCACGAGCCATTCTAATCACGGTTGATTTTCCTAACCGTATATAATCCAGAAGAGGCCTGTTCGCTGGACATGTATAACTACATGAACCGCATTCCATGCAGTCGGTAATCCGTTCTTTCCCGGCTTTTTCAAACATCCCTTTTTCAGTTAGCGTCATCAGCAGGTAGGGTTCCAGACCAAGGGGACAGACTGCAACGCATTTTGCACACCTTATGCATGGTTTTGATTCTTTTCTCGCTGACCTGGAACGAGGGATCAATATTATTCCTGACATTCCTTTAACAACCGGAATTTCAGTACTGTATGCAGCTTTACCCATCATCGGTCCTCCGTTGATTATTTTGCCTGTATCTTCGGGAATTCCTCCTGCTGCTTCAATCAACCTTATTATGGGTGTTCCAGTCCTGACCACGAAATTACCCGGTCTGGAAAGAGATTCTCCTGTGACCGTAACAACTCTTTCAAACAGTGGCTTGTTCTTCTGAACGGCTTCATATACGGCATAGGCTGTTCCCACATTATGCACCACAGCCCCTACATCAATTGGCAACCTTCCTGAGGGTACTTCCCTGTTGATCAATGCCTTGATGAGCTGCTTTTCTGCACCTTGAGGATATTTGACTTTTAATGAATGAACTTCAATTCCTTTATGGACAGAAGCAAGCTTGCTAAGAATTTCAATGGCATCTGGCTTATTGTTCTCAACTCCGATCAAAGCTTTTTCTGTCCTCAGGGCTTTCATTAATATGGTTATTCCAATAAGAACTTCTTCTCCTTTTTCCAGCATCAATCTGTGATCAGAGGTAAGCCAGGGCTCACATTCAACTCCGTTTATGATTAGAAAATCACATTTTTTCCCTGTTGGAACCGATAATTTCACATGAGAGGGGAAGGTAGCTCCTCCTAATCCTACAATGCCCGAATCGAGACATTTTTTGATAATCTCTTCGGGAGATAAATCAACTACTGTCTTTAAATCGTTGCTCCTGTCAATTGTTTCTACCCATTCATCACCGTCGACCTCGATAAAAATGGCTGTTTGTTTAAAACCGGTTCCATCGACTATGGTATCTATTTTATTTACGGTCCCTGAAACCGATGAGTGAACATTTGAAGAAACGAAGCCTTTACCGGAAGCAATCAGCTGGCCTGTCCTTACCTTGTCGCCCTTTGATACAACCGGGATTGCCGGAGCCCCGATGTGCTGGGCAACAGGGATGGTTACAGCCGGTGGTATTGGCAGGTATTCAATCGGAGAACCTGCTGTCAGCTTGTTTTCAGCAGGATGAACACCCCCGGTGGAAAATGATTTCAGCACAATTATGAATTTTATATTGTTGTTTCTAATTAAGCATTTATGTTTTCAGCAACTGTATCCAGTTTTTGTTTCCGTGGAGGGAAGTTGAATTCAAGAATGGCATTTGTAGGGCACTCTGTTACGCATTTTCTGCAAAAAGTACATTTAGCCGCGTCGATGTAAGCAAGATTGTTCTCTATTTTAATAGCATCGAATGCACATACTTTCTGGCACTTTCCGCACGCAATGCAGGCAACTTTGCAAGCTCTTCTTGCAGGACCTCCTTTATCACAGTTGGAACATGCCACGTATATCTTTCTGTCTTTTTTTGCTTTTTTCCGAAGTTCAATAAGATTCCTCGGACATGCCTTAACACAGGCTCCACATGCGACGCATTTTTCATCGTTTACAACGGGTAATCCGATCACTGGATCTAAATGAAGGGCATCAAATGCACATGCTTTCACGCAATCGCCTTTCCCAAGGCATCCATAGCTGCAGTCAGATTCTCCTATAAACAGGTTATGCATGATCCGGCAGTCTGATGGGCCGTCATAGACTGATGTTTGCGGCCGGAAATCAGGTCTGCCGTTACATTTCAGCACTGCAACCTTTGGTTCTGCCACAGGAGCTTCTTTACCAAGCAATTTAGCTGCTTCGTCCATAACTGTTGCACCTCCTACAGGGCAGAACAATCCTTCCAGAGTTTTGGCTTCCACCAATGCCTCCGCAAAATTGCGGCAACCGGCAAAACCACAACCTCCGCAATTAGCAGCAGGGAGAACGGCTTGTACTTCATCGATCCTGGGGTCTTCATATACTTTAAATTTGCTGGCAACAATGTAAAGAATTACAGCAGCAGTAAAAGCAAGTACACTCAGGCAGATAATTGTTATCAGAACGGTGGAACTCATTTGCTATGTTTTAAGAATAAACGTAAAACTCTCATCTATCCTGTTTCTGAAAAAATAGAGGATGATGTAATACGGAACCAGAATTGCCAGGGAAGCTATTGCTGCAATCATCTCTGAAAATGACAGTGATAACAGAATAACCAGGCAGATGGTCATGGCAATAAAAGGAATTATATAGCCCAGCATGACAGCTCTGAATCCCTGTGATAGCTTCATGCTGACGGTCACGTTATCGCCGGGCGAGACTTCATAACGGCCTTTAATGCTAATGATCTTCTCCTTTTTCCCTGATAATCCGCAAATGCTTTCTGCATGACATCCTGAACATGCTGAAGATGCCATTATTTTAACAAGCACGGAATTGTCATTAACATCCTGTACTATTCCTTCATGTTCAATCGTTTCGGAAATGCCTGCTTTTCCCATATGAATACTGGCAGCTAGAAGCAGGCAAATTTAAACTTCCTGTATTAAAAGAAAGTGTCTTTTATCAGATTTTATGCAGGGTTGAATTATTTATATTAATTCTAATTTATGGAAATTGAGGATTCTCCGGTGCTGGATGAAAAAAGCAGTAACTCCTCATTCTATTTGCTTTTATGATCGTTAAATCTGAATTTGATTATGGGTTGCAGCCACTGGTTCAGCTTATGTTGCTCCATGACTGCCTGATGCTGAATAACCGTTTGAGTTCCTGCCTGAGAATCGCGTTATTGTTCAATTCCAGTGAGGGATCTTTAGCCAGTATATCTTCAGCAATATTCCGGACATATTCAATGAGCTGGCCATCTTTGGCAAGGTTGGCAATCTTAAGGTCAAAAGGGATACCGCTTTGCAGTGTTCCTTCTATATCCCCGGGTCCTCTTAGTTGAAGATCAGTTTCTGCAATCTCAAAACCGTCGTTTGTTCTGATGAAGATTTCAATTCTTTTGGCTGCTTCCTTCGACAGCTTGTCAGAGCTCATGAGAATGCAGTAAGACTGATCAGCACCTCTTCCTACCCTGCCTCTCAGCTGATGCAGCTGTGACAGGCCAAATCTCTCAGCGCTCTCGATGACCATTATCGTTGCATTAGGAATATCAACACCTACCTCTATGACTGTTGTTGCGACTAATATATGGGCATGACCGTTTTTAAAAAGACGCATTGATGACTCTTTTTCTGAGGAAGTCATTTTGCCATGAACCACGCTTACGCAATACTTTGGTGCAGGAAAAACTCTTGTCAGGGTATCCCAGCCATCTTCCAGATCTTTATAATCCATTTTTTCCGACTCCCTGATCAGGGGGTATACAACAAAGACCTGTCTGCCGGAAGCTATCTGGTTTCTCAGAAATCCGTATACTTTGTTGCGGTCAGGATCAGTAAAATGCATCGTTTTTACCGGGATTCGGCCAGGCGGCATTTCATCTATTACAGATACGTCGAGGTCTCCATAAAGTGTCATGGCAAGAGTCCTGGGAATAGGGGTGGCAGTCATCACAAGCACATGAGGCGGATTAAGGTTCTTCTCCCAGAGTCTAGCTCTCTGGGCTACACCAAACCGGTGTTGTTCATCAATGATAACCAGCCCCAGGTTGATGAACCTTACATTATCCTCAATAAGTGCATGGGTTCCTATAAGGATTCCCAGCGATCCATCGGCAAGAGATTCTTCTATTATCTTCCGTGAACTTTTTCTGGATGATCCGGTAAGAATGTTTACTTTGACATCAATGCCTTTCAATAACTTTACTATTGTATTATAATGCTGATTGGCAAGGATTTCGGTAGGTGCCATCAGGCATGCCTGAAATCCGTTGTCAAGGGCTATGAGCATACTCATCAGGGCAACAAGCGTCTTCCCGCTTCCGACATCACCCTGCAAAAGACGGTTCATCTGCTTACCCGAACCAAGGTCACGTCTTATCTCCTTAATTACCCTCTTTTGGGCTTCGGTAAGGGAAAAGGGCAGGTTGTTGTAATAGAAGTTGTTAAAGTTGTTCCCCACGTTTGCGAACACAAATCCTCTGTATTTCCTGCTCCTGTTGCTCTTGAATCTCAACAGGTTGAGCTGGATATAAAACAACTCTTCGAACCTGAGGCGGTATCTCGATTTTTCTATTTCATCAGGACCTGACGGGAAATGTATTTTATGCAGTGCATCATGCAGATCCATCAGATGGTATCTTGCAACAATTTCCGGAGGGAGGGTCTCGGGTATCCGGAATTTTATCTGATTAAGCAAATTACCAATTATCTTGCTGATGGTTTTTGATGTAATAAACTGAGCTTTGAGTTTTTCAGTTGTACTGTATTGGGCCTGCAATGCTGAGGAAAGTCTTTCGGATGCTTTTTCTGCTGCTTCAATCTCAGGATGAATAATATTAATCATTCCATTGAAAACACCAGGCTTCCCAAAAATAATATATTCCACACCTGGCGTGTAACTACCTGTTATCCATTTTGTTCCTTTAAACCAAACAAGCCTTATAATACCGGTCTCATCCCCAAAATCGGCTATCAGCCTTTTGCTCTGTCCATAACCATCAGTTGAATATCCCATTATTTTTCCCCTGACCTGAACGTAAGGCAGATCAGGATCAAGTTCGGCTATCTTGTAGAACTTTGTCCTGTCGATATACTTGAAAGGGAAATAGTAAAGCAGGTCCCTGTATGTGTTTATCTTCAGCTCACTGTTCAGAAGCTCAGCCCTTTTGGGTCCAACACCCTTCAGGTAAGCAATATTTGTTTCCAGAAAATCCTGCATAATCCAACCAGGGCTTTTTAAACCCAATTGATCTCCGAAATTAGTTAAATTTACGACTTTGTTGAAATGACAACAAAGGAACCATGATTAACATGTTCACTGTTTTAAGATACCTGAAATACCTGATTTTTGCAAGACATGGCAAGGGACATGGGATACACAGCCCATTTGTTTTCAGGCTTATAACCGAGACATTCCGGCATGAAGCAGATAAGGAGATCATCAACCGGATCAGAAATACAAGAAGAAAACTGTCAACCGACCCAAGATCAGTTTCAGTAACTGATCTTGGATCAGGATCAAGAAGGATGAAATCTGACAATAGGAAAGTTTCCGAGATGGTTCGCAATGCTGCAGTACCTGAAAAATATGGATTGTTGCTGTTTAACCTGTCCAAAGAGTTTGGATCGCCATTGATAGTTGAACTTGGGACATCACTTGGAGTAAGCACGATGTATTTGGCTGCAGCTTCTCCTGAGATACCCTTGTATACAATAGAAGGCTGCGGAGCTCTTGCAGAGCTGGCTTCTCAAAATATCAGGGAAGCCGGTATTAATAATATCAGGATCATGAATGGTTCTTTCGATGAAATGATCCCCTTGATTAAGGATCTGAATGTCAGTCCGGGCCTGGTTTTTATTGACGGAGATCATAAGAAGGACGCAGTCGTCAGGTACTTCATGGATTTTGCGAGAATTTCAAACAGCAACACCCTGATAGTTATAGATGATATTAGCATTTCAAAAGAAATGGCTGAAGCATGGGAGTTCATCAAGAAACATGAAAAAGTGACAGTCACTATTGATCTGTGCAGAATGGGATTGATCTTTTTCAGGGAGGGGATCACCCGGCTTCATTACATGATCAGATATTAACAAAAATTAATACCCATTAATTCCTTAATTAAGTAAATTAGTCTAATTTCGAGTCTTAAAATTCAAAAACATGGATAAAGTCATTGAGATACACGATATTGTTAAGAATTATCAGGTTGGTTCAGTAATTGTAAGAGCATTGCGTTCAGTATCAATAAATATCAACAGGAATGAATATGTTGCTATTATGGGTCCTTCGGGTTCGGGTAAATCAACTCTTATGAATCTTCTTGGCTGTCTCGATACTCCTACAAGCGGTAAATACATACTTAACGGAACGGATGTAAGTAAGATGGATGATGATTTTCTGGCAGAAATACGAAATAAAGAAATAGGCTTTGTTTTTCAAACATTTAACCTTCTTCCGCGTTATACTGCCCTGGAAAATGTTACTCTGCCGCTAATATATGCTGGCATTCAAAAAGCTGAAAGAGAGAAGCTCGCCAGAGAGACACTGGAGCATGTGGGACTGGCTGACAGGATGACCCATAAACCAAATGAACTCTCGGGAGGCCAGAGACAGCGTGTGGCAATAGCAAGAGCTCTGGTTAATAAACCTTCAATAATCCTTGCTGACGAGCCAACCGGAAATCTTGACAGCAAAACATCTCTTGATATTATGGGGTTGTTGGATGATATTCATAATCAGGGCAATACTGTCATCGTTGTGACACATGAAGAAGATATTGCCAATCATGCGGCCCGTATTATAAGACTTCTCGACGGTGTTGTTCATCAGGATTACAAAAACGAAAAATACAAGATTGCAGAGGGTAAATCAAGGATCTGAGTCGTTACAACCAGTATCACAATATGAATCCCTGGTTTCACTTTAAGCGGGACAAAAAGGAAAATGAAAATAATGAGAGTTCCCTGTCTGCCGAAAGCATGCACACGAACCACCTAATTTACAATCATATAAAAAATTTCTCCGTGTGAAAATATATACCAGAACCGGTGATAACGGGGAAACCTCATTGAGAGGAGGTCAGCGGGTCCCCAAGGATAATCCGCGAATTGAAGCTTGCGGAACTTTAGATGAACTTGTTTCGTGGATAGGCTTGCTAAAGTATCTTTTAGCGAGTCATAACATGAAAGATAATCTGCTTAACATACAGAAGAGACTTATGCTCTGTGCAGGAGATCTGGCGAGAGAGGGAATTGGTGATAACAGCGGTGAAATGCGGACAACTGATGAAGATATTCTTTTATTGGAAAATCAGATAGATAAAATGGATAAAAATCTGCCTCCGCTCCACGGTTTTGTGATACCTGGGGGTAATCTTAATGCATCTTATTGTAATATAGCAAGATGTGTTTGCAGGAGAGCTGAAAGGACAGTGGTATATCTTATGAGTGTCGAAAAGATTAATCCCTTAATTCCTAAATTTCTTAACCGTCTTTCCGATTATTTGTTCGTTTTGTCGCGATATGTAAGCTTAGTCGCTGATAGATAGTATTTTACGTTAATAAAATTATATATCTATAAACTTTAAGTGACTATTGTTTTTTACATAAATTAATTTATATTTGCACACTTTGTTTAATTAAAAATCAATCAGAAGGATGTACTGGACACTTGAATTAGCATCAAAACTCGAGGATGCTCCATGGCCTGCAACAAAAGATGAGCTGATTGACTTTGCCATTAGGTCGGGTGCCCCTATGGAAGTTATTGAAAATCTACAGGAAATTGAGGATGAGGGAGATATTTATGAAAGTATAGAAGATATCTGGCCCGATTATCCAAGTAAAGATGATTTCTTCTTCAATGAAGATGAGTATTGACCTAAGGGCTGGCTTCAAAACCGGCCCTTAATTTTTCAAATACATCCTTTCTGGTTTTAGGTCTTATGTTATCGAGCCACATAAATCCTTCAAGTTTCAAAGAGTCACTACTTTCTGTTGCAGGAGGATCAATTGCCCCCTCGGGATTCTGATATTCATATATTTCAGTAATCTTTCCATCACTGACAAAAATTTCAAGTCTTGCACACTTTGACTTGTTGATCCCCACAATATCATCCTGGTCAAGAAGGTAATATATTGTTTCCCCGTTGCCCTCGATGTTGATCTTGTAAAGTTCGTTATTCCTGAAGTATCCTGTAAGATTCCTTCCCTTGACCTGGTTGAATCTTATATCATCAACCTGGCTTATTACAAATGAAGAATTGTATAACCTGATTATATCAGCTTTCCGGTTTTTGGTGAAAATTGCAACAGAGTCTGAAGTCAGCTGGTTTTCTTCCGACCAGATAACCGGTGCGTTGTACATTCGAATTACCGAATCCTGGAAAGAGTAGGAGAGGGAGTCGCATTTGCCCTGCAGGTCATCACTGAAAATCCGGCAGCCATAAAAAGCCCTCATAAGGCGGTATCCTGTTCCGGTTGTATCAATGACTGTTATTGCGCTTATGGTATCTGCGTGAAGAAAAAGTGAGTCGGTGCCCGAGATCTGTATAAACAATGCGCTGTCTGTAACCATGAACCTTTCTGGTTCTTTATAGTACCAGGCATAGTGGCCCCTTACAACAATATTGTTAGTTGTATCGGTTATACTGGTATTTCCAAAAGATTTTCCATAGCCTGTATTGCTGTCGTAAAACAGAGAATCGCCGCGGATCAGCTGCTGCCTGTTGTCAATAACAGCATTTTTCCAGATATGGGATATATCGTTCTTAGTGTCATACCATCCTTTCTCACAATACAGGTACAAACTGTCACCGATCAATTCTGAAGGTCCGGTAAAGAATGCGGTTTCTGTCCTGGTATTATAGTCCATGGTATCTGCGAACATCGTATAATCAGGGTTCACTATTTTCACACTATCCTTGAAGCTGAAAAGGTTCCGGGTGGCATAATAAATCCCTGTGATGCTGGTAAGGGTGTTTTGGCCGTTAGTTATTCTGCCTCCTGTGTTGTAAGTGGCGATTTTTTCATTTACATTATATAACACAGCGTCTGTAAAAAGATGTGTTTCTTTATCCACAAGCTCCACATTTCCATTTACTGTTGCCATCTCAGTCGTCCCGTCATAATAAAGGCTGTCGCCAAACAGATCAAGGGTATCGCCTTGTTCCATGTGGATTCTGCTGAAGGCTTTGATCTGGTTGAATCCAGGATAAAAATGTGCACTGTCACACAGCATTGTGACTTCGTTATGCGTCAGCGATACGTCTCCGATTAATCTGGTGACCCTTTTCCCAGTTGTCTTTTCGACTTCGTCAATACCCTCAGCAGCTCTGTTAACTTCGATTTTCTTTTTACCAGGTTTTTCCGGCTGATTAGTTTGGCTCACAGCAATGCCTGCAACCAGAAATCCAAAGAACAAGATGAAAAATCTT
This sequence comes from Bacteroidales bacterium, assembly GCA_034005245.1. Taxonomy (GTDB): domain Bacteria; phylum Bacteroidota; class Bacteroidia; order Bacteroidales; family VadinHA17; genus LD21. Next base: position 98,552 of record JAVEVC010000007.1, read on the forward strand.
ATTTTAATAATGAAGGGAATCGGACGATTTGTGGAAAAGATCATTTTAACCATCCCTGTTCAAGAAATTTACACGTTTTAAATTCCTCACTTATCTTTATGTAGGTCGATTCAATTTTCTTACTGATCCACTTTTCGTAAGTTCTCGACCGCTCATTTGCCAAAGCCGCATTATATAAAATCTGGTAATCATCTTTAAGGTTTGCCCTGTGAGCCGGCAGTTCATTATCAAGCCTTACAGCCCTGAAGACTACATTGCCGTTTTCGTCAGTTGTTCGGTAGGGATCTGATATTTCACCGACTTTCAAATCTCTTACCCTGAAATACATATCTCTGTCAAGTTCTTCAAGAGGAAACCAGTTGGTGCGATCGGAAGGATTGCCACTGACAAATTTTCCGCCATTTATTCTGCTGTCTTTGTGGGTTGAATACTTTAAGGCAACATCTTCAAATTTGAGGCTGTCTTTTCTGACCAATCTTACAAGACTATCGAGTTTAGCCAAAGCTTTTTCAGATTCTTCATTCCTGACTTTTGGTCTGATAAGGATATGACGCGAATTAACAAGATCTCCCTTTCTGTCAATCATTTGGATAAGGTGAAAGCCATATTTGGTTTCCACGATCCTCGAAACAGCATTTTTGTTAAGGCTCCATGCGGCATCAGCATATTCTTTCTCAAGCTCTCCCTTAAGCTTGTAGCCTATTTCTCCTCCATTGGTTGCAGAGGCCAGGTCTTCAGAGTACATAACAGCAAGGACATTGAAACTTTTACCGGCAAGGATCTCACTTCTGATATCCAGGAGTCTTTGCCTGGCTTCCGCCTTGTTTTCCTCGTTATCAGGCGGATCAAGCTGAATAAGGCTTAGCTGGACTTTTGACGGAACAACAGGAAGAGAATCCTTCGGAATAGATGAAAAAAATCTTCTGAGCTCAGCCGGAGTTATGGTTATATCTGCTGCAATAGTGCTTTGTACTTCTGATACTATTTGCTGGTCAACAAGAGCCTTGCGGATATCTCTTCGTATTTCGATCATGCTTTTCCTGAAATATTCTTCAAGTGCGCTTTCACTTCCGGCTCTTCGTATAGCATCATTGATTCTCATATTAAGATCAGGCTCAACCATGTCGTCGGTAATTTCTATACTGTCAATTCGCGCCTGGTCAAGAAAGAGCTTTGTGATAAGGAGATCCTGAAAAATAGTACACCTTAGCTGGTCAGGAGATCTCCTGTCGCCGCTTCTTTTCATATCAATAAGGGAATTCTCTATATCGGAAAGGTAGACTACTTCATTACCTATAATTGCTGCCACAGATTCAACAAGAATCTGTGGATACAAAGGTGTTAAAATGCATGACGTTAATAATCCCAGCAGTAAACCAAACCTTTTAATACTATTCATTTTAATAAATCTTAAAACTGTTTTCTTTAAGAGCCTCATTATAAATCCCGTTTTCAAGAGAGCGCAGGAATTCAATCCGCCGATTGTTCCAGATAATCCTTTTTATATCGTCTTTTACATAATCGAAGGGAGACAGAGTGCCCCTTAACCGGTAATCGAAGATTGTGACAAGATAAACTGACGAAGCATCTGATGTCTCGTAATAAGTGTTCCTCCGTAGAAAATTTTCCTGGTTGTCAATTCCCTCTTTCAATTCAAATGACAACCTGTCCATTGTGATCCAATCTTCATTAAAATCGTCATATTTTTCTGCAAACTGATAGCACAATGACTCAAGATCCTTTATGTCTTCCTGTGAGTTAGATCTTGCCAGCATCTTTATCCTGTTGAGGTTTGGAGTTTCAAGGGGCAGCTTGATGAACAGAGCTTTCACAATGTTTGAGGTCAGTGCAAAACTGTTCTCATTTGATGCGTAATATGATTCCAGTTCTTTTTCATCAATCAGGGTGTCCATCTTTTCCAGCATCATCTGCCTCTGATATTCATGAGTCACCAGATCAAATCTGGTATTTTCGACCTGTTTTTCAATTTCTTTAAGAACGTCCGAGGTTAGGTTTGACTCGGCTTTACGGAAAAGCAACTGTGATCTAGCCCATTTATTGATATAGTTGTGGATGATCAATACGCTGTCAGAGTCAGTAATACCCTCGGTTAAAGCAGATGGTATTTCATCGTAGTAAAGGATCATATCACCCGCTCTGGCAACAGGCATTCTTTTTTCATTCCTGCTGGCTTGTGTGCAACCTGATATTATTATAATGATAAGAACAAAAAATAATGCCCTATTCATATGTTAATTTTTTACTTATCTCATTCAGAATACTAGTGTCAACCTTTACAGTATATTTCTTCTTTAACTGTTTGATCCATTCTTCCATAAGCCAGTCCTGATAAGCCGAAATTACATCTCCCCGGATTGCCGCAAATTCCGTTCCGAATTTCTTTTTGTGTTTATTGTAGAAGTTCTTAAGGCCTGTGGTGTCTTCCTGAGATCTGTTCCAGACTTTTTCCGAAGAGATGTCAAAGAGAAGTATCCCGTCATGAAATTCATTTATCAAATAACGGAAATCAGGATACTTTTCCTCCAGGATTGAATTTTCATATTGCAGAATATGGTTCGCCGAAAAATTATCGAGCATGTTGTTTATTATTTGGTTCAGGGTTTCTCCATAGCTTCCGGAAGATGTTTTTTCAACATATGCTGCGAAATTTTCATTTGTGCAGTATTGGTTGGCAAATGTATATAAATTTCCCCGAGGTATGTTCTCACGAATATACCTGACCTTCCCTGTCAGTAAAGATGTGTCGGTATTATTTCTGAACCACTCGAGATAATCGGTATTGATCCGGTAATTGTAATCTGTTCTTAGTCGGCTTACCGCTGATCTTTTGCTTTGCTCGGTAATATAGTTTTGACTTACCCTGCTTTCCAAAAATGACCTGATGTCATCAAATGTGTCAGGTGATTTCCTTCCCAGGAGCATTATGATATGATATCCGAATGAAGTGCGGATTGGTTTTGAAAAGTCACCGCTGTCTCTGAGGGCAAAAGCAGTTTCTGAAAATTCAGGAGGCATTTCTCCTGTTCCAAACCAGTCGAGTTCTCCACCTTTTGGTGCAGATTCCCTGTGATCAGAGTATTCTGATGCCAGTTTCACGAAAGTGCTTCCCTTCTCCAATAATCCATAAAGCCTGTTTATTTCTTTTTTTGCTTCAGCCTCTTTTATGCTATCATTATCTGGTGGGACAGATTTCATTATATGGGCAACTTTGATTTTGCCTCTTGAAGGCCGTTTGTCAGCCAGCAGGATTATATGGTATCCATACTGGGATCTGACGGGGATGGAAATCTCACCGGGTTTTAAAGAGTACACGGCATCTTCAAAAGGCTTTATCATCCTGAATACACTGAAGTAGCCAAGGTTTCCCCCGTTTGTCACTGCCGACCTGTCATCTGAATACTGCTTTGCCGTTTCTGCAAAGTCGGTATTTCTGTTGACAATCCTGTCCCTGATCTCACCGGCTTTTATGTAAGCTGCCAGGGTATCTTCCGGCAGAGCCGTTGCAGGGCACCCCACAAGTATATGCCATGCATTCACTTCCCACAATGATCTTTCATATGCTTCCCGGAGAATATGTTCCTTCATGGCTTTGTTATCGAAAATATAGTTTCGCGCCAACTGCTCCCTGTAACCATTCAGCTCATTTTTAAATGTTTCAGTTGTGTCATATCCGTTTTTAATTGCATCTGCAACTTTCAGTTTGAAATTAATAAACAGATCAAGGTAAGATTCTAATCCATTAATACTGTCAGGATCCTTGCTTTTGAGATACATTCTGATGAATTCTCCGGCCTGAACTTTGCGTCCGGCGACCGTCATAAGCACCTTTTCATCAGGATACTGGGCAGAACAAATGTGGCTGGCTGATATTGCAAGAATGAATAAAAAGGATAAGGATCTGAAAATCATTAGATTAAACTGTAAGATCCGCTATTCGAATGACTTTCTGCTGTAGTTAGGCGATTCTCTGGTAATTGTGACATCATGCGGGTGGCTTTCAATAATTCCGGAATTGGTTATTCTCACAAACTTTCCTGTGTTTTTCAAAATCGGAATATCTTTTGTGCCAAGATATCCCATGCCTGCCCTTAATCCTCCCATCAGCTGAAATACTACCTCAGCCAGGGTTCCCTTAAAGGGGACTCTGGCCTCAATGCCTTCAGGAACCAATTTTTTGATATCATCTTCCACATCCTGGAAATAGCGGTCCTTTGAACCCAACTGCATGGCTTCTATTGATCCCATTCCCCTGTATGACTTAAATTTACGGCCATTATAGATTATAGTTTCGCCAGGCGATTCCTCAACACCTGCAAAGAGTGAGCCGGCCATAATAGAATCGGCGCCGGCAGCAAGTGCTTTGATAATATCGCCTGAATACCGTATTCCGCCATCGGCAATTATAGGAATCCCTGATCCCTCAACAGCTTTTGCCACATTGTATATTGCAGAAAGCTGGGGGATGCCTACTCCGGCAATGATTCGGGTTGTACAAATTGATCCTGGCCCTATTCCCACTTTAATGCCGTCTGCACCCTCGTCAATGAGTTTTTTCGCTGCTTCTGCAGTCCCTATATTGCCTGCTATAACGTCAATTTCGGGGTATGTTTTTTTTATTTGTCTGAGTACACGTACAACATTTCCTGAGTGGGCATGTGCAGTATCTACAACGATTGCATCAACATTGGCGTTAATAAGAGCTTCTACTCTTTGCATAGTATCTGCAGATATTCCAACTGCAGCTGCTACTCTTAATCTTCCTTTATCGTCTTTGCATGAATTAGGCCTGTCTTTTGTTTTAGAAATATCCTTATAAGTTATCAGTCCAATGAGTTTCCCTTCTTCGTCAACCAGGGGCAGTTTTTCAATTTTATGCCTCTGAAGGATTCGGGCTGCAGCACTCAGGTTTGTGTGGTGATTTGTTGTTATAAGGTCTGTTGTCATTACCTCTGAAATATTCCGAGAAAAATTATTCTCGAATCTCAGGTCTCGTGTAGTGACAATTCCTTTCAGGATGCCTTCTGAGTCAATAACAGGTATTCCACCTATACTGTACTCTTTCATAAGACTTAATGCTTCTGCCACGGTTCCCCCGATTGATATGGTTATGGGATCGGAGATCATAACGTTTTCAGCCCTTTTAACCCTTTTTACCTGGGTAGCCTGCTTTTCGATCGACATATTCTTATGTATCACTCCTATGCCTCCCTCTCTTGCAATGGCTATTGCCATTTCATCTTCAGTCACAGTATCCATGGCGGCTGATACAACCGGAGTATTTATCCTGATGTTTCGGGAAAACATGGAGCTTAAATCCACTTCCCGCGGTAGAACCTCTGAATATGCAGGAACTAGAAGAACATCATCAAAGGTCAACCCTTCATATAATATCTTATCCGTTGAGAATGACATTTTAGGCTGTATAAGTTAATGTTGGCGAAAATACGAAAAAAAAACAGGACTATAAAAACATGTTGAATCATTATGATTGTTGGGTGCATATCGATCTGATTAAGCTTAACAGATCATACATCATCCCGGGAAGTATAATTATGCAGGAAAACAATGAAATAGTTAATATATTGTATATTAACTATTTTAGGCTTTTTGCCCAGGCTGGCGTGAAGGGTGAGGTTAATTTCTGAAAATAAGCTATGGGTGAGAGCCAAGATAATCATCCCGGGGGTCATGAAATCGGATTTCAGTTATTACTTTTGTATATCGTGCAAGAGGAAATAAATATTGATAATTACCGCCGGATACTTACGAAGTATTGGGGTTTTACCGCTTTCAAACCGCTTCAGGAAGAGATAATAAGATCTGTTGCCATGGGAAAGGATACCCTTGGGCTGATGCCAACAGGTGGGGGTAAATCAATGACTTTCCAGGTACCAGCCCTGGCTGCTGATGGAATTTGTCTGGTAATTACTCCTTTGATTGCCCTCATGAAGGAACAGGTTCGGCGCCTGAATGAATTGAAGATCAAAACCCTGGCTGTGCATTCCGGAATGTCGAGAGAGGAGATTGATATAACTCTTGATAACTGCATTTATGGTGATTATAAGTTTCTTTATATTTCACCCGAAAGAATTTCCACAGCTGTTTTCCGATCCAAGGCACCCCGGCTTAACCTTTCTCTTGTTGCAATTGACGAAGCACACTGCATAAGCCAATGGGGGTATGATTTCCGCCCTTCTTATCTTAAAATAGCCTCCCTGAGGAACCTGATTGCTCCTGACGTTCCTTTTCTTGCCCTGACTGCTTCAGCAACACCCCAGGTAATATCGGATATAATGGAAAAACTGGAATTCAGGGAAAAAAATGTCCTGAAAACCAGTTTTCTGAGGAAAAATATCTCCTACCTCGTAAGGTCAGTGGAAGATAAGGGAACTTATCTGGTAAAGACCCTTAAAGATGCCAGGGGCAGCGGGATTGTCTATGTCAGAAGCAGAAAAAGGAGTAAAGAAGTGGCACATCTTCTTGTTGAGAATGGAATAAGTGCAGATTTTTATCATGCTGGGTTGCCTGATGATCTCAGAGATAAGAAGCAATCAGCGTGGTCAGCCGGTCAGACAAGGGTGATAGTTGCAACAAATGCTTTTGGAATGGGTATCGACAAAGCGGAAGTAAGGTTTGTTATCCATTGGGATCTGCCGGAATCGATTGAGGCTTATTTTCAGGAAAGCGGACGGGCGGGAAGGGATAATAAGCCCGCATTTGCTGTACTTCTCTATTCTGAAAGTGATAAAACGAGGCTTGAAGATTCATTGAGAAAAAAATTTCCTCCAATTGAGAAGATTAAAGATGTTTATGAAGCTCTATGCAATTATCTGAATTTACCGCATGGAGCTGGAAAGGATAATGTATTTGATTTTAACATGAGCGATTTTGTATCAAGATACAGGTTGCCGGTAATAGAGACCTACAATTGTCTGACTTTTCTGCAGAGGGAAGGATATGTTGAATTCACTGAGGAGATAAATAATCCATCGAGAGTTCACTTTATTGTCGGTCGCGACGACCTATACAAATTTCAGGTTGCCAATGAATCTTTCGACAGCTTTATTAAACTTTTATTAAGGTCATATACCGGCATGTTCACCGAATATGTGGCAATTAATGAAGAGTCGCTGGCAAAAAAAGCAGCGATTTCCAGAGATACTGTTTATCAGTATCTGGTTAAGCTATCGGCATTAAATATAATAAGATACATTCCCGGGAAAAAAACAGCGCTGGTAATATTCACTGAAGAAAGGCTAGTCAGAAAAGCCATTATGATTTCTCCTGATACCTATTTGTTTGTTAAAGAGAAATATATTAGTCGTTTAAAGCATATGTTAGCATATGCTGAATCCAGAAACCGGTGCAGGTCAGTTTTCCTTCTTGATTATTTTGGTGAGGAATCAGACCGGTGCGGTATCTGTGATGTTTGCAGGGAGCGCAATGAACTTGACCTCAGCAAATATGAGTTTGATCTAATACTTGAAGAGATCAAATCGGTGCTGTCTAAGGAGAGGCCTGATGCATTTGAACTTGTAAGCAGGATCAACCATTCAGAGGATAAGGTTACGAGGGTCATCAGATGGCTTCTTGACCATAATAAGATCATCATGGATGATGATCGCAGACTTTCCTGGAAAACGTGATACTTCATTTACCGGAATCTGAATTTTCTTTTTATTTCTTTTGATCTTGCAGCCTGTATTCAGGTACTTCCTTTTGATCCTTTATCATTTCTTCAGGATCGTCAAGCATGGGTGATTCGGTAAGCGAGTTCCAGTCAAATTCCTCATCGAGCGGTGAGAGTGCCTGATCGGGATCGAATATGCGCAAATCAGGCGGTAATGCATTATATGGAGTGAAGTCAGGAGTATCGGTGAACATATCTGCAAGGTCTGTTGCTGCTGCATCATACTGGTTAAGGTAAGGCAAACCCAGCAGGTTCCAGAAGGTCTTGAATATACTGCCGAAACTGTAATGGACCTTGCTTACGTAATTCCTTTTAGCATAGGGCGATATCACCATTAGAATACTGCGATGAGCATCGATGTGATCCACTCCGTTCTGAGCATCATCTTCGGTTATGAATATAGCCATATTCTTCCAGTATGGAGTATGAGAAAGAAATTCTATTATCCTTCCAACAGCAAGGTCGTTGTCAACCATATAGCTTTCCCTGAAGGGATATCCGGCCTCAGGTCTTTCTCCTGCACCATGATCATTGGGGATAATCACTGTTATAATTTGAGGCATTTCCTCTTCTCCTTTCATCCATCTCTGATTGAACTCCCTGATGAACTGACTTACTCTGAACTGGTCAGGAATCGACATGTTGTAAGTGGGATATTCCCTGGATGTTCTTGTGAATATTGGCGCAGGCACCGGAAAATTTGCAAACTGCCTGATGCCTGTGTACTTATAGGATTCATGATAAAAAGCCGGTTCAAACATAATGCTGAATCCAAAATTAAAAAAGCTGATATTATTTCTTTCGAGGTGGTCCCACATGGAACCTGATTCATTATAGTCTTCAGGATAGATTGCCCCGGCTGATCCGTTCATGGCCAGACTGCCTGGTGCCTTAAGATCGGGATTATAGCTCCTGTTCCCTCCATAGCTTGCTGCGGTGGATGTTTCAACCCACTCATTCGGATACGTGTTGACAAGCCACCTGTGTCCGTCAGCAGAGACATCTGCATCCACATAAAAATTATCAGCAATAGCGAATTTAGATGCCAGCATAAGGTGGTTGGCCATCACCGTTGCATTTTCAACTTTTAATGTGTTGTTCCTGTTGTTAAATGAAGCATTATGCCCGTATCTGGCAATAGAAGCATCGCCTTCGCCTTGTATTACCTGGCCAAATACTTCATCATAAGTCCTGTTCTCCTTTGATATGAATACTATATGCCTGATGGGAGTGTCTTTTTGCCTGCCGTACAAGGGTATGGGATTTTTTTCCCTGCCTTTTATAGCCAGTGATGCTTTTTCCTTCCGGAAATTATTATCGATAACCCGGGATGTCATCTTTTTAAGCTCTTTTTCCGATGGAATATTGATTATTGAAACAGTGCCCTTCATGAGATTTCCTATGTAGGTTCCTTCGCCTCCTTCTTTGAAAATGACTCCTCCATTTGGTCCGGAGCCATAGCCTTTGGCATTTGTTGCAATTATTTTTTTACTATCCGGAGTAACGCATATCCTTGATGGAAACCACCCGGTGGGTATATGTCCTGTTACTTTAAGTGATTTCAGGTCAACGACTCCAATAGCATTAATTCCTGCTTCGGCAACAAAAAGTTTTTTCTCGTCGGGAGTAACAGCCAGTCCGAAGGGAATTACTCCCCTGAATTGTTTTACTGCATTATCAGGCTTGATGGATATTTCCTTAACAACAGAGTCTTTGGTTATATCAATAACCGTTATGTTATCGTTATTTCCATTGCTCACAAAGACATACCTTGAAGTTACAGCTAGCGAATTGGGACTTGAACCTCCTACTGCAGGAATGCCATCGACCTTCTGCCCTATAAGATTTCCGGTCTTGATTTTGGCAGTTATATATGGATTATCAACGTTATCAACAGATATTGCCCAAACCGAAAATGCCATATCGCTGTTGGGATCACCAAGTCCCGGAATAACAAGAGAATCAGTTATTATGCCATTCTTCATTTCTTCCGTATTAAATCCGAATGGTGGAAAATCAAGAGCTCCTTCATAGTCGGAATCAGCTTCAATTGTGCCAATTTTGCTGTACTGGAACATTCCCACATTTGCTACATAGACTTTCTTCTCATCAGGTGTCAAAGCAACCCCGAAGGGGTATCGTCCAACAGGAACAGATCTTTTTACCTTCATAGTGCGGGTGTCGATGATTGCGAGCCTGAAGTTAGTCTGGTCTACCGCATAAATAAGGTTACCATCTTTGGTAATTGTCATATCACCTATATATCCGTCGGGGAAATATTTCCCATCTTCTGAAACAGAACAATCAATAGAATCAGTCTTTTTGCCCGTTAGAAGGTCGAAAACAAAGATTGAGTTGTTTTGGCCCCCTGCTACGTATACTTTACTGTTGTCAGGCGTAATGGCCAGACCCATAAAAACTGATTCAAGAACCCCTGCATCTGTAATATAACCCGGAGGGACCTGCATTACTTCAGGTTTGGAGGCAAGGTTGCGGATTATTGAGATGGAAAGAGGATTTACGCCAGAGTTGGCAGTAACAGCGATATTGCCATCAGGGCTAAGCGCAAGTCCAAAAGGGTGGGGAGCAACCAGGATGTTGTTTCCTGCAGGTGTCAGAAAACGTCCGTTGGGGATGACAGTCGTTCCATCTGTGTCAATAGATGTATAAAGGCTGCCGGCAGGAGCCGACAGTATAACTACCTCATCTTTGTCTGACCGGCAACCTGTTGCAAGAAGAAGGTGAATAATCACCAAAGTTGGGAAAACAAAATTTTTCATATTTTGAACAATTAGTCACTATTTGCCGGAAGTAAACTCAATAACACAGGCTTCTCCTGGCTCAAGCATCATGTCAAACACGATTTCATTTCCTGTGTATTCTTTTAACAATCTACTGCCATTTTTGTCTATTACAGATATCCTACCTGATCTGGGAAGGTTATAATCGTCGGCATTAAACTTAAAGGTAAGTCTTTCACTGTTATCGCTTATGCTTGTAAGGGCTATCCCAACATCATTGTTGTCGGCTTGCCATGTACCGGCATAGATAAGATGAAAGTTGCCCCTGAAGGCTGTTACACTTTCCCCCTGCTTGCCTGCATAGATAGATAACCTTGAAATATCAAAATCTTCTGCCAGGGAATTTGTTTCAGGATTTCTTAAAAACCTGCCATACAGTAGATACTTTAATGCCCGATCCCTTACTTTTGAGATATTAATAAGGTAATCAATCTCTTTTTTCCTGGCGGCTGCCAAAAAACTTTGGTAATTGGCAATAGTTGGTTGCATGCCCCAGACAAACGATCTGGCCTGTTCCATCAGGAATTGCTTGTTGAACCGTTCATCGAGCATTTCAAGCGGTTTTTCCGGAGCATATTCCTGAGGCCA